>CAWIDQ010000054.1:0-145846 GCA_963834695.1 uncultured Actinomycetota bacterium
CCCGCCGGAGCACCGGGCCCGGCTGCGTGCCGAGCTCGAGTCGATCGCGCTGCGGGGCTGGGGCGAGAGCCACGCCGAGGTTGACCCCGGCATCTGGGCGGTGGCCGCCCCGATCCTGGCCGATCGCGACGGCCGCTGCCTGGCCCTGTCGGTGGCGGTGCCCGAGTACCGGCTCGAGGCCGGGCGCCGGGAGGAGCTGATCGGCCAGACCAGGGACATCGCGGCGGCGCTGCGCGCGAAGCTGTCCCACTACGTCTGACCCGCCGGTACGGCGCGCGCCCCGGGCGCGCGTGGCCCGATCCAGCCGTCTCGTGGCACTCTGGCTGGGTGAGGTCAACGCAGCGGCCGCGGGACCGGGCCGGGGGCGGCAGCGCCCCGGCGCGGGTTCGCGACCAGACCGTGCGGCGGCTCGAGCGGTCGATGGGCCCGCTGGGCACCGCGGCCATGGCCTCGATGGACCGCCGGCTGCCGTGGTTCCGCGCGATGTCCGCGGAGAACCGGTCCTGGCTCGGCCTGGTCGCCCAGGCCGCGCTGGCCACCTTCGTCGACTGGGTCAAGCACCCGGAGCGCGGCCGCCCGGCCGTGGCCGGGCAGGTGTTCGGCACCGCGCCGCGGGAGCTGGCCCGGGCGGTCAGCCTGCAGCAGACCGTGGAGATGGCACGCGTGATCATCGACGTGGTCGAGGCGCAGGTGGACGACCTGGCCGCGCCGGGCGGCGAGGCCGAGCTGCGGGAGGCCGTGCTCCGCTACACCCGGGAGATCGCCTTCGGCGCGGCGCAGGTGTACGCGCGCACCGCCGAGGCGCGCGGCGCGTGGGACGCCCGCCTGGAGGCGCTCGTGGTCGACTCGCTGGTCCGCGGCGAGGTCGACGAGGGCCTGCAGTCCTGGGCGTCGGCGCTGAACTGGCCGGCCGGGCCGGTGGCGGTGATCGCCGGCAACGCCGACGACAGCGAGCCCGAGGGCCTGATCGACGAGCTGCGGGGGATCGCCCGCCGCGCGCGGCTCGACCTGCTCGCCGGGGTGCACGGGCGCCGGCTGGTGGTCGTGCTCGGCGGCACGGCCGACCCGGTCAAGGCGGCGGCGCGGCTGGCCGGCCGGTTCGGCGCGGGCCCGGTCGTCGTCGGCCCGGTCGTCGACGACCTGCAGTCAGCCACGCGGTCCGCGAGCGCGGCGCTGGCCGGCCTGCGCGCGGCGGTGGCCTGGCCCGACGCGCCCCGCCCGGTCGAGGCCGCCGACCTGCTGCCCGAGCGCGCGCTCGACGGCGACGAGCAGGCCCGCGCGCAGCTCATCGCGGAGGTGTACGAGCCGCTGCAGCGCGGCGGGTCGGCGCTGCTCGACACCGTGGTGACCTACCTGGAGCAGGGCAACTCGCTGGAGCGGTCCGCCGGGATGCTGTTCGTGCACCCCAACACCGTGCGCTACCGGCTGCGCCGGGTCAGCGAGCTCACCGGCCTGGTGCCCAGTGACGGCCGGGACGGCTTCGCGCTGTGGGCCGCGGTGGTGTTCGGCCGTCTCGCGCACGCGCACGCCGGCGCTCGCGCGCACCAGGGAACCTGACCTGTAGGTTTCCTACAAGATCACCCGGCAGAACTTCGTACCGTTCGTCATGCATATGGTGAACTCCTACAGTGCAGGGTAGAAGGATGCTTCTCATCGCCGCGCCAGGCCAGGGTGCCCAGGCCCCGGGCTTCCTGCGGGAATGGCTGGAGCTGCCCGGGGTTTCCGAGCGCCTCGGCTCCTGGTCCGACCTCGCCGGGTGCGACCTGATCAGGTGCGGGACCACCGCGGACGCTGACGAGATCCGGGACACGGCGATCGCCCAGCCGCTGCTGGTCGCGGCCGCGCTCGCGGTGGTGGCCGAGTTGCTCGGCGGTTCCGCGCCGGGCCGCACCGCGCTCGAAGGCACCGTGCTGGCCAACACCGGGGCCGCCGCCGGCGTGGACGCCGCGGCCGGCCACAGCGTGGGCGAGCTGGTCGCCGGGGCGATCGCCGGGACGGTGACGCCCGAGGACGCGATCCGCCTGGTGCGGGTCCGCGCCCAGGCCATGGCGCGTGCCGCGGCGGCCGAGGCCACCGCCATGACCGCGGTGCTCGGCGGCGACGAGCAGGCCGTGCTGGCCTCGATCGAGGCCCACGGGCTCACCCCGGCAAACGTCAACAGCGCCGGCCAGATCGTCGCCGCGGGCACCATGGACCAGCTCGCCGCGTTCGCGGCCGACCCGCCGCCGGGGGCCAGGCTCCGCCCGCTGTCGGTGGCGGGCGCGTTCCACACCCGGCACATGGCCCCGGCCGTCGCCGCGCTGCGCGAGGCGGCCGCGACGGTGACCGTCCGCGACCCCGCCCTGACCCTGCTGTCCAACCGCGACGGCGACGTGGTCCGCAGCGGCGCCGACTGGCTAGAGCGGATCGTCACCCAGGTCAGCGCCCCGGTCCGGTGGGACCGGTGCCAGCAGACCATGGCCAGCCTGGGCGTCAGCACGCTGATCGAGCTCCCCCGGCCGGCACGCTGACCGGCCTGGCCCGCCGGGCGCTGCCGGGCGTGCGCACCCTCGGCCTGAAGAGCCCGGGCGACCTCGACCAGGCCCGCGCGCTGCTGGCCGCGGGCCACGACGCCCACACCGGCAGCCACGCGCCGGAATGGCGGCTGCTGGTGGCGCCGCTGGCCGGGACGTTCCGGGGCACGCCCGCGGGACCCGGCACCACGGTCACCACCGGAGCCGAGCTCGGGCACGTCGAGATCCGCGGCGGCAACCACACGATCTCCCCGTCGTTCCCGGCCACGATCATCGAGTGGCTGGTCGAGGACGGCGATCCGGTCAGCGCCGGCCAGCCGCTGGTCCGGCTGCAGCCGGACGAGTGAACACCACGGCACGGAAAGGACCCCGGATGCGACTCACCGAAGGCACAGCGGGCGCGCGGATCCTCGCGTTCGGCGGATACCAGCCGACCAGGGTCGTGACCAACGACGAGCTCGCGGCCACGGTGGATACCACGGACGAGTGGATCCGCAGCCGGGTGGGCATCGCCAGCCGCCGGATCGCAGGCCCGGACGAGACCGTGGCCGACATGGCGGTGGCGGCGGGCGGCAAGGCGCTGGCCGCCAGCGGCCTGTCCCCGGAGGACATCGACCTGGTGATCGTGGCCACCTGCACGCCGGAGGCGCAGATCCCCAACACGGCCGCCACGGTGGCCCGCAGGCTCGGGATATCGGCCCCGGGCGCCTACGACATGAACGCGGCCTGCGCCGGCTTCTGCTATGCCCTGGCCAGCGCGAGCGACGCGGTGCGCGCCGGGACGGCCCGCCACGTGCTGCTGATCGGCTCGGAGAAGCTGTCTCAGTGGGTCGACTGGACCGACCGGTCCACCTGCATCATCTTCGCCGACGGCGCCGGTGCCGTGGTCGTCGGACCGGTGACCGACCCGGCCGAGGCGGGGATCGGCCCGGTGGTCTGGGGCAGCGCCGGCGACATGGCCGACAAGATCTACATACCGGACCGGAACGGGTTCATCATCCAGGAGGGCCAGGCGGTGTTCCGGTGGGCCACCACCGCCCTGCATCCGGTCGCGAAGCAGGCCTGCGAGCAGGCGGGCGTGGACCCGACCGAGCTCGCCGCGTTCGTCCCGCACCAGGCCAACCTGCGTATCATCGAGGCGATCGCGCGCCGGCTCGGCGCGCCGCAGGCCCAGGTCGCCGACGACATCGTGACCGCGGGCAACACGTCGTCGGCGTCGATCCCGCTGGCCATAGCCCGGATGCTGGAACGCGGTGAGCTCGCCTCGGGCGCGCCCGTGCTGCTGCTCGGCTTCGGCGCCGGCATCTGCTACGCGGGCCAGGTCATCACGGTACCCTGACCGGGCCCCGGCCCCGGGGCACTCAGGCGTCGTCACCCAACGGGAACGACCACCAAAACGGAAAAGGAGAGCACCACCCATGGCCATGACCGACCAGGAAATCCTGACGGGCCTCGGCGAGATCGTCGACGAAGTAGCGGGCGTCCCCGCCGACCAGGTCACCCCGGAGAAGACCTTCGTCGACGACCTGGACATCGACTCGCTGTCGATGGTCGAGATCGCGGTGGCCGCTCAGGACAAGTTCGGCGTCGAGATTCCCGACGACCAGCTCAAGGACCTCAAGACCGTGCAAGACGTGATCGATTACGTCCGGCGGTCCGAAGCGTCGGCCTGACCAGGAGCCGGGCGGGGGCCCTGGGGGCGAGAAAGGGAGCACAGTGAGCGCAGAACAGACGAACGTCGTCGTTACCGGGCTCGGCGCGATCACGCCGGTAGGGGCCGACGTCGCCTCGACCTGGAGCTCGCTGCTGGCCGGGCGCAGCGGCGTGACCAAGCTGACCGAGGACTGGGCCGCCGAGCTGCCCGCCCGGATCGCCGCCTGGGCCGCCGCCGACCCGGCCGCGCTCATCGACCGGGTCCAGGCCCGCCGCATGGACCGTTGCGAGCAATTCGCGCTGATCGCCGCGCGCGAGGCGTGGGCCGACGCCGGGGCGCCGGAGGTGGACCGGGAGCGGCTCGGCGTGGTGGTGTCGAGCGGCATCGGCGGCGTCGCCTCCACGCTGGCGGGCTACGACACCCTGCGCGAGAAAGGCTGGTCGCGCATCTCGCCGTACGCGATCCCGATGCTGATGCCGAACGGCTCCGCCGGGTGGCTCAGCATCGAGTTCGGGGCCAGGGCCGGGGCGCACGCCACGGTCAGCGCGTGCGCGTCCGGGGCCGAGGCCATCGGCTACGCCATGGAGATGATCAGGTCCGGGCGGGCCGACATGGTGCTGGCCGGCGGCACCGAGGCCGCGATCCTCCCGCTGAACCTGGCGGCGTTCGCGGCCATGCGCGCCCTGTCCACCCGCAACGACGAGCCGGAGCGGGCCTCGCGCCCGTTCGACAAGGGCCGGGACGGCTTCGTGCTCGGCGAGGGAGCGGGCATCATCGTGCTGGAGTCCGCCGAACACGCGGCGCGCCGGGGCGCGCGGGTGCACGCGGTCGCGGCCGGCGTCGGGTACTCCGCCGACGCGCACCACATCGCGCAGCCCGACCCGGATGCCAGCGGGGTGGTGCTCGCGCTGCGCCGGATGCTGGCCGACGCCGGCCTGGACCCCGAGCAGGTCGTGCACATCAACGCGCACGCCACCTCCACGCCCGCGGGCGACGTCGTCGAATGCCAGGCCATCGCTGAGGCGCTCGGCCCGGCGTCCGGCGGGGTGGTGGTCTCGGCCACCAAGTCGATGACCGGGCACCTGCTCGGCGGCGCGGGCGCGATCGAGTCGGTGGCCGCGATCCTGGCCCTGCGCGAGCGCATCGCCCCGCCCACCATCAACCTCGAGGACCCCGACGACAGCGCCGGGATCCAGATAGCGACCGAGCCCACCAAGCTGCAGCCGCGAGGCAGCACGCCGATGGCCGCGCTCAACAACTCGTTCGGGTTCGGCGGGCACAACGTCGCCCTCGCGTTCACGGCCGCCTGACCGGGGCCGTACGCCGACAAGAGCCCGCCCGCCCGAGGCTAGGAGACCGACGTGACCGTTCTGGACGCCACGCAGCCCGCCCCCTCGCCGCATGCCGTCCCGCCGCCGGTCCCGGCCTGCCCGCCGCCGGCTTACCTGCCCCGGGACCCGCGGGCCCGCCTGGAGTCCCTGTTCGACCCGGGGTCGCTGTCGCTGCTGCTCCCGGCGGCCGCCGGCGGCGTGCTCGCGGGCACCGGGACCATCGACGGCCTGCTCGCCGTGGCATTCGCCAGCGACCCCCAGGTGCAGGGCGGCGCGATGGGCAGCGCGGGCTGCTCGGCGATCGTCACCGCCTGCGACCACGCGGTCGCGGCTGGCGCGCCGGTCATCGGGCTGTGGCACTCGGGCGGCGCCCGGCTGCGCGAGGGCGTGGAGAGCCTGCACGCCATGGGCACGGTGTTCGCGGCCATGACGCGGGCCTCGGGCCGGGTCCCGCAGATCTCGGTGGTGCTCGGCCCGGCTGCGGGCGGCGCCGCCTACGGCCCGGCCCTCACCGACCTGGTGATCCTGTCCAGCCAGGGCCGGATCTTCGTCACCGGCCCGGACGTCGTGCGCAGCGTGACCGGCGAGGATGTCGACTCCGAGCGGCTCGGCGGCCCGGAACCGCACAGCCGCCGCTCCGGGGTCGTGCACGTGGTGACGGAGACCGACGCCGAGGCGATCGGCCAGGCCCGGCGGCTGGCTCTGCTGCTGGGCCGGCGGCAGCCGACCGGGAGCGGGCAGGCCGTCACGGCCGGACCCGACCTCGCGGCCCTGCTGCCCGAGTCCGCGCGCCGCGCCTACGACGTGCGCCCGCTGGTCACCGGGCTGCTGGATGACCCGGGCGTCGAGCTGCACCCGCGGTGGGCTCCGAACGTCGTGACCACCCTGGGCCGGCTGGAGGGCCGCACGGTGGGGGTGATCGCCAACAACCCGCTGCGGCTGGGCGGCTGCCTGGACGCGACGTCCGCGGAGAAGGCGGCCAGGTTCGTCCGGATGTGCGACGCGTTCGGGATCCCGCTGGTAGTGATCGTCGACGTGCCCGGGTACCTGCCCGGGGTGGGCCAGGAATGGGACGGGGTGGTCCGCCGCGGCGCCAAGCTGCTGCACGCGTTCGCCGAGGCCACGGTGCCCCGGGTGACGCTGGTGACCCGGAAGGCCTACGGCGGCGGCTACATCGCGATGAACTCGCGCTCGCTCGGCGCCACCCGGGTGTTCGCCTGGCCGGACGCGGAAGTGGCCGTGATGGGCGCGGTCGCCGCGGTGCGGATCCTGCACCGGCGCACGCTCGCCGCGGCCCCGGCCGACCAGCGGCACGAGATCGAGGCGCGGCTCGCCGCCGAGCACGAGCGCGAGGCGGGCGGGCTCCCCCGCGCGATCGCGCTCGGCGTGATCGACGAGATCGTCGAGCCCGCCAAGACCCGCCACGCGATCGCCCGCGCGATCGCCGAGGCCCCGGCCCGGCGCGGCGCTCACGGGAACATCCCGCTCTGACGCCGGGCCGGCCCGGGAATGAAGCGCCCGGAAGACGGCCGACGGCCGTGGAATGAAAGCGTGCGGCCGCCGGGTTCACCGGGCATGCCAGAAGACTTCAACAGCAAGATCATCGCGGAGTTCCGGGCGAACGGCGGGAGGGTCGGCGGCCCGTTCGACGGCGCCCCGATCCTGCTCCTGCACACGACCGGAGCCAAGACCGGCCAGGAGCGGGTGAACCCGATGATGTACCAGGCGCTCGGGGACGGCTACGCGGTCTTCGCCTCGAAGGGCGGCGCGCCGACCAACCCGGACTGGTATCACAACCTGGTCGCCCACCCGCGGGTGCGGGCCGAGATCGGCGCCGACACCGTGGAACTGAACGCCCGGGTGGCCGACCCTCAGACGCGCGAGCCGATCTGGACCGCGTGGAAGACCGCCTATCCCGGCTTCGCCGACTACGAGCGGAAGACCACGCGGCAGATCCCGGTGGTCATCCTGGAACCCGTCCGGTAGCGGCGCCCATCGCCGCCGCGGCCCGGCCGTAGGCGTCCACGACCACGTCCCAGAAGCCGGCCACGTCGATGGCGACGGCCACCCGGGCGTTGGCGTCGCCGGGCGCGGCGCTGAAGTCGGTGACGGTCATCCCCGCCGTCCACCGCCCGGCCGTCTCCACCTCCACGCGCGCGGGCACGCACGTGATCAGCCCTGGCGCCGCCACCTGCGCCACCGCGCAGACGTCGTGCACGGCCCCGCCGTCCGCGGGCCCGGGCCCGGGCCCCGGGCCGGGCCCGCGGTAGCGGGACAGGCTCGGCAGCAGCAGGTCGTCGGCCAGCCGGCCGAGGCCGCGCATCCGGTCGCGGACCGCGCCGGTGGCCCGCACCTGCCGGGTCACGTCCAGGCCCACCATGGTCACCGGCCAGCCGGCGCCGAACACGATCGCGGCGGCCTCGGGATCCGCGGCGATGTTGAATTCGGCGGCCGGGGTGGCGTTGCCGCGATCCGTCGACCCGCCCATGATCACGAAGTTCCTGACCTGGGAGACCAGCTGCGGGTACCGGCGCAGCGCGAGCGCGATGTTGGTCAGCGGGCCGATCGCGATCAGCGTGATCTCCCCGGGCTCCGCCCCGGCCGCGCCGACCAGGTAGTCCACCGCGTGCCCGTCCGCGGGCCCGGCCGAGGCCGCGGGGAGGCTGGCCGCGCCAAGGCCGGAGCTGCCGTGCACGTGCCGCGCGTCCAGCGGGGGTCGCAGCAGCGGGCCCGGGCAGCCCGCGGTCACCGGGACCTCCGGCATGCCCACGAAGTCGCGGACCCGCAGCGCGTTCTCGGTCGTCGCGGCGAGGCCGACGTTGCCGGCCACGGTCGTGATCCCGCAGAGCCTCAGGTCCGGGTGGCCGTGCGCGAACACTAGGGCCAGGGCGTCGTCGATGCCGGGATCGCAGTCAATGATGACCTTCTGAGGCGTCACGCCACGCTCCGTTCCTGCCGGCTGCACCCATGGTCGCACCCGGGTCGCGGCGCAGGATGGCGCGGGCGATCAGCCGGTGGCGTGCAGCCAGCGCACCGGGGCGCCCTCGGCGGCGTGCCGGAACGGTTCCAGCTCGTCGTCCCAGGGCTGCCCGAGCAGCAGCGCCAGCTCGGCCTCGAGCGAGCCGCCGAGCGCCGGGTGCCGCGGGCCGTGCGCGTCCCGCAGGCTGTCCACGGACTCGCCGTCCGCCGGCGACGGTTCCGCCGCGCCCGGCGTACCTGCCGCGCCCGGCACGGAGGCGGCCACGAGCGTCATGGCCGCCCGCAGCCTGCCCTCGGGAACCAGGATGTCGCCACTCGCCGACGTGACCGCGGAGAAGATGCCGAGGGACGGCGTGCAGCTGTAGCGGACCGCGTCGCAGCCGGGGCTGGCCTCCTCGATCACCTCGAACCGCAGTCGCTTCCAGGCGGCCAGGGCCGAGGTGATGGTCGCCGACGTTCCCGGGCGGGCGTGCCACTCAAGCTGGGCGCGCAGGGTTCCGGGCGAGGCAGGCTGATCGACCCAGGGCAGCCTGAGGGGCACGCCAACAATCCCGGCTACGGCCCACTCGATGTGCGGGCACAACGCCGGGGGCGCGGAGTGAACTTGCAGCACGCCACGAACGGACACCGGACCTCCCAGCCAGCGGACGAGATGCGTCTTCCCCAGCGACCCTCATCCGGGCGAACGGACCGTGCCCGTGCCACGTGGCCACTACCGTGGCTCCGCGTTCCGCGTCCCATTGTGCCGCACCGCCGCCGCCGACACCAGTATTCAGCCGTGTGTTCGACAAGGATCTGCGGCGATCTACGGGATCCACCGGGAGACATGATGTGATAGGCGTGTGATCCCGGCAGAAGGGACATCCGGTCCCCGCCCCGGCGGTGACGCCGCCGGGCTGCTCTTCGCCGCCGAGATGTACGGCGTCCAGCTCGACCACCTCGCCGTGGTGCTCGGCGTCAGCGAGGCCCGGGCGCGCCGGATCGCCGCCGGGTGGCGGGCCCGGCGGTACGCCGAGTCGGCCCGGCTCGGGCCCGGCGGCCCGTGGACCTGGCTGACCAAGGCCGGCCTGGCCGCTGCGGCCTGCCGTACGCCACGGCCCCGCCCGCGTTAGGCAGGCTCGCGCACATCCGGGCGGTGATGGCGGTCCGGCTCGCGCTGGAGTCGGCGCCGCGGTACGACGCGGCCGGCGGGTACTGGCGCAGCGAGCGGCGGCTGCGGGCCCGGATGGGCGGCCGGGTCGGGCTCCGCCAGCACTTCCCGGACGGTGAGGTGCACTGGCCCGACGATGCTCGCGTGCCCTGGGCCGGTGAGTGCTGGGCCATCGAGGCCGAGCTGACCCGCAAGACCACCACGCGGACCACGGCGATCATGCGGGAGCTGCTGACCCGCACCGGCGACTACGGCTGCCCGGCGGCCGAGTCCGGGCTGCCGGGCCGCCCCGGCACGCGCGCGTCGTCTACCTGTGCGCTCCGGCCGCCCGGCCGACGGTGACCAGGGCCCGCGATGCGCTCGGCGGCGCCGGGGCGCGGATCGAGATCCGCAGCCTGCCGCCGGAGGCCGCGATGGCGCCGGCCGGCGGCACGTGATGACCGGGCGCTGGGCCGGCCCGGCCCTGGCTCGTGCGGCCGTCCGGGCCACGGTCCGGGTGCTGACCATCGCCGTCGCGGCGGCGCTGATCATCGCGGCCGCGCCGGTCTCGCTGTGCGCGGCGTCAGCGCGGCGCTCGCCTGGCTGGCGGGCTGGCCGCCGGCCCGGCTCTACCGCGCCGCGCTGTGGTGCGTGCCGATGGTGGCGGTCTGGCTGGCCGCCACGGCCGTCGCCACCCGCTCGGCTGCGTGTGGCAGCGGCGCCGTACCAGGCCTGGCTGGCCATGTGGCAGCGCGGCGCGGCCGGCGCGTACCCGGCCGCCGCGGCGGTCATCGCGCCGGCCGCGATCCCGGTCGGCCTGGCCGTGGGCGGTCTGGCCTGGTCCTACCGGATCCGCTCGATGCAGGCCGGATCCGGCGGGCTCGCCCCGGCCGCCGCGGTCGCGTTCGACCTGCGGCAGTGGCGGCACCAGGCGCGCAGCGCGCGGGCCAGGATAGCCGCGCCCGGATCGGTGCCGTTGAACACGCGCAACGGGGATCTCATCGCCGGCGCCGTGATCCGCGCCGTCGGTCATCCGGCGCGGCCGATCGCCGGCATCCCGTACCAGCGGATGCGCTCCCACCAGGTGGTGATCGGCACGACCGGGACCGGGAAGACCACGCTGCTGTTACGGCTGTGGGCCGGGTTCGTGGCCACCGCGCTGCAGCGCCACGCGGCCGGGCGGGGCGGACTTCCGCTGCTGGTCGTGCTGGACTGCAAGGGCGGCGCCGACGCGCGGCGGATCGCCGACCGGGCCCGCCGGGTGCTGCGCCTGGCCGGCGCGCGGTCCACCGCGATCTGGCCGGACGAGGCCAGCCTGTCGCTGTGGGCGCTGCCGCCGGCGCAGCTCACCACCACGCTGGTCGACCTGATCGAGCACGGAACCGGCGCCGCCGCCTACTACGCCGACGTCATGGAGGCGGTCGTCGGGCTGGCCGTCGACGCGCCCGGCGGCCCGCCCGCCAGCACGGCGGATTTTCTCGCCCGGCTCGACCCGGGCTGGCTGGCGGCCGTTACTCGCCAGGGGGGCACTCATCTGGTGAGCACGACGCGGAGCTGGCGCTGATCCGCTCGGCCTCCCGGCAGATCGGCGACATCGCGCTGCGGTTCCGCACGCTGTTGCGCCGGCTGGGCGGCGGCCTGGACGGGCCGGGCGGGTTCGGCGACGCCGACGCCTGGTACTGCATCCTGGAGGGCACCGCCGAGATCAGCGTGGCCGAAGCTCAGGCCCGGGCCCTGGTGGACCTGCTGGCCAGCTACGCGACGAGCCAGCCGGCCGGGGACGGGCGGGAGATCCTGCTCGCGGTAGACGAGTTCAGCGCGGTCTCGCGCCGGCTCCCGGTCTGGCAGCTGTACGAGCGGGCCCGCTCGCTCGGCCTGGCCGTCCAGGTATCCGCGCAGTCCTGGCCGGGCCTGGCCGCGGACGAGGACGAGCGGTACCGGATCGCCGCGGCCGCCGACGGCGGCGTCTGGCTGCTCCGCACCCCGTACCCCGAGCCGGTCGCCGCGCTGGCCGGGACGCGCAAGCTCACCGACACCACGCGCCGGTTGATCCGGATTCCGGTCTGGAGTCATCGGGGAACCTCGCGGATGCGGCGGGCCCCGGTCGTCGACCCGGACCTGATCCGCGCGCTCGACGTCGGCCAGGCCGGCTACATCCACCGGGGCGGCGTCACCTACGTCCAGGTGAAGCGGCTGGTGACCGCTCCCGCCGCGCTGCCACCGCCCGGCGGGCCGGCCCCGCGCCCGGCGGCTGCGGCTCCCCAGGCGGCCACGCGGACGCCCCGGCCGCTCCCCGACGCCAGCGCCATGCTCGACGAGGCCTTCGGCGCGGAGCCGGCGCCGTGACCGGCCAGGCGGGCGCCGATCCGTTCCGGGCGCTGGGCCTCGAGCCCCGCGCCGGCCTGACCGACGACGAGGTGCACGCCGCGTGGCGCAGGATCGCGAGCGCCACCCACCCCGACCGCGAGGACGGCGGCGATCCGGAGAGGTTCGCCGGCGCCGCCGCCGCCTACACCGTGCTGCGCACCCGGTTCGGGCGCGGCGAGGCCCTGGCCGACCTGACCACCGCCCGGCCGGCCGGAACCGCCGGGAGAAGCGGCGGGCGGCGCGTTATGGCTTCTGCCGGCGGTCAGCGACCGGCGCCGGCCCTGCGCCTGCTATCCCGGATCCGGCGCGGGCGCCCGGGGCGGCTCGCGCTGCGGATCCTGGCCGCAGCGGCAGCCGCCGCGGCCGCCGTGGCCGCCGCGGGCCCGCACCCGGCCGCACCCGCGCTAGTCACCGGCGTGGCCACCTGGCTGGTCCTCACCGCCCGCCGCGACCTGGCCCCGCGCGACGAAGCCCGCGACGCCCGTCCGGCCAAGCGCGGATAGCGCTGGCAGACGGCCAGGGTGCAGGTGTCAGTGCCATCCGCTGCCGTGCGGGGTGTCGGTGATCGGGCCGGCTCGGCTTAGGGGACGAGGACGGTGCGCTCGCCCGGCAGGCCGGTCCGGGTCCAGGCGGCCTCCACCTCGGCGAGGGGTACCGGGTTCGCGTTGACCGCGATCGCGCCGGAGTCGATCTCGGTCACCAGCGACGGCAGCTCGGCGAGGTAGGCCCGTCCCGACACCGCGCCCTGGCCGTTGCCCAGCACGCGGAGATTGGCCGAGCGCAGGGCGACCGACGGCAGCTCGATCGTCGGGCCGGCCACGGATCCGATCTGAATCCAGTTCATCGCGCGGCTGCGGTCAGACCGGGCGGTGAGCAGCGCCACGATAGCCTGCTGCGCAGGCTTGCCCCACAGGTAGTCCAGGACGATGTCGACCTCCGCGGCGGCCGCGGCCAGCGCTGTGCCCGTAGCCTCGTCATCGGCGGTCAGCGGGATCACGTCGTCGGCGCCGGCCGCCGCCACCTCGCTGAGCCGGTCAAGGTCACGCCCGGCGCCGACCACCCGTCCGGCGCCGAGCCGCTTGGCGACCTCGACGGCCATGGCTCCGGCGTTCCCGGTCACGCCCAGGACCAGGACGCTCTGGCCGGGCTCGATCGGGACGCGCAGCCGCAGCGCCACCCACGACGACATGGCCGGGTTCATCGCGGCCGCGACCTTGGCGACGTTCACGTCGTCGGGCAGTTCGATGGCACGGCGAACGTCGGCGACGGCCTTGTCCGCCATCGTGCCGAGGGTGTCGTCGTCGGCCACGAAGTAGATCCGCTTGCCGTCGGGGCGCTGCCCGACGGCGTCGATGCCGGGGATCATGGGGAGCGTGCCGGTGCTGGTGTAGTGCACCCCCGCGGCACCGCTGCGGACTCGCGGGTGCAGCCCGGCGGCCAGCACGTCGACGAGCATCTCGTCACCGGTCCTCGGCTGCGGAACATCGAACGGCAGGTAGTGCGGCGGCTCGCTGAAGGACGTGACCACCGCGGCGTTCATCTTGTCCATCGTTCCTCGTCTCGTCTGCTGGCCGCGCCGTTTAGTTGGTGTCACGTACTAAATTAGTTTGTGTCACGTACTAAGTCAAGTACACTTGGCCCATGGCACCGGGACCGGAAGGCCTGCCCGCGCCCGCAGCGGCGCGCGGGCAGCTGAACATCATCGACGGACTGGCTCAGCTGGCCTTCGTCATCCACGGCATGCTCGAGCGCCGGGCAGCAGAGCACGATCTCTCCATCACTCAGGCCCGCCTGCTCGGCGTGCTGCGCGACCGCACGCCGACCATGAACGAACTGGCCAGGCTGCTCGGGCTCGACAAGTCCAGCATCTCCGGGCTGGTCGACCGGGCCGAGCGCCGCGGCCTGGTGGTCCGCATCCCGTCGGCCGAAGACAGGCGCGCCGTCCTCGTCGGCCTCACCGACGAGGGCCGATCGCTGGTATCCCAGGCCGCGGCCCGCTTCAGCGCGGACCTCACCGCGATGCTTGATCTCCTGCCCCCGTCAGACCGCGACGCGCTGTCCGCCATCGTCAGCCGGCTGCTCGTCGCCCACGCAACACGCCACGGAATCGACCTGTTCGCCGACCTCGACACCCAGGTCCCGGGCTGACTCCCGGGCCCCGAGCCGGCCCGTGGCATCATCGCCACCGGCAGCCGCCCGTCCTGGCCCGGCCGCTCGATAGGCTGAGGGCTTGACCGCTACGATCCGCCGCTACCGTGACGGTGACCGGGCCGCCGTGTATGAGGTCTGCGTGGAGACCGCGGGCGCGGGCCGGGGCGTGCGCGGCCGGTACAGCACCGATGACCTGGTCCCCGACACCGTCGCCGGGCCTTACCTGTTCCTGGAACCCGAACACGCCTACGTGCTGGACAATGGCCAGCGCGCCGTCGGCTATGTCATCGGCACGGCCAGCACCCCCGACTTCGTGGCCGGGTACCGGGAGCGCTGGCTGCCGCGGCTGCGGGCCCGGTATCAGCCGCGGTCCGGCCCGCCGGCGACCGAGGAGGAGCACCGCCTCGATGTGATGTTCCACCCGGAGCGCTTGCTGCTGCCCGAGCTGGCGCCGCACCCGGCGCACCTGCACGTCAACCTGCTGGCCGGTTACCGGGAGGCCGGCCACGGGCGGGAGCTGATCAGCACGTTCCTGGCCTCGGCGGCGGCCGCCGGGGCGGCGTCATGCTACCTCGGCGTCCGCCCGGCGAACCCGAACGCCAGGCGCTTCTACGCCAAGCTCGGCTGGCGCCCGGTCGAGGTCCGCGGCGCGGAGCCCGGGTCCTACCTCGTCCACCCGACCGGCTAGCACGCACCTCACCCGCGCAGCACGCGGCACGATTCCCGATCCGGCGAAGGAGTAAGGAGCTTGACGTGAACAATCCGATCAGCGCGCCAAACAGCGGATCACGGTCATGGCCGGACTAGCGCTCATCACCGGCGCCTCCTCAGGCATCGGCTGGGCCTTCGCCCAGCGCCTCGGTGCCGAGGGATACGACCTTCTGGTCGTAGGCCGGCGCCGCGGCCGGCTCGAAGAACTCGTGGCCGTACTCCCCGATGTCGGGGTGCGTCCCATGGCCGCTGATCTTGGCACTGACGCCGGTGTCGAGGCGTGCGCGACAGAGCCCGTCAGCATCCTCGTCAACAACGCCGGAGTGGCGCACTACATGCCGTTCGCCGAACTTCCGGCCGACAAGGCGGACGAACTCCTGCACGTGAAGGCGTCGCCCCGACCATGCTGGCCCGCGCCGTGGTCCCCGGCATGGTGGCCCGGGGCGAGGGCACGATCATCAACGTGTCGGGCATGCTGGCGTTCAGCGGGCCGGCGTCTCTGGAGCAGCTCCCGCTTCGCCGTGCCGTCTACACGGGCACTCTCGCCTACACTCTCGCGCTGTCGCAAGCGATGCACGAGGAGCTGGAAGCCCAGGGCCTGCGGGTGCAGGCGCTGTGCCCCGGCGTCGTCGCGACCGAGTTCCACCAACGCCAGGGACTCGACCTCAGCGCCGTGCCCCGTATGTCGCCTGACGATGTGGTGACCGCTAGCCTGCGCAGCCTGGAACTCGGCGAGGTTGTCTGCGCTCCCGGGGTCGAAAGATCCGACCTGCTGGACGCGGTGTTTCAAGCCGACCTCGCCGCTTTCTCGGCCCAAGCGCCACAGCTGGCGGAGCGTTACAGAACAAGCTGACCACCTGGACAAGACCTGCGCTGCGCGCGGCTGACGGCCCGCCGCGACCTGGCCCCGCGCGACGAAGCCCGCGGGGATCTCTACTTGAAGGGGACGGTGACCGGGCCGGGCAGGGGCCGGTAGACGGCGGAGAAGTCACGGTCGTCGGGGACGAGATAGCGGGTGGGCGGCCGCATCGGGTTGGGCCCGACCATTGTCGGGACCAGGCCGTACGCGCCGTGGGTGCCGGGCGGTGGCGTGGTCGTGGTCATCGTCTTGATCACTGTCTGCCGCGATGCCGTCGATCGCCAGATCTGGGACCAAGGTGCAGTGGATCGACGTCGTGCCCGCCAACACCGCTCAGCGGGGCCGGGCCGGGAGGGAAGGCGCCCTTCAGCCGGCGCCTTCTGGCGAACAGCCGACCGGCGGCCAACGCGGCAGACAGCGCCAGCAGCCCGAGGCACGACAGCGCGGCGAGAGCCCATCCGTGCGTCCACGTACGCCTTACCGTGCCCAGACTGCCAGATCCTTCATGACTTCGTGATCGTGTACCAGGTGCGACGGCCGGCACGGTCACATGGGGGAACAGCTCGGCGACAAACACAGCTCCACGACCGTGGACACTGACCTGATAAGTTCCCGCTGCGAGCCGGGTGATGGGGATCACGAGACCGAGTCCCTTAGCCTTCGCCAGAAGACTTGAGATCGTCCTATCGGGTGGAGCGGTGACGGAAAACCGTACCTGAGTGGAGCTGCGCAAGATTACCAGGACAGCTCGGGCCACGCCGACCGGCAGTTCGAGCGGAACAGCGGAGCTGCCGTTGACCGGGATCTCGAGACCCCCCAACGGCAGCCCGGTGGCAAGCGACGCCAGCTGGACCGCGGCCCGCAGCATTTTCAGTGGGGTCCCGGCCAAGATGAGCTGGCTGTGACCCATGGCGGCCAGCCGGGCCATGGCCTCGCGGGCTGGCCCCAGCTTGTCAGCCCCCGCGCCATAAGGGATGGGCTGAATGGCGATGCCCTTCGACCACAACGCCTGAGCCGTAGGTGAGATCGCCCTGAGCTGCTCGGCGGGGCCAGCTGAGGGCGCTTGGGGATACCCGTCGCTCAAGACAACCACCATGCCTCGGGTAGCACCCGAGCGCTGGAACATCCGGCGGCAGCCATCTACCCCGGCCACCCAGTTGGTCCAGGCCGCTTCCGCCGCAGATGGTCGCAGTGCGCCCGCCAACGCCGTGTCCAGCTGCGAGCGCGCGGCGGTGTTGGACAGGGCAACGGGGCCGAGCGTGGCTCCGATGCCGGTCCCGAAAGTAACCGCGCCAACATGCTGGCCTGCCGCCTGGCCGAGCTCGGTGAGGATCTCACTGTAGAGATCCACAACCTGCTGGCGGACGAAGATGGGCCCGGGATCACTGGGCGGCTCGCCGTTGGAGGAGACGATATTGGATTCCGAGACATCGATGGCGAAGCAGGTCAGGGCGGTGGTACTCCCCGACGTAGCCGCCTGCGCCAGTGAAGGCCGACATATCAGCAGGCCCATCGTGACCAGCGTCGACAACACCAGCGCCGGGGGGAGTAGCGCGGGCGCGTGGATCCTGCACGTTGTCATGCCCCCCACCTCACTCGTCTGAGAGCGGATGGCCCCGTTGATCTCCGATGAGCCGATGGACAATTGGGAGACCGCCAGCGCACTCGTACGAGTAGACCACCAGATGGTCTCCACAGTCCTTGACTTCAGCGCCCAACAAGCAAGTGATCTGTGAGAGCTGCGACACGCCAGGCACCACATTCACGAAGTCGCCCGGTGACATCGCTCAGGCGATCACCAGACGGTTCGGGGTCGGTGCGATTGGGGCGAGGCTCGCCGTGCCCCTCGCGCGCCGCATCGGCCCGGCGCCCTAGGAGCGGCCGGCCATCGGGCTTAGGACCTCGGTCCCCGTCTCAACCGCATCGAGCACCGCCGCGGCGCTCCTCATACATCCGGCCCCGGTCAGTTTTCTCGAACCAGGTCAGGGGTGTACGGTCCTGCGGACGAGCCGGCCGATCCCGCCGGAAACCACAGCGTCGGCCCGCCGGCCGGGCCGGGTGAACCCGGCCTGCCGGACCAGGGACTGGGCGGCCGCTTCCCTGCGCAGGTCCCTGACCCGCTCGGCGGCGACGCTCTGTAGCAGGTTGGAGTGCATCGGTTCCTCCTCGATCCGGGAACTCTCTCAGCCCCGCACCAGCGAGCCTCGCCGTAAGGCTCGCCCCTTCACATCGGGCAGACGCCTTATCTGTGCCTGGCTTAGGCCTTAGGCGGCGCGTAAACCCGGCGCGTTCCGCGCACGTCTTATACCGTCCGGCCTGGGCGAGGAGGAATCGAATCTGCCTGGGCCGGTGGCATTCCCCGCGGAACGGAGCGCACTGCTATGCCACCTGAGACCGCCGGGCCCGCGCCCACCGAAGGCGAGGACCAGGCCATCGTCGTCACCAGGCCGCCGAGCGTCTGCGCTGAGGCGAGCCCGGGGCCTGAGGTGTCCTGGCTCGGCCCTGGCGGCGATCGGTGACCCGCCGGCGCGGAGCGCTGGCTTGCGCTAGTGGTCTCGCCGTCATCGCCCTGGGCGCGGGCACGATCGTGCTCGTCGGCCGCCCCGTCTCAACGGGTCACCTGCCGCGAGACACCGTGTCCATGTTCGCTACCTTCGGCGGCGTGATCCTGGTCGCGAGCGGCATCCGGCTCATCGTCGGGCCAGAAAGGCTCAACGACCTTCTGAAGCCGCTGCGGAAACAGCGCCGCTTAGCGCCACCACGGCATGGCCGCCACCACATGGTGAGCTGGTATGACACGGCACTAGGGCGTGGCCGCTTCACAAGAGCCGGTCCCGCCCCGTCGCAGACGGCCGGAGTCGGCGTCTCGTTGCCAGCCGGCCGGGATGACCGCATCCGGTGGCCAGCATGCACCGCGCAGGTCCGCGCCGCGCAGGTTCGCGCCGGTGAGATCCACGTCGACGAGGTCCGCGTCGAACAGGCCCGCGCCGGACAGGTCCGCGCCGGTGACCCCGGCGCCGGTGAAGTCCGCACTGGTCAGGTTCGCCCCGGTCAGGTTCGCGCCGGGGAGATTCGCGCGGAAGAGCCTCGCACCGGTGAAGTCTTCGGTGATGAGCTTGGCCCGCGTCAGGTTCGCACGGGTGAGATCTGCGCCCTTGAGGATCGCGCCGGTAAGGTGCGCGCCGGTAAGGTCGGCGTTGGCGAGGATGGCCCCGCTAAGGTCAGCGCCTCTCAGGAGCGCGTCGGTGAGGTTCGCGGAGGTAAGGTCCGCGCCGAACAGCCCCGCCCGGTCCGCACCGCCGAAGAAGTCCTCGCCGGCGAGGTTCGCACGCGTGAGGTTCGCGCCGGTGAGATCGGCGCCCCTGAGGATCGCGCCGGTAAGGCGCGCGCGGGTGAGGCTGGCGCCGGCGAGGTCCGCGCCGGTGAGGTCCGCGCCGGTAAGGTCCGCGCCGGTAAGGTCCGCGCGGGCGAGGTCCGCGTAGGCGAGGCTCGCGTAGGCGAGGCTGGCCCGGATAAGATCCGCGCGGGCCAGGTGAGCGTGATCCAGATCAACCAGCTGACGGTCGTGCCTGGGACGTCGGCGCCCGATGACGGTGATGGCCGCCTGCACGTCGGGGGGCGTCATCCGCGCGGGGTGGCGGGCTGGCCGCTTACCTTCGGCCGTAGCTGACTGCGCGCGGGGGGGTTCGCGGATGAAAGCGGCTAGCGCTTCCATCACCGCGGGGTGGTCGGCTGGCGAATCGTGGGCCAGGCGCTCCAGCGCGTAGATGCCGTCGAAGCGCACGTCGGGCTTGACCGAGCCAAGTTGCTCGACCGCCATGGCGTAGCGATCCGCAACCTTCCCGCGCTGGCTGACGGGGAAGATGCCGAGTGATGGCGCGAGGTTCCGGGCTGTGGACGCCCCGGCGGCGAACAGGCCCGTGCCGAACGTGAGCAGCCGGCCCTGCGCTGCCTCCAGGGCCATCGGCAGACGCGACGTTCGTACCGCTCCCGTGACCCAGCCGCCGTCGTGCCTGACGGGCGAATGGCTGACCGACCGGTGGATCCACAAGGCCGCTCTGACCACTGCCGCGACGGCCAGCACGCTGACGCTGGTCACAGCGCTGATGAGCGCGACCTCCGCGACGCGGTTCATGCGGGGATGGTATGGCTGAGCGGCGTGTTTGGTGAGGCTTCAGGACCAGCCATGGACCTCGACCCGTCCTTCCGGTTGATTAGTTACGTGTGGTGTGCTCCTCTTGTCTGCCAGAGATGCGTGCGCCAGGGGGTTGGCCGGTGGCAGATGACAGCCCTGTGCCTCTTCCCCGGCGGGTGCCAGGCAGAAAGCGGCACGTGCCGGGTGGGGAGCAGGGAACCAGGCTGATTGGACCGGCTGCGCTGCCCGAGGATGTCGCGCAGCGCATACGGGCCGCACTGGACGCGATGAGAAGCGAAGCCGCGCTGCAGGAGGATGCCCCTCGTCCTGGGACGCCAGACGGTGCCGAGGGGCCGGCATCTCTGCCGCGGCGGGTGCCGGGCATGAGCACGGGCCCTGAGCCGCCCGCGGCCAGCGCGCCAGCAAGGCTTCCGTCGATGCAACCGGTCACCGAGGACCAGCCGCAGCCTGCCGCCACCGTGCCGACCGATCCCCAGCCGACCCCTGACCGGGAGCCGACGGCGCAGGAGCGGACGGACCGGCAAGATCGCCCGGAGGACGGCGCGGGCCGCCGGGCGGAGACGTCGGCTCGTGAGAAAACCGGGCGGGCACGCCGGACGAAGCCGCTGGGCCGCCGCATGAAGGCACCGGCCCGTGCCCCGAAGCTGGCGCCGCCGCACCGGCCGTCCCCCTCGCAGGGGCCGGTACCGCAGATGGCCGTGATATTCCCGCCCGAGCCAGCGCCCGAAGAGGCGACGATACGCCCGTTGGCGCCGGTAAGGCCGGAGCGGGACCCCCGGGCCCGTATCGTCGCCTGGACGATCTTGGTGCTGGTTCTCATGCTCATCGCGGTACTGGTTCTCCTGCTGTGACTGATCAAGTTGAGGCGCTTCGCTCCCGGGAGCCTCACCGCCGGGCGCCTACAGCAGGCCGGGCAGCAGGGCCGCTGTCCGGCTTCGATAGTCGCGGTAGCCCGGCAGGGCCTGCAGCAGCACTTGCTCCTCCCGCAACGCCCGGTACACCTGCAGACCGCAGAGCACCAGCCAGACCGCCACTGCCGCCAGACTGTTCGCGCCGATCGCGATGCCGAGCGTGGATACGATCTCGCCGGTGTAGAGCGGGTGGCGAACCCAGCGGTACGGTCCGCGGTCGACCACGTCCCGCGCCTGCGCCAGTACCGATACGTTGCGCCCGAGGACGTGAAGCGACCACAAAGCCCATGCCATGCCGCACGCCAGCAGCAGGTCGGAGACAGCCTGGCGGACCGGGCCGGCAGGTGTGCCGTGCATCAGCGGAAGGACGAACGGCAGCCAGGTGGCGGCCACCGCTGCGGCGTGAGCGGTCACCGAGCCGCTGGTAGCCACCGCCGGGCCACGGCGCAGGTAGCACGAGATCATCAGGGCGTAGAAGGCAATAACGAGCGCTTCACCGATCAAACGCAGCACGCCGGTGGCCCCGGAAGCGCCGCCACGGCCCAGCGCGGACACGTCGGCCAGCAGAATCACCACAGCCGCCGGGACCATGACAAGCCTGCCGAGGTCGAGCCGCCGACGGCCGGACGCAACGGCCATGATGTCTCCTACTTGAAGAATAGCGAATGGGATATCTCGATGATGCCCGGCCCGATGATGACCACCATGAGCGCTGGGAAAAGACAGAAGATCAGCGGGAAAGTTATCTTGACCGGTACCTTCTGTGCCTGCTCCTCGGCCCGCTGGCGACGCCTCACCCGCATCTCCTTGGCCTGTTCGCGCAGCACGTGAGCGACCGGAATGCCCAGCTCGCTGGATTGGACCAGGGCCGACACGAAAGCCCGCAGTTCCGGCACAGAGGTACGGTCGGCCATGGCCCGCATCGCCTCGCTGCGGGACTTGCCGATTTGCATTTCCTGCAGCGCGCGGGCGAATTCCTCGGCCAGCGGCCCTTTGGTATTCTTCGCCACCTGCGCCAGCGCGGCGTCGAACCCCAGGCCTGCCTCCACGCAGATCGTGAGCATATCCAAAGCGTCTGGCAGCTTGGCCGGGATCTGCTGCTGACGCTTCTGCCCTGAGTTGTAGAGGAGCAGGTCGGGCAGGAAGAAACCGATCACGGCACCGAGACCTACGCCGACGACCAGCAGTTCTGGGTCATGCAGCCCGTACAGGGCACCGAGGAAGCCCAGTGTCAGCAGGCCGAGCCCTTTGACCGCAAGCATCCGGTCGGCGCTCCAGCCGGGCGGATTTCCCGCGAAGTCGAGCCTGCGCTGCATGGTGGTGGCGACGCCGCCCGGCGATAGCCGTTCTGCCAGGCGGGCCATCCAGTCAGGCAGTTTGAAGGGCTCGGCGGCCTTTCCGGTGCCGCCCGCGGCGTCGCGGGTGTAGCGCTCGTCGATCGTGGCCAGCGCACGGCCGACGCTCGGCCGCGCCTGCCGCTGCGGCATCAGCGCCACTGCCATGGCCATGACGGCCAGCACCAGGGCCCCGATGCCGCAGATGAGAAGCACAGATCCAGGCATGTCAGATCTCTATCCTGATTATTTTGCGCATCCAGAGAGTGCCCACTACCACCAGCACCGCGGCGATCAGGAGCAGGAGTTCACCCAGATGGGTCGTGTAGAGCGGGCGCATGTACCCATGGCTGCCGATGAAGAGCCAGGCACTGACGACCAACGGCAGCGCGATGAGAACGTAGGCCGACAGCCGGCCCTCGGCGCTCAGCGCACGCACCTGGCGGCGCAGGTACCCCCGCTCCCGGATGGTGGCCGCGATCGTCAGCAGTACCTCGGCCAGGTTGCCGCCCACGCCCTCCTGGATGCGGATAGCCATGACCGTCCAGTGGAGATCGTCGGAATTCATCCGGGTCGCCACCGCATCCAGCCCGTCCTGGAGGTTGCCACCAAGCCGGGCCTCGGCCAGGGCGCGAGAGAATTCCCCGGCAATAGGCTGAGCGTCCTCGCGCACGACCGCATCGAGCGCCTGGGCCAGGGAGAAGCCGGACTGCAGGGCGCTGGCGACGAGCTGCAGCATGTCCGGTAGCTGTTCGCCGAAGGCCACCCGGCGCCGTACGATCCGCATGCTCAGCGTCATCCGCATGGTCAGCCACCCGAGGAGCGCTCCCACCAGGACACCGAGCAGAACGTAGCTGGTGACGAGGCTGAGTACCGCCGCGATCACAATGCCCAGGCAGCCGCCCAGCAAGGCCCACTCGGCCGGTTTGCGCGCGATTCCCGCCAGGTCCAGGCGTTCGGCCAGGCGCTCCTCGGCTACGGGAGGCATCAGCCGCTTCGCCACATGCTGGGCGGTGCGGCCGACTCGCCCGGCGTCCGTGGCCTCCTCCTCGGCGACGGGCTTGTGCTTGGGACCGTAGCGCCCGATCCGTCCCGCGAGCTCCCGGTCCCGGCCGATGCGGGCCACCCAGCCCAGCACGGTCAGCGCGATCAGGAGCACGGCCGTGAAGAAGGCGGCCAGGCCTGCGACCAGCGACCACGCCAATCTGGGCGACGCACCGCTGGACGCCTCAGGTGCCTTTGCGTGTCGGTGATGCTGGACCTTCGTTGATAGCGGAAATGAAGCTTTCGCAAGCTCAGCCGCCTGCCCGGGATGCACCACCACGCCGCCGCTGCGGGAAGCGAGCCCGGTCAGCCTGCCCACGTAGTCGTCATCATCCAAGCGTTCCGCGATGACATCGGTGAGAATGGTCGCGGTGAGGCTACGGGCGACGAGGTTCTCGGCGTCCGAGATCACAACCAGCCGGCCGACGCCAGGGACGGCCGACGTCACGCCGGCCAGCGCGGAGTAGATACCCGTCGAGCTGTAAAAGTTCCCTCCCGCCCCCTGCACGGCGTCCACCGCCGCATCCAGCCGTGAGCGGTCGGTCGTCGGGGGCAGGAGCAAGTGCCACCCCCTGGCGAACGTGATCAGCCCGGCGCGCACGTTCCGCGGCAGCGCGCCTATGTAGGCCAGCGCCGCCCGTTGCGCAATGGGCAGCCAGTACTGCGAACTGTTGTTGTCAAGGAGGATCATCACCGTGGGGGCTGAGGTCTGGGCCGGGGCGCCTGCCCCGCTCGCGGCACCCGCTGACAGCCCGAGCAGCGTGGCCACGCAGACCAGCATGGCGCCTGCGCGCGCGATCACCGGGCGCGCCGACCGCGAGCGCCAGGCCCGCACCCGGGTCATCGTTCGAACTCCGCGCTGAAGATCGCTGGCGATACCTGGATACCCCGGTCGGCCAGCCGGTTGAGGAACATCGGCCGCAGGCCGGTGCCGCGCAGTTTGCCCCGGTGGCGACCCTGCTGGTCCGTTCCCGCGTGAAAGTCGAACAGGAACAGGTCCTGCAGGACTGTGACGTCGCCCTCCATCCCCTGCACCTCGGTGATGTGAGTGATCCTCCGGGATCCATCCTTGAGCCGGGCCTGGTGCAGGATCAGATCGATGGCGGAGCCCATCTGGTCGCGGATCGCGCGCTGGGTCAGTTCCACGTTGGCCATCATCACCATCGTCTCCATGCGGGAGAGCGAGTCGCGGGGCGAGTTTGAGTGAATGGTGGTGATGGAACCGTCGTGGCCGGTGTTCATGGCCTGGAGCATGTCGAGGGTGGCAGCGTCGCGTACCTCGCCGATGATGATCCGGTCCGGCCGCATTCGCAGCGCGTTGCGTACCAGGTCACGAATCGTGATCTCGCCGCGCTTTTCCAGGTTGGCTGGGCGGGATTCCAGCCGCAGTACGTGCTCTTGGCGCAGTTGAAGTTCTGCCGCGTCCTCGATGGTGACGATCCGCTCGTTTTCCGGCACGAACCCGGACAGCACGTTCAGCGTGGTTGTCTTGCCTGAGCCGGTGCCGCCGCCGATCACGATGTTCAGGCGGCCTTCCACGCAAGCCCGCAGCAGGTCGGCTACCTGGGGAGTAATGGTGCCGTACCGGATGAGATGGCCCACCGTGAGCGGCTCGACCGCGAATTTCCGGATCGTCAGCAGTGACCCATCCAGCGCCACCGGCGGCACGACCGCGTTGATCCGGCTCCCGTCGGGCAGCCGCGCGTCCACCATGGGGCTGGACTCGTCGACCCGCCGGCCAACTCGTGCCACGATCTTGTCGATGGTGCGGCGCAGGTGGCTCTCGTCGTTGAAGGCCGCCTCCACCGGGTACAGCAGGCCATCGCGCTCTACGTAGATCTGGTCATGACCGTTGACCATGATCTCGGATACGTCCGGGTCGCGCAGGTACGGTTCCAGGGGGCCATGCCCGAGGATGTCGTCCGACACCTCCTGCGCGACGCGCATCCGGTCGGCCGTGGTCATCGGGGTCTCATCGCGCTGCAGTACCGCCTGCAGCGTCTGGGTGACCTGCTGTTCCAGCTCTCGCTGGTCGATGTGCGCGTCGTAGAGCTTCGGGCCGAGCACCCCCACCAGCTCCTCGTGGACGCTGCGCTTCAGCGCGGCGAACGGGTCTGCGTGCCGGGCCGTGCGGCGAGGGGCGCCGCGCCGCTCGAGCGGGGGCGCGCTAGCCACCCGCACCTGCGAGAGCCGGTCGGACAGGTTCATGCGACCCGCTGCTTCCTGCCGCGCAGCTTGCCCGTCGCTCTCCCGTTAGTCTCCGCGTCACCCAGCAGCCGCTGTTGCGCGAACCGGTAGATCGCCTGGCTGACCGGGTGCCCAGGAGTCTCTACCGTGATGGGCGTGCCCTTGTTGATCGAGATGGGCACGGCGCGGCTGGACGGGATATGCGCGGCGATGGGCGACCGCACCACCCGCTCCACATGCTCGAGGCTCAGCCCCACCTTGGAATCCGCCCGGTTGACCACCACCGAGCGGATCTGCCTCGGGTAGGACAGCAGGTCGAGCATGTCCAGAGTGACCCGGAGGTTCTTCAGCGCGGGCACGTCGGGCGTGGTGAGCAGGACGAGCCGGGATGAGACGTCCATCGCGGTCAGCACGTGCTCGCTGAACTGGGCCGGGGTGTCCACCACGACGAAGTCGAACATGGTCCGAAGGACGGCGAGCAGTTCTCCTATCAGCCTCGGCGGAATCTTCTCCGCGTCGCCGGGGGTGACGGGGGCCAGCAGCATGTCCAGCCCGGGCCCGTACTGGGCGAGCAGGGAAGCGGCCCCGGTAACGTCCAGGTGTCCTGCCATCGGCAGCGCGTCCATCACGGTGCGCATCGGGTCGAGCTGGACATTGATCGCCACGTCACCGAATGCGAGGTCGAGGTCCACGATGCATACGCGCCGGGAATACCTGGCCAGGGCCACCCCGAGATTGATCGCCAGCGTCGTCTTCCCGCAGCCGCCCTTGGCGGCGAACACGGTGACGATCTGACCCTGTATGTCGTCATCCTCGGCGGGCGGCGCGATCATCCGCCGGGATACCTCGTAGGACCGGCGGCAAGCGGCGGCCAGCGCGGCATGATCCCCTGCGGGGACAACCTCACGGACCCCGGACTGCAGCGCCTGGGTCAGCAAGGTGACGTCGACCTCCTTGCGGGCCAGGATCACCCCGACCGCCGGCCGGGCCAGCCTCAGCGCCGCGCTGAACGCCAGCGCGTCGCCGGTCGGCGCCCGCGGGCCGATCACGACCAGGGTCTCGTTCGGGTCGCTGTCGAGCAGTTTCGCGGTAGCACCGAGGGTGTCCGCGGTGTGTACCTCGCCACCGATGCTGTGGATGAGCTCTCCGGCGCTTGAGGTGGGCTCACAGAGGATGGGCACGGTTGACTCCTGATTCAGGGCTGGAAGAGCGACGGCGCGGGGGCAAAGCCGGTCTGAGAACTGGGCGTGAGCAGCCCCAGGTACGGCATTCCCGTCTCGGCGATCTCGATGACCCGCTCGGCATCAGCCTGCGACAAGGCCAGCGTCACCAGCACCACGCCCTCTGAGGACGCCGAGCTGGAGGGCCCGTCGGCCGCCGTGGAAGTGCCGCCCGACGATGAGCTCTGGGCGCTGGCCGGAGCTTGTCCCACGGACAGGACCTCAGCCTTGAGCAGCACGATGCGAGTCTGCACGGAACTGGGGGGCGGTACCTGATGGCCGGTGTCGCAGGTCCGCTCCAATTGCGAGGAGCTGCCGCCGTAGGTGTCGAACACCGCGACGTACGAGCCTGGGGTGACGTAGCCGGCGACCGCCTCAGGCACGCAGAACTGTACGGACACCGCCATCAGGCCCCTGGGGATCGCCACGCCGCCGGTGACCTGTGCGGCCGCCACCAGCATCGACCGCAGCAGCAGCTGTCCTGGTTGTACGGTCGCGCTCGTGACGAGCCCGGCCAGGCCAGAGGTAATCGACTCGACCGCGTCGGCCGGCACGGACGCCATCGGCAGCTTCTCGGTGCTCAGCGATCCGTCGCGCAGGGCCTGGCCCGCAGGGGTTCCCGAGGGGATCGAGTTCTGGGCCACAATCACGTTGACCACCTTCAAGCCCTCCAGAGCACGGTTGTTGGCCTGGTGGACATAGGCCAGCACCGCCAAGGTCCCGACCGCGGCCAGCAGCACGGCCGCCACGACGGTCAGTGCGCGACGTTTCACCGTTCCTCTTCTCTCCCGGCGGATCTGGCGAGACTCACCCGGTTAGGTTGATGACGGAGGCGCCCAGGTCGGTGCCGCCGATGCTCCCGGTGTACGGGATGACCCCTTGGACGAAGTAGCCGTTGAGGCAGTAATCGTTGCCGTGACAGTTGTTGGCCGGATTCAGCCAGTCCGGGGCATCGACGGTGGCGCCATTGAGGCCCGGCAGGTTGTACCCGGTGACCACGAACTCAGCGAACCCCTTCAGCGTGTACGTGGGATTGCCGGGGGCGCCGCTCGACGCGACATAGATGGGGATCAGGATGGAAGCCTGGTTTTGCTGCGCGTTCTGCAGCACCAGCTCGCAGGAAAAGCTCACGGACAGCTGCGGGCGCCCCTGGAAACTGGGCCCGCTGATGGGGACGGTACAGTTGCCCCGGGGATGCGCCACCCAGGCGAAACCCGGCCCGTCCGCGCCCGCGGGCTCGGTGGCACAGCCACCGCCGCCGGGCCCGGCGTTCAGCGTGATCACTTGGTCCGCGGCGGGGGATGGTGCCGGGTCGGGCGGGTAAGGCGGGCCGGGCGGGAAGGACGTCCCCTGCTGGGTCGCCTGGTCCCACGCGCATGCTGAGATGGTCAGGGCGGCGACGGTCGCGGCCGCGGGCGCACCCCACTCGGCTTGCGCGCAGGCGGCTACGTTGCTGCCCTGATAGCCGGAATTGCCCAGCAGCGTGCGGGCGAAAACCGGGGGCAGCAGCGTGGCACCGCCGGCGGTCTGCGTGGAGGTGAACACGTCCACGTAGTTGGCGCCAGGCGGCGGGGACGGGCAGTTCGTCGCGGCGCCGGTGCTGGGCGGGCAGGCCGCCAGGTTCCCGGAGCCGCAGACCTGGTCCACCGCGGCCGACCCCCCGGTCAGTTTGGAGGCGTTGCCGTCGGCGAAGCCGACCGCGACACCTGGTGCGCAGGCGCCGAGCGCACAGCTCTTGGCCACCCCGAGCGTGGCCGCGTCCGCGCCATTCTGTAGCTCGGCGCGCTCCTGGTAGATCTCCCCGACGTCCACGACGAGCGCACCCATTCCGATCAGCACGCCGCCGGCCATCAGCACCGCGATCAGCACGCCGATCGCGCCCCGCTCATCGGAGCGCGCCAGTCCCAGGAGCCGCCGGGAGAGCGGGGCCATCAGGTCTCGCACGGCATGACTCCCTGGGCGGTGAGCGTGACCGGGGCACCGAACCCGGCGCCGCTGATGAGCCCGGCGATCGCGCCGACCGGCGTGACGAACGAGAACACGTAGCTGACCTTGACCACCGCGTCAGCGCTTGGCCCGGCGCCGGCCGGGCAGGAAGCCACGCTCACGCTGACAGGGCTCAGCCCGGTGGCGGCCGCTTGCGTGCGGCTTACCACATTGGGCTGACCCAGAGCCGCGAGCCTGGCTCCCTCCCGCGCGGCCTGAGTGAGCGTTATCTGGGCGTTGAGGGCGCGGCCGAAGTCGATGATCCCGAACACGATCAAAAGCAAGATCGGGAGAAGCAACGCGAACTCCACCGCCGCCGCGCCACGGTCCCGTGCGCGACGGCCGCTGGATGGTTGCCGGTGCATCGTCGACTGCCCCTTTTCCTTGCCCAGAGGGGCGGGACGGCTCGCCTAACCATCCCGCCCGCCCACCGGGTCAGAACGCGTTGGCGAGATTGGTGAACATGGCGGTGACCCTGATGCCGACTACCGCCACCGCAGCGGCGATCACTGCGGCGATGAGCGCCGTTATCAGCGCGTACTCGACGGCGGTAGCCCCACGATCGCCACGGTGCAGCAACTCCGCAAGGGAGTTCTGCACGTACACGAGAACGCTAGGCATTCTGGTTACTCCTTAGCTGACCGCCAGCGCGCGGTCCTGCGGGCGGACCAGGCACTGCCCGTGCGCTTCGCGTACGACTGGCTCAGAGCGCGTTGGAGACGTTGGTGAACTCGGTCACCAGCCTCTGGCCGACGAGGGTCACGATCGCGATGATCGCCACGGCGATCAGCGTTACGATCAGGCCGTACTCGACGGCGGTCGCGCCCCGGTCGTCCCGGCGCAATGGTTCAGCGAGCAAGTTCTGCAGGAAGACTACGAACCTGAGCATTGATGCCCCTTCGACCCACGGCGAACGGCCCTCCCGCCCGCCTCGGCCGGGCGGCACACGCCGCCCGGTAAGGGACACAATGGGGAAGCCGGCGCGGTGGTGACATCGGGCGGACGGCCAGACAATCCTGGTCTAACGGATGACATGTCGGGCGATCGGCCGACAGGCGGCGCCGATCGGTCGGCAGACGTCACCAGCCGGGTACTTCTTGGCCGGGAGCATCCTTGCTTGACCAAGCCTGGCCCTACGGTGGAGCGGCATGAACCCGATGTGGGCCGGCGCGGGCGCCGTCATCGGCCTGCTGGCCGGGGCCGTGCTCCGGGGCACGGTCTTCCGGTTGTCGGTAGCCAGCGGCGACCCGGAACGGATCACCTGCCCGCACTGCACCGCTCCGGTACGCCGCTGGGCCAGCGTCCGGTGCGGGCACTGCCGAAGCAGCCTGGGCACCCCCCTGGTGCTGGAGCTAGCCACCGCGGCGGTGCTGGCGCTGCTGCTCGGCCGGTTCGGCGCACGGCTGGAGACGCTGGCGTTCGCTTTCCTCGGCGTACTCGGCGTGGCGATGGCCGCGATCGATATCACGGTCCAGCGGCTCCCGGACCGGCTGACGCTACCCGCATATCCCATCCTGATCGCCTTGCTGGCGGCGGCGGCCCTAACTGGCCACGACGTCACCGCGATGGTGCGGGCGCTCCTGGGCGGTGTCGCGCTCGCCGCGGGCTACCTGCTACTGGCGCTGCTGCGTCCGGGGCAGCTTGGTGGTGGCGACATCAAGCTCGCTGGCGTAGCTGGGCTCGCACTAGGCTGGCTGGGCTGGTCCACGCTGATCGCGGGGACAGTGCTGGCATTCGTGCTGTCCGCGGTCGTCAGCCTGGCCTTGCTTGCCTCGCACCGGGTCACTCTGCGCAGCCAGATCTGCTTTGGCCCGTTCCTGCTCGGCGGTGCCCTCCTCGCCATCCTCATTAGCGGGTAACGGCACCCGGTGACGCCACCGCTTCGTTCCGGATAGCACGTCGCTGTACGTGTCGGACTAGCTACAAATTTCGGTTTGATAACGATGACGGCGTGCCGGTGATATACCCGTATAACTAGAGCGTCAACTCTTCAGCATGCGTCACACGCGTCAGAGCGATGCACTGACGAATCAGGCAACCCAGGAAGCTTGTGCTAATGCCATGATCCTGGGCTGCAGCCGCCTGGCAGAACCGAAAGGAGACCTCGGGTTACCTGATAATCGTCGGTCAGGCACTTTGTTTAGCCTACCGACACCTTGTTTAGCTTGAGAGTGGCAGCTCGGCAGCAATCTGTTCTGGGTGGGGGAACTGTCATGCCAATTCGCCTGGGCATCATAGATGGGCACACGCTCACGCGCTACGGCTTGCGCGAGCTCATCGCTCGGCATCCTGACATCGAGATAGCGGCCGAATGCCAGTCGGCAGCGGAGGCGCCACGCATGATCGCCGCAGTACGGCCCGAAGTGGTGACCCTGGAGATCAGGCTGCCTGACGGTGATGGCCTCCAGCTGGCCCGGCAGTTCCGGGACCGTTATGCGGACCTCGGCATCGTCGTCATCACCTCGCAGCACGAGGACGATGTGCTGTTCCGGGCCCTGGAGACCGGGGTGTCGGCCTTCGTCGCGAAGACCGCGCCCGTGGAAGAGATGGTCGCAGCGATACGCCACGCCGCGGTGGCTGCGTCGTCGTTTACCGCTTCGGGGCTGGCCACTGCGCTCGCCCGGCGCCGTACGGTGCAGGACCGGCTCGCGCTCAGCCCCCGAGAAGCAGAAGTGCTGCGCTTGCTGCGCGATGGGCTGTCCGTTCCCGCGATCGCACTGGCGATGTTTATCAGCCAGTCGACAGCGAAGACTTACGTAGCGCGGTTGTACGACAAGCTCGGCGCGGCGAACCGGGCGCAGGCGCTGATGACCGCGATGCATTACGGCCTAATCACCTACCAGCAGGACCCGCCCCCCTCCGGTAAGGCTGCGTCGGCGCGCCCGACTTCCGTCGGCGCGCCGACGCAGCGCGGCTGGCCAGCCGGTTCTGTCCGGGACCGGACAGCGCACTCGCCATCGGAGGTCGTCTCTGGCTTAGGGCGGACGTTTCCCGCACGCCAGATGGCTGGGAAGTAGTCAGGAGCGGTCCCGATCCGGGTAGCGCGGGAGGCTGGACGTCTGTTAGGCCGAAGTTCCCCCTGATGAGGCTCTGATCAACCCGGCGATGGTGTCGTGACCAGGTGAACTGCGCTCCTCCACGAGAGATAGCGTAGTCATGTAGATCACGTCGTTGGCGGTGATATCGGCGTGTTGCACTGCTCATACGCCGGATGTGCCGGTATCGTTGTCGTCATGTACGTGGCCAAGGTGCCGAACCGGGGGTCACCGCCCGCGGTGCTGCTGCGGGAAAGCTACCGCGAGGCGGGCAAGGTCAAGAACCGCACCCTGGCCAACCTGTCGTCCTGGCCCGGGGCGAAGGTCGACGCCTTGTCACGGGTGCTGAAGGGCCAGCTTGCGCCGGCTGCGGCCGTGGAGGGGACGTTCGAGATCGCCCGGAGCCTGCCGCACGGGCATGTCGCCGCGGTGCTGGGCACCGCGCGGGCGCTGGGGCTGGAGGAGCTGATCGACCAGGCGCCCTCACGGCAGCGGGACCTGGTGACCGCGATGGCAGTGGCCCAGGTGATCGCGCCGGATTCCAAGCTGGCCATCGCCCGCGGGCTGCAAGCCGGGACCGCCGCCAGTTCCCTGGGTGAAGTGCTCGGCCTGGGCGGCTGTGACGAGGATGACCTGTATGCGGCGATGGACTGGCTCGCCGCCCGGCAGGACCGCATCGAGGACGCGCTCGCGGCGCGGCACCTGGCCGGGCCGACCCTGGTCCTTTACGACGTGTCCTCCGCCGCGTTCGAGGGCCGGACCTGCCCGCTGGGCGCCATCGGCCACCCCAAAGACGGGGTCCGCGGCCGGCTCCAGATCGTCTACGGGCTGCTGACCTCCCAGGACGGCGTCCCGGTCGCCATCGAGGTCTTCGAGGGCAACACCGGCGACCCGAAGACCGTCGCCAGCCAGGTGAGCAAGCTCAAGGACCGGTTCGGGATCATCCGGGTGGTGCTCGTCGGCGACCGGGGCATGCTGACCGCAGCGCGGCTGCGCGAGGACGTCGGTCCCGCGGGCCTGGACTGGATCACCGCGCTGCGCGCCCCCCAGGTCAAGAACCTGGTCCGCGACGGCGCACTCCAGCTCTCCCTGTTCGATGAGGCGGACCTGGCCGAGATCACCCATCCGGACTATCCCGGCGAGCGGCTGGTCGCCTGCAAGAACCCGTTCCTGGAAGCCGAGCGGGCCCGCAAGCGGGAATCACTGCTCACCGCCACCGAAGCCGACCTGGCGAAAATCGCCGCCGCTGTCGCGCGGGAACGCCGGCCACTGCGCGGCACAGACAAGATCGCGCTGCGCGCGGACCGGGTGCTGCGCCGCCGCAAGGTCGCCAAGCACTTCACCACCAGCATCGGCGAGGACAGCTTCAGCTACGCCCGCAACCAGGACTCCATCACCGCCGAAGCCGCCCTGGACGGGATCTACGTGCTGCGCACCAGCGTCGAGGCCGGCGGCCTGGACAGCGGCGAGGTGGTCTCCTCCTACAAGGCCCTCGCCCAGGTCGAGCGGGCGTTCCGCGCCTTCAACACCGACCTGGACATCCGGCCCATCCGCCACCGCACCGAGACCCGGGTCCGCGCGCACGTGTTCTTGCGGATGCTGTCGTACTACATCACCTGGCACATGCACGACCGCCTCGCGCCCCTGCTGTTCACCGACGACGACAAGCCAGCCGCCCAGGCCGCCCGGCCCAGCCCCGTCGCCCCGGCCGCCCGCTCCCCGCGGGCACTGGCCAAAGCCGCCGCCAAGCACACCGAGGGCAACCTTCCCGTACACAGCCTCACCAGCCTGCTGGCCGGCCTGGCCACCATCTGCCTCAACCAGATCCAGCCCGCCGACCCCGCCCTCCCCCGCTTCCAGCTCGTCACCACACCCACCCCCCTGCAGCGCCAGGCCCTCGACCTGCTCGGCGTCAGCCACCGCCTCGGGACCGCGTAGTCAGAAGCCACCCCCGCACCACACAGAAACCCCAGGTAAACGGCCATGCACACGGATCACGCGGGGGAACTTCGGGTTAGGTCTTCCGGGCGTTACGAGAGCCCGGACGGGCCGTCCCATGACCCCGGGGGCCTAGCCTAGGTCGTCGGCACCCAGGGGGGATCGCCCTGCGGTTTCTCGGCTGGTCCCCAAGGCGGGCCGTCCAACGCTGGGCGTATGCCCTCGTCCCTGCGTTCGTCCCTGCGTTCGGATCTCCGCGATGGCAGGCTGGCGGGTGGCTCATCCCGGGCACTGGCGGGTGGCTCATCCCGGGCACTGGCGGGTGGCTCATCCCGGGCACTGGCAGGTGGCTCATCCCGGGCACTGGCAGATGGCTCATCCCGGGCACTGGCAGATCGCTCATCCCGGGCACTGGCAGATCGCTCATCCCGGGCACTGGCAGATCGCTCATCCCGGGCACTGGCGGGTGGCTCATCCCGGGCAGGAGCGCCACCATCTGCGTGGGCTTCGCCCACCGGGATGGGGCCGTCCGGCGAAGGATTGGACCAGCCGGGCTCGTCCACCGCTGAATCGCCGAACCGAGAGGCTGCGAGGCTGGACCGCCCCGGGGGCGCGTCGGGTACGCCACGGCGCGCGTCAGCAAGCTGGGTGAAATCAGGCCACCCGACGGGGGCCTTACCGGATCCAGCCGGTCCGGCCACGGCGTGTCGGCCACGCGACCCCGCGACGCCATCCGAAGGAAGACGCACGGACGCGCGTCGGCGCCGGATGCGCAGGGTGATGAGGGCTGTGAGACACGTCAATGCGATGATCACCAAGGCGAGCACCCGGTACCGCCGGGTGTCCTGGATGATCGCCGGGTGCGTCGCCAGCATGCGGGGAACCGCCGGCCGACCTGGGGCGGACACGGAATGGGGGCGGGCCGCCAGGACGGAGCTGAGCAGAATCACCCCACCGCTGCCGGATGCCCAGGGCCTGGTCACGTGCGGCGTGCTCGGCCGCCGATCCTGGAGCGGTACCCGGCTGGCGTACGTCGGCATGGCCATCAGCGCGGCGCACGACGCTGCAACCGCTGCCGCCGCAATGACCCAGATGGGGAACTGCTGAGCCTTAGTGCCACCCTTCCCGTCGAGCACCGCAGAATTCTGCCACGTTGGGCCCGGCCAGGAGCCATCAGCGCGAAAATCGGTCGACCGGGCCTCCTGTCGGCAGGACTGAGTTGTCCACCAGGTCGCCGGTGATGATGACGCCGTCGCCGACCATGCCGTTGATCGTCCGCCCAGTCGCCGTCATCCTGTAAGAGCTTGGCCGGCGGGTGCGAGGGGACGTGGGTCAGGAGCCACGGACGCCGACTTCCGCGGGCGCCCGCGCGCCCTCTTCTGGGCGATGACCGTGCCGCGCAGGAACAGCTCGCCGCCCCAGACGCCGCACGGCTCGGCGCGTTGCAGGGCTCCGGCCAGGCAGGCGCGCCGCACCGGGCAAGGGCCGCACAGGGCCTTCGCGAGATTTACATCCGCTGGCGACTCGGCGAAGAACAACTCCGGATCGCTGCGGCAGGGCAGTTCGGAGGTGACGGGGGCCCGTCGCAGCGGTCGCGGGCCCGTGACCCGCGCGTACGACGGCCTGGTCTGGCCCGCCCGTGGTGCGTACTCCAGGAGGCGGCCGCCCGCCCGGCGCTCCCCCGGGCCGCGCTGAGCGGCCCACTTTGGTGCGATGCCGACGATGTCGGCGTGCATTGTGCCCTCCTCATTCGCCGCCCCACCTGTGACGGCTGTGTTCCGACGTTTCTCCGAGGCTCGCCGTGTCCCTCGCCCGCCGCATCGGCCGGGCGCTCTAGGAGCGGCCGGCCATCGGGCTTAGGACCTCGGTCCCCGTCTCAACTGCATCGAGCACCGCCGCGGCGCTCCTGATACATCCGGCCCCGGTCAGTTTTCTCGAACCAGATCAGGGGTGTACGGTCCTGCGGACGAGCCGGCCGATCCCGCCGGACACCACGGCGTCGGTTCGCCGGCTGGGCCGGGTGAACCGGCTCTGCCTGATCAGGGACTGCGTGGCCGCTTCCCTGCGCAGGTCGCTGACCCGCTCGGCGGCGACGCTCTGCAGCAAGTTGGAGTGCATCGGTTCCTCCTCGATCCGGGAGCTCTCTCAGCCCGTACTAGCGAGGCTCGCCGTAAGGCTCCCTCCTGCGCATTGGGCAGACGCCTTATCTCTGCGCCCGGCAGGTCTTAGCCATTCTTGGCGCCTAAGCCTGAGCCGCCCGGTGCCCGCCGGGCCGTCGCTGGTCCTCGCGCGCTGGCGCCTGGGACGGGCATCCTGTGCTGGTGGTGATCGCCCGGGAAGCAACGCGGGAAGATGTCGCGTCGTGGCTGGAAATCGTGCGCGAGGTGGAGCCTCTGTTCGGCCCGATGCCCGGCTTCGAGTCGGTCCTGGTCCGTAACATCGGCCGAGGCACGGCGCTGTGTGCCCGGGACGCCAGCGGCCAGGTTCTTGGCGGCGCGCTGCTGCAGGCCCCACCGGACACCAGGATCACGTGGCTCGCAGTCCGGGCGTCGGCCCGCCGCAGAGGCATCGGGCGCGCCCTTGTCGCCGAGGCGCTTCGCCGCTGCCAGCCGCCGTGCGAGGTGCTTGTCGATACGTTTGGTTCAGATAAGGCCGAAGGCCGCGCGGCTCGTGGTCTGTACGAATCCTTCGGCTTCACGCCTGCGGAGCGTCTCCCGGACGGCTCCGATGGCGGCTCGCGCCAGCGGTTCAGGCTTCAGCTCCTGTGATGCCGCGCCCCTATACCACCGGCCCCGACACGTACCCTGTCCGACCCGGCCCCCAACTGATGGTCTTCCCCGGGCTCCGGCCGTCGGCCAGGGCGCTAAACGTATTCGAGGGCCATAACGACGGTGGTGCCGGGTTCGAGGGCGTCGCAGACGTGCGGCACGTCGCCGGGATAGCACATGTAGTCGCCTGGTCCCAGCTCGACGAGTTGCTCGGCCGGCCCGACGAGTGCCCGGCCGGAGCCGACGACCATGTGCTCCATGGTGCCCGGCACGTGCGGCTCGGACTCCCGCGGCGGGCCCGGCTCCACGCTCAGCAGGTAGATGTCCCGGCGCGCGTTCGGCGGGCAGGAGGCCAGCAGGGTGGCCACGTAGTGTGCGCGCTCAGACACCACCGTGCTGCCCTCCCCGCGGCGCAGCACGGTCACCCGGGGGCGGGGCGGGTGATCAACCAGTCGGCTGAACGGAACGTCTAGCGCGACGCTCAGCGCCCACAGCGTCTCCAGGCTCGGGTTACCCGTGCCGGACTCCAGCTGGGACAGCGTGGACTTCGCGATCCCGGCGCACCTGGCCAGCTCGGACAATGACAGCCCGGCGCGCTCGCGCTCGCTGCGGATCGACGCCGCTATGCGGTCCAGCGGAGGGCGGGCCGCGGTCTGCTCCATCACCATCTGTTCGCTCCATCGGTCAAGCGTTCGCGTTGACGAACAAATCGAGCCATGTTCATAATACCGACTGTGCGTTCGTTTTGGCGAACACTGGAGATAGACCGGTCGCTGCGGCGCGACATCGCGCTGGTGGCCCTCGCCGATGGCGTGGTCGGCGTGTCCTTCGGCGCGATTGCGGTCTCGGGCGGGCAGCCGGCCTGGGTTCCGCTGGCCATGTCGCCGACGGTGTTCGCGGGCGGGGCACAGTTCGCAGCGCTCTCCATCGTGCTGGGTGGCGGCGGGCTGGCCGCCGCGGTGATCGCCGGGCTGGTGCTCAACGCGCGGCTGCTGCCCTTCGGTTTCGCCGTGGCCGACGCGCTGGGCCTGCGGTGGCCGGCCAAGCTGCTGGGCAGTCACCTGGTCCTCGACGAGTCGGTGGCTTTCGCCCTGACGCAGCCCGACCCGGGCCGCCGCCGGGCCGCGTTCCTTACCTGCGGCGCGCTGATATCCGTGGCGTGGAACGTCGGCACGATCGCGGGCGTCCTGGCCGGGCGGGTGATCGGTAACCCGGACGCGCTGGGACTGGATGCCGCCTCGCCGATGGTGCTGCTGGCCCTGGTGCTGCCGACGCTGCGCGACCCGCGGGCCCGGGGGGCGGCGCTGCTGGGTGCGGCGATCGCGGTGGCGGGCACGCCGTTCTTGCCGGGCGGGCTGCCCGTCCTGCTGGCGCTGGTGGGCCTGATCGCCGTGGGCCGCCTGGGCGCGGGCAGGCCGGGCGCAGGCAGGCCGGACGCTGGCACCCCGGGTACAGCCAGGCCTGATGCTGGCGACTGCGTCCGGCCGAGGGCGGAGGGCCGGGCATGACGCTGCTGGCCATCGTGGTTCTCGCGGGCGGCACGTACGCGTTCCGGGTGTGCGGACCGGTGCTGCACCGCCGGATCGAGCTGTCCGAGCAGGTCCGGTGGATGCTCTCGGTGGCCGCCACCGTGCTGCTGTGCGCCCTGGTCGCGACGTCCGCCCTCACCACCGGACACGGGTTCGCAGGCTGGGCCCGGCCCGCGGGGGTGCTGACCGGAGGCGTGCTGGCCGCCCGGCGAGCGCCGTTCATCGTCGCGGTAGTCGCGGCCGTAGCCACGACCGCGGTGCTGCGCCTGCTGGGTGTGCATTGAGCCGCTCAACCCGCGGTCCCTAACCCGGATCGGGGCCGGTAGCGACGGGCCGGGCAGGGTCGGCGGTCCAGCCAGACCAGGATTCGACGTACAGAGCGGCGGGGACGCCGGCCAGAGCCAGGGCGAGCACCTCGTGCGCGGCGGTCACGCCCGAACCGCAGTAGGCCCCGACCGCGGATGCCCCGGGCTCCGGATCCACGGGAACGCCGAGCCCGGCGAATCGCTGCCGCAGCTCGGCAGGCGGCAGGAACCGGCCATCCGCGCCGACGTTGCCGGTGGTCGGCGCGCTCAGCGCTCCCGGGATGTGGCCAGCTACCGGATCGACCGGCTCGGTCTCGCCGCGGTACCGCTCCCCGGCCCTCGCGTCGAGCAGCACGCCGGACCGGGCCAGCGCGGCGGCGCCCGCTGCGTCCAGCGCCGGGAGGTTCCCGGGGTCCGCGGTGAAGTCTCCCGCCACCACGCTGGGCTCGTCGGTCGTGACCGGCTGCCCGGCCGCGGCCCAGGCACGGAAGCCGCCGTCGAGGACCCGTACCTGGTCGTGGCCGAAGTACCGGAGCGTCCACCAGGCGCGCGCGGCGATCGTGGAGTCGCCGTCGTCGTAGACGACGACCGGGTAACCCGTCCGGACGCCGAGCCGGCGCATCGCCGCCTGGAACCGGGCAGCCGCTGGAAGCGGGTGCCTGCCCCCGGCGCCCGGCGGCCCGGACAGGTCGGCGTCTAGGTCCGCGAACACGGCCCCGGGCAGGTGGCCCGCGCGGTAGCTGTCAATGCCCGGCGGCCCGCCGAGCCGCCAGCGGACGTCGAGCAGCACCGGAGGCGCGTCGCCCGCCAGCTCGCTGGCCAGAGACCCGGCGTCTACCAGCGGATGAGTGATCCCGCCAACGCTCATGCTGGGGATAACCTCTCGTTTCCTGTGGGCAACCCGGGCCGGCGCGGTGTGGTTCCCCCGCCTGGCTGTGGACAAACTACACGGCCGGCAATGTCAGCTGCGCTAACCGGCGGGCAGCGTCAGCGGTGTTATCTGGCTGACAGAGTCAGCAATGGCACGAGCTGGTCCGCGGTGGTCAGCGAGCCGTGCGCGCCCCGGAGCCGCGACAGGTGCGGTTCGGCCTGAGTCGCCACGATGGCCCATGGCCCGGCCGGGGCGGCCACCACGTCACCGATCCGCGGCAACAGCCACGGATCCACCGGCCCGAACCACCCGTCAGCCACCGCCTCCTCCCGCGACGCCACCCACGCCCGGTGCCCCAGCACCTCCCGCCACGCCGCCAGCACATCCCCCGCCGCCCCCGGCACCGCATACACATGCCGCGCCCGCGGCTCCCCGCCCAGCAACGCCACCCCCGCCCGCAACTCCGCCACCGCATCCACATCCACCCGATCCGCCGCCGCCACATCCACCATCCCGTGATCCGCCGTCACATGCAGCACCGTCCCCGCCGGCAACACCCCCGCCAACTGCTCCGCCAGGATGTCCACATGGCCCAGGTGGTAGCGCCAGGCGTCTGAGGATGGGCCGAACACGTGCCCGGTGGCATCGAGGCCATCGTGGTACACCATGACCAGCGCCCGGTCGTGAGTCCGCAGCGCGGCCTCGGCCTGGCCGGCGAGCGCGCCGAGCGTGTCGGCGCGCCGGTACTGCGCGCCGCGCAGGGCGGCCGTCGACAGCCCGGTCTTCCGGAGCGACGAATGGCCGACCCGGAACGCGCCGATCCCCGCCGCCACCGCCCGCTCGAAAATCGTCGGCCCCGGCTGCCACGCCACCGGATCCACCCGCGCATCCCAGTGCAGCGCATTCAGCAACCGCCCCTCCCCCGGCACCGCCACCTGATACCCCAGCACCCCATGCTGACCCGGCGGCCGCCCCGTCCCCAACGACGCCAAGCTCGTCGCCGTCGTCGCCGGGAACCCCGCCATCAACACCCGCCCGGTCACCCCCAGCTCCGACAAAAACGGCGCCGCCGCCGGATGCTCCCGCAACAACTCCCAGCCCAGCCCGTCCACCACCAGCACACACACCCGATCCGCCGCCGGCAACGCCACCGGACCCGGCTCACCCCCCGCCCCCAGCGACCACAACACCGACGACCCCAAATCCGCCAGCGTCGACTCCCCGTACCGCGGCAACACAGGCAACGACGCCGGCACGTCCGGCATCACGTCCGGAACCGCCCCCGGATCTGCTGGGCGACGGTCTCCGGCGCCAGGTCGACGGCGCCCTCCCAGTGCAGGCGCTCCAGGAACGTGGAGTCCGAGCGGTAGAACGGCTTCAGGTTGGACCGGCACGCCAGGCGCAGGTTCAGCGGGTAGCCCTCGGTGCCCGGGGGCGCGCCGTAGATCGCGAAGTTGAAGCTCTCGAAGCCCATCTCGGCGTATCCGCCCAGGGCCAGCGCCAGCCCGTGGGCGAGCTCGTCCATGAGGTCGCCGGTCAGCTCGGCGGGCGAGGAGATGCCCGGGACGAACGCCCGCAGCTCGGCCGGGGCCACCGGGGCAAAGCTCGCCAGCCACGGAATGCGCCCGGTGTCCCCCAGGTAGCGCTCGCCGCTGCGCCGCTCGGCGTCCAGGTAGTCGGCGAACCGTTGCGCGGGCACCTCCGCGAGCAGGCGCTGGAACGTGGTCGGCTCGGCGTCCACGATCCCCTGCATGTGCGGATGGAACAGCGAGCTCCCCGAGGGCAGCATGTGGTTGGCGTTGACCGACGCCCACACCGACTCCGGCTCCGCCGCCATCACGGCCCGGGCGTAGGCGGCCTGCGCGGCCAGGTTGTCCGCGAGCAGCCGCGAGGTGAGCGCGCCGACCGGCAGGTAATGCAGCCGCGGCGAGTACACCGACACCGCGCTGTACGAGGAGTAGGCGTGCAGGTTCGGGAACAGGACCGCCTCGCCGCATACGATCCGGCCGCCGGAGTGGATCCGGGCCGGCAGCCGGGGGGTCAGCCGGTCGATCCGTCCCGGGCAGAACGGGCAGCTTGGCTGGTTCTCCCGCGCGAACGCCTCCAGGTCGAAGTCGCTGGCGGGCATCAGGCCGCGCTCGGGCAGGATGCGCGAGCTGTGGCCGGTCAGCGGGTCACGGCGCACGTCGATGGTCGTGCGGACCAGGTCGCCGGTGCCGGAATCGATCATCTCGGCGGTCAGCAGCTCACGCCTGAGCATCATGTCCCCTCGCCGTCGGGAGAGGCCGCCAGTATCCCGCAACGGGCCGCCCGCCAGTCCCCCGGGCCGTGACCGCGAGCTGGTCAGCGGCGGTTCGCCGGCTCAGGCCGCAGCCTGCAGCCAGGCCAGGACCTCCGCCGCGTGCGTGTCCGGCGGGAATATCGGGTAGAAGACGTGCTCGATCCGGCCGTCGTTGAGCACGAGCGTGATCCGCTTGTAACGCGGCCGGTCGCCGGCCTCGAAGGTCGGCAGCCCCAGCCGGTCGGCGAGGATCAGGCCGGAGTCAGACAGCAGCGGGTACGGCAGCTTCATCCGGGCCGCCGCCTCGGCCTGGTCCTCCGGGTCCTGGCTGGACAGGCCGAAGACCTCCGCGCCAAGCGCGGTCAGCTCCTCGTAGAGATTGCGGAACCCCAGCGACTCGGGCGTGCAGCCGCGCGCGCCCGGGATCTGGTCCCACCCCTCGAGCAGCGGCACCCCCGGCGTCCCGGTCATCGGGTAGACGTACACGATCGCGCGCGGCCGGCCAACCTCCCGCAGGTCGATGGTCCCTCCGCTGGTCGACTCCAGTGGCAGCGACGGCAGGACGAGGCCGGGAAGGTGGTCGGCGGCCCCGTCGTCCTCGGGTACCGGCAGGTCCGCGGGTAGCTGCTCATAGTTCGCTGCGGTCATGGCCACGCCCTCCCTGGAAGACTCGCCTTACGCTACACGGGCAGCAAGGTGAGCAGCGGCACCAGCTGGTCCGCCGACGTCAGCGAGCCGTGCATGCCGATCAGCGGGAACTCGCGCGGTTCGGCCTGGGTGGCGACGATGGCCCACGGCCCGGCCGGGGCGGCCACCACGTCACCGATCCGCGGCAACAGCCACGGATCCACCGGCCCGAACCACCCGTCAGCCACCGCCTCCTCCCGCGACGCCACCCACGCCCGGTGCCCCAGCACCTCCCGCCACGCCGCCAGCACATCCCCCGCCGCCCCCGGCACCGCGTACACATGCCGCGCCCGCGGCTCACCGCCGAGCAACGCCACGCCCGCCCGCAACTCCGCCACCGCATCCACGTCGACCCGATCCGCCGCCGGCACGTCCACCATCCCGTGATCCGCCGTCACATGCAGCACCGTCCCCGCCGGCAACGCCCCCGCCAGCTGCTCCGCCAGCTTGTCCACATGACCCAGGTGGTAGCGCCAGGCGTCCGACCCGCACCCGAACGCGTGCCCGGTCGCGTCCAGCTCACCGTGGTAGACCACTGCCAGCGCCCGGTCGTCGGCCCGCAGCGCCGCCGCCGGCCTGGGCCACGAGCGCCCCGAAGGTGTTGGCGCTCACGTACTCCGCGCCGCGCATCGCGGCGACGAACAGCCCGGTCTTCCGGAAGCGCCGAATGGCCGACCCGGAACGCGCCGATCCCCGCCGCCAGCCGCCCGCTCGAAGATCGTCGGCCCCGGCTGCCACGCCACCGGATCCACCCGCGCATCCCAGTGCAGCGCGTTCAGCAGCCGCCCCTCCCCCGGCACCGCCACCTGATACCCCAGCATCCCATGCTGACCCGGCGGCCGCCCCGTGCCCAGCGACGCCAGGCTCGTCGCCGTCGTCGCCGGGAACCCCGCCATCAGCACCCGCCCGGTCACCGCCAGCTCCGACAAAAACGGCGCCGCCGCCGGATGCTCGCGCAACAGCTCCCAGCCCAGCCCGTCCACCACCAGCACGCACACCCGATCCGCCGCCGGCAACGCCACCGGACCCGGCTCACCCGCCGCCCCCAGCGACGCCAACACCGACGACCCCAGATCCGCCAGCGTCGACTCCCCGTACCGCGGCAACACAGGCAGCGACGCCGGCACGTCCGGCATCACCGCCGGGAATCCCTCGCCGGCCATGAGATCCCCATCAGGCGCGGCTGGTGGCCTCGGACAGCGCCTGGGCGAACGCCAGCACCTGCCGGACCGCGTCCTCGCCGTCGGCGGCCTCGCTGACCCGCATGGTCAGGTCGTCGGCGGTCATCGTCCCGGTGTATCCGTGATCGGCCTCGCAGCTGTCGTCCCCGCAGTGGGCGGGCTCGAGCTCGATGTGGGACAGCACGTTCCAGCCGATGGTCAGCACCACCTCGCTCGGCATCGTGGTGCCCGGAACGTAGGACGCCGGATCGGGGATCACCCGGGTCACCGCGACCGACGGAGATCTGGGTGAACCTGACGGCCTCGGTGCTGGTCTCGGCCTGCGGGCGGGAGTCCTCGTCGCCGGGCTCGGCCGGACTCTCGTCGGTGTGCGAGTAGACCAGCCGGGTCGGGGTGAGCGCCAGGACCGTCATGTGCCGCCGCACCTCCATCCCGGGATCGAACAGCGCGTCATGGTGCACGACGTAGGAAACGACCGGCTCGGCCCCGAGCGCCGACGACACCGCGTCGAAGACCAGGCCGGGGTAGTAGCCACTTCGCTCGATCGCGGCGCGCATGCCGCCCGCCGCGAGCCTGGTATCCCTCATGCCCCCATCCTGCCCGTCCGCGCCCCGCCGCTCACCTGGCGGGGCAGAGATCCTGAACCGGGCCGGGCGCGGCGGCGGCGGTCAGGTCGAGCAGGCGCTCGTTCGCGGGTCCGGGAGCTCGGCCGCGCCGGCGCCGCGGCAGGCCGGGGCTTGCGCGGCGACCGCGAGCCCGCGCCGCCGCCGCGGCCGCGGTAGATCAGCAGCCCGTTGACCGAGTCGGGCACGGCGTCGAGGGCGGCCAGGATGGCGGGGAGCGCGCGGAACGCCTCCCAGCTGGCGTCTTCGCTGAAGCAGACCTCGAACACCACTCCGCTGGCGTGCTCGGTCCACGCCCACTCGACGGCCCCGCTCGTGATAGCCGACTCGATCAGCGCCGCGCTGTAGCGAGTCCTTCCAGCGCGACGCCGCCTGGAACTCACTGTGGAACACCTCGATCGACCACCATTCGGCCATGACCGTACATGATAGGCCCATTACCGGAAGCAATGGCGCGGCCGTTCGGCCGGGCGGCCCGGCAGGTAGCGCAGCAGCACCACGTCGCCGACCGGCTGGACCTCGGCCAGGTGCATGCGGCCGCCCGGCGCCCCGGCTGCCGCAGCGATCCGCGGCGCCGCCGGGTCGCCGACGAAGACCGGCGCGATCACCAGGTGCAGCTCGTCGGCGAGCCCGCTCGGCCAGGAACTGCGCGAGCACGGTCCCGCCGCCCTCGACCATCAGCCGCCGCACCCCCCGGCCGGCCAGGTCGGCCAGCACCGCGCCGAGGCTGAGCGGATCGCCGGCGCCGACGACCTCGACCGCCGTCCCCCAGGGCCAGCCGCCCGCGGATCCGGTCCTGCTGGGCGGCCGGCACGTACATCAGCCGGGCGCCCTCGCCCGCGGTGAAGAACCGGGCCGCCGGGTCTAGGTCACCGCTGGCGGTGATCGTGACCCGGGCCGGGCTCGCGGGCAGGCCGCGCGGCCAGCCCGGCCGCTGCGCCGGGCCGCGCGAGCGGACCAGCAGCGCCGGGTTGTCGCGGCGGATGGTGCCCGCCCCGACCAGGATCGCGTCGCTGCCCGCCCGCACCTCGTCGACCCGGTCCAGGTCGGCGTCGTTGGACAGGATCAGCCGGCTGTCGCGTGGCGTCGTCGATGTAGCCGTCGACCGACATCGCCACCGACAGCAGCACGTACGGCCGCTCCGCCATGCCGGGGCCCCTCCTTCGCTCCGAACGTACCCCGGCGTCCCTACGCTGAGGTGCCATGTTCCTGGACGGATTGCGGCTGGCCGTGACGCTGCTCACCGCGGTTCCGCTGCCGGGCGCCCGGGGCGGCGCGCCGTCCCGGCGGGCCGCGGGCGCCGCCATGTCCTGGGCGCCCGCGGTCGGCCTGCTGCTCGGCGGGGCCGCCGCCGCCGTGCTGGAACTGGCCGCGCGGTGGGGTCACTCCGGCCCGCTGCTGGCCGCGGTGCTGGCCGTCGCGACGCTGGCCGCCGGCAGCCGGGCGCTGCACCTGGACGGGCTCGCGGACACCGCCGACGGCCTCGGCAGCCGGCGGTCGGCCAGCGCGGCACTGGCGATCATGAAGCGCTCCGACATCGGGCCGTTCGGCGTGGTCACGCTGGTGCTCACGCTGGGCGTCCAGGTGACCGCGCTGGCCCAGGCGCAGGCGCTCGGCCGGGGAGGGCCCGCGGTGATCGCCGCCGCCGTGACGGGCCGGCTGGCGCTGCCCTGGGCCTGCCGCCGCGGCGTTCCGGCCGCGCGCGGCACCGGCCTGGGCGCCCTGGTGGCCGGGACCGTGTCCCCCGCGGTCCCGGTCGTCCTCACGGCGGCAGCGCTGGCCGCGGCCTACCCGCTGGGGATCATGGTCGCGGTCGGCGTGGCCGCCGGGCTGGCCGTCTCGCTCGCGCTGACGGCGCTCGCGGTGCGCCGCCTCGGCGGGATCACCGGCGACGTGCTCGGCGCGCTGGTCGAGGTCGCGACCGCAGCCTGCCTGCTGGTCACCGCGCTCAGCTAGGCGACCGGCTGCAGCACGTCGCGCAGGCGCCGGGCGTAGTCCTCCGCCTCGGCCTCGTCGGCGTACCTGGTGCGCGGCCAGAAGAACCCGCGCAGGCCGTCGCCCCTGGTCCGGGGCACGACGTGCACGTGCAGGTGCGGCACGCTCTGGCTGACCACGTTGTTCTCCCCGACGAAGGTGCCCTGGGCGCCCAGCGCGGCCGGCATCGCCGCGCTGACCCGCTGCACCCGGGTGAACAGCGGGCCGACCAGGCCTTCGGGCAGGTCAGCCAAGCGTCACGTAGTGCGCGATCGGCACGACCAGCACGTGGCCCTTGAACACCGGCCGGGTGTCGAGGAACCCGATCGCGACGTCGTCGGCGAACACCACCTGAGCGGGCACGGTCCCGGCCACGATGTCGCAGAACACACAGTCGCTCACGCAGGCACGGTAATACACGGGCGGGCGGGGGCTGGCTCGGCCGGGCCCGCCAACTTAGGATGACTGGGATTCCCGTCGTCGTGAGCAGGGAGGATTCATGAAGACAAGGGCCGCGGTTCTGCGCGGGACGGGCCAGGACTTCGAGATCGCCGAACTCGACCTGGACCCGCCGAAGACGGGCGAGGTCCTGATCCGTTACGTCGCCGCCGGCCTTTGCCACTCCGACGAGCACCTGAGGCACGGCGACATCGTGCCGCGGTTCCCTCTGGTGGGCGGGCACGAGGGCGCCGGGATCATCGAGGAGGTCGGCCCGGGGGTCACCCGGCTGGCCCCGGGCGACCACGTGATCTGCTCGTTCCTGCCGGTCTGCGGGCACTGCCGGTGGTGCTCCACCGGCAAGTCCAACCTGTGCGACATGGGCGCCACCATCCTGGACGGCTGCCTGCCGGACGGCACCTACCGGTTCCACGCCGGCGGCGAGGACTTCGGCGGGATGTGCATGCTCGGCACGTTCTCCGAGCGGGCGGTGATCTCCGAGAACTCGGCCATCAAGGTCGATCCGGACCTGCCGCTCGACAAGGTCGTGCTGATCGGGTGCGGGGTGCCGACCGGGTTCGGGTCCGCGGTACACGCCGCGGCGACCGAGCCGGGTGACACCATCGCCATCTACGGCATCGGCGGGATCGGCATCAACGCCGTGCAGGGCGCGGCGCTGGCCGGGGCGCGCAACGTGATCGCGATCGACCCGCTGGCCAACAAGCGGGAGATGGCCGAGAAGCTCGGCGCCACGCACAGCGCAGCGACCGCGGAAGAGGCGCAGCAGCTGATCACGGAGCTGACCCGCGGCGTGGGCGCGGACAAGGCGATCGTGACCGTCGGAGTCGTCGACTCCCCGGTGGTCACGAACGCGTTCCACGCGATCCGCAAGGGCGGCACGGTCGTGGTGACCGGCCTGGCCGACCCGACCAAGAACACGATCGAGCTGCCGGGCGCGCTGCTGACCCTGTTCGAGAAGCGGATCCAGGGCAGCCTGTTCGGGTCCGGCGACCCGTTCCACGACATCCCGCGCATGGTCGAGCTGTACCAGTCGGGCGACCTCAAGCTCGACGAGCTGATCACCACCACCTACACGCTCGACCAGGTCAACCAGGGCTACCAGGACCTGCTGGACGGCAAGAATATCCGCGGGGTGATCCGGTACGCCGGCGCCTGAGCCCGCCGGCGGGATCGTCGTGACCCCGACGCCCGGCGGCGCCCCGCCGCCCGTCGTCGGGCTGCGCCGGGAGCGCGAGGTGCTCACGGTCGCGCTCGAGGCGGGCCTGGCACGTCGTGATCGAGGGCCCGCCGGGCACCGGCAAGTCCACGCTGCTGCGCGCGGTCGCCCGGGACTCCCACCGGGACATGATCTTCGTCGAGGGCAACGCCGAGCTGACCCCGGCCCGGCTGATCGGGCAGCACGACCCGGCGCAGGTGCTCGCGGCCGGGTACACGCCGGACAGCTTCACCGACGGCCCGCTGCTGACCGCCATGCGGCAGGGCGCGCTGCTGTACCTGGAGGAGTTCAACCGGGTACCCGAGGAGACGCTCAACGTCCTGATCACCGTGCTGGCCGAGGGGGAGATCGCGGTGCCGCGGCTCGGCACCGTGCGCGCCGACCCGGACTTCCGGGTGATCGCCGCGATGAACCCGTTCGACGCGATCGGCACCGCCCGGGTCAGCCACGCGATCGCGGACCGGATCTGCCGGGTCGTGCTGGGCTACCAGGACGCCGCCGCGGAGCGGGCCATCACCACGGAGGCCACCGGCGCCCGGGGCCGGGCCGTGGACCTCGCGGTGACCATCACCCGGGCCACCCGCGAGCACCGCGACGTGCGGATGGGATCCTCGGTCCGCGGCGCGATCGACCTGGTGCTGCTGGTGACCGGGCTGGCGCGGCTGCGCGGGGAAGGATGGGCGGGCGGGACCAGCGAAGCGGACGGGGCGGGCGACGGCGCCCTGGTGCGCGGCACGGTCCGGGACGCCGCGCACGCCGCCCTGTCCGGCCGGATCCGGCTGGCCGACGGCTGCGACCGCAGCCCGGAGTCCGTGCTCGACGAGATCCTCGACGAGCTGTGGCCCGCCGGCGCGCCGGAGCCGCCCGTCGGCCGGGAGGCGGAGGAGCCGGGAAAAGCCGGGGGCCAGCTGGCCGGCGCTGACCAGCTGGCCCTCCCCGGGCAGTCGCGTTCCAGCCTGCGCCGCGACCGCGGCCGCGCGCAGCGGCGCAGCATCGGCCGGGCCGAGCTGTCGCTGCGGCACCCGTCGTTCGAAAAGGTCTCGCCGCAGGTCGGCGAGCTCGACGAGGAGGCGCTGGCCGGGTTGCTGGCCGCCGACCCCGACGGCGCCGCGGCCCTGCTGGCCGACCTGGCCGTGGCCACCGACCGCGAGCTGCGCGCCGCGGCCCGGCGGCTGGCGGCCCAGGTGTTCATCCGCCTCGGCCAGGCCGGCCGCGCGCGGTCCCGCGGGATCCGGCGCCTGGAGCCCAGCCGCCGCGGCGAGGGCGACCTGGACCTGGAACGCACGCTGGAACGGTGGCCCGGGCGCGGCCCGCTGGCCCGCGAGGACCTGGTCACCCGGGCCTGGGCCGCGCGCCGCCGGGCGGTCTGCCTGGTGGTGGACGCCAGCGGCTCCATGGCCGGACCGGGCGTGGCCATGGCCGCCGTGGCCACCGCCGCCGTGGTGCTCGCGGGCAGCGACCGGCTGGCTCCCTCGGTGATCGCGTTCAGCGGGGACGCGCGGGTGCTGCAGGAACAGGGCACCCGGCGGCCGACCGCCGACCTGGTCGGTGACCTGATCGGCCTGCGCGGGCACGGGGTGACCGACCTGGCCGGAGCGCTGCGGGCGGCCGCCGCGCAACTGGCCCGCGCCGACGGCGCGGAGCGAATCGTGATCCTGCTGTCCGACTGCCTGCGCACGGCGGGCGACGACCCCGGCAAGGCACTGGGCGGCATCGACCGGCTGCACGTGCTGTCCCCCGGCGCCGACGGCGCGCCCGCCGCGGCGCTGGCCCGGGCCGGCGGCGGGATCAGCCAGCCGGTCGGCAGGCTGGCCGACGTGGCGCCGGCGCTGCGTGCCCTGCTGTCCGCCTGACGGCGGACGGGCCGTCACCATCTGGGAGGACGACGCACCGGTGACACCCCGCGTACGCTTGGGGCGTGTCCGCGGTGTACGCGTGGCTGAGCCGCCACCCGAGGCTGGTGGACGGGGTGCCGGCCGCCCTGCTGTTCCTGCTCGGGCTGGCCTCCGGGGGCTCGGTCACCACCAGGCAGCAGGTGAACCCGGGCGGCCAGGTCACCTCGGCCGCGCCCGTCTCGGCGCTCGGCACCCGGCCGGCGTTGCTGCTGTTGCTGCTGATCCTCCTGGGGCTGGCCGTGCCGGTGGTCTTCCGGCGCACGTACCCCGTCCAGGCCTTCACGGTGGCCGCCGTCGCGGGAGTGCTGCAGGTGGCGTTCATCGCCCGCCCCCTGGGCACCGATCTGGCCATCCTCATCCTGCTGTACACCCTGGCCGCCTACCGGCCGCGGCGGGTGTCGCTGCCAGGCCTCTGCGTCTGCCTGGTCGGCGCGTTCGTGGCCGTCGCCCGGTGGCTGCCTGCCCAGACGGGGCTAGTCCAGAAGGTGCTGCTGGCCGGCGTCATCTTCAGCGGGACCGCGCTGGTCGCGTGGGTGCTCGGGGACTCCATGCGGTACCGGCGCGCCTACCTGACGGCCCTGGAGGACCGCGCCGCCCGACTGGAGCGCGAACGCGACGCGCAGGCGCAGATCGCCACGGCGGCCGAGCGGGCCAGGATCGCCCGCGAGCTGCACGACGTGATCGCGCACAACGTCAGCGTGATGGTGGTGCAGGCGGACGGGGCCAGCTACGCGCTGCGCACCGACCCGGAGCGGGCCGGCCAGGCACTGGCCGCGATCTCCCAGACCGGGCGGAAGGCGCTGGCCGAGATGCGCCGGCTGCTCGGGGTCCTGCGCTCGGGGGACGAGCGGGCCGACCTGGCCCCCGTGCCCGGCCTCGACCAGCTCCGCGAGCTGGTCGAGCAGGCACGGCAGGCGGGCATGTCGGTCTCGCTCAGCCTCGACGGGCCGCCCCGGCCGCTCCCGGCCGGAGCCGAGCTGGCCGCGTACCGGGTGGTGCAGGAGTCGCTGACCAACACGCGCAAGCACGGCGGCCTGGCCGCCGCGGCGCTGGTCGCCCTGCGCTACGAGCCGGACAGCCTGCTCCTGCAGGTGACCGACGACGGGCTGGGCGCGGCCGCCCCCGCCGAGGGGCCCGGGCACGGGCTGACCGGGATGCGCGAGCGGATCGAGATGTACGGCGGGACGATCCACGCGGGGCCGCTGCCCGGCGGGGGGTACCAGGTGACCGCGCGGCTGCCGTCCGCCGCCGCGGCGGACCGGCCGGTCCTGGACGGCGCGGCGTGACCATCCGCATCGTCCTGGTCGACGACCAGGAACTGGTCAGGACCGGGTTTCGGATGGTGCTCGACGCGCAACCGGACATGACCGTAATTGGCGAGGCGGCGGACGGGCTGGCGGCCGTCGAGTTCGCCCGGGCGCATTCTGCCGACGTCATGGTCATGGACGCGCGGATGCCCCGGATGGACGGCGTGGCGGCGACCCGGCAGATCCGGCAGGCCGGCGACCGGCCCCGGGTGCTGATGCTGACCACGTTCGACCTGGACGAGTACGCCTTCGCCGCGCTCAAGGCCGGAGCCAGCGGCTTCCTGCTCAAGGACGTGCCGCCGGAGGAGCTGCTGTTCGCGATCCGCGCGGTGCACTCCGGCGACGCCGTGGTCGCGCCGTCGACGACGCGGCGGCTGCTCGACCGGTTCGCGCCCATGCTGCCGGCCGGCGACACCCAGGCCGCGGCCGAGCTCGAAGAACTGACCGAGCGTGAGCGCCAGGTGCTGATCCTGGTGGCCCAGGGCCTGTCCAACGCCGAGCTGGCCCAGCGGTTGTTCGTCTCCGAGGCCACGGTGAAGACTCACGTGGGCCGGATATTGGCCAAGCTCGGCCTGCGGGATAGGGTCCAGGCGGTGGTCTACGCCTACGAGAACGGGCTCGTCAGGGCCGGCCGCCACGACTGACGCGACGCGCGGGCCGCATTGCGGTCTAGTTGTCTAGCCCTGTAGCCATGTCCGCATCCTGCGAGTTGCATACGGCAAATCCCGCAGCGCGGTATTCTCTCCGTCCGGACACCCTCCGGGGGGGAGAGATTACACGGTGTTACCACTGCGGAGCTTCACCGACGGACCGCTAGTCCCGCTACTCAGTTACGTGGCGTCATGCCTGGGCGTGTTCCTCGGCCTGCGCTGCGCCACCCGGGCCCGCGCCTGCCAGGGCGCGTCGCGCGGCCGGTGGCTGCTGCTGGCGGCGGTGGCGATCGGCAGCACCGGGATCTGGGGCATGGATTTCATCGCCCTGCTGGGGTTCGGGATCTCTGGCGAGACCACCCGGTACAACGCGGCGATCGTCATCGTGAGCCTGCTGGTCGCGATGGTGGCTGCGGCCGTCGGCCTGCTGATCATCGGGCTCGACCGCGGGGAGTCGCCTGCGCTGCCCGTCGGCGGCCTGATCGTCTCCGGGGTGCTCCTGGGGGCAGGCGTGACCATCGCGCACTACCTGGCGATGGCCGCCCTGCGGGTGCCGGGGCGGCTCTCTTACGACCTGCCGCTCGTGGTGATCTCGCTGGTCCTCGCGATCCTGGCGGCGACCGCGCTGCTGCTGGGCGCGGTCCGGCTGCGCAGCGCCGGGGCCACTCTCGGCGCCTCGCTGATCGTCGGGGCCCTGTTCACGGCGATGCACTACACCGCCATGGCGGCGGTGCGCATATCCCCGGCCAGCGGCCCCGCCGGGCTGATCGTGGGCGGCGGAGGCGGCGCCACCGCCTCGGGCTTCCTGCTTCCGGTCATCCTCAGCCTCAGCGTCGTGGCGTTCCTGGTCTGCGCGGCCATCGCGCTGTCGCCGACCGAGGACGCGATCCGGTACGACGCGGCGCTGCTCGACCGCATCCGCGCGCGCAGCGCGACGCCACTCGACACCCGGGCTACGGTCCTGCGGCCGTCCCGTAACGCCGACGGCGTCCCGCTGCGGAACGGCACCCCGGTGTGGAACGGCACGGCCCCGGAGCCCTTCCCCGGCCAGGACGCGGCGGGCCAGCGCCGGGCCCCCCGCCACAGCGGCGCCGCGGGCGACGGCAGTGCCGCGGGCAACGGCTTCGCCCCGGACGACGGGCCGGCCCGCCAGGTGCCGCCGTGGGCCCTCGGGGACTTCCCCGAGCGGGGCGACCCGTCCTGACCGGGGCGGCCCGCCCGCTGGCACAATGACCGGGTGACCGAGGACAGCGACCAGGGCGAGGGCTGGCTGGTCCTCATCTACCGGGTTCCGTCCGAGCCCACCAGGCTGCGCTCCACCGTCTGGCGCCGGCTCAAGAGCCTCGGCGCCATCTACCTGCAGAACTCCGCCGCCGCGCTGCCCGCGAGCGTGACTGCGGAGCGGGCCCTGCGCAAGCTCAGGAGCGAGATCCTGGACATGTCCGGGACCGCGGCGCTGCTGTCGTGCACGGTGCTTGCCGGGGAGCAGGAGGTCCGCGCCCAGTTCCAGGCCGCGCGCGACGACGAGTACTCCGAGATCGTGGACAAGTGCCACGACTTCCTCGCGCAGGTGAAGAAGGAGTACGACGAGAACCACTTCACCTACGCGGAGCTGGAGGAGAACGAGGTCGACCTGGTCAAGCTGCGGAACTGGCTGGAGCGGGTCCGCCAGCGCGACGTGTTCGGCGCGTCCGGGCGACAGCCGGCGGAGAAGTGGCTGGGCGACTGCGAGCAGTCCCTGGAGGCCTACGCGGCGCGGGTGTACGCCGAGGAGGCGGAGAGCCGTTAGTGGCCGCGACAGTTTGCTCACCAGGGTCTGCGCTTGGCGCTGGGCGTGGGACAGGGAGTTTCGGTCTGGCTCAGTAAGTTGTTGTGCTGGTGGGTGCGGGCTCGGTGGCGTGGTTGTTTGTCGGTGGCTACTGGTGGGATGGTGGCATGCCCAGGCACCGCGACCCACACCGCCCGGCGGTGGTGTACCGTACCGCCCGCGCGGGGTTGCGGCTGACCCGGGGGCAGCGGCGGCGGCTGGCCGGGTTACTGGTCTCGGCCGGGGACGTGTGGGCCTGCGTGCTGGAGTTGAACGCGTGGCGGCGGGCCCGCGGCGATGCCCCGCTGGTGTCGTTTCACGCGTTGTGCCGGGAGCTGGCCGCGGCGGGGCCGGGGTGCTTCGGGGAACTGGACAGTACCGGCGCCCGGTCGGTGCTGCCCGCTATTCCGACGCCTGGTTCGCGGCCGCGGCCCGCCGCAAGAACGGGGACGGCTTGGCGCGGTTCCCGCGGCGGCGGCGGAAGATGATGCCGGTGCGCTGGTATCACGGCACCTTCGCCCTGGATGGGCGGCGGCTGCGGGTCCCGGTGGCCCGGGGCTGTACACCGTTATGGGTGCGCCTGGACCGCGACCTTCCCTACCCAGCGGCCCAGGTCCGGTTGGTCACGCTGCTCTACGACGCGGGCCGGCTGTGGGCCGACGTCACGGCCGAGATCCCGGTCACGGCTTACCCGCCAGGCGCAGAACCGGACCGAGGGCGGGTGGCCGGGGTGGACCTGGGCATCATCCACCCCTACGCGGTCGCCGGGCCCGACGGGCGGGCGCTGCTGGCGTCCGGGCGGGCGATCCGTGCCGAGCACCACCCGCACCTCCAAGACACCAAAGCGCGGCACCGGGCCGTCGCCCGCCGCGCCCCGAAACCCGGGCAGCGCGGATCCCGGCGCTGGCGCCAGTACCGGCACCGCCAGCGCATCGTGGAGGCGCGCCACCGGCGGCGGATCCGCCAGGCCCAGCACGAGGCCGCCCGCACCGTGATCGGCTGGGCCGTCGCGCGCCGGGTCGGCACCCTGGCCGTCGGCGATCCCCGCGGCGTGCTGGCGATCGATGCGGGACGGCGGCACAACCGGCGTACCCGCGACTGGCGGGTCGGCCACCTGATCAGCGTCTTGCGGGACAAGGCCTGGCAGGCCGGGATCATCTTCACCCTGACTGACGAGCGGGGCACCTCCTCGACCTGCCCGGCCTGCCGGGCCCGGGTCCCCAAGCCGAGCGGCCGGGTGTTCTGCTGCCCGCGCTGCGGGCTGGCGGGCCACCGCGACCTGATCGCGGCAGCCAACATCGCCGGGCGCGCGCCCGGCGGCAGCACGCCGGCCATCCCGGCCGGCGTCACGCACCGCCGCGCCGGCAACCACCTCCCGGGTGTGTCCCCGGCGCGACGTGACCCGCGCCGCCGCCCTCATCACGGCGCCGCGCGCGGGTCCCCTGGCAGGCACCTGCCCGCCCCGCCGGACACAACCGGCCGGGGAGTCGCTCGCCCCACCGCGAGGACCTCGTAAGAGCCACCGGCGAACTTACGAAGAGGTGCACTAACCTCCGCGGCGCCGGACGGCGCGCCAGAGGCTGAGCGGCAGCAGCAGCACCAGCGACAGCGGAAGCAGCCACCAGGCCGGGACCGGGGTCCGGCTCAGCACGTACGTGAGAGCCAGGCCGGCCACCACGCCGACCGCGATCAGCCAGTCGTCGCCGACCACGAAGTCGTACCAGAAGGCGGCGAAGGCCCGGATGCGCTGCGTCATGTCAGCCTTCCTCCCTCGGCGGTGACCGGAGCGGCCCGCTGGCTCCCGCGCATCAGCGCGACCAGGATGAGCGCGAACCCGGCGACGGCCGGGATGAGCGCCAGCAGGGCCGCGTCCGACCCCGGCCAGTGCGCCCCCGCGCCCTCGGCGCCCCAGAACACGCCGAACGCGGTCAGCATGATCCCGACCACGAACTTCATGGTGTTCTCCGGGACCCGGGACAACGGCGCCCTGATCGCCAGGCCCGCGGCCGCCACCAGGAGCACGGCGCAGCCCGCCGCGATCGTGGCCAGCCCGACGTTGTGCTGGTTGGCGCCGAAGGTGAGCACGATGAACACCACCTCGAGCCCCTCGAGTAGCACCCCCTTGAACGACAGCGTGAATCCGTACCAGTCCGGTACCAGCCCGACCCGCCTTCGGGACTGCGCCGTGGCGGTGGCCAGCTCCTCGGCGAAGATCTTGTCCTCGTCGTGCCGGGCCTTGTGCCCGCTCGCCCGCAGGATCGCCTTGCGCAGCCACTGCAGGCCGAAGATGAGCAGCAGCGCGCCGACGACCAGCCGCAGGCCGCGCAGGGGCACGTCGGACACGGCCGGGCCTAGCGCGGCCACGACGATCGCGAGCACGGCGAGCGCGCCGGCCATGCCGATCGTCGCCGATCGCCAGTCCCGGGCGGTGCCGGCCGCCAGCACGATCGTGGTGGCCTCGACGGCCTCGACCACGCAGGCCAGGAACACCGCAATGAACAGCGCCCCGCTTCCCACCTGCGACACCTCCTCGGGCGCTCGGTCAATGCCCTCAGGCTGGCCATTGTAACAGTCGTCGCAACTCTTCGATGACAGCAGTTATTTCTGCCGGGGCGGCCGCGGCCCGGCGACACGGCCCGCAGCGTAGCGGCACCGCAGGCACCGGGGCGGGACCCGGGCGGAGTGCCGAGCCGCAGCCGGCGGTAATCCGCGCGGCCGGGCAGGCACTAGGCTCGGATCCGTGACAGCGACGTTGCGTACCAGCCAGGAATCCCCCCGCGCCGCGCGGGCCGACGCGATCATCATCGGGGTGACCCAGGGGCCCGACCGGCCCTGGCTCGCCCCCGGCGCCGAGGACGTGAACGCCGCGCTCGGCGGGAAGCTCGCTGAGACGCTCGCCGCCCTCGGCGCCACCGGCAAGGCCGAGGAGGTGACCAGGGTCGCGTCGGCCGGGCAGCTCAATGCGCCGCTGGTCGCCGCGGTCGGTCTCGGTGAGCTGCCCGACGGCGCCGCCTTCGACGCCGAGGCCCTGCGCCGCGCCGCGGGCGCGGCGGTCCGCGCGCTGGTCGCGGGGAAGGCGGAGCAGATCGCGCTCGCGCTGCCCGCGCGCGACGAGGCCGAGGCCGAGGCCGTGGCGCTCGGCGCCCTGCTCGGCGGTTACGTCTTCGGCCGGTACCGGGACGGCGGGAAGCCAACCGGCACCGAGCTGATCCTGCTCGCCGGCGGCGACGCCGACGCCGCCGCGCGCCGCGCCCGGGTCCTGGCCGACGCGGTGACGCTCACGCGCGACCTGGTGAACACCGCCCCCTCGGACCTCTTCCCGGCCAGCTTCGCCGCCGAGGCGGAACGCATCGCCGGGACCGCCGGGCTGGACATCGAGGTGCTGGACGAGAAGGCGCTGACCGAGGGCGGCTACGGCGGCATCATGGGCGTGGGCCAGGGCTCGGTGCACCCGCCGCGGCTGGTCCGGGTGGCCTACACCCACCCCGACGCCGCCAGGACCGTGGTGCTGGCCGGCAAGGGCATCACCTTCGACTCGGGCGGGCTGTCCCTGAAGCCGCCGAAGTCGATGGAGGCGATGAAGTCGGACATGAGCGGGGCAGCGGCCGTGCTGGCGGCGGTGGCCGCCATCGCCGCGCTGGGCCCGGCGGTGAACGTGGTCGGCTACCTGCCGCTGGCCGAGAATATGCCGAGCGGCACGGCGCAGCGGCCGTCCGACGTGATCACCATCCACGGAGGCAAGACCGTCGAGGTGCTCAACACCGACGCCGAGGGGCGCCTCGTGCTGGCCGACGCGCTGGCCAGGTCCGGTGAGGACTCCCCGCACCTGCTGGTAGACATCGCCACCCTGACCGGCGCGCAGCTGGTCGCCCTCGGCCCGCGGATCATGGGCGTGATGGCCAACCGCGACGAGGTGCGCGAGGGCATCGTGGACGCCATCCGCCGGGCCGGCGAGGCGGCCTGGCCGATGCCGCTGCCCGCAGAGCTGCGCGAGGGGCTCGACTCCACGGTGGCCGACCTCGCGAACGTGACCGGCGACCGGAATGGCGGGATGCTCGTCGGCGGCTTGTTCCTGCGGGAATTCGTCCCGGACGGAGTCGGCTGGGCGCACCTGGACATCGCCGGGCCCGCGTTCCATGAAGGCGAGCCTTACGGGTATACCCCCAAGGGCGGAACGGGCGCGGCCGTGCGCAGCCTGGTCCAGATCGCGCTGGACGTCGCGGACGGGCGCCTGTAGGCAGACGGACTCTTCGGGAAGGGTGCTGATCGTGGCAGACGGTGGCTACGACATCGTGATCCTCGGCGGTGGCAGCGGCGGATACGCCTGCGCGCTGCGGGCGGCTGAGCTCGGGAAGCGGGTGGCGCTCGTCGAGAAGGACAAGGTAGGCGGGACCTGCCTGCACCGGGGCTGCATACCGACCAAGGCGCTGCTGCACGCCGCGGAGCTCGCCGACCTGGCGCGCGAGGGCGCCAACTTCGGGGTGCGCACCACACTTGACGGCATCGACATGGACGGGGTCAACGCGTACAAGGACCGCGTGGTCACCCGGCTCTGGAAGGGCCTGACCGGCCTGATCGGCAGCCGGCACATCGACGTCATCCAGGGCGAGGGGCGCCTCGCCTCCCCCACCGCGGTGCAGGTCGGTGACACGCTGCTCGAGGGCGGGCACGTCGTCCTGGCCAGCGGCTCGCAGGCGCGCAGCCTGCCCGGGCTGGAGATCGACGGCCAGCGGGTGATCACCAGTGACCAGGCCCTCGAGCTCGACCGGGTGCCGGCGTCCGTGGTCATCCTGGGCGGCGGCGTGATCGGGGTCGAGTTCGCGAGCGTGTGGCGCTCGTTCGGCGCCGAGGTCACGATCGTGGAGATGCTGCCGCACCTGCTGCCGCCGGAGGAGGAGTCGATTTCCAAGCTGCTCGAGCGCGCGTTCCGGCGGCGCGGTATCAACTACAAGCTCGGCGCCAGGTTCGAGGCCGTCAAGGGCACGGACTCGGGGGTCACCGTCACCCTGGAGGGCGGCACCACGCTCGACGCCGAGTTGCTGCTCGTCGCGGTCGGCCGGGGCCCGGTCTCGGCGGGCCTCGGCTACGAGAAGGCCGGGGTGGCGGTGGATCGTGGCTACGTCACCGTGGACGAGTACTGCCGGACGAACGTCCCGACGATCTCGGCGGTCGGCGACCTCATCCCGGGCCCGCAGCTGGCGCACGCCGGGTTCGCCGAGGGCATCCTGGTCGCCGAGCGGCTGAGCGGGCTGCCGGTCGTCCCCATCGACTACGACGGGGTGCCGCGGGTGACCTACAGTTACCCCGAGGTCGCGTCGGTGGGTATCACGTCCGCCACGGCGGCCGAACGGGGCATCCGGACCGTTGAGGTCACCTACGACGCGGCCGGCAACGGCAAGAGCCAGATCCTGCAGACCCAGGGCGTGGCGAAGGTGATAGCGGCCGAGGGCGGCGGCCCGATCCTGGGCGTTCACCTGGTCGGCGCGCGGGTGGGCGAGCTGATCGCCGAGGGCCAGCTGATCTACAACTGGGAGGCGGTGCCGTCCGACGTCGCCCAGCTGATCCATCCGCACCCGACCCAGTCCGAAATGATCGGCGAGGCCGCGCTGGCTCTCGCCGGCAAGCCCCTCCACTTCCACTCATAAGGAGCCAGGAAGCCATGTCGGTCTCGGTATCCATGCCTCAGCTCGGCGAGAGCGTCACCGAGGGCACAGTCACCCGCTGGCTGAAGCGGGAAGGCGATCGGGTCGAGGCCGACGAGCCGCTGCTCGAGGTGTCCACGGACAAGGTCGACACCGAGATCCCCTCGCCGGTGTCGGGCGTCCTGCGTGGCATCACCGTGGCGGAGGACGAGACGGTGGCGGTTGGCGCGGAGCTCGCGGTCATCGACGAGGAAGGCTCCGCGGGCGCTGCGGCGCCAGAGGCGGACGCCGCCGCGCCCGCCGCCGAGGCCACAGCGCCCGCCGCGGACAGCAGCGCGCCCGACGTGGCCCAGGAGACCGGGGCCGCCGCGCAGGGCGACGGAAGCCGGGGCTACGACGGGTCTCGCTACCAGCAGCCCTACGAGCAGCCGGCCGCGCAGGCCGCGGCCGTGTCGGCGCCGACGGCGGAGTACCAGCAGCAGCAGCAGCAGCAGGCCGCGCCGCCTGCAGCAGCACCGCCCCCCGCGCCCCCGCCGGCACCGCCCGGATACCAGCCCGAGTTCGCCGACGGCCCGCCTCCGGACGCCGGGACGCCGGACGCCGCAGCCCCGGACGCCACGGCGCCCGCCGATGGCGCCGGCCGCGGCTGACGTCCGGCGGGCAGGGCCCGTACGTGACGCCGCTGGTCCGCAAGCTCGCCGCCGAGCACGGGATCGACCTGGGAACCGTGGCCGGCACCGGGGTCGGCGGCCGGATCCGCAAGCAGGACGTGCTCGACGCCGCCCGGGTGATGCGGGGCACCGGGAACGCGGCCCCCGCGGCTGCTGCCGACGGGGCGCCGCAGTCCGCCGCGCCCCCCGCGCTCGCGGCCACGCCCCCGGCGCCGGCTGCCGCTCCTGCCGCACCCGTCGCGCCGCCGCCTGCCGCTCCCCCGGCCGCCGCGCCGCCGGGCGCCGCGCAGCCCGCTCCGCCGGCCGCCCCGGCGCGACGCGAGATCGTCCCGTCCAGCCTGCGCGGCCGGACGGAGAAGCTGTCCCGCTCGCGCCAGGTCATCGCGCAGCGCATGGTCGAGTCGTTGCAGACCTCGGCCCAGCTCACCACGGTGGTGGAAGCGGACGTCACGGCCATCGCCCGGCTGCGGGATCGCGCGAAGGCCGCGTTCGAGGCCAGGGAGGGGGTCAAGCTGACCTTCCTGCCGTTCTTCGCGCTGGCCACGGTCGAGGCCCTCAAGGTGCATCCCAAGCTCAACGCGGTCATCGACATGGCCAGCGGCCAGGTCACCTACCACGACGCGGAGCATCTCGGCATCGCGGTGGACACCGAGCGCGGGCTGATAGTCCCGGTCATCCGCAACGCCGGCGATCTCAACATCGCGGGGCTCGCCCGGAAGATCGCCGACCTCGCGGAGCGCACTCGCGCCGGGCAGGTGAACCCGGACGAGGTGTCGGGCGGCACTTTCACGCTGACCAACACCGGCAGCCGCGGCGCGTTGTTCGACACGCCGATCATCAACCAGCCGCAGGTGGGCATCCTCGGCACCGGCAGCGTGGTCAAGCGGGCCGTGGTCGTGGAGGACCCGGCGCTCGGCGAGGTCATCGCCGTGCGGTCCATGGTCTACCTGGCCCTCACCTACGACCACCGGCTCGTCGACGGGGCGGACGCGGCGCGGTTCCTGGCCACGATGAAGTCCCGGCTCGAAGAGGGGGCATTCGAGACCGAACTCGGGTTGTAACAGGGGGGTTCATGCGGGTCGCGATCACCGGGTCATCCGGGCTGATCGGCACCGCGCTCGCCGGGGCCCTGCTGGGGGACGGTCAGCAGGTGGTCCGGCTGGTCCGGTACCCGCCGCGCCGCCCGGGCGAGGTCCGCTGGGACCCGCAGGCGGCCGACGGCGGGCTCGACCCGGCCGCGTTCGACGGGGTCGATGCCGTCGTACACCTGTCCGGGGCGCCGATCGCGGGCGGCTGGTGGACGCCGGCCAGGAAGCGGGAACTGCGCGCCAGCCGGGTACAGAGCACCAGAGCCCTGGTCGCCGCGCTGGCGAAATCGCCGAGCCCGCCGGCCGTCCTGCTGTCCGGCTCGGCCGTGGGCTGGTACGGGGACACCAGGACCCGCGAGGTGGACGAGTACGCGCCGGCCGGAACCGGGTTCCTCGCCGACCTGGTCAGCGACTGGGAAGCCGCCGCGCTGCCGGCCCGCCAGGCCGGCCTGCGCGTGGCCAACCTGCGCTCGGGAATCGTACTGTCCCGCCGGGGCGGGGTGCTGGGGCCGCTGGTGCCGCTGTTCCGGTTCGGGCTCGGGGCCCGGCTCGGGTCCGGCAGCCAGTACATCAGCTGGATTTCGGTAACCGACCACGTGGCCGCGGTCCGGTACCTGCTCGACCGTCCCGGCATCGACGGCCCGGTCAACCTCACCGCCCCGGTGCCGGTGACCAACGCCGAGTTCACCGCCGCGCTGGCCAGGACACTGGGGCGCCCGGCGGTGCTGCGGGTACCCGCGCCGGTGCTGCGAGGCGGGCTCGGCGAGATGTCCGGCGAACTGCTCGGCAGCCAGCGGGTGCTGCCGCGGCGGCTGCTGGCGGCGGGCTTCGCGTTCCGGTATCCCGAGGTCGCCGGCGCGCTGGCCGCCGAGCTAGCGCCGAGCCGTTGACCCTCGCTCGCCGCGCGCATCCTCGGCCAGGCCGTGGGGGTGACGGGGGCGGGACCGAAGGGGCTGGGGGCGGCGCGGGAGCCGACGGGGCCGGGTCGCGGAGCAGGCCACCCTCGTCCGGCCCGAACAGCGGGATCTTCCACAGCGACGGCACCGGCCCGACCAGGCCCTCGCGGCTCCTGATCCGCGCGATGGTCAGCCGGAGCAGGCGCCGGGCCCCGAGGATCGCGATGACGGCGAGCGGGATCTCGATCAGCAGCGCCGAGAGCAGGCTGACCAGGAAGCCGCTCGTGCGCAGGTTCAGCGTGACGTCGAACCACGCGTCGCAGAGCAGCAGCGTGGCCAGGACGGTCAGGCACATGATCAGCACCTGCCTGCCGCGCCAGGCGGCCCAGGCGGTGGCGGCGAAGGCGGCGAGCTCGGCCACGTCAAACCCGACCCACGCGCCGCGCCAGCCGCCGGCGCGGTAATACCGCGGCAGCGTCACCGCGAGCACGCCAATCCACACGGCGAGAACCACGCAGCACACGATGGTGCCCAGCAGGAACAGTTTCCGCCGCCGGGTGCTGCCGGGGCTGGACAGCCGCGGCATGTCGATGACGGCCAGCGTCCGCATCAGCTTGGCCCGCTCCTTCGGGCTCATCCGCCTCAGCTCAGCCTCGTCGAACACCCGGCTGCCTCCTGCCTCCTGCGCCCTTCTCCTGGGCAACCCGCGCCAGAATGGAGTTCTTCCCCTCGTATGCCCACACCCGTGGCCTCCGACGCCTGTCAGGCGGGCGAGATCGGTCCCGTAACCTGATGTACGTGGACCGTGAGCTGATTTTCGCGCGGGCCGGCTTCGGCGCCGACGCGGTGCCGTACCTGGGGGCCTGGGACCTACAGCGGGTGCTGCACGAACGGCGATCGGCCGACGAGATCCCCGACTGCTGCCTGCTGCTGGAACACCTCCCCGTCTATACCGCGGGCAAGCGGACCGGCGAGCTCGACCGCCCGGTGGGCGACCCGGGCGCACCGGTCATCGACGTGGACCGGGGTGGCAAGATCACCTGGCACGGGCCGGGCCAGCTCGTCGGGTACCCGATCATCCGGCTCGGCGACCCGATCGACGTGATCGCCTACGTCCGGTCGGTCGAGGAGGCGCTGATCCGCACCTGCGCCGAGTTCGGGGTGCGGACCACGCGCGTCGACGGGCGCAGCGGGGTGTGGCTGCCCTGCTCGCCAGGCCAGCCGGACCGGAAGGTCGGCGCGATCGGGATCCGGGTGTCCCGCGGCGTGACCATGCACGGCTTCGCCCTCAACTGCGACTGCGACCTGTCCTGGTACGACCGGATCGTGCCGTGCGGCATCCGCGACGCCACGGTCACCACCCTGTCCGCGGAGTCGGGGCACCCCGTCACCGTCGAGGCCGCAACCGAGGCGGTGCGGGGTCACCTCGCCGATGTGCTCGGCGCCCGCCGGTGGCGGACCATCGAGGGGACCGGGGAGCTGGCCGGTCAGGCCACCCACGTCGGCTGATAGACGGCCGCGCCGGAGGCGCGGCCGGCCAGGGCGGCGGTGAGCCGCCGTACCCCGTACGGCGCCAGGTAGCCGGCCGCCTGGCCCGGATCGACAAAGCGGAACTCGTCAAGCTCCTCGGGCTGGAGCACGATGCCCTCGCCGCTGCCGAGTGTCCCGCCGTCGAACACGAAGTGCATGATCGGCCGCGCCTGCCTGCCGTATGGCTGTGACCAGTCGACAGCCAGCAACACACTGACCGCCAGGTCGAGGCCCAGCTCCTCGGCGACCTCCCGGGCGCAGCCCGCGTGCGGCGGCTCGCCGTGCTCGCAGATGCCGCCGGGCAGCGTCCAGTGGTCCCGGTAGTTCGGCTTGACCAGCAGGATCCGCCCGGCCGGGTCGGTGATCAGCGCCCCGGCCGCTACCACGACGCCGGGCAGCTGCGCGAACCAGGTGTCGTGGTCGATGAAGTTACCGGCCGTCATCGGCCTGCCCCGACCCGGCGGCCTGCGCGAGATACGCGCCGATATCGTCAACCGGGACCGCGGTCTGCTCGCCGCTGCGCATGTCGCGGACGGTGACCGTGCCCGCCTCGTCCTCGGCACTGCCGTAGATCAGGCACCAGCGCGCCCCCTGATCGCTGGCCCACCGCAGCTGCCGGCCGAGCTTGCGGGACGCGCCGAGGTACACGCTCGCCCGCAGGCCTGCGGCGCGGGCCGCGGCGGCGAAGCCGAAGGACTGGGCGGCGAACTCCTCTCCCATGACCGTGACCGCCGCGTCCAGGCGGCCCGGCAGCCCGGCCCCGCCCTCCGGCAGCAGCGACAAGATCCGCTCGATGCCCAGGGAGGTTCCGGTCGCGGGCACGTCCGGCCCGCCGAGCTGCTCGATCAGGTGGTCGTAGCGCCCTCCCCCGCCCAGCGAGCCCGCGACTTCCTCGGCGACCACCTCCCAGATCGGCCCCGTGTAGTAGCTCAGGCCGCGTACCAGGCGCGGGGTGAACGCGATCTGCCCGGGCGGAAGCTGCGGGGCCACCAGCGTCAGCACCTCGTCCACCTCGTCGAGGCCGGCGCGGCCCTCCTCGCTCTGCTTGAGCGCGTCCCTGATCCGGCCCACCGCGTCGGGCGCGGTCATGGCGTCCACGAGCTCGCCGGCCTTCTCCGGGTCCAGCCCGCGCTGCCCGAGTTCCGCGGTAACCGCCGCGGGCGAGAGCTTGTCCAGCTTGTCCAGCGTGATCAGCACCCCGGCGCCGAGATCGGCCGGCACGCCGAACGCCGCCAGCAGCCCGGTCAGCACCCGGCGCGAGTTCAGCAGGACGCGGAACTCGCCGATGCCCAGCTCGGCCACGGCGTCGTGGTGGGCGCACAGCACCTCCGCGTCGGCCAGCGGCGAACCCGAGCCCAGCGTGTCCAGATCGCACTGCACGAACTCGCGGTAGCGGTCCTTGCCGGGCCGCTCCGCGCGCCACACCGGTCCCATCGCGTAGCGCTTGTACGGCGACGGCAGGCGGCTGCCGTACGCCGCGGCCACCCTGGCCAGCGGCACCGTGTGGTCGTAGCGCAGGGCCAGGTCCGCCTCGCCGGACGCCTCGTGCTCGCCGCGGCGCAGGATCTTGAACACGAGCTTGTCGGCGTCGTCGCCGTACTTGCCGAGCAGCACGTCCAGCCGCTCGTACGCCGGGGTCTGCAGCGGCTCGAACCCGTAGCGGGTGAAGACCGAGCGGATCACGCCGAACGCGCGCTCGCGCCGCTCGACCTCGGCGGCCAGCAAGTCACGCGTCCCCGACGGGGGGTCAAACTGCGTTGCCATGCGCCCATGCTCCCGGACGCGGGCGGCCGCGTCACATCGACCCGCCCGCACGTAAGCTGAAGAGGTGGTACTCGCACCCGAAGGACGCAAGATGCTGCGGCTCGAGGCGCGCAACAGCCAGACGCCGATCGAGCGCAAGCCGCCGTGGATCAAGACCAGGCTGCGCACCGGACCCGAGTACACCGCGCTGAAGAACCTGGTGCGGCGCGAGGGCCTGCACACGGTGTGCGAGGAGGCCGGCTGCCCCAACATCTTCGAGTGCTGGGAAGACCGCGAGGCGACGTTCCTGATCGGCGGCGATCAGTGCACCAGGCGCTGTGACTTCTGCCAGATAGCCACCGGCAGGCCCGAGCCGCTCGACACCGGCGAGCCGCGCCGGGTCGCCGAGTCGGTGGCCGCGATGGGGCTGCGCTACGCGACCGTGACCGGCGTGGCCCGGGACGACCTGGCCGACGGCGGCGCCTGGCTGCACGGCCAGACCTGCCGCGAGATCCACGCCGCGGTGCCCGGCTGCGCCGTGGAGCTGCTGATCCCCGACTTCAACTCCGATCCCGCGCAGCTCGCGGTGGTGTTCGCCGCGCGGCCCGAGGTGCTCGCGCACAACATCGAGACCGTGCCGCGGGTCTTCCGGCGGATCAGGCCCGGCTTCCGCTACGACCGATCCCTGGACGTGCTCCGGCAGGCCCGCGACGCAGGACTGATCACGAAGTCCAACCTGATCCTCGGCCTGGGCGAAGAACGGGGCGAGGTCAGCGCGGCCATGGCCGACCTGCGCGCCGCCGGGTGCAAGCTGCTCACGATCACCCAGTACCTGCGGCCGTCCGCGCGGCATCACCCGGTCGAGCGCTGGGTCCCGCCGGAAGAGTTCGACGAGCTCGGCGAGGAGGCGCTCGAGCTGGGCTTCGCGGGGGTGATGGCGGGGCCGCTGGTGCGCTCGTCCTACCGCGCGGGCCGGCTGTACCGGCAGGCGCTATCCTCGCCAGCATGGTGAACAAGCCGCCGGGCGCGGCCACGAAGAAGGCCGCGGCAGACGCGCCCGGCCGCCTCAAGCAGATCGGCATGGTCGCGCGGCTCATCCGCGAGTCCAACCCGAGGGCGCTGCCCATCGTGGTGCTGACCGGTGTCGGGATCATCGCGATCGTCGTGGTCATCGGCATCCTCACCGGGACCGTGGCGTTCCTGACCCCGCTGGGCGTGCTGCTGGGCGTGGCGGCGGCGATGTTCCTGTTCGGGCGGTTTGCCCAGTCGGCGCAGTACGCGGCCATCGCCGGACAGCCGGGCGCGGCCGCGGCGATCCTGCAGAGCATGCGCGGCAACTGGACCGTGACGCCCGCGGTCGCCGCCAACAAGAACATGGACGTGGTGCACCGGGTGGTCGGCCTGCCCGGCATCATCCTGGTCGGCGAGGGCTCGCCGAACCGGCTGCCGAGCCTGCTCGCGGCCGAGAAGAAGCGGGCCTCCCGCGTCGCCCTGGACGTGCCGATCTACGACGTCCAGGTCGGTGACGAGGACGGGCAGGTGTCGATCCGGCGGCTGCAGCGCCACATCATGAAGCTTCCCCGTAACCTCAAGGGCCCGGCCGTCTCCGACCTGAACTTCCGGCTGCAGGCGCTGCCGCAGACACTGCAGATGCCCAAGGGCCCCGCGCCCCGGACCGGCCGGATGCCGAAGGCGCCGCGCCCGAAGTACCGGTAACTGGGCCGGCCCCGGGGGACAACACAGCCCCCTTGCTTCACAGCAGCCCGGCGATGGCTCCTGCGGCGCGGGCCGCGCCGTCCCGTTCGACCGCCCGGTAGTCGACCGGACAGGCGAGCTGGCGGGTGATGGCCTCGGCTAGCGCGTCGGGTTGTGCCTGGCCGAAGTCCATCCGCCGTCCGGCCCGGTGAGCCTGCAAGCGGTGGTGCACGTGGAAGTTCTGCTCGAAGTGCTGCCGGAGCGGCAGGTAGATGAAGGGCCGGCCGGTGGCGGTGAGTTCCATGCAGGTCGTCAAGCCGCCCTGGACCACGGCCAGGTCGCTGGCCGCCAGGTGCCGGTAGAGATGAGGCACGTAAGCGCGTACCTCGACGCCCTCGGGGGCAGGCAGGGTAGCGGGGTCGATGCGCGGGCCAGCGACGACGAGCACCCGCAGGGCGGGAACCTTGGACGCCGCTTCCGGGTAGGCGTCGATCAGCCGGCGGAGCAGGTCGCCGCCGACGCCGGAGCCGCCCACGGTCACGACACAGACCTGCTCGTCCGGCGCATAGCCGAGCTGCCCGCGCAGCTCGTCGCGGTCGGCGACGTCCCCGGGGTCGAACCCGGTGATGTAGCCGGGGAACCGGTAGTGGTCCTGCACCCAGTCACGGATCAGCGGGAGCCCGTCGCCGAAGCTGTCGGGGACGATATCGTCCGGGTTGCCGACGAACAGGGCCAGGTCGCGGACCCGCGGGTAGCGGGCAATCTGCTCGATCATCTCGGCGTTGTAGTCGGTGGTCAGCGCGGCTTCCGCTCCGCCGCCTTCGGGCATTGGCAGCCAGCCGACGAAGTCGGTGAGCCAGCAGTAGGCGAAGCGCTTGAGCTCGGGATTCTCGTGGAGGAAGTAGTCGATCTCCCACGCTTCGTCGCCGATCACGAGGTCGTAAGGGCAGTCGGTGATCACGTCGTGGAAAACCATGAAGTTGGCGACCAGGATCTCGTCCATCTGGCGCCAGGCCTGGAAGCAGTGCAGGCGGTGCTCGCCGCTTTCGGACTCGATGTGGGCTGATTCGTTCGCCAGGAGGTGGCTGGCCGGATGCACCCGCTCCCCGGCATCTTCGAGCATCCGGGTGACCGGATGCTGGGCGAGCCAGTCGATCTCCAGGTCGGGGTGGTGGCGGCGGAGCTCAGCGGCGATGGCGATGTCGCGCCGTGCGTGGCCGAGCCCGATGGGTGACGAGACGAACAGCGCCCGGCGACGCCGGTGCTGCGCACGGGCCCAAGGTGCTGGCCGAACCGGGGTGGCCGCGAGCTTGTCCACAAACTCGCGGATCAGGAGGTTGACCTGCACGGGATCGCGCGCGAGCGGGATGTGGCCGGCGCCCTCGAGGACCACGAGTTCGCCGGCCGTGTCCTTGGCTAGCGATTGCGCCCGCGTCAGCGGGCTGATGCGGTCGTCGTCACCATGGATCACCAGCGTCGGCACCGCCACGCGCCGTACGTATTCCAACAGCGCCTCGGGGCCGACCGCCGATTGCACATCGGCCAGGAGAACTTCGGGGGTGGTCTCGGCCGCCCAGCCCACGCAGTCCTCGTGCTGCTTGGTTGAATGCGGCTCGGGGAAGCATTCGCGGAAGAAGAAGTCGGCGAAGTCCGCGTGGTGGTCCAGCCAGTACTGGGCGTTGAGGCGTTCCCAGCGCTCGGGGCTGGCCGGGTAAGGCTCGAAGAATCGCTCCACCGCTGCGGCACGTTCCAGATGGTCGGGTTCCAGCTTCAGCGCCGAGCCGATGAGAACGATGCCGAGAACCCGGTCGGCATGATCGGCGGCCAGCTCGAGCGCCTCCATGGCCCCCTGCGAGAGGCTGGCCAGCACTGCGCGATCGGTGCCGGTGGCATCCATGACCGCCAGGGACTGCTCAACGACCGCAGCCACGCCGTATGCCTTCGGGTCAAGGCTCCGGTCCGAGCGGCCGTTCCCGGGCCGATCGAAGGAGATCACCCGGAAATGCCGAGCCAGGTAGGGTACCTGCAACTTCCAGAAGCGGCTGTGGACGATCGTCCACGTGGGCAGCAGCAGCAAGGTGGGCGTGCCGTCACCGAACACCTCGTAGCCGATTTTCACTCCGTCGCATTGGACGAATCCTTCGGCATCAGGTTGCCTCGCGCGCACGACGCACCCCCCGTTCATGGCACGGTCGCCCGCTCAGGTGCGATCGTTACCCGACCATAGGGACGCGGCCGTCATCTTCGCATCAGGGGGCCCACCTAAACTCAGCCGCGGCACGATACTGGCTGACGTGGCTCTGGACGGTTTCGTTCGCGCGCTCGACGGCTTTGAGGCAGTGCTCGCCGGGGTTGCGCCTGGTCAATGGGATGCGCCGTCGCCATGCGCGGGCTGGTGCGCCGCGGATGTCGGCGGTCACGTGATCAGTGACTTGCGGGCGATTGAGGCGTTCGCGACCGGGCGCTATGAGGAAGCCGGTCCGGCCGATCCGCGATCGGCGGCCGGTGACGATCCGGTGGCCGCGTGGCGCGCGGCGCGGGCCGACATGACGGCGGTGCTGGATCCGGCCGCGCTGGCCCGGCCGGTGCCGTTGCCGTGGGGGCTGATGCCGCTGGGCGGGTTCCTGGAGCGGTACCCGATGGAGTTCCTGGTGCACACGTGGGATCTGGCGCGGGCCACGGGCCAGGCCGCCGGGCTGGATCCGGGACTGGTACGCGATGCGCTGGGACCGGCGCGGCAGTTTGCTCCCGTAGCCCGCATGTCTGGCTTGATCGGCCCCGAATGCGCCGTGGCCGACGACGCTGACGACCTGACCCAGCTGCTGGCCATCCTTGGCCGCCGTAACCCAGCCGATTAAAGATCTTTAAGTGCGGATCACGACCGTGTTGGCCGCCTTGTCGTGCAGTCCGCGCTGGTCGCCGTCCATGATCAGCGGCGGGATCACGGCCAGGAACAGCAGCGTCCGGACCAGTGACCAGAGGAAGCCGACCGGCTTGCCGTCGAGCCGTACCACCCGCAGGCCGAGCAGCCGCTTGCCTACGGTGAACCCCGTCAGCGCGGTCAGCAGGTAGACCTCCACGGCGAACACCGCGAGAGTCAGGAACTGGTCGTGGAACACGCCCCAGGCGATGGCCTCGCACAGCAGCCAGTCGATGATCAGCGCGCCCAGTCGCCTGCCGACCCCGGCCACCGACCCGGGACCGGACTCGGGCAGTCCGAGCCGTTGCCCGGGGTACTCGCTCTTGGTTCCGGCCGAGGTGGGGCCGGACAGCCACGATCCGGCCCACCGTCGTTCCGTCACAGACCCCACGGTACCGTCTGGCCGGGCAAGCGGCTCATCCGCCTATCGGCGGCGTTCATGGAGATCATCCTTCCGGATACTGAGCGGCCTGGCCTGATCGTGCTTGCTGTCTTGGCCCCGGCTGGCCCCGCGCCCCGTAACATGGGCGAAACATCGGGGATACGGGTCGGAAATCGCGACCGCCTAGCGTTCCAGCAGCGCCCGGACGTGGGCGCCAGCGCGCAAGTGGCGCAAGTGGTCCAAGGGAGAGTGGATGTTCACCAGCGGCGATGAGGTACTGCGGTTCATCGAGACCGAGGGGGTGCAGTTCGTCGACGTCAGGTTCTGCGACCTACCCGGGACCGTGCAGCATTTCACGGTGCCCGCGGAGTCCTTCGACGAGAGGGTCTTCAGCGATGGCCTGATGTTCGACGGCTCGTCGATCCGCGGCTTCCAGCAGATCCACGAGTCGGACATGCTGCTGCTGCCGGACGCGACCACCGCCGTCGTCGACCCGTTCCGCACCCGCAAGACCTTGAACCTCACCTTCTTCGTGCACGACCCGCTGACCGGCGAGCCGTACACCCGCGACCCGCGCAACATCGCCCGCAAGGCCGAGGACTACCTGCGCGGCAGCGGCATCGGCGACACCGCCTACTTCGGCCCGGAAGCGGAGTTCTACATCTTCGACTCCGCCCGGTTCGAGACCAGCCCGAACGCGGGCTACTACTACATCGACTCGGTCGAGGGCGCCTGGAATACCGGCCGCGACGAGCCGGGCGGCAACCTCGGCTACAAGCCGCGTTACAAGGGCGGCTACTTCCCGGTTCCGCCGACCGACCACTACACCGACCTGCGGTCGGACATGGTAGCGACCCTGATCGAGTGCGGCATCCCGGTCGAGATGCAGCACCACGAGGTCGGCACCGCGGGCCAGGCGGAGATCGACATCAAGTTCGACAGCCTGCTGCACATGGCCGACAAGGTGATGCTCTACAAGTACGTGGTGAAGAGCGTGGCGCGGGCGGCCGGAAAGACCGTGACGTTCATGCCCAAGCCGCTGTTCGGCGACAACGGCTCCGGGATGCACTGCCATCAGAGCCTGTGGAAGGACGGCGCACCGCTGTTCTACGACGAGGTCGGCTACGCGGGCCTGTCCGACGTGGGCCGCTACTACGTGGGCGGGCTGCTGAAGCACGCGCCGTCGCTGCTGGCGTTCACGAACCCGACGGTGAACTCCTACCATCGGCTGGTCCCGGGCTTCGAGGCGCCGGTCAACCTGGTCTATTCGCAGCGCAACCGGTCGGCGTGCGTGCGGATCCCGATCACCGGCCCGAGCCCGAAGGCCAAGCGGCTGGAGTTCCGAGTCCCGGACCCGTCCTGCAACCCCTACCTGGCGTTCTCCGCCATGCTGCTGGCCGGCCTGGACGGGATCAAGAACAAGATCGAGCCGCCTGAGCCGGTGGACAAGGACCTGTACGAGCTGCCGCCGGACGAGGCCGCGGCTATACCGCAGGTGCCGGGTTCCCTGGAGGTCGTGCTCGACAACCTGGAGGCCGACCACGACTTCCTGCTCGAGGGCGGCGTGTTCACCGCGGACCTGATCGAGACCTGGCTGGACTACAAGCGCTCCGGCGAGATCGACCCGATCCGGCTGCGCCCGCACCCGCACGAGTTCGAGCTGTACTTCGACGTGTAGCTGCCAGATGGGATCTGACCTGCGACGTTACGAGGTTGCCGCAGCACTGTTCCGCTGTTGTTCCGTCCGGGCAGCGAGAACATCCTCGACAGCGGCGCGGGTGGACTCGTCCCGGTCGGGCCAAATGTGCCCGTAGGTGTCGAGCGTGGTCTTGGCACTGGCATGGCGCAGGCGCGCCTGGACGGTCTTGACGTCCGCGCCCGAGGCGATGAGCAAGCTGGCGAAGTAGTGCCGCAGATCGTGATAGCGGAAACCCGCCGAGAGGCCCTACACCTTCTGGCGGGCTTTCCGCATCGCCCGCTCTATCGCCCATGGTGATAGCTGACAGCCGTTTTCTCCTGTCAGCAGGGTTGCGTGACGGCCATACGCGGCGATCTGCGCGGACAATTCAGCCGCCAGCGATACTGGGATCGGAACCGGTGTCTGGGAAATCTTGGTCTTGAGCGGTTGCTCCGGATACTGCACCCTCGGATGCACGATCCCACGCATGAAATCAACATCTTCCAGGCGCAGCCCGCACGCCTCAGCGAGTCTCAGCCCGACAAATGCTCCTAGCAGTATGGCAAGCCTGGTCCGTTGCGGAAACAAGTCATATAGATCCCAGACTTGCTCAGTGGTCGCTACGTACACTCTTTGCTCGGCCAGATGCGGCGAGGTCCGCCGCGAGCAGGGAGATTTCACCAGCAGGCCGTCATGGACCGCATCGCTCATAATCTGCGCGAGTCTGCTGTGCAGGGCATAGACATAGGAGTCCTCTAGGCCTTCTTCGAGCAGGCCCGCAACCCACGAGCGAATCTGGGAAGGCCTCAGGCTGCCGAGCGGGTATGGTCCGAACTCGGCGACGATCCGGCGGATGTGCACGTTCGCCTGGCGCACAGTGGATGAGCGGTGCGTGGCGTAGCCCTCCAGCCAGGTTGAGCACCACTCTGCCACGGTGATGCGGGCCTTCTTCGGATCGATGTAAGCACCCTGCGCTATCTCAGTTTCCATCCTGGACGCGTGCCGTTCGGCGTCACTCTTCTTACTGAATGCCTGCGAACGTTCCCGCCCAGTAGGATGTATCCAGATGCTGAGCCAGCGCTTGCCACGACCTCGCCGATCGGGGGAGACGGCCCACAAATCCTTGACACGCGCCACTTGTCACGCCGCCTGTTGTTTCCGAAACCACGCGATAACATCGGCAGGCAGGTAGCGAAGATGGCGACCGACGCGACCGGCTTTCGGCCCAGTGCCCAGATACCGCCAGCGGTAAAGGGTATGAACCGGTACACCGAGGAAATGCGCCACCTCCTCAGGAGTCCACAGCCTGTCGGTCTCCACGGGAGGAACGATCACCTGCCTCCTGCGCGGTACCTCACCCTCCAAAACCGTCTCCCATCCGTCGAGCCTAAACGTCGGTGAGCCTTCAGTGGGTTCGTCCGAAGTCATGCCGCCCTCCCAGTTGCCGAAAGTTCTCCGATGGGTGGCCCGGCTCTTCGCCTGGCTTCAGTCAGGGCGGCCTTCCACCGGGCCCGGTCGGCGACGACGTGCAGCAGCCTTTGCTCGGGTAGCAGGTAGTCCGGGTCGGCAGGGGTGACCTGGGCCCAGGTGTAGCGGGCCGGGTCGGGCACCTCCAAGCCGAGGGTCTCGACCAGCCAGGCCTTCCGGTCGTTGCGGTGGTCGGCCAGGCTCTTGCCCGACCACTTGCGGGAGACCAGCACGCGCCGTCCGGCATAGCCGCAGTGCTCGGGCCGATGCGCCTTGCCCTTGCACGCACCCGGGACGAGCCCGGGGCGGGGGTTCTTCGGCTGGATGCCGTAGCGAAGCCAGTTCGCACAGGTCGGTGAGCACGGCTCATAGCGGAGCGCGTCGGCGAGCCGGTCGGCGTGCGCCCGCTGCGCGTCCGTCGCGGGGACGTGGCAGTCGGCGACTTGCTTGGTCAGGTGTTTCGTCAGGTACGTGATGCACCGGTCGGCGTCCTTGGACCCGGCGAGCACGCCCTGGGCGTCGAACTTGGGGCCGAACCGGGCCACATGCCGGGGGTGGTCGTGCGGGCCGATCGCGTCGAGTGCGTCATCCCAGGTTTGGAGGACTTCGCCGGTGGCGGGGTCGAGGTAGTTGCCGGAATCCTCATCCCAGACGGGCAGCTGGTCACCGGTGAACCGGACGGTGTCGGCTGCGGGCCACCAGACCTGGTGGTAGGTGGCGTCCAGCACCTGGCGCAGCAGCGGCCGGGGCACACTGCCGCGGACCGCCAGGTGCAGGTGCGGGGCCAGGCGTTTTTGCGGTTCCACGCCGCCGAAGTACTGCGCCTCATAGCCGAGTACCCGGCGCAGGTTCTGGATGAACCGGTCAAACAGCGCGGCGAAGTGGATCGCGTCCCGCGCCGCCCGGGCGTAGTCGTAGGCGGCCGGGTCGGCCGGGGTGCCACCGTCGTTGACCTTGCCGTAGCTGTCGCAGGTCAAGGTGAGGAACATCGAGGGCCGGTAGCGCTTGCCGTCCGGCGCGGTGTACACGGTGCCGACCGTGCGGGGGGTGATCTTCCGGGCGGGTAGCGGGGCGGCGTCCTGGCGGCGCCGGGTGGAGCGCGACCGGCGGCCCCGCTGGCTGCCATCGCCGCGGCTGCCGCGGTGCGTGGTGACGGTGCCGCGGATCCCGGCCCGGGTGATCTCGTCGTCGAGCTCGTCGATCAGCTGGTCATAGTGGCTGGTGTCCTGTCCGGCGGCCGCGACGGTATCGCGGCGCAGCTGGGCCTCGGCGCGCAAGATGAGGCAGAACTCCTACATCTCATCGGGCGGGCCCGGGGTCAGGTCGGGCTCGTCCTCGAGATGCCGGCCTTCCCGGCACTGCGCCGCGCGCAGCGTCTTGGCGCGTTCGGCGCACGGCGGGCAGATACTGGCCAGGGTGGCCCCGCACGGCACCATCACCGGCACGGTTTGTCCGGTCACCGTGTCGGTGCGGCGCAGCTGCACCGGGCGCAGGCAGCCGCCGACCGACTCGGCGATCTTGCGGATCGAATCACGGGCCAGCGGGCAGGCGGCACGCTCGGCGCGGGTCTTGCGGCCGGTCATAAACTGGCGGCTCCTTCCATTGAGACGTGCAGAGGGGTGGGCGGGGGCGCAGCGGCCAGCCCGGACAGGCCGGAACTGGGCAAAGGGGTGTGTGGTGGCCCGAAGGCTTTGGCTGCCTCTGCAGCGTGGAGGGCGAAGGTGGGGTACCCGCAGATCGAAGATGCCCTCGGTATGCGTTGACTAGTCCAGTTCGGGCGGGTCACCCAAGGGGCTCATGCCCCGCCGACCAGGCCGGATCATTCTGGTTGCGCCCTATGGCGCCATCAATGCTGCCGGTGACCTTGGGCTGCCAGCCCGCCACCGTAGGCAGGGTCCGCACTCGCGGTGCTTCCAGTGTGTAACCCCTCGCGCCTGGGCGCAAACCTTAGAGCTGGTGCGTGGCGGTGCTGGTTATTGTCCGTGGGAGTCCGGGACTGTCCGTGGCTGACCGCTAGAACCGAGCGGATGTGACGCAAATCACATTCCTGACCATTACTACTCGTCAACCGCGCGGCAGCCGCCCTGGCCCGCTCACCACCCGGCGGTCATGACCGGTCGGACAGCCTTCCGGTGTTGCCAGGCCGTCATGTCCCCACGACGCAGGGCCGCAGCGTTGCGCCCAGCGACTACGGCGACGCCGCGACAACCGGATAGCCGAGATCCACCACGGCACCACCGCACGGCAGATCGCTGTGCACTGCCGAAATCGCCCTTAATTATGATCAAGAGCGGCGCCGCGGCCGGCACTAGCGCCAGCCTCCGGCCTCGGGGAAGGCCCCGGCCGGCGCGGCGCGCCTACCCTTTAAAGCCGCCGCTGATCAACTCTGGTCTCGGCGGCGCAACAGGTGCCGCGTAGGCCCGTCTCCCCTTGCGGTCTATTGTCTCGCTCCTGGGCGCCGCGTCTAGGTCGCTCCCTTCGGTCGCGTCGCATGCGATCGGCTTCGCCGAACCCAGACCCGACGTCCATTCGCCAAGGGTTCGGCGCCTACAGGGAAGAATGGAAGACCCAACATCCTCGGGAATGCTTCTGTTCATGGGATGAGCGGCGGGTCGTCGCTGGTCTCCTCGTCGCCGGGTCCCGGCACCCGTATCCCCTGCTCCGCGGCCCAGTCCAGCAGCTCTTGGGTGACCTGTTCCGGGCCGATCTGGCCGCGCGTGATCCGCAGCTCGAGGAGGAAGTCGCGGGCCCTCCCGACCTGCGGTCCGGGCGGGATACGCAGGATGCGCATGATGTCGTGGCCGTTCAGCTCCGGCCGGATCCTGGCCAGTTCCTCTTGCTCGCTGAGCTCAGCGATGCGCTGCTCCAGGCTGTCGTACGCGCGGGCCAGCTGCTGCGCCCTGGCCTGGTTGCGCGTAGTGCAATCCGCTCTGGTCAGCACGTGCAGCCGAGTGAGCAGCGGCCCGGCGTCCCGGACGTAGCAGCGCACCGCAGAATCTGTCCACTCTCCTTCCGCGTACCCGTGGAACCGCAGATGCAGCTGGACCAGCTGGGGCACGGCCCGTACCACTTCCTTTGGAAAGTGCAGCGCGGTCAGCCTGCGGCGGGCCATCTTCGCGCCGACCCCCTCGTGGTGGTGGAACGCGACCCGCCCGTCGGGCAGCAGTTCCCGGGTGCGGGGCTTGCCGATGTCGTGCAGCAGCGCGGCCAGCCGGACGGTCAGGTCGGCCTCCAGGCCGTAGCGCGGTTCCAGCTTGATGGCCTGCCTCAGCACGGTGAGGCTGTGCTGGTAGATGTCCTTGTGCCGGTTATGCTCGTCGGTCCCTATCCGCAGCCGGGACACCTCCGGCAGCACCTGGTCAGCGACGTGGGTCTGGACCAGCACGTCAATGCCCAGTGCCGGATCGGGGGTAAGCATCAGCTTGGTCAGTTCGTCGGCGATCCGCTCGGCGGAGACGATCTCCAGCTTGGGGGCCTGCTCGGTCATCGCCGCGCGCACGTCGGTGGCGATGGTGAGCCCCAACTTGGCCACAAACCGGGCCGCGCGCAGGATCCGCAGCGGGTCGTCGCTGAACGAGTCCTCCGGCCGTCCCGGGGTCCGCAGCACCTTCTCTTTCAGCGCGTCCAGGCCGTCGAACGGGTCGACGAGCTGGTAGGACGGCAGCCGGGCCGCCATCGCGTTGATCGTGAAATCCCGACGGCTCAGGTCCTCCTCGAGCGAGCGGCCGTACCGGACATCGGGCTTGCGGGACGCGGTCCGGTACTGCTCACTGCGGTAGGTGGTGATCTCGAAGACTGAGCTGCCCTTGCGCAGGCCCACGGTGCCGAACGCGATCCCGACCGTCCAGGTCGCGTCGGCCCAGCCGCCGATGACCGCGAGGACCTGTTCAGGAGTGGCGTCCGTGGCCAGGTCGAGATCGGTGGGCCACTCGCCGTGCAAGACGTCCCGGACCGGACCGCCGACCAGGGCCAGCTCGTGGCCGTGCTTGACGAACAAACGGCCGATGTCGGCGACCTCAGGGACGCGCTCGCGTAGCAGCGCGGCGGCCGCCTTCCGCTGTTCAGCGCTCATAGGCACGACCATCGAGATTATCGGTAAGCACGGGTTCGGTCCGACCGGCAATAACATTCCAAGTGTGCACGCCTTGCAACCGGCGGACGTCTCGCGGCCGATCGTTTCCCTGGCCGCCGCCCTCGCCGCGCCAGCCGCGATCACCGCCGACCTGACCGCCCGGCTGGCCGCGCTGCCTCCGAGCCATCGCCCATCTGTGGACGCGCTCGGAATGTACGTGGGATATGCCGGGCGTTGATGGTGACGCTCTCGGAGAGATGCCCAGGTCACAGCATGTCGTCAGGTGACGACGGTACCCATCTGCAAAACCGTCGGCTCAACCCCGGAGAGCGAGCCGGTGCTAACGGATTCGCTAACGAGACGGTGCGGAACAGGGGAGACGCAGCGGACAACCGGAGACAGCTTCGAACTCGGCATCCTGGTCAGCGGGACGCACAGAGTCGCGGGAGACCAGCAAGACGCACGTCGCTTTACTCATAACCCAGCGACGACAGAAACCTCCGAGGACGGCGGCGGGTACCCTGGTAGGCCCAGGGAGGTGCCGCGATGTCAGAGCCCGCAACCCGACGGCCCGCATCCAGGGGCGCCAGCCTTGAGCGGAGCAGGGAAGATGTGCTTGCAGCAGCCCGACCCCTGCCACCAGATGAAGACGCGCTGATCGAAGACCTCACCGATGAAGAGGAGCGCGTCTTCATCGAAGCGATCTTCGACGCATGACGCAGCCCGAACGCGGGCCGGTCGTGATCGACACCGGCGTCTTCGGCGCCCGGCTGACGCGCAGGACCAAGTCATTGGCCGCCGCTTACCGTCCGCTCCGCGACGGCCGACCAGCCATCATCTCGTTTGTCACCGTCGCTGAACTGCGCTTCGGCGCCAAACTGGCCGGATGGGGTCAAACGAGGCTCCAGCAACTGGAGCACGAACTTGACCAGGCCGACACCGTATGGCCGGGACCGAGCCTCGCCGAGGTCTACGCCACACTGCGTGCCTGGTGCGTCAAGGCCGGACACGGCCTGGGACAGAAAGCCCACGAAGCCGACCGTTGGGTAGCCGCGACAACCATCTGGCTCAACGTTCCGCTCGTCGCGCACGACGCGATCTTCGCCAATGTCAAAGACCTTCGCCTGCTTACCAGGCTCGATCAGCGTCAACCGTGATCGAGCCCTGCTCTGTTCCGTCCCTGTTCCGTCAGACGCCGATCAGGACCGCCAAACGACGCCAACGAGTGAGAAGCGAAAGCGCAGGTCAAGCCTACAGTGGCAGGTCAGCTGACCACCGCCGAAAGTTCGAGCTGTACTTCGACGCGTAGCTAGTACTGCAGGTCGTGGGAACGAAACCCGGCCGCTCAGAACGGGAACCCGTGTGCCTGGTCGCGGACGGTGACCCAGCGCCACCGGGTGAATTCGTCCCAGCTGCTCTGTGATCCGAACCGGGCGCCGTTGCCGGAGGCGCGGGTGCCGCCGAACGGCGCGTAGGCGTCGTTGTTCAGTGTCTGGTCGTTGACGTGCACGATACCGGTGTCGCGAACCTCCCGGGCCCGGTACGGAATGTCGCCGTCCGAGGCCAGCCCGCACAGTAGCGCCGACAAGTCGGACCAACGAAGAGTGCAGTGAGCAAGGAACTGATTGCCCAGATCAGGCCGATGACACATCCCGGCAACTGCTGTCCGTATCCGGAAGCTGACTGAGAGTCCTGGCACCATGGCCGCATGGACCTGAATGTTCCCTGCCGGTGATAGGGATAGTCCGCACCAGCCACGCCGAATTGGAGGCTACGCCGATCCAGGCCGACCTCAATCGCGCCGAGCACGGGACTATCCAAATCGCCGACCGCTACCAGGACGGATTGGACGGCCTGGCAGAGTTCGACTACGCCTGGCTGGTGACCTGGCTGCACAAGCTGGCCGAGCCCGGTAACGACCCTCCGCTCAGGCAGGTTCCGTTCCTGCTGCGGAGCCAGCAGCGCGCAAAGGGCATGTTCGCCACCCGTACGCCACGACGAATCAACCCCATCGGGCTCAGCCTCATCCGGCTTCTGGACGTGACCGGCCCGGTCACACAGTTCGCCGGCGTCGATCTCATCGACGGGACGCCGGTCATCGACCTCAAGCCGTATGTCACCCGTTTCGACCGGCCGGCAGGCGATCCGCGCTGCGGCTGGCGTGATCCCCGCCCAGGACGAGCAGGACGCGATCGCGATCGCGAACGACACCATCTACGGTCTCAACGCCTCGGTGTTCACCAACGACGTCGACCGCGCCCGCCAGGCCGCCGGGCAGCTGCGGTCCGGCACGGTCGGCCACAACGCGTTCCGCACCGACTTCAGCGTCGCGTTCGGCGGGTTCAAGCAGTCCGGGATCGGCCGCGAAGGGCTACTGCCGTTCCTGGAGACCAAGACCGTGATCGGCCGGGACGAGCGCGTCGAGCAGGGTCTTGTCACCGACGTCGGAGTGGCCGGGCGCCTTGATCCCCTCGATGGCCGCGCGCAGCATCGCGACGATCTGGGCGGGCTCCAGCTTGGTGGCGGTTCCCGCGGTCACGCCCGCCCGGAGGAAGGCCGTGCCCCAGATCGGGCCGGACGTGCCGCCGATGCGGCTGGTGATGACCACGGCGATCTTCTTCAGGAACGTGCCGATGTCGGCGCGGTCGAAGCTGTCCCAGTCCTGGATCACCAGCTCGAAGCCACGGGCCATCGAGTACCCGAAATCCCCGCCGCCCACGACCGCGTCTAGTTCACCGAAGTACTTCTCGTTGGCCACCGCCGTGCGCGCGATCACCGCGACGACGGTGTCGACGTCACCGAGGCTGGCTGTGGACATGAGCGCTCCTTACTCGCTGACCGGCCGGTTAGTTCGCTGATCCGGCCGGACGGTCGCACGGATGGGTACTGTCCGGCAGGACGCTGGCCAGGTCCGCCAGCGTGATCCAGTCGCCCGGCGTGGCCGGGCTGCGGTTGACGAGGATCGTCGTGGGCTCGCCGCCGGGGTCGCCGAGGGAAGAGACGACCAGGGCCGCTTCGCGGAAATCCTAGTTGGCGGTGAAATCATTGATCGTGATCACGCACGCGACGCCGGCCCCCGTGGCGGCGAGGAGCCCGTTACGAGAATCCTCGACCACCACGACCTGGCCGGGGGCCAGGCCGAGCCGGTCCAGGGCGAGCAGGTAGATGTCCGGCGACGGCTTCTTGTGCGGCACGATGTCGCCGGCGAACACCGCCACCGCCTGGGCCGGGACGGCGTCCACTGCCCGCTCCAGGGTGGCTCGCACCGATACCTCCGCCGAAGTCGAGGCGACGGCCACCGGCCAGCCGGCGGCGAGCGCGCCGGTAACGATGCGGGCGACGCCCGGACGGGGCGGGACGGCGCCGGAGGCCACCAGGTCGGTGCAGATCTCGGTCTTGCGCCGGTGCCATGCGGCCAGGCCCTCCTGCTGGCCGGCCGGATCGGCGGGCAGCCCGGCGGCGGCGACAAACTCCGGCGTGAGCAGGCTGGCCATGCGCTCCTTGCCGCCGCCGATGCGCAGTTTCTCCCGGTAGTCGTCGACGCTCCAGCGGACCGGCAGCCCGAACTCGGCGAACGTCTGGTTGAACGCGACGAGGTGCCCGTACCGCTCGGTATCGGCCAGCACGCCATCGCAGTCGAGGATCAGCGCGGGACCCGCGGCCGCGGCCATGCCGTCCTACCAGGCCTTGCCGACGCTGCCGAAGCGCCGCATGTGATCGGCGGCCATGTCCTTGACGGCGTCCCGCACCGCGGTGAACAGCGACGGCGGATCCCAGGAATCGCGCTCCTCCGCGCCGCGCAGGAACGCCAGGTTGGATTTCATGTAGGCGACCTTGAGCGCGGTGGAGATGTTGACCTTCGCGCATCCGCGGGCGATCAGGTCCGAGAACTGGGTGTCAGGCCCGTGCCGCCGTGCAGGGCGATCGGAATCGGCTCGGCGGCCACGATGTCCGAGACCCGCTGCGCGTCCAGGTGCGGCTCAGCCCGGTAGAGGCCGTGAGCGTTGCCGATGGCCGGCGCGAAGACGTCCACGCCGGTGGTGCGGATGAACTCCAGCGCCACTGGCAGGGACTGCCGCTATGCTTCCTCATCCGAGCCGACGTCGTCCTCGACGCCGGTGATGGATTCGATCTCCCCTTCCACGTGCGCGCCGCAGGAGCGCGCCTCGGCCACCACCTGCACGGTTTGGCGCATGTTCTCGGCCACCGGCAGCTCGGAGGCGTCGAACAGCACCGAGTTCCAGCCCTTGCGCAGGCACATGCTGATGAACGCGCGGTCGGGACAGTGGTCGAGGTGCAAGGTGACGGTACTTCGATGCCCGCGGTCAGCGCGCGCCACATGGCGAACAGCAGATCGGCACCGATCGAGCGGACGGTCTTCACCGACGTCTGGATGATCACCGGGGAGCGCTGCTCCACGGCCGCGGCGAGCACGGCCTCCAGGGTCAGGTCGTTGACGACGTTGATGGCCGCGATGCCATAGCGCTCCGCGAACGCCCGGTCGACCATGTCCTTCAGCGGCACGACGGGCACGCGGAACCTCCTCGCGGGAACACTCCGAACCTATGCAGCGCGCCCGCGGGCGCGGATCGGGGTAATCCCCCAATTGCGGGGAGGACTTCCCCTACCGTCCGGCGGCCGCAGCGGTACGCCCGCCGGTCACCTCAGCCGCCCGCGCCCGGTCAGAGCGGCCAGCTCGGTGCGGTTGCGCGCGCCGGTCTTGCGCAGCACGGCTCCCGCGTGTTTCTCCACGGTCTTGACCGACAGCACCAGCCGCTCGGCGATGACCTTGTCGGGGAGGCCCTGCACCATGAGGTCGCGTACCTCGCGCTCGCGCAGAGTCAGTCCCGGCTCGAGATCGTCAGCCCGCAGCCCGCGATGCAGCTGGCCGAGCACCGGGCCGGACAGGATCGTCTGCCCGCGGGCGGCCCCCACGACCGCCCGGGCCAGTTCCGGCCCGTCGGCTGCGGCGTCGACGCAACCCTGCGCCCCGGCCCGGATGGCTTCGGCGACCCGCTCGTCGTCCCCGGCCTCGCAGAGCCCGACGACCGCGACGCCCGGGCAGTGCGCGAGCAGCGCGCCGGTCACCCCGGCGCCGTCGTGCGGCCGCAGCTCGGCTCCGTCGGCGGTGGGCAGGCTCAGGTCCACCAGCGCCACATCGGGCTGCAGGTCCCGGCACGCCTCCACCGCTTGTTCCGCGGCCGCCACCTCGCCGACCACCTCGATCCCGGGCTCGGTCCACGACAGCAGCCGGGCCAGCCCGGCCCGCAGCACCGGCTGCCGGGCGGCGATCAGCACCCGCAATCTTGGCCCGGTCTCCTGCTGGTTCGGCAGGTACGGGAAGCGGGCCCGGATCCTGGTCCCCCAGCCGGCCAGCGAGTCGACCTCCACGGTCGCGCCGAACTGCGGTGCGCGGTCGATCATCGCACGTAGCCCGAACCGGTCGCCCTGCCAGCCCGATCGCGGGTCGAAGCCCTGCCCGTCGTCCTGCACGAGCAGCGACACGGCGCCCTGTTCGTACAGCAGCCCGAGCCGGGCTGTGGTCGCCCCGGCGTGCCGGACGATGTTGGTCAGCGCCTCGCGGGCGACCCGGAGCACCTCACGAGATAGCCGCTCCTCCAGCGCGACCGGCGGCCCCGCGGACACGAACCTGACCTCCAGCCCGCCGACGCTCTGCGCCCAGGCGACCTCCGACCTCAGCGCGTCAGCGAGCGACCTGCCCTCCGGCGGTGCGGCGGCCAGTCCGAGCAAGGCGAGCCTCGCCTCAGCCAGGCCGTCCCGGGCCGCGGTGCTGGCCTGCTGCAAATGGCCCGGACCCGAATACCCGGTTTTCGTCCCGGCTGAACACGATGCAGGCGCCGATAATGCGCCCCCGCCATTCCAGCGGCACACCGATGACACCGCGCAGTGTCGCCCGTTCTTCCGGCGCGACATGCCCGCCGGGAACATCCTCGTAGCGGGCGAACCAGAGCGGGCCGCGGTGCGCGACAACCGCCCCGGTCATTCCCTCGGTGAGCGGGAAAGCCCGGCCCGACTGGCAGGCCACGCCGATGTCCGCTTCCTTGTGGTAGGTGCCGGCCGCCTCATCCACGCTGCAGATCGAGCCCGCGTCACAGCCCAGCAGCTCAGTACACCGCCGCAGGATCCGTTCCAGCAACGGCCGCAGCGAGAACTCGCCGACCAGGTCCTCCGCTACAGCTATCAGGCCGGCGGCCCTGGCAGCTACGTCGTCGCTGCCAGGCGGGGTCGCGGGCGTGGCCGGATAGGCGGACACGCGGCCTCCGATTCTGCGACAGCAATCTCACACCGCTTCGACGGCTCGCGAACTGCCCGGCCAACTCATCGCCCTCATCGTCCTGATCAGCGGAGCATGCGCGGGACGCCGTCGGTTCATCGGGGATCGCTACTGTGAGCGTTGTGACAAGATTCGGCATCCAGCTGCCCAACTTCTCGGGATTTGACCCGGCCAACTTGTTCGATCACGTGTCCGACCTGGCGACGGCAGCGGAAGAAGCCGGGTTCGACTCGGTGTGGGTCATGGACCACTTCTTCCAGCTGCCGCCCCTGGGCGGGCCGGACCAGCCGATGCTGGAGGCCTATACCCTGCTCGGGGCGCTGGCGGCGCGCACCCGGCGGGTGCAGCTCGGCACGCTGGTTACCGGCGTGACCTATCGCAACCCCGGCATCCTGGCCAAGATCGTCACTACCCTGGACGTCATCTCGCGGGGCCGGGCCATCCTCGGCATCGGGGGCGCCTGGTACGACGTAGAGCACCAGGGCCTCGGCATCGACTTTCCGGACGCCCGCGTGCGCCTGGACATGCTCGAAGAGGCGGTCCAGGTATGCCGGGCCATGTTCACCGGCGACGACGTGAGCTTCACCGGCCGTCACTACCGGCTCGATCACGCCCGCAACCTGCCCCGGCCGGTACAGGCCGGTGGCCCGAAGATCATGATCGGCGGTGGCGGCGAGAAACGGACGCTGCGGCTGGTGGCGCGCTACGCCGACCAGTGCAACGTCACCGGCGACGTGAACACGCTGGCCCGCAAGATCGACGTGCTGCGCCGCCACTGTGCCGAGGTCGGCCGGGACCCGGCTGAGGTCGGCGTGACGTGGATGAGCCCCCTGATCCTGACCACGTCCAGCCAGAACACCGCCGAGGTACACGAGATGCTGGCGGCGGCCGGCTCGCCCGAACAGGTCGCCGGATTCACCGTCGGCCAGCCACACGAGATTCCCGGCCTGGTCGCAGGTCACATCGAGGCCGGCGCTGACGAAGTGATTTTCAGCTTCGCCTTCGCCGATACCACGGGAATCACAGCGGTGGGGCAAGCGCTCGGACTGGGCGGAAGGTAGCGGCCCTGGTCGACTCGGCCGCACACAAGGAGCTACTTGGGCGTCAGCGACGGCGCGTGGCCGGTGGCCCCACTTGATGCGGTGTTCGGGGCTGAGCCAGATCAGGCCGGCAGGCTCAGTCGGTGAACGTCGGGTCCGCGCCGTGCAGCCTCGGCGCCCGACCCTTCGGCTCCTCCCAGTCCTCTGACCTGCCGAACGCGGTCAGGTCGAGCAGCGTGTAGGAGCTGCCGAGGTACTCGGTGCCACGGGCGTAGGTCGAGTAGGTATGGAAGATCTCGTCGCCGTCGCGCAGGAAGCAGCTGAACCCGGGCATCTCGGTGGACGGCTCGTCGGCGACCAACTCCGGCTCGGGCCGGAAGTTGTACTCCAGTTGCGGCCGCGAGGCGTCCAGCGTGGCCTGGAAGTCGTAGTTGAAGTCGCTGTCGTGCGAGGAGTACCAGGGCGCCGTCCAGCCGCGGCTGGTTCGGTACGCCTCCAGCTTGGCGAACGGCGCGCGTGAGACCAGGGCGAAGCCGGTGTCACGGGAGCGGACATGGGTGAGCACGGCCTCCGACAGCTCGTCGATCCAGGCTGTGCAGCCCGGACACGCCGCCTCCCAGTCCGGGCCGTACATGACGTGCTGCACGATGAGCTGGCTGGTCCCTTCGAACAGGTCGGCCAGCGCGGCGCGCCCCTTCGGCCCGTCGAATGCGTAGTCCTTCTCGATCCTGATCATGGGCAGCCGGCGCCGCTCGGCGTTGAGCTCGTCGCGCCGTCTTGTCATCTCCTTTTCCTGGGCCAGCAGCCGCCGCCTGGCCTCGGTCCACTGCTGGCGGGACACAACCTCGGGAAAACTCAAGGCAACCTCCTGCATGGGATGGGCTCGGTACGCCCTCTGCGGGCTTGGACGGGCCGGGCGCACAGAACTCATCGAGCTGGTCCAGCGGGATGTTCTATTTCTACGAGCCAGTGCGGGCAGCGTTTCGCGGGCCCGGCAGTCGGCGGCTGGGTCTGTTATGTCCTCGCCGTCGTCTCACAGTGAGCCAGGAGACGTTCCGATGTCGAATTAGGGTCGGCTTCCAGGCAGGCATCGCGCTGATCGTCATGGTCTGGGAGGTCCCTTGAAGGCACTGGTATACCACGGTCCTGGTCAGAAGTCCTGGGACACCGTCGCGGACCCGGGTCCGGCCGAGCCCACCGACATCGTGGTCCAGGTGGATACCACCACGATCTGCGGCACGGACCTGCACATTCTCAAGGGCGATGTGCCCGCTGTCACCGACGGCCGCATCCTCGGCCATGAGGCGGTCGGCACCGTGACAGCGGTGGGCTCGGCGGTGACCAGCCTCGCTGAGGGCGACCGGGTGCTCGTCCCGGCGATCACATCCTGCGGGCGGTGTGCCTACTGCAAGCGCGCGATGCCGAGCCACTGCCAGGCGACCGGCGGCATCGGATGGATCTTCGGCCACCTGATCGACGGCACTCAGGCCGAGTACGCGCGCGTGCCGTTCGCGGAAACGAGCGTGCACAAGGTGCCCGAGGGCGTGACCGACGAGCAGGTGCTGTTCCTGGCCGATATCCTGCCGACCGGCTACGAGGTGGGCGTCAAGAACGGCCGGGTCAAGCCGGGTGACGTCGTCGTGGTCGTCGGCGCCGGACCGGTCGGCCTGGCCGCGATCCAGACCGCTGCGCTGACCGGCGCGGCCAGCATCATCGCGCTGGAACCCGCACAATCGCGGCGCGAGCACGCGCTGCGCTTCGGCGCCGACGTCGCGATCGACCCAGCCGACGGCGACGCCGAGGAGCAAGTCGCGGCGCTGACCGACGCAGGGCTCGGCGCCGACGTGGCCATCGAGGCGGTCGGGACACCCGCCACCTTTGACATCTGCACCAGGGTGGTGCGACCCGGCGGCGTCATCGCCAACATCGGCGTGCACGGCACACCCACCACGCTGCACCTCGAAGATCTGTGGATCAAGAACGTGACCATCACCACCGGCCTGGTTGACGGGACTACCGTGCCCCTGCTGCTCCAGCTGGTCCGGTCGGGGAAGATCGCCGCCGAGCTGTACGGCACGCACGACTTCGCGCTGAACGAGATGATGGCCGCCTACGACACCTTCGCCGAGGCGGGACGGCACAACGCACTCAAGGTCGTGATCAAGAGATAAGGAAACGGCGCCACTCCAGGAACTGATCAGGAGATCGAATCTGTGAGGCGGCGCTTGAGCCGCCACACAAACTTGTGCCGGTCGGCCTCTGGCTGGCTCGCCGAAGACCGGATCGGTCTGCCCACGGCTACGACTCCCGCCTGGCTGTGATCTACGGCGCTGCGGAGGGCAGGCGGAGCGTCTTCAGCAGCGCGGCCACCGGCAGCCGCACGATGTGGGCCAACTCGTCCGGAATCGCGATCAGCCGACGCAGCAGGACCGGCAGGCTCACGATGTCCCCGCGCGCGGCCGCCGTCAGCAGATCCAGCAGATCCAGGCCGACTGGCTGAGGCGGTTCGGCGATCTCGACGCGGGCGGCGACCACCGGGCCTAGCGAGTCGGTCTCGACCTGGCCCAGGGCGGGCAGCAGCGCCAGCATGGCCCGGTTGTCGGCGAGGATCTCGGCAGCAAAGTACTCGATCCCGACGTCCAGGGCGCGCTCGCTCAACAGCGCCAGCAGCGCCGAGCCTAGGCCGCGGCCCTGCCAGGCATCGACCACCGTCACCCCCGCGTCGGCGGTGTCCGGCTGGTCCGCGCGGCGGACGAACCGGCACTCCCCGACGATCTGGGCCGACAGCAGCAGCACCGCGACCAGCGCCTCGTGGTTCTCGTGGTCGACTTCGGTCGCCGCCTGGAGCGTGCCCTCGGGCAGTTCGGGCATGGCGGTGAAGAACCGCTGGTAGCGGGATTGCTCGCCCAGGCTGGCGTAGGCCCGGGCCAGCGCTGGCGCATCAGACGGCCGCACCGGCCGCACCTGCACCACATCGCCGGAGCGGAGCTTGACGGCCCGTGGCCAGCTCGCTGCGGTCATGACCAGTTCCTCCCATCGCCAGGATCGGCTGCCCCGCTCCGTCGCACGCCGCCGTCGGGCTCACCGTAAGCCAGCAGACACGCATGCCGTTAACCGTTGCTCCGGGTTTGTGCCAGCGAACCAAAAGCCGGTCAGAATTACCGTCCGCGAACACGACAGCGGGACTACCGGGCCAGCGCTCCGCAATCTGGTTGAGGCCGGTCGTCAGGTGCGCGGTACGCTCGCCCGGTGATGGCCGTTGCCTATGCGCTGGAACCGGTCGAGGCTCTGGACACGACGGCTGTCGACGCCGTCCGGCGTATCTACGAGGACGGTTTCCCGGCGCGCTTGCGGGCTGATTTCACGAGCCTCACGGACCAGCGCGAGGCGGGCGAGGCCGCGCTGGCCCTGGTACGCGGGCGGCAGCCGTGCGGGTTTGTGATGCTCCGCCGACTCGGCGGCACCGGCTGGACCTACCTGCGCTATTTCGTCGTCGAGCAGCAACTGCGCGGACAGGGACTCGGCGGGACCATGTGGGACCAGCTCACCGCCCGGCTGCGGGCAGATGGCTGCACACTGCTGGTATTCGACGTGGAGGACCCGGGCGAGACCGGCTGCGGCCCGGCCGAGTCGCAGGTCAGGTCCCGGCGGGTCGGCTTCTACCAGCGGCACGGCGCCGTGGTGCTGCCGGTACGCGGGTACCGGACGCCGCATGACAGCGCCGACGGCGACGGCTGGACGCCGATGCTGCTGATGGCGGCACCGGTCGCGACCGGCGGGCCGGCTCCCGGCGCCGGCGAGGCGGGCGCCATCGTGTCAGCCGTGTACCAGCACCGGTGGCGGCTGGGCCCGGGTCATCCCCAGATCGCCGCGACTCAGGTGGCCGCCCCGGAGGAAGCAGCAGATCGGGAAGGATTCTGAAGTGGCTGTCGATTACGAGCTATCCGAGTCTGTAGCGCGGGTCTACCTCAATCGCCCGCACCGGCTCAACGCGGTCGTGCCGGAACTGACCGCCGGCCTGGTCGCGGCCCTGGCCAGGGCGGGCGAGGATGGCGCCCGAGTGGTGGTGCTGGCGGGCCGCGGCCGGGCGTTCTGCTCCGGGTATGACCTGAAGGAGGAGCTGCCGCCGGAGACGGTGCTGACCACGCGGCTGCGCGTGGAGCAGATCCAGGACGTGACCCGGGGTATCCGCCGGTTTCCTGGCCCGGTCATCGCGGCCGTGCACGGCTACGCCCTCGGGGCCGGATGTGAGTTCGCCCTGGGCTGTGACCTGGTGGTGGCGGCCGAGGACGCGCAGTTCGGGTTTCCCGAGGTGTCCGTCGGGCTGAGCGTGACGGGCGGCATCTCCCGCCTGCTGCCGCTGCTGGTCGGCCCGGTCCGGGCGAAGGAGCTGCTGCTGCTCGGGGAGCGGTTCGGCGCGGCCCGTGCCCTGGAACTGGGGCTGGTGAACCAGGTCGCCGTGGCGGGCCAGCACGAGCAGGCCGCGGCCGTGCTCGCGGCCCGGCTGCGGGACCAGCCGCGGCTGGCCCTGGCGCTGGCCAAGCAGGCCCTCGACCGCGGAGCGGACTGCGCGCTGGAGGAGGCGATGGCCGCTGAGGTCGACTTCGCCGCCCTGACCGTGGCCCCGGGAGCGGCCAGCGATGCGCCCTGACGCTGCGGGCCTGCCGGTCACGCTCGCCGCGGCGGTCCGCGTCGCCGCGCGTCGGTGGCCGGACCGGATGGCCTGGCGGTTCGATCCCGGCGACCATCTGACCTTCACCGACGTGGCCCGGCTGACGGCCGGGTACGCGCAGGCGCTGCGCGACCGTGGCGTCCGGTCCGGGGACCGGGTGGCGGTGCTGCTGGGAAACGAGGCCGCGTTCCCCCTGACGTGGCTCGCCCTTTCCCTGCTGGGCGCGGCCGCGGTGCCGGTCAACACCAGGTACCAGACCGCGGACGCCGGGCACGTCCTGCGCGCCTGCCGGGCGTCGGCCATCGTGGCCGGGGCACTGTATACGCCCCTGCTGCAGCGACTGCCGGCCGACCTGCCGGCGCTCCGGCTGACCATCCCCGCGGCCGAGGTCGCGGCCGCCGCGGCGCGGACCGGCGCGCCGCCTGGCCCCGGTGACCCGGACCCGGCCAGGACGGCGAACATTCAGTTCACCTCGGGCACTACCGGCCGCCCGAAGGGCTGCGTGCTTCCGCATCGTTACTGGACGCAGCTCGGCAGCAGCCTGGTCACCGAGTTCCCGTACCTGGGCGAGCAGGACGTGATGCTGACGGCGCAGCCGTTCCACTACATCGACCCGCAGTGGAACGTCGCAGCGGCGCTGGTGGCCGGGGCGGAGCTGGTGATCCTGGACGGGTTCCACCCGTCATCGTTCTGGGCCAAGGTGCGGCACCATCGGGTGACGTACTTCTACTGCCTGGGCGCGATGCCCGGCCTGCTGCTGCGCATGCCCGCCGACCGTGCCGACCGCGATCATCGTGTCCGGGCCGTGCAGTGCTCGGCGATCCCGCCCGCCCTGCATGCGGCGCTGGAGCAGCGCTGGGGCGTGCCGTGGTACGAAGCCTTCGGGATGACCGAGACCGGCGCTGATCTGCGGGTCACCGACATCGATCATGACGAGCTCGTCGGCACCGGCTGCCTGGGCCGCCCAGTCAGCTACCGCGAGGTCCGGATCACCGGCGCCGACGGCCGCCCGGTCCCGGCGGGCCAGACCGGTGAGATCACGCTGGCCGGAGCCGGGATGATGGACGGGTACTACGACGATCCGGAGGCGACCGCGCGGGTGATGCGCGACGGCTGGTTCCGCACCGGCGATCTCGGCCGGATGGACTCCCGCGGCCGCGTTTATCACGCCGGGCGGATCAAGGACATGATCAGGCGCGGCGGAGAGAACGTGGCCGCGCGCGAAGTCGAAGAAGTGCTGCTGACGCACCCCCGGATCCGGCTGGTGGCCGTCACCGGTGTCCCGGACGAGATCCGCGGCGAAGAGGTCAAGGCCTGCTACGTCACCAGCGACGAGATCACCGAGGTGCGGCCAGGCGAGCTGGCGGAGTACTGCGCCGAGCGTCTCGCCGCGTTCAAGGTGCCGCGGTACTGGCAGCCCGCCGCTGACCTGCCCCGCACCGACTCCGAGCGCGTCATCAAGGAGCGGCTCGGCGAGCTGACCGGGCCGGTGTTCGACCGGGCCGACGGTACCTGGACCGAGACCGGCCACGGCCGGGGCACGCCAGCGTCTTTACCCGTGCTCACCAGGGGCGGCTCGGGTGCGGCCTCGGCCGGGTCTGTAATCCCGCCTGGGGCTAGCCAGGCCGGTTCCGTGCCTGCCGCTAAAATGCGTTGATGCTGTCGACGTAGAGGTACAGATCTGTGTCGTCCAGGTAGAGCTCGATTCTGATCCGGTGATTTGCACCGGTGCTCATCATGCCTAGCATGACGACAACTTGTGTCCAGGTTGGGCCGACGGTGAAACCAACGGAACTACTGACGTTCGCGTCCATATCCCATATAGCAAGCGAGCCGCTGACGTTGGTGTCCTTGGCTCGAACGTATGCTATTGCTGTCACACTCGGTGGCGCTGTCACCGTGATAGATTGAGCAATGGAACCGTTGGATTCTGCGGTCCTGAACTGAAGGAAGTTGAGGCCCGACCTCGCTATGCGCTTATCGGGGATCACTTCGAGGTCAACCCCGCCAGGCATGTTGTTGCGATCCCAGGGTGCTTGACCGGTTTCAAAATCCGGGTTCTTCAAAAGAGACATCGCATTTCCCCCTGTGTGAAGCGTAACGATGGGCCGCCCGGCGTCCCCCTGCCGCTGTTGGTCGTCAGCGGCGCCCTTGGTCCTTGGTAACACGAATCCCATGCGTTGGTCAAGTAAAGGTAAAGTGATGCCAGGTCGCTGTAGCTACCAGGCTAGGAACACCCTGCCGCCCCTGCTCCGGGCCGGACCGCCCGGGGGGACCGATAGCGGCCATCGATGGCGACCCACCCGACAGCTATTGGCCGCCGGCCGTCAGCGACGATGAACTGGCGCCAACGCAGCGCGATCCTCGGCCCCCAGGGCGTCCGGTCACCGCGGGCCGACGGGCCGCCGTACGCATAAGGAGAGACCATGACCGATGACGAGCTGCGACGGGACGTCGCCGCTGAGCTGTTGTGGGATCCGAAAGTGGACGCCGAGCAGGTCGCGGTGTCGGCCAACGATGGCATCGTGACCCTGCGCGGAACGGTCGGCAGCTTACGGCAGAAGCAGGAAGCGGACAGGGCGGCCCGGCGCGTGTCCGGCGTGACCGGGATCCGCGATGAGCTGCAGGTCCGGATCCTGAGCTCCGACCGGCGGCAAGACGCCGAACTGCGCACGGACGTGCGGCAGGCGCTGATGCTCGACAGCGTCGTCCCGCCGGGCGTGGACGCCGAGGTCGACGACGGCTTCGTGACGCTGACCGGGACCGCCAGCTGGCAGCACCAGCGTGACGAGGCTGACTTCGTCGCCGCGAACGTGCCCGGCGTGCGCGGCATCACAGACGACATCACGCTGGTCCCGGCGCGCAACGCAACCGACATAGCCAAGCGCATCGCCGCCGCCTTCCGCCGCAACGCCCTGCTGGACGCCGACGATCTGTCCGTCAGCACCACCTGCTTCGGGATGGTGACCGTGTCCGGAGTGGTGCGCTCCTGGGCCGAGCACGACGGCGCCGTCGCGGCCGCCTGGGCCGCGCCCGGGGTCACCGAGGTCGACGACCGCATCCTGGTCGAGCCCTGAGCCCGGGGCCGCAGGCCATCCGGGATGGAGCGTCAGCCGGGGTATTGGCCGGAACTATGAGCCGAACTGTGCGAGCGCCACCATCAGGCCAGGGCCAGGGCAATGGCGTGCAAGGCCAGCCCCACGCCCGCGCCCACCACCGTGCCGTTGATGCGGATGAACTGCAGGTCGCGGCCGAGCAGCAGCTCCAGCTGGCTCGATGTCTCGCCGGCGTCCCACCGCTCGATGGTCCCGGTGACCAGGCCGGCCAGCTCGTCGTGGAACTGGCCCGCGAACGTCCGTGCGCCTGACTCGACCACCCGCTCGACGCTCTCCTGGAGGCGGCGGTCTGACCCGAGCCGCCCGCCGGCCGCCACCAGCGCGTCGGCCAGCCGGTGGCGCAGCTCGGAGTCCGGGTCGGCCGCCTGCGTGCGCAGCGCATCCTTGGACTTCTGCCACAACGACGAGGACCAGTCCCGCAGCTCGGCGCTGCCCAGAACGTCGCGCTTGAGGCGCTCCCCGCGCTCGCGCAGCTCCGGGGATGTCTCGAGGCGGTCGGGGAGCCCGGCCATCCACTCGTCGAACTGATGCCGGGCCTCGTCGTCGGGATCGGCGGCCATCGCCGCCAGCCGCTGGCGCAAGCGGGTGTACAGACGGTCGAAGACCACCCGGTAAGCGGCGTGGGGCACCCAGCGGGGTGACTCGGCCTCGAACTGGTCGCGAAGCTGCTCATAATGGTCGGCCAGATACCGGTCGGCGCCCGACATGAGGGTGTTGAACAGCTCGGCCTGGTGGCCTTCCGCGGTGATGGCCCGTAGGGCGCGCCCGGCCAGCGGCGCTACCTCGACGGCGTCCATCGCCCGGGTCAGTTCGGCGGTGAACAGGCTCTGGACATCCTCATCCCGGAGAGCCTCGGCCACCCTGACCACCAGGTCAGCGGCGTGGCCGGCGAAGCGAGCGGCGTTAGCCTGGCTGGCCAGCCAGTCGGCCAGGCGGGGAACGATCTGAGCGGAGCGGATCCGCTCAGCCAGGACATCTGCGTTGAGGAAGTTCTCCTGCACGAACTGGCCGAGCGTGGCGGCGAACTGGTCCTTGCGCTCGACAATCACCGCGGTGTGCGGTATCGGCAAGCCCAGCGGACGGCGGAACAGGGCCGTCACCGCGAACCAGTCGGCGACGCCTCCCACCATGGCCGCCTCGGCGCCGGCCTGTACGTAGCCGAGGAAGGTCCCGTGGGCGCCGACCGCGGTGACGGCCACGAACAGCGCCGTGACCGCCACGAGGAGAGCGGTGGCCCGCCGGCGCGCGGCGGCCAGACGGCGCGCTCGCAACGCCGCCGACTCGCGCTCGAGCGCGGGTACCGGTGAGGCGGATATCGTCCCCGCAGGTTCCATCTGGCCGTCCCGGGTTCAGTTAGTGCGGTCCTGTTGAAACACTGGAGTCATGGCGGAGCCGGGCCATGACGGCGAGCCGGGCCGCCGGGCGGCCGTCGCCTGGCGATCCCGGCAGGCATAGCCCCGGTCTATGTCGCAAGAGCCCGCGTCGCCTTTCCCCGCCGGAAGCTCGTGAGGTGGACTGGCCAGATGTTAGATGACAGCGGATACGAACGGCCCCTCAGGAGACGGGGAAGCGGCAACTACCTGACGCATGTCGCGATGGGGATCCTGGGGGCGGGGCTCGCGGCAGGCCTGATCCTGGCCTTGTACAGCCCGTCCGGCGTTACCCTGCCCGGCAGCGGCGCGGTCCCCGCCCCGGCTGCGTCGGCTCCCCCGCTGCCCAGCAGTGAGCAGGGCATCGCCGCGAAGGTGAAGTCCGGCCTGGTGATCGTCAACACCACGCTCCAGTACAACGGCGAGGCGGCCGCCGGGACCGGCATGGTGATCAACGCCGACGGGCTGGTGCTGACCAACAACCACGTCATCGAGGGCGCCACCAAGATCACCGCTACCGTGGCCTCGACCGGTAAGACCTATACGGCGATGGCCGTCGGCTACGACAAGACCGGCGACGTCGCCCTGATCCAGCTGCAGAACGCGTCCGGGCTGACGACGGTGCCGGTCGGCAACTCTTCCTCGGTCACGGCCGGGCAGGCGGTCGTGGCCCTGGGCAACGCCGGGGGGCAGGGTGCCATCACCGCCACGGCGGGCCATGTCACCGCGCTGAACCAGACCATCACGGCCAGCAACGACGGAAGCTCGACCGCCTCCGAGACGCTGCACGGGATGATCCAGACCAACGCCGACATCGTGGCCGGCGACTCCGGCGGCCCGCTGGCCAGCTCCGCCGGTGTCCTCGGCATGGACACCGCGGGCAACGACGCGAACAACCAGCAGGCGGCGGTCGGGTTCGCGATCCCGATCAACACGGCGCTGTCGGTCGCCCGGCGGATCGCCGGGGGCCGCGCCAGCTCCACCATCACGATCGGCTACCCGCCGTTCATGGGCATCTTCATCGGCTCCGGATCCAGCAGCAGCCCGCAGGCGCAGGCCCAGCAGCAGGCCAGTGGCGGCTCCGGCGGCTCCGGAAGCCTGCCGGCCTGCTACAGCAGCAACACCGACCTGGTCGTGCCGTCCCAAATCGCGCCGGTCAGCTCCGGGACCCTGATCGTCGGGACGATCTGCGGGGGCCCCGCGGCCGCGGCCGGCCTGACCGGCGGGGCGGTGATCACGGCGGTGAACGGGCAAGCCGTCGGCTCGCCCGACGACCTGGGCCGCATCCTCGCCCGGTTCCATCCGGGCGAGCAGGTCTCCGTCACGTGGGTGAGCCCGTCGGGGCACCGCACGACCGGCAGCGTGCACCTGGCCGCCTGCCCGCCGCAGTGACCGCGGCTCAGGCCGCCGATCCGCCGGTGGCGAGGCGCATGAGGTCGGTGTCGAGGTCGATGGAGACCTCGGTTCCGCCCGCGCTGCCGTACTCGTGCTGGTAGCTGTGCCAGGACTCATCCTTGATCTTGCGGGCGAAGCCGCTCTCCATCAGCAGCACGAGCTCGACGGCGGCCCGGTCGACGCGCTGGTTGAGGGCCGGGTCGCCCCAGTCCTCGGGCGCGGCGAACAGGGAGGTGGGCACGGTCAGGGCCCGCAGGTAGGCGAACAGCGGGCGCATCTGGTCATCCGCGACGAGGGCGTGCCGGGCGGTTCCGGCCGTCGCGGCCAGCACCACGGGCTTGGCGATGATCAGGTCGTTGTCCAGGACCTGGAAGAACGAGGTGAACAGGCCGCTGGGGCCGGCCTTGTAGACCGGGGCGGCGGCGATGATGCCGTCGGCCTCACCGAGGACCGTGATCGCGCGGCGCAGGTTCGGCGTGATCAGCTGGGATACCAGCGCGGTCGAGATATCGGCGGCGATCTCGCGCAGCTCGATGACGCTGATCGTCACCGTGGTGCCGCGGCTGGCGGCGAGGGCCGCGGCGCGTTCGGCGATACGGTCGGCCAGCAGCCGGGTGGAGGAGGGGTCGCTGGTTCCGGCGCTGACCACGGCGAGCCGGAGCGGCTCGGTGTGCTCAGGGCTGTTCATGGGCCATGTCCTTGTTCTCGTGGTTGGCGGGGTCCTCCTGGCGGGCCAGCTTCCGGCTGATCGCTTCCAGCTGCGCCAGCTCGCCGCGGGTCAGCGCGGCGGTCAGGGCGCGGGCGACGCTGCGGGCGTGGGAGCGCCCGACCTGGCGCTGCAGGCCCCGCCCGGCGTCGGTGAGCGACACCCGCACGCCGCGCCCGTCGGCGGGGTCGGACCGGCACTCGATCAGGCCGCGGTCGGCCAGGCGGTGCACCAGGCGGGACAGGGCCGGCTGGCTGAGCAGCACGTGACGGTGCAGCTCGCTGATCCGGACGGGCTCGCGGCACTTGGACAGCGTGTACAGCACGTCGTACTCCCGCAGGGACAGGTCCTGCCAGATGTCCTCGGCGGCGAACTGCTTGAGCAGCACGGCGTGGGCGGACAGCAGCGCCTCCCACGCGTCGTTGGCGGGGTTCGGCCGGTCAGGCATCACAGGCCCGGGTACTCGGCATGGGCGTCGGCGGGCGTGTCGGCGTAGGGGGACGGGCCCGTGACGTTGTCGCCGCGGTTGGCGTTCGGGCGCGGCTGGCGCGGAGCCCGGTCGCCGTACTTGGCCCGGACCAGGCTCGCGTGGGTGGGAGCCTCCGGCGTCTCCGGGTCCCGCCGGGCCTCGGTTTCCTTGCGCAGCACCGGCACGACCTCCTCACCCAGCAGGTCAAGCTGGTCGAGCACGGTCTTGAGCGGCAGGCCCGCGTGGTCCACCAGGAACAGCTGGCGCTGGTAGTCGCCAAAGTGCTCGCGGAACGTCAGGGTCTTGTCGATGACCTCGGCCGGGCTGCCCACCGACAGCGGCGTCAGCTGCTCGAAGTCCTCCATCGACGGCCCGTGCCCGTAGACCGGCGCCTCGTTGAAGTAGGGCCGGAAATCCCGCTTCGCGTCCTGCGAGTTCCTGGCGATGTACGCCTGCCCGCCGAGGCCGACGATGGCCTGCTTCTCGGTGCCGTGGCCGTAGTGGGCGTAGCGCTCCCGGTAGAACCGGATCAGGCGCATGTAGTGCTCCTTGGGCCAGAAGATGTTGTTGGCGAAGAACCCGTCCCCGTAGTACGCGGCCTGCTCGGCGATCTCCGGGCTGCGGATCGAGCCGTGCCACACGAACGGCGGCACGTCGTCCAGGGGCCGCGGGATCGACGTGAAGCCCTGCAGCGGGGTGCGGTACTTCCCCTGCCAGTCCACGACGTCCTCGCGCCACAGCCGGTGCAGCAGGTTGTAGTGCTCCAGGGCCAGCGGCAGGCCCTCCCGGATGTCCTGGCCGAACCACGGGTAGACCGGGGCGGTGTTGCCGCGCCCGAGCATCAGGTCCATCCGCCCCTGCGACAGGTGCTGCAGCATCGCGTACTCCTCCGCGATGCGCACCGGGTCGTTGGTCGTGATCAGCGTCGTCGCCGTGGACACGATCAGCTTCTTGGTGGTCGCCGCGATGAACGCCAGCAGCGTCGTCGGCGCGGACGAGAAGAACGGCGGGTTGTGATGCTCGCCGATCGCGAACACGTCCAGCCCCACCTCCTCGGCCTTCTGCGCGATCTGCACGACCGCGTCGATCCGCTCCGCCTCGGTGGGCGTCTCTCCCGACACGGGATCCCGGGTGATGTCACTAACCGAGAAGATCCCGAACTGCATGGCCTGCCTCCTACGCTCCCCGCCGTGCCAGCGGTCCGGCGCTCGCGATCTCGGCGAGCGCGCCAGGTATATGCGTTTGCATGGATCTCAACAACGGGGCGCCCGTGCTATTCCCCGCCGGGCCCGCGTGCCAGACTCACCAGACGGCCGTGACCGGTACGCGGCCGGCCGAAGGGAGAAACGCGGATGGGCCGGCCAGAGGCGGCGGGGCAGGGCGGGGACGCCAGCCGGATCCTCGAGCAGTTCGTGGTCGCGTCCTGGGACGAGCACCTGCGCCAGCACGATCGGGTCACCCAGCGCGACCAGGGCAGGCTGGACCGGGTCCGCCAGCTGTCCGACCCCGCCCACCCGGTGACCGTCACCCACTGGCTGGCGGTCCACCGCACGAAGACCCGTTCCGTGACCAAGGCCAGCGAGGCAGCTGGCCCAGGCAAGAATGATCCGTGAGGAAAGGAGACCGGCCATGCCGGAACGCTCATCGCAGGACACGCCGACCTGGCGGCCGCCAGCGGACTCCGAACAGTTCGGCGGCACGCTCGATGCCGGCCAGACCGACCGCCTGCCGGACTCGGCGTTCGCGTTTCCCGGGCTACGCAAGGAGCCGCTGGTGTCGGCCAGCCACGTGCGCAACGCCATAGCCCGGTTCGACCAGGTCGAGGGCGCGAGCGACGCCGACCGGGCGCTCGCGTTCGCGAACATCCGCGAGGCTGCGTCGTACTTCGGCGTTCACATGACGGAGAGTTCCTGGCACGATCTCATGCACTCTGGCTGACGCTGCGCGCTCACCAGAACTCCGGGTCGGCCTCGCTGGCCAGCGTGCCGTCCCGGGCGCTGAGGTAGTAACGGGCGTAGTCCAGGTAGGCGCCGCTGATGCGGTGCCGGGCCTCCCCGGCGGTGCCGCGGTGGTGCAGATGGGCGTGCAGCGCGTCCCACCAGATGCTGCGGCCGATCGCGAACCCGATGAACCCGGGGACCGGCGCGGCCACCTGCAGCCAGTGATCAAGCTTGTCGTGCGGGGCGTGCCAGGCCCAGCACGATGCAGCGGGCCTGGCGCCCGCCGCGCCGGGCCGTCGCGGCCACCGCGACGGCGTCGTCGTGCCGGTCCAGGCCCTCGACCTTCCAGATCGCCGGCTCTACGCCGCGGTCTTGCAGGTATTCCATAACGGTCAGCGTGTGCCCGGGCCGTAGCTCGTCGCCGTAACGGTCCTGGCTGCCCCCGGTCGCGGCCTGGTCAGCGTCGCTGGCCGGCACCAGCAGCTCGATGATCAGGGACCGGTCCGCCCCCGCCGCCCACGCCGACACCTGGGCCAGCCGGGCCGCCTGCTGCTCGCGCGACGCTGGGTCCAGGCCCGGGTTGTCGCGCACCAGGACCTTCGCGTGCTGGGCCGCGAAGAACTCGGCGTGCCGCTGCCAGTCGTCGCCGTAGGCGAACTCGAACCACTGCTGGCCGCTGGCCTCCAGCGGCATGCACAAGCTGATCGCGCCCGCCGACCGTGACGCGAACTCGGCCACGCTCGCCCCGTACTGCTCGTCGATCAGGATGCCCGGCTGGACGCCGTCCGGAAGCTGCGCGGCCGCGTCCAGCAGCGCCTGGTAGACCAGCAGCTTGTCGGCGCCGATCCGGGCCGCCTGAGCCGGGGTCGGCGGCGTCGTCAGGTCGTACAGGTCCCGCTCCAGGCTGTTGCGGTGGTCAACGGCCAGGATCAGCAGGACCGGGCTCTCCGGCAGGCCGGCGGGCGAAGCGCCGCCGGCGGTCTCCGCGGTGCTGGTGGAACCATGGGTCACAGGCAGATCATCGCAGCCTCCCGCCCGGATGGGAGCATGGATCAGGCGCCTAACCAGCGAGGGAGGTCACGGTCAGTGGCGAGCACGCACACAGTGGAGTCGTCGTCGGACACGGTGCGCTCGGGTTACCTGGATCCCGCCGCTCAGCCGGTGGCGACGATCGCGCCCGGGGATACAGTCCGCTACCCGGATACCTGGACGCACTGGGGGAACGAGGCCAAGTTCGGCATGAGCTTCGCCGAGCGCGAGCCGCTGCGGCACCGTTACCCGCACGGCCCGTACTCGATGCTCGGCCCGGTGGAGGTGACCGGCGCCGAGCCGGGTGACGTGATCGAGGTCAGCATCACCGCGCTGCGCACGATCGACTGGGGCTGGAACTCCTTCCCGCTCGGCGTGGGCGCGCTCCCGCACGACTTCGCCCAGCCGTACCTGCACTACTTCACCTTTGACGACGCCCGGACCACCGCGGAGTTCACCCACGGCATCACGCTGGCCATGGCCCCGTTCCTCGGCGTGGTGGCGGCCGAGCCCGCCGGCCAGGAGACGGTCAGCGCGATCGTGTCCGGCAGCTACGGCGGCAACCTGGTGCTGCGTGATCTCGGCGTGGGCAGCCACCTGTTCCTGCCGGTGGCCAAGCCCGGCGGGCGGATCTGGGTCGGCGACGTGCACGCGCTGCAAGGTGACGGGGTGGTGGACCAGACCGCGATCGAGACCGCGGCCGAGAACCTGGAAATCCGCTACGACCTGCACCGCCAGGTCGCCCTGCCGGGCCCGGTCGGCGAAGCCGACACCGCGTGGATCGTGGTCGCCTTCGCCGCCAGCCTCGACGGCGCGCTGGTGGCCTGCCTGCGCGAGGTCATCGGATGGCTGTCGGCCGCGGCGGGCATCACCGGGCCGGAGGCGTACGCGCTGGCCAGCATGGCGATCAGCTTCCGGGTCACCCAGTACGCCCACCAGACCGGGTCCGCCTACACCTCGGTGCCGCCCAAGGCGGTGCACGCGGTCATCCCCAAGAGCGTGTTCCCGGCCGACATCCGCGACCGGGTGGGCCGGTGGCTGCGGCCGTGACCCTCTCCGATGCCGACCGGCTGGCCATTCTCGACGTCGTCACCCGCGCGGACGACGCGGCCAGCCGGCGCGACGCCGACGGCTACGTCGCCTTGTTCACCCCGGACGCGGTGCTGGACGGCGCCCAGGGACGGCACGCCGGCCGGGAGGCGCTGCGCGCGTCGGTCGGGCCGATCTGGGCCGCCGAGGGCCCGGCCACGCTGCACCTGACCCTCAACCCGGTCGTCGAGCCCGGCCCGCGCGACGGTGAGGCGGTCGCCCGGTCCGTGCTGCTGACCATCGACCCCGCGCAGCCGCCCGCCATCCGCTCTACTGCGATGATCACCCAGGAACTCCGCCGCGCCGGAGGCTCCTGGCGCATCGCCCGGCGCACGGTGGCGCCGGCCGTGCCGGACGCGGGGCAGCGCTGACCGGGCCGGGCGTCCGGCCCGGCCCCGAGCCTGGTCAGGGCAGGTCGAACTCGCCGTCCTGGACGCCGGCGGTGAACGCACGCCATTCGTCCGGGGTAAAGATCAGCGTGGGCCCGCCGGGATTGTTGCCGTCCCGCATGGCGATCACCCGGTCGCTGCCCTCCTTGGAGCCGGGAACGATCGCGATCTCGATCCTGGAGTCCTCGCTACCGCCGCCGTATGAGGACGAGCGCCAGGTGGCGCCGGTCAGGTCCATGGGCTCGTGCCTTCCTGGCCAGGTTGACGAGGGCGCGCCCGCCGCGCCCCGGCTCTCAGTATGCTCGCCGCCGGGCAAGACCCGCGCCGCCCGGGTTGACAGTCACCGCCCGCTCCGGATACTAGGTTCGTCCCCGGGCGGCTGAACTCTGCGGAGGCACGGTGAACGGAGAGCTACCCTCGGCGTCGGGCGGGCTCGCTCCGGGCTCGCGGATAGCTGGCTACCTGATCGAAGAGCAGATAGGCCGCGGCGGCATGGCGGTGGTCTACCGCGCATCCGACCCGAGGCTGAACCGGTCGGTGGCGCTGAAGATCCTGGCGCCCGAACTCACCGGCGACGCGGCGTTCCGGCAGCGGTTCCTGCGGGAGATGCGGGCCGCGGCGGCCGTCGACCACCCGCACATCGTCCCGGTGTTTGACGCGGGCGAGGCGGACGGGGCCCTGTTTATCGCCATGCGGTACGTCAGCGGGCAGGACCTGCGCACGCTGCTCGACGCCCAGCGCACCCTGCCCGCGGGCCGCGTCGCGCACATCGTCGGCCAGGTGGCGTCCGCGCTGGACGAGGCGCACTCCCACGGCCTGATCCACCGTGACGTGAAGCCCGCCAACGTGCTGATCGGCACCGTGGCGGGAACCGGCCAGCCGGACCATGCGTACCTGTCCGACTTCGGGCTCAGCAAGCCCGCGGCGTCGTCGGCCAACCTCACGCTGACCGGCCAGTTCCTGGGCACGATCGACTACATGGCGCCCGAGCAAGTGGAGGGGCGCGTGATCGACGGCCGCGCCGACGAGTACGCGCTGGCCTGCACCACGTTCGAGATGCTGGCCGGCGCGCCGCCGTTCCAGCGCGATCAGGGCCTCGCGGTGATGTGGGCGCAGCTGTCGGCCGCCGCCCCGTCCCTGCGCGCCGAGCGCCCGGAGCTGCCGCTCGCGGTCGACGAGGTGGTCGCCAAGGCGCTGGCCAAGTCGCCGGACGACCGCTACCGGACGTGCACGGCCTTCGCCTCGGCGCTGCGGGCGGCCTGCGGGCTCGCGCCCGCGGTCGGGGAGCCCGGGGCGGCCGCCGGGGCGCAGGCGCCGGGACCGGCGACGCAGCGGGCGCACTTCCCCGCATCCCACGCGGCGGAACCGTCGACGGAGCCCGCGCGGATCGCGGGCCCGCAGCCCGCGGGGCCGTCCGCCGAGCGGGCGCGGGCCCCCGAGCCGTCGGCGGCCGGGCCCGCCACAGAGCGGACGCCCATCCCCGAGTCCCCGGCGGCCTCCGCGTGGGCCGACGATCCGCAGTCCCGCGCGGCCACGTCCTGACCCGCCCGGCCCGCGGCCGGCCCGGCTGCGTCCCGGCCTGCCGACGCGCTGCCGAGCCGGGCCGCCTCCTGGCCGCCCGCTCCCCCGCCGGTCACCCCCGCGCGGCGCCCGGCGGACGGCGCGGCCCGGCCCCGGCGCCGGGGGCCGCGCGTCGCGGCCATCGCCGCCTGCGTGGCGCTGCTGGGGATCGCCGGCGTCGCGTTCGCGGTGCTGCGCGGCCACTCCTCGCCGCACCCCGCCAACCCGACCGGCCCGACCAGCCCGGCCGGTTCCGGCCACGCCGCTAGTTCCGCCGCTTCCGGACCGGCCGTGCTCGGCCCGGCGGCCACCGTGACCGCGTACATCGCGGCGATCAACAACCACGACTACCGGAAGGCGTGGAACCTCGGCGGCAAGAACACCGGCCAGTCCTACAACGCCTTCGCCGACGGCTTCGCCGGGACCGCCAACGACCAGCTGACGATCGTCTCGGTGACCGGCGACGTCGTGACCGTCCAGCTCGCGGCGGCGCAGACCGACGGCACCGTGGACGACTACCAGGGCGCCTACACCGTGGTCAACGGGGTCATCACCCACTCCGATATCCAGCGCGGGTAGGGCCGCCCGGAAGGCGGGCCGGGCCGCCGCGCGACCCAGGCTTTACGGGGCGGACATCAGCGCGAGAAGCTGCTCGCGGTCCGGGCCCAGCGGCGGCGCGTCACGCCAGCCCGTCCCCAGCCGGAGGGTCTTCTCGCGCAGCCCGGGCCGGGCGAAGACCTCGTCGGGCTCACGCAGCACCAACCGGATGTCCAGCAGGGCCCGCACGCAGTCCGGGTCCTGCCCGAAGGCGGCGTCCATGGCCTTCTCCAGCTGGTACCAGGGGTCCGGCGAGTCATAGGTTTCACCGCGCATGCCCGCCTCGATCTCACCCAGACGGTGCCGGTCGGTGGCCAGCGTCGTGCGGTACCACGGCTCGACGGATTCGGCGGTGGCCTTGTGGAACGCCCCGGCGAAGGCCGCCGGATCATCCAGGCCGGCCGTGCGCAGCTGATCCCGCAGTGTCCGGGCGTGCAGCATGCCGATCGACGCGCCCCGGCCGTTGGCCGGGTTGGAGCACGACCAGGAGTCGGCCACCGCCACCACGCCGGTGGCCACGGGCGTGCCGTCGGCGACGAATCCGCGGTAGCGGTCTTCCAGCCGGGCCAGCACCTCCAGGCCGTCGTCGATCGGGGTCCCGTCCAGCCAGTGGGCGACCAGCGGAAGGCCGCGCACCACCGCCTCCCATCGGTCCGGTTCGCGCAGCGGCCGCAGCGCCTTGTCCTTCGAGCTGGTCACCAGCACCATCGACCAGGTCCCGTTGTCCGCGGGCAGGGTGAGCGAGCTGACGGTACCCCAGTGCATCTGGGGAGGCCCGATCATGACGGGCGCCGAACCGTCCGCCGACCGGAAGTGGCGCCCGTAGTAGATGAACCCGCAGTCCTCGAGTTCCTCGGCGACGGGACGGGCGCCGATCTCGTCCAGCCAGCCCGGCAGGCTCGACCGCCGCCCGGTCATGTCCACGACCAGGTCGGCCGGGATGGCCTCGCCGGCCTTGGTCCGCACCCCGGTGACGTGGGGGACGCCAGGTAGCGCCGCCGCCCCGGAGATCAGGCCGGCCACGGCGCTACCGCGGCGGACCTCCACCCCCGGGGTCGCCTCGGCCGCCGCGGCGGTCACGGCTTCCATCACCGGGCGCCGGGCGGTCAGCCACTCGTACTGTTCGTCGCCGTCGCGCCAGCCGCCGCTTGTCTGTTCGGGCAGCACGTCGCGAATGAAGTTCAGCTGCAACGCGCCAGCGGCCCGCAAGGACTGGGCGAGCTCGGGCAGCTCGGTGTCGAGAATCTCCCGGAAGCCGCTCAGGAACGCGTGCGGCAGCCGGAACTGGTTCAGCCCCGGGCGCTGCCACTGCTCCCACGCCTCGGCCGGGTCATCCGGCGGGGCCGCCGGATCCCGCTCCAGCACGATGACCTGATGACCGTCGCCGGCCAGGAGCATCGCAGCCCCCAGCCCGACGACGCCCGCCCCTATCACCACGATCTTCGCCATGAGATGAAGGCTAGACCGTGATCACCCGGAGCTCTAGACGAGTGATTCCTTATGGGTTCAGTTGTCGTAGTTGATCAAGCTGCGCTTGACCGGTGCTCCGGTGGCCCAGTTGTGCCAGATGGCGGCGGCCATGGCCAGCAGCCGCTGGGTGATGCGGGCGTAGAGGCCCGCGGTGGTGCGGCCGCCGTGGCGTTCGAGGTCGAGCTGGCCTTTGAGGGTGTCGTTGACCGATTCGATCCATTGGCGGATCCAGCCGATGGACCCGTGGCGGGGTGCCTCGTCGCGGCGGTCGGGGCGGACCAGGCGCAGCCCGAACCCGGCGGTAACCAGGTCCTCGAACTGGCGCCCGGCGAAGCCCTTGTCGCCGATGAGGATCAGCCCGGGCCGCAGCGCGCCGGTGCGGGCGGCGTGCGCCAGCAGCTCGGCGGCGACCTCGCGTTCGCCGATCCCCGGGCTGGCCAGGCACCAGGCCACGGGCATCCCGTCCGGGGTGGTGATCAGGTACAGCTTCAGGCCCCAGTACCAGCGCGAATGCGCCGCGCAGTACCCGTAGCCGGCCCAGCCGGCCAGCTCGGACCGCTTCACGGTTTCCCGGGAGGTGCCGCACGGCACCGGGGTGGCGTCGATCAGCCGGACCTGGTCGTGCCACGACGGGCACTCGCGGGCCAGGTAGTCCATCGCCGCGGCCAGCAGCGGCGCGGCCGCCTTGAGCCGCTTGTGGTAGCCGGGCTGGTTGGGCAGGTAGGGAAACAGGTGCCCGAGCCGGGCGTAGCACATCCGCAGCCAGTGGTGCTCGGACCGGGCGCCCAGCAGCACCTGGGCCACCGCCAGGCACACCAGCTCGGCGTCGGACAGCTTCTTCGGCCGGCCAGGACGACGCCAGCCGAGGGGATCAGGTGATCGTCGATCAGCACGTACAGTGCCGTCAGGAGGGCTTCCAGGTCTGCAGTCACGAGCGATCATGGATGCCCTCCTCCCACTTCATGATCAAGGCGACACGCCGCACAGGCCCGAGTTGGGAATCACTCGTCTAGCGGCGCGACCGGACCAGCGCGGCCGGAGGCAGCCCCGCCAGCCTGGTGCTTTCCCGGGTGAGATGCGCCTGGTCGGCATAACCGGTCTCGGCGGCGAGGCCCGCCAGGTCGGCGGCGGTCCCGGCGGCCTCGGCCCGGGACAGGAACCGCCGGAACCGCAGCACCCGCGCCAGCATCCGCGGCCCGTAACCGACCGCGGCCTGGCACCGGCGGCGCAGCTGCCGCTCGCCGATCCCCAGCCGGGCCGCGACCAGGTCCGCGCGGGCCCCCGGCCGGCCTAGCTGCCGGGCCGCGTCCAGCACCAGGCGGTCCGGCGGCCGCTCGGTCACCATCTGCGCGGCGATCCCAGCTATCCGGCGCAAGGCCTCGGCCGGGTCCAGTGACCCGGATAGCCGGCCCCCGGGCACCGCGGGCAGGTCCGCGGCGTCCACCCGCTGGTCCAGGAGGTCGCTGAGCGGCACGCCGAGCGCCGCGCCCCCGGCGCCGGGCCGGAACCGCGCGCCGACCAGCACCGCACCCGGCAGCCGGGTATCCGTGGCCGGCCCGGTGTCCGGGCCGGCCACGAAGGCGCCCGTACCGCTCTGCCAGATCAGGTCGGTGCACGCGTCCGGGAGCACTCGCGTCAGCGCCGTGCCAGGCGTGATCACGGAGACCCACAGGCAGTGGATCTCCTCCCGGAACGCGACGTCCGGGGCGAACTCGCGGTAACCAGGCACCCAGTCCACGGCCCAAGCCTGGCACCCGGGTCTGACATCTGCCTGGCTAGCCGTAGAACAGGCGCTCCATCACGGCCCGGGCCCGGCGGGCGGCCCGGCGGTAATCCTGCGGCAGGTCCTGCGAGGCGTCGGGGGGATAGCCGAGCACCCGCGCGACCGCGCCGAGTTCCGGCTGCGAGGTGGGCACCGTGTCCCCGGCCCGGCCGCGCACCAGCATCACCGCGTTCCTGATCCGGGCCGCCAGCTGCCACGCGGAGCCGAGCGCCGCCGCGTCGTCCGCGCCGATCAGGCCCTCGTCGCGCGCGGCGTCCAGGGCGGCCAGGGTTCGCGTGGTCCGCAGCGCGGGCACGGCGTGGGCGCTGCGCAGCTGCAGCAGCTGGGCCACCCACTCCGCGTCCGCCAGGCCCCCGGGACCCAGCTTGAGGTGCAGGGCCGGGTCGACGCCGCGGGGCATGCGTTCGGACTCCATCCGGGCCTTGATCCTCCGGATTTCCCGCACGGCGGCGTCGCCGATCCCCCCGGCCGGATAGCGGAACTCGTCGGCCACGGCCAGGAAGGCGTCGCCGACGGCCGCGTCGCCGGCGACCGGCTCGGCGCGCAGCAGGGCCTGGGCCTCCCAGGGCGCCGACCACCGCTGGTAATAAGCCCGGTAGGAGGCCAGCGTGCGTACCAGAGGCCCCTGCCGTCCCTCCGGCCGCAGCCCGGCGTCGATCGGCAGCGTCGGGTCAGGACCGGGGCGGGCCAGCAGCCCGCGCAGCTCCTCGGCCACCGCGTGCGCCGCCCGGGTCGCCGCCTCGTCGGCACCGTCGCGCGGCTCGTGCACGAACATCACGTCGGCGTCGCTGCCGTAGCCCATCTCGTGGCCGCCGAGCCTGCCCATGGCGACCACGCAGATCCGGGTGGGCGGCGGGCCGGCCTGCTGCTCCACCTTCCGGACGGCCGCGTCCAGCGCGGCCGCGACCGTCACGGCGGCGACCGCGGTGAGCGCCTCGCCGGTCTGATCGATACCGGACAGGCCGAGCAGGTCTGCCATGGCCGTGCGCAGCAGTTCCTTGCGGCGCAGCGCCAGCACCGCGGTGACCGCGGCCTCGGCGGTGCGGTGCCTGCGCACGGCCGCCGCGGCGTCCGGGTACAGGGCCGCGGCCGGCCTGGGCGCGAGCTGGGCGTCGTCGGCCAGCATCGCCACCGCGTCCGGGGCCCGGAGCAGCAGCCCGGTGGCGTACCGGCTCGAGGCCAGCAGCCTGGCCATCCGCTGCGCGACCTTGGTGTCATCCCGCAGCAGTCTCAGGTACCACGACGTTTCCCCGAGCGCCTCGCTGACCTGACGGAAGGCGAGCAGGCCGGCGTCCGGCTGGGCCGCGTCGGCGAACCAGCCGAGCATGACCGGCAGCAGCGTGCGCTGGATGGCGGCCCGGCGCGAGACGCCCGAGATCAGGGCTTCGATGTGCCGCAGCGCGCCGGCCGGGTCGGCGTAGCCGAGCGCCTCGAGCCGCGCCTGCGCCGCTTCCCGGGTCAGCCGGACCGCGTCGCCGGGCAGCCGGGCCACGGCCTCGAGCAGCGGCCGGTAGAACAGCTTCTCGTGCAGCTGCCGGGCCTGCCGCGCGTGCTCCCGCCACTGCGCGAGGAGATCCTCGGCCGGGTCGCCGTGGCCCGGCCTGGCGCCCTGCATCGCGCGCAGCGCCCGGCCGACCTGGCGCAGCACGGCCGGGTCCTCGGGCAGCGTGTGCGTGCGCCGGAGCTGGCGGAGCTGGAGCAGGTGCTCGACGCTGCGCAGGAACCGGTAGGCCGCGGCCAGGCTGGCCGCGTCCGCGCGGCCCACGTAGCCGCCGCGGGCCAGCTCGGCGAGGGCGTCCAGGGTGGCGGCGGCGCGCAGCGTCTCGTCGGTGCGGCCGTGCACGAGCTGCAGCAGCTGCACGGCGAACTCGATGTCCCGCAGGCCACCGGGACCAAGCTTGATCTCGCGGCCGGCCTGGCGGGCAGGCAGGCTGCCCTCGACTCGGCGCCGCATCGCCTGCACGTCCGCTACGAAGCGCTCGCGCTGCGCCGACCGCCAGACCATCGGCCCGATAGCGGCCAGGTAGGCCCGGCCGAGCTCGGCGTCGCCCGCCACCGGCCGGGCCTTGAGCAGCGCCTGGAACTCCCAGGTCTTCGCCCAGCGCTCGTAGTAGGCGCGGTGGCTGGCCAGCGTCCGGACCAGCGGCCCGTCCCGGCCCTCCGGGCGGAGGTTCGGGTCCACCGGGAACAGGGCCTCCTCGGTCGCGGCGGCCGAGCAGACCCGGATCATCCCGGACGCCAGCCGGGTCGCGGTCCGCAGCGCGTCCGCCTCGCGGCCGTCCCCGGTCTGGCCCGGGCCGGTTCCGCGCGGCCTGCTCCGCCCCGGGCTCGGCCGCCACCCCCGGCGCGGGCGCTGCCCCGGGCCCGGGCGCCATCCCCGGGCCGGCCACGAAGATCACGTCTATGTCGCTGGCGTAGTTCAGCTCGCGGCCGCCGCACTTGCCCATCGCGATGACCGCGAGCGTGCACGGCGCGGAGCGCGGCGGCAGCTGGGATCTCGCGATAGCCAGCGCGGCCTCGAGCGCGGCCGCGGCGAGGTCGGCCAGCTCGGCCGCGACCTGGGCGAGGCTCTCGGCCCCGGTGAGGTCCCGGCCGGCCAGGTGCAGCAGCCGGCGCCGGTAGCCGATGCGCAGCTCGGTGGCCGGGTCGGCGCCGCCCAGCCGCGCCGGGTCCGACACCGGCTCGTGATCGCCGGGCAGCGCGCCGACCGCGGCCAGCAGCTCATCCCGGACCTCGCGGGCCGCCGGGCGGCGCAGCGCTTCCGGGCCGCTCAGTACCCTCCAGTCGCCGGGATGGCGCACGAGATGGCCGCCGAGAGCGGCGCTCACCCCGAGTACGCCGATCAGGCGGGCGCGCAGGCCCGGGTCGGCGCGCAGGGCCGCCCGCAGCTCGGCGTCGCGCGGCAGCCGGGCCAGGCTGGCCAGGGCCAGGTCCGGGTCGGCCGCGGCCGCGAGCGCCTCGAGCACCTCGGCGTCCGCGGCGCCGGTGTCAAGGCCGAGGTCCTCGGTGAGCAGCCGCTGCGCGCGCGCCGTGTCGGCGAATCCCATCGCGGCCAGCTGCCCGGCCAGCGTCGTCCCGCGCAGCCTGCTCATCCCGCTCGTCCCGCTGGTCATCCCAGGCCAATCCTGCCAGGTCGCCCTGGGCCGCGGCCGGTTATCCTCGACAGGGTGGACGAGCACGACATCAGGGACACCGGGAAAGCGCTGATCGAGGGCGTGACGAAAGCCTGGGACCGGCTGACCCAGCAGATCGACGAGGTACTCGGCTGGTCGCCGACGCAGGCACCCGGGCCCGGCGAGCGCAGGCCGTCGGCCATGGCCGACAGCGAGCTGCGGGCGGCGCTGCGCGGGGTCGCCTCCGGCCTGATCAAGGACGTCGACCCGGCGCTGCAGGCCAGCTTCCCGCCCGAGGCCGATCCCCGGTGGCGCTTCAACCTGCCGGCCACCCCGCAGGCGCACATCCACCACATGTTCACCGAGGCGTCTGACGCCTTCGGCCTCGCGGTTACCGGCCTGGACCGCCATGCCTCGTCGGCCGACCTCGCCGTGGTCGGGCACCTGGCCGAGATCCTGGCGAGGGCCCGGTGGCTGCTCGAACCGTCGGACGCCGGGCCGCGCCGGGAACGCGGCTACGCCCTGGCCGAGGAGGCGATCAGCCAGCTGCGCGAGGCGGGCGACCGCGCCGACGATGCAGGCGGCGCCGGTCAGCCCGGCCTGGCCGGCCAGATCGCCGACCGGGCCGCCACCATGGCCGCCAGGCTCGCGGAGCTCCGGCAGGAGGACGGACTGCAGGCCGTGCCCGTACCCAAACGGCGTAAGCTGCTGCGGGCCTGCCTGCCAGGCGATGATGCCGAGCTGTTCGCGGTGCTGCAGGCGACCGGCCCGCGCTCGCCCGTGGCGCTGTCGGCGCTGTTCTACCGCGAGCCATCCGCCGGCGACGCGCTCTACCACTTCGAGCGGTTCGACCTCACCCGGGCGTACTGGCTGGCCCGGGCGATCGAGCTCTACGCGGCCACCTGCACCGCCGCCGGGCCCGTTATCGGGCGCGGTGACTGGACCGAGACCGTCGCCATGACCGACGCCAGGCTCCGTCCCCTCGCCGAGGAAACGGCCCGGCGGTACCGGCAGCGGCTGCAACGCGGCCTGCACCCCGGCCTGTGACCGGCCGTCAGAGCACGGGCAGGTACCGGTCCAGTTCGAACTCGGTGACCTGGCGGCTGTACTCCTGCCACTCGGCGCGCTTGTTCCGCAGGAAGAAATCGAAGACGTGCTCGCCCAGCGTCTCGGCGACAAGCTCGCTGTCCTGCATCACGTCGCACCCCTCGGCCAGGCTCTGCGGCAGCGGCGCGATGCCGAGCGCGCGCCGCTCGGCCGGGGACAGCGCCCACACGTCGTCCTCGGCTCCGGGCGGCAGCTCGTAGTCGGCCTCGATCCCCTTCAGGCCGGCCGCCAGGATCACCGCGAACGCCAGGTACGGGTTGCAGGCCGGGTCGATCGAGCGGAACTCGATCCGGGTGGCGTTCCCCTTCTGCGGCTTGTACATCGGCACCCGGACCAGGGCCGAGCGGTTGTTGTGCCCCCAGCAGATGTAGGCGGGTGCCTCCCCGCCGGCCGCGGCGATCCGCTGGTCGCCGCCCCAGAGCCGCTTGTACGAGTTCACCCACTGGTTGCACACGGCGGTGATCTCCGCCGCGTGGGTCAGCAGCCCGGCGATGAACGCCCGGCCGAGCTTGGACAGCTGGAACTCCCCGCCGGGCTCGTAGAACACGTTGCGGTCGCCCTCGAACAGCGACATGTGCGTGTGCATGCCCGAGCCGGGATGCTCGGTGAACGGCTTCGGCATGAACGAGGCGTAGACCCCCTGGTCGAGCGCGACCTCCTTCATCGCCAGCCGGAACGACATCACGTTGTCGGCCGTGGTCAGGGCGTCGGCGTAGCGCAGGTCGATCTCCTGCTGGCCGGGCGCTCCCTCGTGGTGGCTGAACTCGACCGAGATGCCCATGCTCTCCAGCATCGCGATCGCGCTGCGCCGGAAGTCGTGCGCGATCATGTGCGGCGTGTGGTCGAAATAGCCGCCGTTGTCGATCGGCTGCGGCTTTTTCCCGGGCTCCGGCTTCTCGCGCAGCAGGAAGAACTCGATCTCGGGGTGGGTGTAGAAGCTGAAGCCCAGGTCGGCGGCCCGGCCGAGCGCGCGCTTGAGGACATAGCGGGGGTCGGCGTAGGACGGCGTCCCGTCCGGCATCAGGATGTCGCAGAACATCCGGCCGACCGCCGCCTCGCCGCGCAGCGGCATCAGCTGGAACGTCGACGGGTCCGGCCGGGCGATCATGTCCGCCTCGTAGACCCGGGCAAAGCCCTCGATCGCGGATCCGTCGAAGCCGATGCCCTCCGCGAATGCGCCCTCCAGCTCGGCCGGGGCGACCGCCACCGACTTGAGGTAGCCGAGCACGTCCGTAAACCACAAGCGCACGAAGCGGACGTCGCGTTCCTCCAGCGTGCGCAGCACGAATTCTTCCTGCCTGTCCACGGCGCCAGTCTGCCGCGCCCGTGTTTCCGGCGCGTTAACGCCGCACGCCGGCGGGCGCGGAGGTGCCGCATAAGGCCGGGCGGGCGTGGCGCAGGGCAAGGGTGACGGCGTCGTCGAGGGTTAGTCCCATGCCCTGGGCGTACGCCCGGTCGAACGGCGCGTCGCCGAGGTACGCGCGGGCCTGGTCGATGCTGTCCTGGCAGTAAGGCGCGTCGAACTCCTCCCACGAGGTTCCCGTCCGGTTGAGCAGGCGGTGGGAGATGCCGTGCAGCACGCCGGCCCGGTGCCAGTCGCCCTGGTCGCCGGCCGCGCAGGCCAGGCCCAGGACGGCCGTGGCCATCATCCTGATGGCACCCGGTCGTCGGCTGACCCCAGGACCTCCCCGAATTCCGACCGAGCGCCCTGCAGGCGGCCGGGTCGGTCCAGATCCCGGCGAGCTCGGCGACAACCAGCGCGTGCTGTACTCCGCCCGGCCCTCCGGAGCCCAGGGCAGCGCACGGGGCGCGCCGCCGGTGCGGAACGCCTCGACGAGCTCTGGTAAGAGCTCCAGTGCGCCGGCCATGTCGTGGCGCAGCCGCCGCGCCAGGGCGGCCGCCGCATCGGCCGGATCGTCCGGCGGGTTGCCATCCGTCGCCATGCGGCTCAAGTTGCCGCCGCCTCCCGACGGTCAGGAACCGGCGCTCCGCCATCAGGCAGCCCCTAAGCTGAGGGGATGCCTGAGATGCGGATCGGCCTGGCCCAGGTCAACGCCACCGTCGGCGACCTGGCGGGCAACTCAGAACTCGTGGTCGAGTGGACCAGGCGCGCCGCGGACCAGGGCGCCCGGCTGGTGGTGTTCCCCGAGATGATGCTGACCGGCTACCCGGTCGAGGACCTGGCGCTGCGCACCTCGTTCGTGAACGCGTCGGTCGCGACGCTGCGGGAGACGGCGGAGCGGCTGGCGGCCGAGGGCCTCGGCGAGATCGCCGTGGTGACCGGGTACCTGGACCGCAGGACCGGGCTGCGGCCGCGGGTCGGGCTGCCCGCCGGGGCGCCGCTCGATGCCGCCGCGCTGCTGCATGAGGGCGCGGTCGCCGTGACGTCGGCCAAGCACCACCTGCCGAACTACGGGGTGTTCGACGAGTACCGCTACTTCGTGCCCGGCGACGTCCTGCCCGTGACCAGGATGCGGACGGCCGGCGAGGAGCAGGTGGACGTGGCCATCGCGATCTGCGAGGACCTGTGGCAGGACGGCGGCCCGGTCGCGGTCACCTGCGCGGCCGGCGCGGGCCTGCTGGTGGTCCCCAACGCCTCGCCGTACGAGCGCGGCAAGGACGATACCCGCCTGGAGCTATGCCAGCGCCGGGCCCGGGAGGCGGGCGCGACCCTGGCCTACGTGAACATGGTGGGCGGCCAGGACGAGCTCGTGTTCGACGGCGACTCGATCATCGTGGACGCCGCGGGCCAGCTGCTGGCGCGGGGCCCGCAGTTCGAGGAGGCGCTGGTCGTCGCCGACCTGGACCTGCCCGAAGCCAGCCCCTCTCCGTGCCCCGCCGACACGCCGGTCGACGCGCGGGACGGCTCGATGATCACCATCCGGCGGCTGGAGCTGCCCGGCCTGCCGGGCCCGGCGGCGGCGGACGCCCCGGCCCCCCGCGCCACCTGGCCCCGGCTGTCCGACCTCGCCGAGGTCTACGCCGCGCTGGTCACCGGCACCCGGGACTACGTGACCAAGAACGGCTTCAGCTCGGTGATCCTCGCCCTGTCCGGCGGCATCGACTCCGCGCTGACCGCGACGATCGCGGCCGACGCGATCGGCCCGGACCGGGTCCACGTGGTGCTCATGCCGAGCCGCTACTCGTCGGAGCACTCGGTCACCGACGCCGAGGACCTGGCCAAGCGCCAGGGCCTGCACGCGAGGACGGTACCGATCCGCCCCATGGTGGACGGGTTCGACGCGGAGCTGGACCTGACCGGCCTGGCCGCGGAGAACCTGCAGGCCAGGATCCGGGGCATGGTCCTGATGTCGCTGTCCAACGCCGAGGGCCGCCTGGTCCTCACCACGGGCAACAAGAGCGAGCTGGCCGTCGGCTACTCCACGCTCTACGGTGACTCGGCCGGCGGGTTTGCGCCGATCAAGGACGTGTTCAAGACGCTGGTCTGGGAGCTCGCTCGGTGGCGCAACCGCGAGGCCTCCAGCCGCGGCGAGACCCCGCCGATCCCGGAGAACTCGATCACCAAGCCGCCGAGCGCGGAGCTGGCGCCCGGGCAGCTGGACAGCGACTCGCTGCCGGACTACGCGGTGCTCGACGCGCTGCTCGACGACTACGTGGAGCACGACATGGGGGCCGACGAGCTGGTCGCGGCGGGCCATGACCCTGCGCTCGTCGAACGGGTGATCGGGCTGGTGGACCACGCGGAGTACAAGCGCCGGCAGTATCCGCCCGGCCCGAAGATCACGGCGAAGAACTTCGGCCGGGACCGCCGCCTGCCGATCACCAACCGCTGGCGCGAGCCGCTCCGCTCCGGGCTGGAGGTCCGCCCTGGCTAGGGACCGACTCAGGCTCGAGGCCGGCTCCGTCTAGAGGTCGACGCTCTGGCCCGGCTCCAGCCGCACGTAGTCCGCGCCGGTCGGCTGGGCGGCGACCAGCAGCATGCGCTCCGTGAGCCCGATGCCGTTGGCGTTCAGCAGCCCGTCGTGGATCGCGTACGCCCGCCGCGGCGCTACCCCGCGGACGTAGTCGATCATCTCCGACGTCTTCAGCCACGGCGCGACCACCGGCAGCAGCAGGGTCGGTACTGGGTCCTCGGGCACGGTCAGCGAGTCGCCAGGATGGAAGACCTCGCCGTCGACCGCGAACCCGGTGTTCGCGACCAGGGGGATGTCGCGGTAAATCAGCGCGTGGTCCCGGCCGTAGACATGGACGTCGTATCCGGCCGCGGTGAACGCGTCGCCGTGCTGCACGGTGTGCACCCGCCCGCCGAAGTCGGCGAACTGCCCGGCCACCGCGGCGTTCGCCCACAGCTCCAGGCCGGGGTTACTGCTGAGCGCGGCGCGCACGGCGCCGGCATCCAGGTGGTCGGGGTGCTCGTGGGTGATCAGGACGGCGCTGGCGCCGCTCAGCACCGTGTCGGCGTCGCTCCAGGTACCGGGGTCGATCACCAGCGCCGTCCCGTCCTTCTCCAGCCTGACGCAGGCGTGCCCCAGCTTGGTCATCCGCATTTGCAGCCTCCTGTCCCGATCCGTCCATGTTGCCCGCTCTGCCCCGACCATATCTCTGGGCTGCCCGCCGCTGCCCGGCGCATGGCATCATCGAGATGTCCGGGTACGCCGCAGGGGCGCCTCGAGGCACGGAGGATCCAGATGACTGCACCAGCAGGTGATTCAGGCATGGCCGCGACCAGCGCGCGGACCGCGACGCCTGAGCCGTTGTACGGGGGCCGCGCGCCGCGGCGCGTCACCGTCCGGGACATCGCCGCCGCCAAGTCCCGCGGCGAGCGGTGGCCCATGCTCACCGCCTACGACGCGCTGACCGCGCGGGTCTTCGACGACGTCGGCATCCCGGTGCTGCTGGTCGGGGACTCGGCGGGGATGGTCGTCTACGGCCACGACACCACGATCCCGGTGACCGTGGATGACCTGCTGCCGCTCACCGCCGCGGTGGTCCGCGGCACCCGCCGGGCCATGGTGGTCGCCGACCTGCCGTTCGGCTCCTACCAGGGCTCGGCCGGGGCGGCGCTGTCCGCCGCGACCAGGTTCCTGAAGGAGGCCGGGGCGCACGCGGTCAAGCTGGAGGGCGGTCACCGGGTGCTTCGGCAGGTCGAGGACCTGGTGGCGGCCGGGATCCCGGTCATGGCCCACCTCGGCCTGACCCCGCAGTCGGTCAACGCGTTCGGCGGGTACCGGGTCCAGGGCCGGGGCGAGGACGGCGAGCAGTTGCTGCACGACGCCAAGGCGCTGCAGGCGGCGGGGGCGTTTTCGGTCGTGCTCGAGGCCGTGCCGGCCGAGCTGGCCTCCCGGGTGACCGCCAGCCTGTCCATCCCGACGATCGGCATCGGGGCCGGGCCGGACTGCGACGCCCAGGTGCTGGTCTGGCAGGACATGGCCGGGCTGTCCCCCCGGGCGCCGAAGTTCGTGCGGCGGTACGCCGACGTCGGCGGGGTGCTGCGCGACGCCGCGCGGTCGTTCGCCCAGGACGTGGTGGCCGGCCGCTTCCCGGACGAAGAGCACTCCTACCGCTGACCGGCGCTCGCGTCGGAGGCGATCAGGATCAGCTGGTCGCCGGGCTGCAGCCGCTCGGCGTCGGCGTCGTCCGGCGCCAGCAGCCGCTCGCCGCGCAGCACGGCGATGACCGCGCCCGCGGCGTCCCGGGCCGTGCGGCCCACCTCGTCCGGGTGGACGGCCCGCTCGGTCAGGTCCAGGCCGCGGCCGCGGTTCAGCAGGTCGGCCACGACCCGGGCGGCCGACGGCCGGATCGTGGAGATGGCGAGCAGCTGCCCGGCGGCGTCCGAGGACACCACCACCTGGTCGGCGCCGCTCTGCCGGAGCAGAGGCTCGTTCTCCCGCTCCCGGACCGCGGCGGCGATCAGCGCGCCGGGATTCAGCTCGCGGGCGGTCAGCGCGACCAGGACCGCCGTGTCATCCCGGTTCACGGCGATGACGACCTGGGCCGCCCGGCCCACTTCCGCCTGGGCGAGCACGGTGCGCCGGGTGGCGTCGCCGGCCACCGCGGCCAGCCCGGCCGCGTTGGCCTCGGCCACCACCGCGGGCGCCAGGTCGACCACCACGATCGAGGCCGCGGGAATCCCCGAGTCGCGGAGCGTGGCGATCACGCTCCGGCCCTTGGTCCCGTACCCGACCACGACCGCGTGACCGGTCATCTTCGACCTCCATCGGGTGTTGCGCCAGTTCCTGCGGGTCCGCTCGGTGAGCACCTCCAGCGTGGTACCCACGAGGATGACCAGGAAGATCACCCGGAGCGGGGTGATGACCACCGTGTTCACCAGGCGCGCGGTATCGCTCACCGGGACGATGTCGCCGTAGCCGGTGGTCGACATCGTGACGGTCGCGTAGTACACCGAGGCCAGCAGGGACAGCGGCTGGCCCGGATGCGCGGCGTCGTGGTAGCCGTCGCGTCCCAGGTAGACGATCACCGTGCACAGCGCGAGGAGGCCGACGGCCAGCAGCATCCGCGTGCTCACCGCGGTCTGCGGGGAGACCGTGCGCGTGGGCAGCTCGATGCTGCCCGCGGCCGGCGCACCGGCGGCCCTGGCCCCCCTGGAGATCACAGCATGTGACGATACAGCGGCGGGCTGGCTCCGCCCGGTTTAAACCGAAGTTACGACTAGCTGGGTTGGCCTTTGTGGTTTTGGCCTGGCGTTTTGCCGGGCTGGCAGGGTTGTGTTCTGGCTACTTCAAGGTCAGCGGGATCGGGACGTGGATCAGGTCGAATGCCTGGCGCTGGGTGGCGGTGGGCTCGGTGAGCATCGGCACGGTGAGGCTGGCGCCGGCGTACCGGACGTTGTTGCGGGCCAAGGTGGCCAGGTGTTCTAGCAGGCCGCGGAAACTGCGGTAGGGGCGGCCCTCGGGGTCGTGCTGGGCGGATGCCTTGGCCTGGGCGGCGGCGGAGCGGCGGGCGCGGGCGACGGGGGTGTCCGGGGCGGGCGGGTTCTCGTCGGTGAACGTCAGCGGCGCCCAGGCCCTGCGCAGGTGCCAGGTGAGGTAGCAGGCGAGCATGCAGATCAGCACGTGCGCCTTGACGCGTTCCTCCAGCCGGTGGAACACCGGCCGCAGGTCCAGGTCGTCGGACTTGATCGAGCGGAAGTCCCGCTCGACGTACTTGAGGTTCTTGTAGGCGGTCACCACGGCGGGCGCGTCCAGCCCGGCGGCGGGGACGGGGGTGCGCAGCACGTAGAACCCGTCCAGGGCGGCCTCGGCGTCGATCTGCGCCTGCCTGCGGCTGATGGTGAGGCTGTCGCCGGTGATGGTGACCTCGAAGTGCTTGCCGGTCTTGTACTTGCTGATCACCTTGCCCACCTCGACGCCGATCGCCGCGGCGCCGGCCAGCCGCCCGGCCGTCACCCGGGCGGCGACGGGAGCCAGCAGCTTCTCAGTCGCGGCCAGCAGGTCCTCGCGCTTGCGGGCGCGCTCGGCGGCCAGCACCGGGTTGCGGCAGGCGACCAGCCGCTCGCCGGGGAAGTCCGGTGAGGTGATCTCGGCCAGGTCCTGCTCATCGAACAGGGACAGCTGCAGCGGACCGTCGTCGGCCATCAGCTTCTTGATCGCCGGGGCGCGCAGCGCGGTGATCCACCCGTAGGGATCCGGCCGGGCCGTACCGTCCGCCAGCTTGTTCAAGGCGGCGATCCGGGCGGAGGTGATCATGCCGCGGTCGCCAACCATGATCATCTTAGCCAGCTTGAACTTGTCCCGCACCACCTGGACGATCTCGGTGAAGGCGGCTGGGTCGCCGGTGTTGCCGGGGAACACCCGGACGGCGACCGGGCGGCCCTGAGGGTCGGTGAGCAGCCCGTATTCGATCTGCAGCCGGCCCTTCTTGCCGTCCCGGGAGTAGCCGCGGGCGGCCAGCGGGCACTGCGAGCCTTCCAGCCAGGAGGACGACAGGTCGAACAGCGCCATCCGCGCCGGGTTCGGCTCCCGGCCCAGGTGCCGGCGGCCCAGCGCCGCCTCGATCGCGTCCTGCCGCCCGGCCAGCCAGTCCATCGCCGCGTAGATGTCATCGGTGGACGCCCCGGCCACCCCGAGGTCGGCGCCCAGGGTGGTATCGCCCCACCAGGTCAGGGTGGGCAGCTTCGAGCCCGGCCGGACCACCCGGGAGATGACCAGCGCCAGGGCCAGGTCCCGGGTCCGGCCCGCCGGGCCGAGCAGCGCGGGCAGCCCCAGTTTCGCGGCCAAGGCGTGCACCGCGGCGACGTGCCCGTGCGGCAGCGACCCGGTGATGGTGACTGCCTGTCCGGCCGGCACCAGCCGCTCGCCTTTCAAGGTGGCCTCGATCGCGGCGACCGCCTCGGCCGGCAGCGCCGAAAGGTTCGCCAGCGTCTCATGCCGCACCTTGCCGCCGTCCCGGTAGGTGCGGCGCACCAGCACCGACTCATACACCCGCCGCTCGCCGGACTTCGCCACATAGGTGCGCCTGTTCCGGGCTACGTGCATCGCGCTGCTACGTGCCGTCATACCACGATCCTAGACGGAACTTATCAGGAACGACCCGAAACGACACGCATATTTCGTGGCTACATACGACGGCTGCACCTGCCGGCCTTCAGCACGTCAGGCCCGTGATCGCTACACAGCGCTACAGCAACTTCGGTTTAAACGTCGGTGACGCGCAGGCCGGCGTGGGCCTTATAGCGCCGGTTCACCGCGACCAGGTTCGCGGTCAGCGCCTCGACCTGGCCGCAGTTACGCAGCCGGCCCGCGTAGATGCCGCGCACGCCGGGGATCCGCTCGGCCAGGGCCTGGACGAGGTCGGTCGCGTGGCGGTCGTCGCCGAGCACCAGTACGTCCTGATCGAGCTCGGTTACCTCGGGGTCGAGCAGCAGCGTGGCCGACACGTGGTGGAACGCGCCGACCACGGTGCTGCCGGGCAGTACCGCCGCGGCCTGCTCCGCCGCGCTGCCCTCCGGCACGCCGATCGCGTAGCAGCCGCGCGCGTCGAACACGATCGGGTTCACGCAGTCCACCACGATCTTGCCCTCGAGCACTCCGGCTAGCCCCGACAGCAGGTCGCCGTGTCCCTCCCAGGGCACCGCGGCGATCACCAGGTCCGCGGCGCGGGCCGCGTCCTCGTTGACCGCGCCGGTCACCTGGGGCGGCGAGCCCACGCTGGCCGCCGCGGCGGCTGCGCGCCCCGGGTCGCGCGAGCCGATGATCATCCGGTTGCCCGCCATGGCCAGCCGGCGGGCCAGGCCACGTCCCTGGTCTCCGGTGCCGCCGAGGATCCCGACCGTGAGCCGGGCGGCTTCCTCGGCCGTCTCCGGCGGCATCTTGGCGGCGGCCATCAGGAGTCGAGGCTCAGCACCATCGTGGGCCGCTCGATGACGTGATCCTCGCGCAGTGGCCGCACCGCGGTGCCGATCGCGAAGAACTCGGTGGTGTGCGAGCCCCAGGTATGGCTGTGCTGCCGCAGCTGTACCCCGACGATCCCCTCGGCGTGCAGTGCCTCGGCCTCGGCCTGCATCCGGCTCATGGCCAGCTCGCGCGCGTCGTACAGGGCCTGGGTGAACTGCTCGAGCTCCACGTTGCGGCCGGTGTTGCCGATCTTCTGGCCGAGCTTCTGGTGCGCGATGTGGTAGACGCAGGACCCCATCACCATGCCCAGCGGGGCATAGCCGGCCCGGATCAGCGTCCAGAAGTCCTGGCCGGACAGGTCGGAGGTGAACGGCAGGTTCTTGTTGTTGCGCCAGTTCGTGACGCCCCCGCCGCCCGCGCCTTCCTCGGCGTGCACCGCGGTGCCCACCGCGATGAACTCGGCGATGTCCGAGCCGAACTCCTTCATCTCCACGTCCAGTCGCACGCCCACGACCCCGTCGGCGGACAGCGCCTGCGCCTCGGCTTCCATCCGGCTCATGGCCAGCTCGCGGGCGTGGTACATGGCCTGGGACAGCACGTCCAGCTCCTGGTTGCGGCCCCAGCGCCCGACCTGCAGCCCGACGTGGTAGATCGAGCTGCCGAGGACCAGGCCGAGCGGGCGGAACCCGGCCTCGCGCACCAGCAGGAACTCGTTGACCGAGAGGTCTGAGGTGAAGATCGAGCCGGGCCGTCCCGGCTGCAGCTCGGCCAGGCGGCGCATCGCGTCCTGGGGGACGCCCTGTACCTCGAGGTTGGCGGAAGTCTGATCAGTCATGGTGCTTCCCGGTGCTCAACGGCGCTCCTGTGCTGCCTGGTCGGGTCGGGTCCTGGCCGGTCATCGCGGGCCTCCGAGCCGCACCCGCGCCGCCTGGCGCCGCTGCGGGTCAAGGGACAGGATCGCGAGGCTGCCCTCGGCGCGGCCGGGGCCGAGTCGGTCGTGGGACCGGGTGAACCGCGCGGTGGCCGTGCCGATGATGGTGACCTCCGCGACGTGGTCCCGGCGGTGCTCCTGCATCGGGCACTCCCGTTCCCGGATCCGCATGTCCATGGTCTTCACCACCACGCCTTCCCCGCCCATCCGGGTGACGTCCCGCTCCAGCTGGGTCCGCGCGTCGTGCCGGGACTGGTTCACCAGGTCGGTGTACCCGCTCACCTCGGAATTGCCGCTTCCCCACCGCGTCTGGTTGATGGTCAGCCAGTCGTCGTGCCGGGCGCCGATCGAGATCCCCAGGGCCAGGCCGACCGGCACCCAGCCCGCCATGATCAGCTTGGCGAAGTCCTGGCCGGACAGGTCGGAGGTGAACGGCCGCTTCAGCGGCACCCCGCCGGGCGCCCGCACCGCCGTGCCGATCGCCTTGAATTCCAGGCCGCCGGCCGGGAAGGCGCCGATGGTCAGCAGCACCCCCACCACGCCGTGCCCGCCGAGTTCGGCGCACTCGGCCGACATCCGCTCGATCGCCTTGTGCCGCGCCTGGTACAGCGTCTGCACCATCGGACCGTACGCGCCCAGGGCCCCGCTGCTGGAAACGGCCGTAACGCTCTGATACGGGGTGACGTAGCCGCCGTAGCCGGCCCAGGCCCCGGGGCAGCCGTAGCCTCCGGCGTACCCGACGTTGTAGACCGCCGCGCCGAGCACCTGGCCGACCGCCTCGAACCCGACGCTCCTGATCGCGGCGAACTCGTCGGACGAGAGCGCAGACCCCCACGTGCCGCTGCGCCGGATCTCGGCCATCCGCGATTCGGCGGCCGGCGGCAGCTCATGGCCGGAACGATCCTCGCTCACCCGTATGCCTCTCCCGGTGGTTCGGCCGCTGCTGCTCACCCTACCGGGCCGCCCGCGGAATCACTCGTCTTGGGCGTCCCACTCCTCGTTGCGGCGCCGGACCGTGTCCAGGGCGTGCTCGGCCGCCTCCCGGGTCGGGTACGGGCCGAGCCGGTCCTTGCCCGGGCAAACGGGCGTGTCTTCGACCGTGTTGTGCCGCAGGCAGAACCACCACTGCTTTTCATTTTCGCCGTCCATGCCATCTAGACTTACAGAACATGGCGACTCTGCTCCAGCCCGGTCGGGTTTCTCCCGTGCGTCAGGTGCCCGCGCACATCGAGGCGCCCGAGTACGTGGGCCGCAAGCGGCCGCGGATCGGCGAGCCAGACGTGAAGGACCCGGAGACGATCGACCGGATGCGGGTCGCCGGGCGGATCGCGGCGCAGGCCCTGGAAGAGGTCGGGCGGCACGTGGCCCCGGGCGTCACCACCGACGAGCTGGACCGGATCGGGCACGAGTTCCTCGTCGACCACGGGGCCTACCCGAGCACGCTGGGCTACCGGGGTTTCCCGAAGTCGCTGTGCACCTCGATCAACGAGGTGATCTGCCACGGGATCCCGGACGACACGGTGATCGCCGACGGCGACATCGTCAACGTGGACATCACCGCCTACATCGGCGGGGTGCACGGCGACACGAACGCTACCTTTCCGGCCGGCGCGGTCGACGAGGAGTCCCGGCTGCTGATCGAGCGCACCCACGAGGCGATGATGCGCGGCATCCGGGCCGTGGCCCCGGGCCGCCCGCTGAACGCGATCGGGCGGGTGATCGAGTCGTACGCGCGCCGGTTCGGGTACGGGGTGGTGCGCGACTTCACCGGGCACGGCATCGGGACCACGTTCCATTCCGGGCTGATCGTCCCGCACTTCGACGACCCGGACGTCACGGTGATCATGGAACCGGGCATGACGTTCACGATCGAGCCGATGCTGACGCTCGGCACGATCGACTATGACATCTGGCCCGATGGCTGGACGGTCGTGACCAAGGACCGCAAGCGCACGGCGCAGTTCGAGCACACGGTCCTGGTCACCGCCGACGGCTACGAGATCCTCACCCTGCCGTAACGCCAGCGCGCGGACAGCGCCAGCCACCGGATCAGCCCTCTGCAGCCAATGCGGCCGCCGGCGGCGGGCCCTCGGCCTGCAGCCCGGGCAGCCCGGGCAGCCGGGACAGGTGCCGCGGCAGGTACCAGCACCGCTCGCCGAGCAGGGTCATGGCCGCGGGGACCAGGATCCCGCGCACGATCGTGGCGTCGAGCAGGACCGCGAAGGCCAGTCCCACGCCGAGCATCTTGACGTCGATGAACGACAGCGTGGCGAAGATGGAGAACACCGCCACCATGATCACGGCGGCGCTGGTCACCACGCCCGCGCTGGCCGCGATCCCGCCGATCACGGCGTCCGGGGTGCTCGCCCCCGCCGTCCACCGTTCCCGGATCCGGCTCAGGATGAATACGTGGTAGTCCATGGACAGGCCGAATAGCAGCACGAACGTGAACAACGGCACCCACTGCGACACCGCTCCGTAGCTCGTGAAGCCGAGCAGCCCCTGCAGGTTGCCGTGCTGGAAGATCAGGGTGACCAGGCCGCAGGCCGCTCCGACGGACAGCAGGTTGAGCCCGATCGAGACCAGGGGCAGGGCAAGGGACCGGAACGCGCCCATTAGCACGAAGAACGCCAGGGCGGCCACCGCGCCCACCACGAGTGGCGTGCGGGCGCGCAGCACTGCGTCCCAGTCGTAGCCAACCGCCGGGCTGCCGGTCACCGTGTAGCTGACCCCGCCCACCCGGCCGAGCGTGCCGGGAAGGACCTGATCCCGCAGGGTGAGAAGGGCGGCACTGGTAACCGGGTCCGACCCGTTTCCGGCCAGCGGTACCAGGACGATCAGCGCGCGGCCGTGCGCCGCCGGGGTCACCGTGACCGGCGCCCGGAGCGGGCCCCGGGCGGAGGCCCGGTCCTCCAGGGCGGTCAGGGACCGCAGCACCGCCGGGCGGTCCAGGCCGGCGCCGGTGACCACGATCTCGGCCGGCGCCGGGCGCCCGGGGAACGCGCCGGAGATCCGGTCCAGGGTCTGCACGACCGGGAGGTTGGCGGGGAGATCGATCGGCGGGCTGCCGATCCGCATCCCGGCCGCGGGGGCGGCGAGCGCCAGCAGGGCCAGCGTGGCCGCGGCGCCCCAGGCGAGCGGGTGACGCACGACCCGCCGCACCAGCCCCGCCCACAGGCGTGACGGCCGGGCGGCGGTCCGCCTGCGGCCAAGGAACGGGACCCGGCCGCGATCCGCCCACTCGCCGATCAGGGACAGCAGCGCGGGCAGCAGGGTGAGCGCCGCGGCGACCGCGATGCCGACCACGATGATCGTGCCGAACGCCATGCCGGTGAACAGGTCGACCCCGGTGAGGAACAGGCCGGCGAGCGAGATCATCACGGTCACCCCGGAGATTACGATCGCCCGGCCTGAGGTCGCGGCGGCGATCCGCAGCGCCTCGCCGAACGTCTTCCCCGCGGCCCGCTCCTCGCGCTCGCGGCGCAGGTAGAACAGCGAGTAGTCGACGCCGACGGCCATGCCCAGGATCAGCACGATCTCGGAGGTGGCCGAGCCGATCGGCAGCCACCGGCCCAGCGCGGCGAGCAGCGAGATCGTGGCGATGACGACGGTGCCGGCCAGCACCACGGGGATGCCCGCCGCGACCAGCGCGCCGAACACGAGCAGCAGCAGGATCAGCGTGATCGGCACCGACGTCATCTCCGCCCGGCGGAAGTCGGAGTTCATCAGCGTGTTCCCGACGGCGTCGGTGCTGGCGCTGCCGGCCTCGGCCACGAGGAGGCTGGGATACCGGGCCTGGACGGCGGCGACGGCGGCCATGTCCGTGGCCACCGTGCTGTCGGCCTGGGCGTGCGGCCCGGCGACCCGGAACGTGACCAGGGCGCTGCGCCCGTCCGGCGAGACGAGCGTCCGGCCGCCCGGGCCGAGCGGTGAGGCGACGTCCTCGGCCGCCCCCGGCCGCCGGGCCAGCGCGGTCACCACCGCCTGCGCCGCCCGCCGCATCTGCGGGTCGCTGGCGAAGGTGGCCGCGCCGGCCCGCGGCTGGATCAGCACGCTCTCGGCGGGCGGGGTGACCACGCCCAGCTGGTGCAGGACCTGCTCGCCCTGGCCGGCCTGGCCGGGGTCGTACTGGGGCCGGCTCTGCGTGCCGAGCACCTGGCCGGCCAGGAAGGCCAGGCCGACGAACAGCAGCCAGCCAGCCACCACCGCCTTCCGGTGCCGGGCGCTCCAGCAGGCGATCCGCTCCACCGCCGGGCCGCTGGCGGACTGCTGCCGCCCGGCCTGCCGCGTGGCCGGGTTGCGGACGTTCAGCATGGGCGCCTCGGGAGACTCGGGGACTGACGCTCGTGTCAGGTTCCCGCCCGAGCCTAACCTGACGCACTCGTCAGGTGAAGGCGATTCCCGATAACGATCGTGGTTGATCCGGCGCGGCCACCGGATCAACCACGATCACGGAACCTAGCGGGCCGGGGCGCTGGCGGCCGGCTCGCCGGGGACCGCCGGCCTGGCCACCACCGGACCCGCGGCCGCGGATCCGGGCTCGAGCCCGCGGCCCGGCAGCCAGGACAGCCACCGCGGCAGGTACCAGCACCGCTCCCCCAGCAGCGCCAGGGCCGCGGGCAGCAGGATCCCGCGGACCACGGTGGCGTCGATGAGCACCGCGGCGGCCAGGCCCACGCCCAGCGTCTTGGTGTCCACGATGGGCAGCGTGGCCAGGATGGAGAACACGGCCACCATGATCACGGCCGCGCTGGTCACCACGCCCGCGCCCCTCGAGATGCCGCCGACGATGGCCTCGCGGGTGGTGGCGCCCCGCGAGCGCAGCTCGCGGATGCGGCTGAGGATGAACACGTGGTAGTCCATGCTCAGCCCGAACAGCAGCACGAACATGAACAGCGGTATCCACGGGATGATCCCGCCGAACGACGTGTAGCCGATGAGCCCCTGCAGCCGGCCATCCTGGAAGATCAGGGTGATCAGGCCGTAAGCGGCGCCGACCGACAGCAGGTTCAGCGCGATCGAGACCAGGGGAATCGCGACCGAGCGGAACGCCACCAGCAGCAGCGCGAACGCGAGCACGACCACGAACCCGACCACCACCGGGGTGGCCGAGTGCAGCGCGGCGGTGTCGTCGTAGCCCTGCGCGGTATCCCCGGTCACGGCGTAGCTGATCCCGCCGACCCGGCCCAGCGTGGCGGGCAGGACCTGGTTGCGCAGAGTGAGCAGGGCGTGGTCAGAGGCGGCGTCGCCCCCGTTCCCGGCCAGCGGGACGCCGATCAGCAGGCCGCGGCCCTGCGCCACCGGGGTGACGGTGATCGGCTCGTGGATCGGGCCGCCGGCCGCGGCCTTGGCCTGCAGCGCGCCGATCGCGTCCCGCACCTGCGGGCCGGCCAGGCCCGCGCCGGTCACCACTACCTGGGCGGGCGACGGTGACTGCGGGAACGTCTGGGAGATCCGGTCGATGGTCTGCAGGACCGGTGAGCTGGCGGGCAGGTCGACGGCCGGGTTGCCGAGCCGCATCCCGGCCGCGGGCGCGGCCAGCGCGAGCAGCGCGATCGCAGCCGCGCCGCCCCAGATCACCGGACGGCGGACCACCCGGCGTACCAGAGCGGCCCAGACCCGTGACGGGCGGGCGGCGGTCCGCCTGCGGCCGAGGAACGGGATCCGGCCCCGGTCCGCCCACGGCCCCAGCCAGGACAGCAGCGCGGGCAGCACGGTGAGGGAGCCGAGCACGGCGACGCCGACCACGGCGATCGTGCCGAGCGCGATCCCGGTGAACACGTCATAGCCGGTCAGGAGCAGCCCGGCCAGGGCGATCATGACGGTCAGCCCGGAGACCATGATCGCGCGCCCGGAGGTGGCGGCGGCGATCCGCAGGGCCTCGCGGGTGTCGTGTCCCGCGGTGCGCTCCTCGCGCTCGCGGCGCAGGTAGAACAGCGAGTAGTCGATGCCGACCGCCATCCCGATGATCAGCACCACTTCCGACGTGCTGGACCCGACCGGCAGGCGCTGGCTGACCACGGCGAGCAGTGACAGCGCGGTCACCACCGAGGTGGCGGCGAGCAGCAGCGGGATGCCCGCGGCGATCAGCGCGCCGAACACGAGCAGCAGCAGGATCAGCGTGATCGGCACAGAGGTCGCCTCGGCCCGGCGGAAGCCGCTGTCCAGCACGGAGTTGATGGCCCGGGCGTAGCTCGCGTCACCGCCCTCGGCGATCCGCAGGCCCGGGTACCGGGCCTGGACGACGGCCACCGCGCTCAGCGCGGGCGCCACGGCCGTGGCCTGGTCGTCGGCCGGGCCGGGCACCTGGAACGTGACCAGGGCGCTGCGCCCGTCGGCGGAGACCAGGGCGCGGTGGCCTAGCGGGGATCTAACGTCGGTCGCGGCGTGCGGCAATCTGGCCAGGGCGGCGGTGACCTGCCGGGCCGCCTGCCGCATGGCCGGATCGCTGGCGAACGTGCGGCCGGGCTGCCGGGCCTGGATCAGCACGTCCTCCACGGCCGGGGCGACCACGCCCAGCCGGTGCAGGGTCTGCTCGGCTTGCCCGGACTGGCCGGCGTCGTAGGCGGGCATGCTCTTGGTGCCGAGCGCCTGCCCGCCGACGAAGACCAGGGCGACCAGGGCCAGCCAGCCGAACACGGCGGTCTTGCGATGCCGCGCGCTCCACCCGGCCATCCGCTCGACGAACGGGGCGTGGCGGCGGGACCGGCGCTGGGCGCGGCGGTGGTGGTCGTGGCCGTGTTGATCGTGGCTGGGCGGACCGGCTTGCGGCAATACTGGATTCTGCGGCTGGCTCATCATGGCCTCTCATTCCGTGGTGCCTGGTGCGGCTGGTCGTTCCGTGGCCCTCGCCCGTGAGCTGCCACTCGCGGGCGGGGGCTCAATGCTGTGCCATGCTCATCCCACCTCCCGCATCAGCTGCTCCACGGCCTGCACCTTCTCGGTCAGCTTGGCCAGCTGATCGCGCAGCTCTTGCTGGTTGGCCACGGCCTCCTCGGCGAGCCTGCGGTACTGGGCCATGGCGGCCGCGTCCGCGCGGTGGCTCAGCAGCCGGAAGTAGGAGGACACGATCACGGCGAGCACCCCGCCGATGATGATCGCGACGCCTATCCAGAGGATGACGGTCGCGACGGTCGGGCCGTTCGCGGCCGCCGTGTTCATTGCGGTCATGTCCCGCTCCCCTCGCCGTCCCGTTGTCCGCCGTTCTGCTCGCCGTCGCGGCTGGCCTGGACCGCCTCGGTGATGACCTCCGCGTTCAGCCGCAGCTCGAACGGCGCTAGCTCGAAGTACTTCATGGCCTTCCCGTCCTCGGACAGTTCCAGGTGGCCGGTGATGATGCCCGCCTTCTCCAGCCGGTCCAGGTGCATGTACAGCAGCGGCCGGGAGATCTCGAGCCTGCGGGCCAGCTCGCTGACATGGACTCTCCTCCTGGCCAGCTCGGCGATGATCCGCAGCCGCAGCGGGTTGGCCACGGCCGTGAGCGTGGTGAGCAGCTCCTCCTCGTCGGTGAGCGGCCCGGTCTCGTGGGTCAGCGTCGGCTCCGGCACTCGTGCGTGGTTCTGGCTTACCTGTAAGTTCAGTCTTACATGTCAGCTTGAACTTACACATGACGATCCTGGCTTGTCAAAGCATTAACGCGCGGGGCCTGCCGCACGCCGCTCGCTGGCCTGCTGGCCGCCTGCCCCGCGGAGCAGGGATGATGGGGGACCATGGGACAGCTGATCCTGCTCCGGCACGGCGAGACCGAATGGAGCGCGGCGCGGCACACCGGGCGCACCGACATCGCGCTTACCGCCCGCGGCGAGGCATGCGCGGCCGCGCTCGCCCCCGCGCTAGCCCGGCGGCAGATCCGCGCTGCGTTCACCAGCCCGGCCCAGCGGGCGGTGCTCACCGCCGAGCTAGCCGGGCTGCACGACGCCAAACCCGACCCTGACCTGTGGGAGTGGGATTACGGCGGCTACGAGGGACTGACGACGGCGCAGATCCGGGCCGAGCGACCGGGCTGGTACCTGTGGCGGGACGGGGTGATCCCGGGCGACGCCGCGCATCCTGGCGAGACCGAGGCGCAGGTGGGGCTGCGCGCCGACGCGGTGCTGGCCCGGGTGGAGCCGCTGCTGGACGAGGGCGACGTGGCGCTGGTCGCGCACGGGCACGTGCTGCGCGTGCTGACCGCCCGCTGGCTGGGGCTAGAGCCGCGCGACGGCCGCCTGTTCCGGCTCGACACCGGCACCTTCTCCACGCTCGGCACGGAGCACGGCCATCCGGTGATCATGACGTGGAACGTGCCGCCCCCGCCGTGACCCCGGCCGCAGGGCGCAGGCCGCTAAGCGGCGGCGGCCCGGCGCACGCGTTCCCGCCGTCGGCGGGCCGCCCGGGCAGCGGGCAGGTACAGCAGCCGGTGCGGGATGTGAGTCGTGGACTGATGCGCCATGCGCAGCGCGACGGTCGCCCCGGCGTCGGTGAGCGGGCTGCCCGGCATCCCGTACATCCGCCGGGCCCAGCGCGGCAGGCTCGCGAACGCGAGCGTGTTCAGCGGCGGGACCATCAGCTTCAGCGCCCGGAACTCCGCGGGCACGTCCGGGTGGTAGGACTTCCGGAGCGCCTGCTTCGCCTCGGGGCAGGCGTAGAGGCTGGGCCTGATCTGCTCGTAGTAGGCCTCCAGTGCGCTCACGCTGGCCGGTACCGCGTCCGGGTCGAGACCTACCACCGCGGCACTGCGCCGCTGCTCGTCGACGAACGCGTCCAGGTCCGCCCCGGAAACGCCCATGCCGCTGCGCCGGGCGATGTCCGCGTAGGACGCGACCTCGCCGCAGTGCACCCAGAGCAGCAACTCGGGCTCGTTCAGCCGGAACCGGGTCCCGTCGGCATCGGTGCCGGTCAGCGAGGCGTGCAGCTTTCGCACCCGCCGGGCGGCGCGGTCCACCTCCGCCAGGGTGCCGTAGGTCCGCACGCCGACGAACTCGCTGGTGCGGACGAACCGGCCCCAGGCCTCGCCGGGCTTGGCGAACGAGGTGTTCTGCCAGGTCCCGCGCATGACCCGCGGATGCAGCGCCTGCAGGTACAGGGCCCGGAAGCCGGCCACCCAGATGACCGGCTTTCTCATGATCCGCCAGGTCACCGATTCCGGCCCGAACAGCCCGTGATCAGTCTCCACCCACACCCAGCCTTCACTCGGGGCGAGTTTCCTCCTCGATCCAGCTTAGGTAGGCCGGCGAGCCGGCGATGATCGGCGTCGCGATGATCTCGGGCTCGTCGTAGCTGTGCCGCTCGGTGAGAAAGTCGGCGAGCGGCTGGTAGCGGTCGGCCGGCAGCTTGAGCATGACCAGCCACTCCTCGGCCCGCTCCAGGCCATTCTCCCACCAGTAGGTACTCGCGATCGGGCCGGCCACCTGCGCGCACGCGGCGAGCCTGGCGGCCACCGCGTCATGGGCGAGTTCCATCGCCTCGGCCCGCGAGTCGGTCGTCGTCTGCACTTGGAGGTAACCAATGTCGGCGCCCTGACCCGCCATGGCCCCGATCGTACGCCGTAGCCTGTCGCCCGCGACGGCGGCGGCGGCTTATCGTGCCAGTCAGCGCGGCGCTATCCCGGCTACCAGCGGAGGCACCCATGAACGGCCCCTTCGGCCTCGTCGTCAACCCGGCGGCGGGGCGCGGCCGGTCGCGGCGGGTGCTGCCGGAAGCCATCGCCGCGCTCGACGCGGCCGGCGCGGCGTACCACGTGGCTGAGTCGGCCGACCTGGATCACGCCCGGGACCTCGCCGCCCGGGCCGCGCAGCGCGGCCACGTGGTGGTCGCGGTGGGCGGCGACGGCCTCGCCGGGGCGCTGGCGGGCGCAGCCGCGGCCGCGCGCCCGGGCGCGCGGTACGGGATCATCCCGGCCGGGAACGGCAACGACCTGGCCCGGACCCTGGGTCTGCCGTCCGGCGCCGCGGCGGCCGCGCGGGTGCTGACCGCGGGCCGGGAGCGAGCGATGGACCTGATCGGGGTCGCGGCTGCGGACCAGCCAGAGGTCATTGTGGCGGGCAGCGTGTACCTGGGCATCCCCGCGCTGGCCGGCGAGATCGCCAACCGGACCAGGTGGCTACGCGGACCCGTCGTGTACCCGGCGGCGGCCCTGCGCGCCGTGGCCGGCTGGGCCCCGGCCGCGTTCCGGGTAGAGATCCGCGGCGAAGGCGCGGGCGGCCACCCCGCTGATCACGCCGCGGTGTACGACTTCGCTGGCTACGCGGTGGTCGTGGCCAACACGCCGTACTTCGGCGCCGGGATGAAGGTGGCTCCCCCCGCCGAGACCGACGATGGCTTGCTCGACATCGTGATCATGCGGCACGGGCCGCGGCTCGCGTTCCTCCGCGCCCTGGCGAAGGTGAAGAGCGGATCGCACCTCGGCCTGCCGCAGATCAGCCTGGACCGCGGCGCCGAGGTGACGGTCACGGCCGGCTTGGACGTACCCGCCGGGGCCGACGGCGAGCCCCTGCCCGGGGCCGCGCCGCTGCGTTCCGGGATCCAGCTGCGCGTGCGCGCGCTGCCTGGCGCGCTGCGGGCGCTGGTGCCGCGCCCGGAACCGTTTCCGCGGTCATGACGTGCCTGCCGCCTGGTCGTCGCCGGGCCGGATACCGCGGGCTGGCGGGTGGCGGCGGCGAGGGCTCACGCGCTCAGCCGCGGAGCCTCCACGAGTGTCGCTGTGGTGGTGTCGTTGTCCAGGAAGCCGCCGGACTGGTGCTGCCACAGCCTGGCGTAGGTTCCGTCGAGGCGAAGCAGCTCCTGGTGCGTGCCTTTTTCGGCGATCTGGCCGCGGTCGAGCACGATCAGCTGGTCCATGCGCGCGACCGTGCTCAGCCGGTGCGCGACCACGAGTGCGGTCCGGCCCTCCATGAGCCGCCACAACGCCTCCTGGACAAGGACTTCGCTTTCTGAGTCCAGCGCGCTGGTCGCCTCGTCGAGCAGCAGGATCGGCGCGTCACGCAGGATGGCCCGGGCCAGCGCGACTCGCTGTTGCTGCCCGCCGGACAGCTTCACGCCACGCTCGCCAACCATCGTGTCGAATCCGTCCGGCAGGGTGCCGACGAACTCTGTCACGTGCGCCGCCTGTGCTGCCTGACGGATCTCCGCGTCGGTCGCGTGCGGACGCGCGAACACGATGTTGTCGCGCAGCGTCCGGTGGAACATCGCGGGAACCTGTGGCACGTAGGCGATCAGGCTGCGCAGATCCGACTGGCGCAGCTTGGTGATGTCCTGGCCGCCGATCAAGATCCGGCCCTCCTGGACATCCATCATCCGCAGCAGCAGCCGAGTCAGCGTGCTCTTGCCGCCGCCCGACCGGCCGACCAGGCCGAGCTTGGCCCCGCTCGGCACGGCGAGGTCCAGGCCGGTGAACAACGGCGCTCCGCCTGCGTGCGCGAACGTCACGCGCTCGAAGCGGATGTCGCTCGCCTTCGGCCGTAGCGGCTCGGGCGCGACCGGGTCGACCACGGCCGGCTGAGTCAGCAGCAACTCGGTGAACTGCGCGGCTTCGGTCAGCGAGCTCTCCAGCTGGCGGTAGATCTGGTTGAACTCGAACATGATCCGTGTCGCGTTGGAGTAGTAGGTGAAGGCCACCACGATCGCCTCGATTCCGTGCTTGCCTCCGCCGAGTGCGACCGCGAGCAGCAGGCCGAGCACGTTGGTCAGCACGGACATCGGCGCGACCAGCGCGTCGATGCGCAGGTTCCCGTAGTCCCACGACCGTAGCGACTTGCGCCGCTGGTCGGCCACGCGTGACCTGTGCTCGGCGGCCTCCCGGCCCTCGGCAGCGAACGCGCGGATCGTGTCCATGTTCATCAGGCTGTCGGCCACGTGCCCGGACACGCGCGCGATCGCTTCCTCACGCTGGTCGACAAGCTTCTGACGACGGCGGATCAGCGGTGCGATGCCGCCGCCGGTGATCACGATCAGGCCGATGAGCCCAGCGACGAGTAACGGGTCGTAGTGCCACAGCACCACCGACGCGAACGCCAGCGGCACCAGGCTGCCGACGACGTTGAACACCAGATTGTCGGTGAAATCTTCGAACCGGGAGGCGAAGCTCAGCACCCGCTTGGTCAGCGAGCCGGCGAAGTTGTCGTGGAAGAACGCCGCGTCCTTCGCCAGCAGCTTGTCCATGCCGATCACGTAAAGGTTCTCGATCCCGAGACCATCGAGGCGGTTCAGGCAGTGGATGCCGATCCGCCACAAGATCTCGGCGAAAACCAGCACGCCTGCGAAGCCGAGCACGTACGGCAGTGCCGCGCCGATGCCGACGGACCCGTGGCCGATAAGGCGGCCGATCAGCTGGGCGACGATCAGCGGCGCGATGTAGAAGATGCACGTGTTTCCCAGCGCGGGCAGCAACATGCCCGGCACCGTAAAGCGCCGGAGCCGGACCATCTGGCGGCCGTAGTAGCGCAGCGCGAGCAGCACCGCCCGCCTGCGGGCCGGTGAGCCGTGACCATGTTCAGGTGCAGTCATCTGTTCCCCCGAGCAACCAGCCTGGCTATGGTGCCCGACGGCCGGCCTCTGCAGCGACCCATTTTCCCGGCCGCACGGCCAGACGCGCGACGAGCCGTGTCCGCCCGCTTACCGTGCGCCGGCCGCCGCGTGCCGCGGGGTGCGAAACGTCATCGACCAGGTACGGCCGTACCTGGTCCCGGTAGGCGTCTGTGATTGCGGCTGTCTGCGAGCGTGGTTAGGGTTGTCGGGTCCGCGCCACGGGGCCGGGTCAGTTCCCCGCCACAGGAGCCATCGGATGACGCAGTCGCATGACCGTCCGGTTCGCTGGGGGATCCTGGCTACGGGCGGGATCGCCCGTGCCTTCGCGCAGGATCTCGCGCTGCAGCCCGGCTGTGAGGTTGTCGCCGTCGGGTCTCGGTCCCGGGCTTCGGCGGACGCGTTCGGGGACGAATTCGGCGTACCGCACCGGCATGCGAGCTACCAGGCTCTGGTCGACGATCCGGATGTCGATGTCGTGTACGTGGCCACGCCGCACCCCGGACATCACGGCGCCGCGCTGCTGGCGATCAGCGCGGGTAAGGCCGTGCTGGTCGAGAAGCCGTTCGCCATGGACGCCGCGCAGGCGCGCGAGATGCTCGACGCCGCGCGCGAGCGGGGTACGTTCCTCATGGAAGCAATGTGGACGCGCTTCTTGCCGCACATCGCGCGGATACGTGAGATCCTCGCCGCCGGAACGCTCGGCGACGTGGTCTACCTGACCGCCGAGCACGGGCAGTGGTTCGCCACCGATCCGCGGTTCCGGCTGTTCGCGCCGGACCTGGGCGGCGGAGCATTGCTCGACCTGGGCATCTACCCGGTCTCGTTCGCGAGCCTGGTGCTGGGTAACCCGGCGCGGATCACGGCCGTCAGCGACCGGGCGTTTACCGGCGTTGACGCGACGACGTCGATGATCTTCCAGTATGAGGGCGGCGCTCACGCGGTGCTAACCACCACTTTGCGGGCCGCATCGGGCAACCCCGCCGCCATCTACGGCACGGCGGCGAGGATAGAGATCGACGGCTGGTTCTACACCCCGACCACGTTCCGCGTGATCGCGCGTGACGGCGCCGAACTGGAGCGCTTCGATCAGCCGTATGCCGGGCGCGGGCTGCGCGGCGAGGCCGCCGAGGTGGGCCGCTGCCTTCGCGCGGGGCTGCTCGAGAGCCCGCTGATGCCGCTGGACGAGACGTACACGATCATGCAGGCCATGGACGAGGTCCGCCGGCAGATCGGCTTGTCGTATCCGCCGGCCTGACCGGGCCGCCGCGCTAACCTCGCGCCGGCCGTGCTCCAGCCCCGCTGACGGGTGTCCCCGGCCAACCCTGGCCGGCTCGGTGCCACGGCCATTGGTGTGCCAGGTGCGATACACGGTGTCGCCATCGCGCGGGAACACGTTGACGGCGAATCCGCCGCCTGGCGTTGCGCCGACGTCGCTGCCGAATGGGCTGTTCGCTGTGGAGTACCAGGTCATTTTGTTCCCGACCCGTCGCTTGTACGCCAGTGCCTCGTCGATGGGGCCCTGGGTGACGATGACAAACCGGGCGTCGTAGCTGTCCAGGAACTCCAGCCGGTGAATTGCGTGGTGAACCCCGTGCAGCCCGGGCATTGCCACTGCTCGCCGGCCACCAGGGCCGCCGTGATCAGCATGGCCAGCACGGCAGCGGACCACCCCGCCAAGCGCGTCGACACCCCGACGACTCTACGGGAGCCTGGGTCAAGGGCCGCCGTGGTGCCGCCGCGACCGGGTCCATGTGCGGGCGAGTATCCGCACCAGGGCCAGCGAGGCCAGGACGATGATGGTCGTGTCCACCGCGGGTACCCAGCGGACCTGATCGCCTTTCACGACGTAGGCGCCTGCAGGTAGCACCAGGCCGCCGAAGCCTCCGCCCGCCTCGGTCCGCCCGGAAGGCCGCGGTGTTGCGTCGGGTACCACCGGGCCTCCCTCATACAAGGGATCGGGATCGGTGGCCGGGTCACCGTGGCGAGGGTGTGCGGTGCCCCCGCCCCCTCCACCCGCCACCAGCGCGACCGGAATGATGAGCACGCCGTCCTTCTCGTACGCGGTGCCGAACGCCCGGCGCACTGAGAGATTGTCCGACAGTCTCGTCAAGAGATCCCCTGCGTCCATATCTAGCGCCTCCTCCTTGCTCCCAGCTGGACCATGGGCGAGATGACCAGGCCGCCGTCTGCGGGCCCGCCGCCGGGTCACTATCACGACCGTACGGCCGATCTCGGCTCGCCGATGAGGTCAGCCGCGTAGGTCACCCCCGCCGCGGGGATTTCACTGGGTATGAGCACCGCGACCGCACGATCTCCAGCCACGCCCGCGCCGCGGCGGCGAGCAAGCGAGTCCACGCGATGACACTGCCGGAGGGCCTGACCTACGTGCGCGGCTTCCTCACCGAGGCCGAGGAACGCGATGTGCTGGCGGTGGTGGCGGCGTTCGAGCTGCATCCGTACGTGCTGCACGGCACGCCATCGCGGCGGCTGGTGCGAAGCTTCGGGCTGGAGTGGCTCCGGGAGCGCTGCGCCATGCTGATGGGACGCGAGCCCGAGCTGGTGGATCTGCTGTTGACTATTCCCCGCCTTGAGGGACGGGGATTCCAGCCGTCACCGGCTGGGGTTCCTGTTTCACGGCCGACTGCACCGGAGGGGTCTCCAGGTGTCTGACATCAGCTCCGCAGGCGTCGCCCGGGTTGCCCCGGGCTGCGGCAAGACCTGCCGCAAGGATGTTCTTCGCCGCGTTGAGGTCCCGGTCGTGCAGGACGCGGCAGGACGGGCATCGCCACGTCCGGGTGGACAAGGTCAGCTCGGCGAGAAGGAACGCGCATGCCGAGCAGGTCTTGGACGAGGGGTACCAGCGGCCGGTCACGACCAGCTGCCGGCCGGCGCGCTGGCATTTGTACTGCAGCTGGCGGCGGAACTCGCCCCAGCCGCAGTCGCTGATCGCCCGGGCCAGGCGCCGGTTGCGGACCATGTCCGAGACATGGAGGTCCTCGATCGCGATCAGGTCGTTGCCGCGGACCAGGCCGGTGGTGGTCTTGTGCCGGAAGTCGCGGCGGGCGTTGGCGACCTTGCGGTGGGCCCGGGCGACCTTGGCCCTGGCCTTGGCCCGGTTGGCCGACCCCTTCCGGCCACGGGCCAGGCGGCGCTGGTAGCGGGCCAGGTTGCGGGCCTTGCGCTGCAGGGGGCGGGGGTTGGCCACCCGGCCGCCGGCGCTGGTCACCGCGAAGTCGCGCACGCCCAGGTCCACGCCCACCGCGCGGCCGGCCGCGGGCAAAGGCTGCGGTGGCTCTGCGTCGACGGCCAACGTCACATACCAGCGGCCGTCGGGCTCGCGCGAGATGATCACCATGGTGGGGCTGAGCGCCGCCGGGTCGACGGCGGGCCACGACCACGCCCACGCCAGCGAGCCAGGCATCTTCGCCAGGCGCAGCGCCCCGTCCCACATGGAAAACGCCGACCGGGTGTAGTGCGCCGGCTGGCGGGAGCGGCGGCTCTTGAAGCGAGGGTAGCGAGCCCGCCCGGCGAAGAACGCGCAGAATGCCTGGTGCTGGTGGCGCAGCGCCTGCTGCAGCGGGACAGACGAGACCTCGTTCAGCCAGGCCAGCTCGGGGTCTTTTTTCAGCGCGGTCAACGCGGCGTCGGTTTGCGCGTACGTGGTGTGCTGGTGGTCTTGCTGCCAGCGCCGCTGCCGCCCGGCCAGGGCGCGGTTCCACACCACCCGGACGCAGCCGAAGGTACGGTTCAGCACCGCCTGCTGCACCTCATCGGGATACGCCCGGCACCGGTACGCCGTCCTCACAACAACACGATCCCAGGCCGCACCGACAAAACACCGCCACGCCACGAACGGCACCGGATTCCCCCCCGGCCCGACGGCCGGGGCTTCCTCCGGAAGCAACGGTGACGCGCTACCCGCCCGGCGCGGGGATCGGCTGGCACCGCGATGCGCCGCAGTTCGGCGAGGTCAGCGGCGTCTCGCTGCTGACCGCGTGCCGGATGCGGTTTCGCCGCGGCCGGCCCCGCGCCTGGGAGACGGCCGAACTCACCCTCGAGCCTCGCTCCGCATACGTCATGTCCGGTCCGGCACGGACGGGGTGGCAGCACCACATCCCTGCGGTCGCGAAGGAGCGGTGGTCGATGACGTTTCGCACCTTGCGGCACGCCGCGGCCGGCGCGCGGTAAGCGGGCCGTGGCCAGGGCCAGAAGAACCCGGCGCTAGTACCCGCCGACGGGGGACGGTGATGGTGCTGCGAACGCCCCGGGCAGGGCGCCGAGCGTGCGGGTGACGGTGAACCCGCCGTGCAGTGGGAGGTTGGCCAGGGCGGAGGAGTCACCCACGTACACCTGGTACTGGCCGTCGGGCAGCACCCAGCCGTTGGCCGTGTCGTCCCAGTACGACAGGTCGTGGCCGGCCAGCGTGAACCGCACGGTCATGGACTGGCCCGGCTGCAGTGTCACCTTCCGGAACCCCTTGAGCTGCCGCGGCGGCTCGCGCGCAGCCGCCGGATCGCCCAGGTACAACTGCACCACGTCCGAGCCCGCCACCCGGCCGGTGTTGGTCACCGTAGCCGACACGGTCACCTGCCGGCCGACTGCCCGTTGCACCCGCAACTGGCCGGGCCCGGGTTCGAGCTGTCGTTCTGCACCCGCTGCGGCGTGACCTTCAGGTCGCTGTAGGCGAAGTTCGTGTAGGACAGCCCGTACCCGAACGGGAACAGCGGGATCTCCTCGTCCGAGTCGTAAAAGCGGTAGCCGACGTCGATGCCTTCGGAGTACAGCACCTGCCCGTTCACGCCGGGGAACTGCGCCGGGCTGGACTCGGGCACCTGGGACAGGTCCACCGGGAACGTGACCGGCAGGTGCCCACCGGGATCGACCTGGCCGAACAGGACCGCGGCCAGCGCGGTGCCGTTGCTCTCGCCCGGGTACCAGGCGTCGATCACCGAGGCGACCTGGCTGATCCACGGCATCACCACCGGCGCTCCCGCGTCGATGACCACCACCGTGTGCGGGTTGGCCGCGGCCACCGCGGAGATCAGCTCGTTCTGGGCCGAGGGCAGGTTCAGGCTGGGCCGGTCGGCCGCCTCGGACTCGGTGTCGTCCGACACCACCACGACCGCCGTGGACGCCGCCCTGGCCGCCGCCACCGCCCGGGCGATCCCCGGGGCCAGGTCCGACGGCGTGGCCCAGGTCAGCCGCGCCGGCGAGCCGCCGGACAGCCGCAGCGCGTACTTCTGTCCCGCCCGCAGGCTGACCCCGACCGAGTACGTCGTCGTCGGCGGCGTCCCCGGGTTGGCCAGGATCTCCGCGCCGTTCAGGAACAGGGTGCCGCGCTGGCCGATGCTCTTCAGCGCGAGCACGTACGTGCCGGTCTGCGGAGCGGTCAGCGTGCCGGCGTAGGTCCCGCCGCGGCCGGTGCCGGCGAAGGCCGGGCTCAGGGCGGTGGCCGGGATGGGCGCCAGGGAGGTGTCGGTGGGCAGGCCCTGGGTGTAGCTGACCGTGGTGCCCGGCCCGGCCGCGGCTCGCAGGCCCTGCAGCGGGCTCACGCTGAACGGGGCGGTCACGTACGCGCTGCCGCCGCCCGCGTCGTCCGGCGCTGCGGAGGCGGCCGGGCCGATCACGGCCACCGTCCCGGCGCCGGACGACTTCAGCGGCAGGGAAGCGCCGGCGTCCTTCAGCAGCACCGTGCCCGCCTCCGCGACCGCCTCGGACACGGCCTGATGCGCGGGCGTGGTCACGGTGGCGCTGGCCGTGCCCGTGGGCGGGTCGTTGAAATCGCCGAACCGGAACATCTGGGTCAGGATCCGGGACACCATCTGGTTCAGCGTGGCGACGGCGACCTGGCCGGACCGCACCGCCGCCGCCAGCGCCGGGCCGTAGTAGGCGGCGCTGGGCATCTCCTGGTCCAGCCCGGCGTCCGCCGAGGCCACGGTGGAATGGGTGGCGCCGAAGTCCGAGCCCACGAAGCCGGGAAAACCCCAGCGCTGGTCCAGCGTGGTACCGAGCAGGTACGTGTTCTGGCAGGCGCTCTTACCGTTGACCGTGCTGTACGCGCACATGACCGACGCCGCCTTGGCCCGCTGCATCGCCGCCCAGAACGCGGGCAGGTAGATCTCGTGCAGCGCCCGCGTGCCCACGATCGCGTCGTCGGCCGGGGTGTTGCGGTTGGTCTCCTGGTTGTACACGGCGAAGTGCTTAACCTGCGACATCACGCCCTGGCTCTGCACCCCGTCGATCACCGGCACGGTGATGGCCGCGTTCAGGTACGGGTCCTCGGTGTAGGCCTCGAACGACCGGCCCCAGCGCGGGTCCCGGTCGATGTTGATCGTCGGGCCCAGGTTGACCGTCTTCCCCTTGCCGCGCTCCTCGGCGCCGATCACCTTCCCGTACTCCTCGGCCAGGGACGGGTCCCAGGTGGCGGCCAGGGACACCCCGGCCGGCAGCTGGGTCACCCCGGTCAGCCCGTCGCCCACCCCGTTGGGGCCGTCCTGCAGGGTCATGGCCGGGACGCACAGGCCCGGGATGGCCGCGATGTTTCCCGCCGCGGTCACCATGCTGACCTTGTCGGCCAGGGTCATCTGGGACAGCAGCATCCGCACCCGCTGGCTGGACGGCAGCGACCGGTCGAGCCACGGGCACGACGCGTCGGCGCCCGGCGCCGGCCCGTGAGCGGCCGACGACAGCTCGCTGGCCGCGACCAGGACGGCAGGCAGCGTCACGGCCAGCAACCCGGCGGCCGCCGCCATCCGGGGGAAACGGCGGCCGGCAGCGGGGAACAGCTTCATTGACGACCTCCGGCGCCCGGACTATGAAATAACGCCCGGGCATAGCGGAGGTCATCTTATGGCAAAGAAGCGCAAGCGGGCCGGGGCGCGGCGGCGGCCTGGCCCGGACCACGCCCGGACGGGCGGCCGCCCGGCCCGGAAATCCGGGCGGCCGTCAGCGTGCCATGCCGATTAGCTCGTCGGCGTGCCCGAGCCGGTGGCCAGGGCGAAGACGTGCAGCTCGGTCTGGCCGAACGAGCCGGGCAGCGAGGGCAGCGTCACCGACGCCACGGTCTTGCCCGCCGCGAGCGGCACTGAGGCGAAGTACACGCTCACCGGGTGTGCGCCGGTCGGGGTGGCCTGGTTCCAGCTGGAGGTGGTGGTGAGGATCTGGTCGCCGGTGGCCGGGGCGTTCGCGTACCAGTCGGCCATGGTGAGCGTGAAGGACTGGCTGGTCCCGTCGGTGTAGTTGACGGTGATGGTGCCGGTCGCGGTCCCATTCTGGCTGGCGCCCAGGATCCCGAGATCGGTTCCCGAGCCGGCCAGGGCCACGGTCTGCCCGTTGGCGACCGCGTTGTCCACGGTTCCGGCGGCGACGTTCGGCCACGTGAACGTGGCCCCGCCGATGGTCACCTGGCCGCCGGGCGTCAGCGGGGTTGGCGTACCCGCCGCCAGCGCCTGGGCCGAGTAGCTGTTGCCGGCCAGGTCGTAGTTGGCCGCGGCCGGATCGGCGTTGTCGCTGATCCCGATGTTGTTGTACGCCGCGGCCAGGGAGGAGTACGGGACCGACACGGTGGTGGAGGCCAGCACCACGCCGCCGCTGCTGCCGGGCCCGGGCTGGAAGCTGACCCTGGCGGCGAGCGTGCTGGTGCCCGGCTGGGCGCTGGCGGGCGCGGTCACGCGGAACGGGACGGTCACGGTCTGCCCGGGGGCCACCACGGACGGGACCGGACCCGCGGGGGCGACCGTCCAGCCCTGGGGGGCGTTCAGGGCGAACCGGGTGCCCGGCATCGCGTAATCGCCGTCGTTGACCAGGGTCGTGGTGACCGTGGCCGTGGACCCGGGCGCGATCACCGACGGTGCCGACACCGTGGCGTAGCGGGCGCCGACGGTGCGGGTAACGGTGAACCCGCCGTGCAGCGGGAGGCCGGCCAGGGCGGAGGAGTCACCCACGTACACCTGGTACTGGCCGTCGGGCAGCACCCAGCCGTTGGCCGCGTCGTCCCAGTACGACAGGTCGTGGCCGCTGAGGGTGAACCGGACGGTCGTGGACTGGCCCGGCTGCAGCGTTACCTTCTGGAACCCCTTGAGCTGCCGCGGCGGCTCCCCCGCCGACGCTGGGTCGCCCAGATACAGCTGGGCCACGTCGGAGCCTGCCACCTGGCCGGTGTTGGTCACCGTGGCCGACACGGTCACCTGCCGGCCCGACTGGCCGTTGCACCCGCAACTGGTGGCGCCGGGGTTGGACGAGCCGTTCTGGACCTGTTGCGGCGTGACCTTCAGGCCGCTGTAGGCGAAGCTCGTGTAGGACAGCCCGTACCCGAACGGGAACAGCGGGGTCTCGTTGTTGGCGTCGTAGTAGCGGTAGCCGACGTCGATGCCCTCGGAGTACTGCACCTGGCCGTTCACGCCCGGGAACTCGGCGGGCGTCGAGGCGGACACCTGCGATAGGTCGACGGGGAAGGTGACCGGCAGGTGACCGCTCGGGTCGACCTGGCCGAACAGGACCGCGGCCAGCGCGGTGCCGTTGCTCTCGCCGGGGTACCAGGCGTCGATCACCGAGGCGACCTGGCTGATCCACGGCATCACCACCGGCGCGCCCGCGTCGATGACCACCACCGTGTGCGGGTTGGCCGCGGCCACCGCGGAGATCAGCTCGTTCTGGGCCGAGGACAGGTTCAGGCTGGGCCGGTCGGCCGCCTCGGTTTCGGTGTCGTCCGACACCACCACGACCGCCGTGGACGCCGCCTTGGCCGCCGCCACCGCCTGCGCGATCCCCGGCGCCAGGTCCGAGGGCGTGGCCCAGCTCAGGTTGGCCGACTCGCCGCCGCCGGACAGCTGCAGCGTGTAGGCCTGGCCGGCCACCAGGTTCACGCCCACCGAGTACGTGGACACTGGCGGAGTGCCCGGGTTGGCCAGGATCTGCTTACCGTCCAAGGACAGGCTGACCGTGCTGTAACAGCCGCACGGGTTCTCGAAGGCGAGCACGTACGTGCCGGTCTCTGGTGCGGTCAGGGTGCCGGTGTAGGTCCCGCCGAACCCGGTGCCGGTGTAGGCGGGGGTCAGGTCGGCACTCGGGATCGGCGTGAGCGACGTGTCGGTCGGCAGCCCCTGGGTGTACGACACCGAGGTGCCGGCTCCGGCTGCGGCCTGGATGCCCTGCAGCGGGGTCACGCTGAACGTGGACGTCACGTACGCGCTGCCGCCGCCGGTGTAGTCCGGCTGCGCCGAGGCGGCCGGGCCGATCACCGCGATCTTCCCGCCGCCGGACGCGGCCAGCGGCAGGGTCCCGCCGCTGTTCTTCAGCAGCACCGTGCCCGCCTCGGCGACCGCCGCGGACACCGCCTGGTGCGCGGGCGTGGTCACGGTCGCGCTAGTCGTGCCGGTGGGCGGGTTATTGAAGTCGTTGAACCGGAACATCTGGGTCAGGATCCGGGACACCATCTCGTTGAGCGTGGCCATGCTGACCAGCCCGGCCTGGACGGCCGCCTCCAGCGCGGGGCCGTAGTACTGGGCACTGGGCATCTCCTGGTCCATCCCGGCGTCCGCGGACTGCAGGGTGGAGTGCGTGGCGCCGTAGTCCGAGGTCACGAAGCCCGGAAAGCCCCACCGCTGATCGAGCGTGTCGCCGATCAGGTACTGGTTCTGGCAGGCGGGCACGCCGTTGATCGTGCTGTAGGAGCACATCACCGAGGACGCCTTGGCCTGCACAGTGGACGCCCAGAACCCGGGCATGTAGATCTCCTGGATCGCCCGCGTGCTCACGATCGCGTTATCGGCCGGGGTGTTGCGGTTGGTCTCCTGGTTGTACACGGCGAAGTGCTTCACCATCGACATCTCGTCCTGGCTCTGCACCCCGTCGATGAACCCCACGGCCATCGCGGCGTTCAGGTCCGGGTCCTCGGTGTAGGCCTCGAACGATCGGCCCCAGCGCGGGTCCCGGTCGATGTTGATCGTCGGCCCGAGGTTGATCATCGCGCCCTTGCCGCGCTCCTCGGCGCCGACCACCTTCCCGTACTCGTTGGCCATCGACGGGTCGAAGGTGGCGGCCAGGGACACTGCGGCCGGCATCTGGGTGACCCCGGTCAGGCCGTCACCCACGCCGACCGGGCCGTCCTCCTCGCCGATGGCCGGGATGCACAGGCTCGGGATGGCCGAAATGTAGAACACGTACGGCTCGCTGGTCCCGGCCCCCGTCACCTCGTTGATCTTGTCGGCCAGGGTCATCTGGGACAGCAGCATGCTGACCCGCTTGCTGATCGGCAGCGACTGGTTCAGCCACGGGCAGGACGAGCTGGAGGCGGCCCGGGCTGTCCCCGCGGCCGACGCCGGGCTGCCCGCCACGGCGAGCGCGGCCGGCAACACGACCGCCAGCGTCCCGGCCACCACCGCCATTCTGCGGAAGCGACGACCGCCACGGCGGCTGATGAGTGATGGGATCAGCTTCATCTACGGCCTCCCCTGCCCGGACAACGGATAAGGCTGGATGTAACCCGCTACGTCACGCTGGTTCCTGCTCGTTCCCGCTCATACCGCGCTGAATAGTCAAGTCCCGGTACGTCTGCATGCCAATAGCGCGCTCCGGCCAGAGGCAGAAATTTTCTGATAAAAAACCATCAACGTCTTCACAACGGGCCGTGCGCCCGCGGAAAACGGCCGGCCGCCCCGCGCAGCCCGCCGGCTATGCGCCCGCCTCACTACAGCAGTGGTATGACGCCCGAACTGGCTCCGTGGCGTGATGACACCGCCGCGGGGGCCGGGCAGGCTGGGCCCCGATGGACGGACCTGGCCGCGCCGGCACCTCCGGCGCCCTCACCGCGGCGGCGCCGGCCCGGCTGGGTTGACATCAAACTCACACGAAGATCACGCGGATGCCTGAGAAGAACCGTAGAGGATGATCCCCATACCCGGATCCGGGGTTGTTCCGGCCTCTTTCCGGAATCCCCGGCGACGCGAAAAGCATCGGAGAATCTCGTGACACAACTTGGCTCCCCGGCCACCGAGAGCGGCCGGGGCGACAGCGGCGGGGGCGACAGCGGCCGCCGGCAGGCGGTGCGCGGATCACGGCTCACCCGGCGGCGCCGCGTGCTGCTCGGGGTGGGCATCGCGGCGGCCTTGCTGGCCATCGGCGGGCTGATCGGCGCGTCGTTCGTGAAGTCGCCGCAGCAGCTGGCCGCGGACACCGCGGCCCCGCCCTCCACGGTGACCACGGCCACGGTCGTCTCGCAGGTCCTGACCTCGTCGGTGCAGATGCGCGGCGTGGTCTACCCGTCGGTGCAATACGACGTGTACGCGAGCGCCCCGTCGTCGAGTTCGTCGTCGGGCTCGCCGACGGGCAGTTCGTCCTCGGCCACCGGGTCGTCGTCCACGGGGCAGGTGTACATCTCGAAGCTGGAGGTCGCCGCCGGCGACACGATCCGCAACGGCGAGCAGCTCGCCGAGCTCGACGGCGAGCCGCTGTTCGCGCTGACCGGCACGGTGCCCGCGTGGCGGGACCTGACGCCGGGCGAGAGCGGGCCGGACGTGACCGAGCTGCAGAACGCCCTGGGCTCGCTCGGGTACTACGACAACGGTGACACGCCCGGCTACTTCGGCTCGGCGACCGAGTACGCGGTGTCGCTGTACTACGAGCACCTCGGCTACACCCCACCGTCCTCGGGCGGCGTGCCAGCGGCGGACGTGGTGTTCCTGCCGTCGCTGCCCGCCACGGTGGTCGCGGTGAACGGCACCACCGGCGAGCAGCCCGGCCAGCCGTTCCTCGAGCTCGCGCCCCGCGGGTCGCTGGCGCTGACCGGCGAGCTGCCCGCGGCCTACGCCGGCCAGGTGAAGCACGGCCTGAAGGTGACGATCTACGACGAGGTCACCGGCATCCACGCGACCGGGACCGTGACCGACCTGGGGACGGCCACCACCACCGTGCCGACCGGGACGGTGGTCGACATCGGGAGCAGCTCGAGCTCGGCGAGCTCTTCGTCGTCCTCCAGCTCCGCCTCCAGTTCCGGCAGCTCCAGCAGCTCCGGCAGCTCCGGCAGCTCGGGCGAGACGCCGTTCATCCCGCTGACCGTGGCACCGTCCCATCCGCTGGCCTCGGCGCTGAACGGCGAGAACGTGCTGGTCACCGTGCAGACCGGGCAGACCGAGGGCCCGGTGCTCACGGTCCCGGTCGCCGCGATCGTGACCACCGCGTCCGGCACCAGCCACGTCACCGTGGTGGGCGCGCACGGCAAGCAGGCCGACGTGCCGGTGACCCCGGGCATTTCCGAGAACGGCTACGTCCAGGTGACCCCGGTCAAGCCCGGCGCGCTCGCCGCCGGCGACTGCGTGGTGGCGAGCGGCTGATGACCACGCCGGTGATCGAGCTCCGGGGCCTGGCCCGCACCTATCCCGGCCCGCCGCCCGTGCCGGCGCTGCACCCCGCCGACCTGGTCATCGAGGAGGGCGACTACGTGGCGGTCACCGGGCCGTCCGGCTCGGGCAAGTCGACGCTGCTGCACCTGCTCGGCCTGCTCGACGCGCCGACCGAGGGCAGCTACCTGCTGGACGGCCTGGACACGTCCGCGCTGAACGACCGGGACCGGTCCGCGCTGCGCGGCGGCGGATCGGGGTCGTCTTCCAGTCGTTTCACCTGCTGCCCTACCGGACGGCGCTGGAGAACGTGCTGCTCGCCGAGCTGTACAACCGCACTCCCGGGGCGCCGGCTGCAGGCGGCGATGGACGCGCTCGACGCGGTCGGGCTGGGACACCGGCTGGAAGCGCTGCCCACGACGCTGTCCGGCGGGGAGAGCCAGCGGGTGGCGATCGCGCGGGCGCTGGTGAACCGCCCGAGCCTGATGCTGTGCGACGAGCCGACCGGGAACCTGGACTCGCGCAACGCGGCCGCGCTCATGGAACTGCTCGACCAGCTCAACGCGGCCGGGTACACGATCGTGGTGATCACGCACGACCCGGCGGTGGCGGCCCACGCCAGCCGGACGATCGCGATCAGCGACGGCGTGCTGTCCGAGAGGATCGAGGCCGATCATGCCTAGCCCGGCCACCGGCCTGCCGTTGCCCCGGCTGACCGCGCGCGACGCGACCGCCGAGGCGGTCGCGGGCATCGTGCAGCGGCCGGGCCCAGGCCGTGCT
>CAWIDQ010000055.1:0-69378 GCA_963834695.1 uncultured Actinomycetota bacterium
CAGGTGGCCGACGGCGTGCGGCTGCATCCGTTATGCTCGCGGCGCTACCTGGAAGAAGTGTGCCTGCCGCAAATGCTGGAGGGCATGCGCCGCAGCGGCCGCTCGCGCGCGCATTTCGACGTGCACGGCGGCGGTTTCGTCTGCACCGGCCCGGACGAAGCGACCGTCGCCGCCGAGAATGCAAGCGCGCGCGGCGGCGCATCGGCTTTTATGGCTCGACGCGCACCTACCTGCCGATCCTGGCGTTGCACGGGCTGGCAGGATCTGGGCTTGAAGCTGCATCGCATGTCGGTGGAAGGCCAGCTGGGACGCGATGGGCGCCGAAGTCTCCGGACGACGTCGTGCGCATCTTCGCCGCCTGCGGCACGTACGACAGATTGCCGCGCGCGATCGAGCAACGCTTCGGCGGCGTCGCCAATTCCATCGACCTCCATTTCCCGCCCGACACGCCGGCCGGACTGCAACGCGAACTGGTCGACCGACATCCGTCGCATCCCGCACACCTTCGCGGGCTTCGACACGAACTGGTAGGAGTAAACGACCATGGCCACCCCGATGTTCCGCTTCGATCCGGTCGAACTGCCGCCCGAGGCGATCGCGCATGCGCGCACGAGGTGCGCGCCTTCATCAAGGAGCATCGAGCACCTGATGGGCTTCACCCGCGGCGAGTTCAATCGCGACTTCAGCCGCGCGATGGGCAAGCGCGGCTGGATCGGCATGACCTGGCCGAAGCAATATGGCGGCCACGAACGCAGCTCGTTCGAACGCTACGTGGTGATCGAGGAAATGCTGGTCGCCGGCGCGCCGTTGTCCGCGCACTACACCGGCGACCGGCAAAGCGGCCCGAACCTGCTGCGCTTCGGCACCGAGGAACAGAAGCAATTCTTCCTGCCGAAGATCGCCGCCGGCGAACTGACTTTCTGCATCGGCATGAGCGAGCCGAACTCCGGCTCCGACCTCGCCGGCACCCGCACCCGCGCGGTGAAAGTCGACGGCGGCTACAAGATCAACGGCACCAAGCTGTGGACCTCCAACGCGCATCGCGCCGATTACGCGATCCTGTTCTGCAAGATGGCGCAGCGACGGCAAGGAAGAACCCGACCGTCACGCCGGCGCCACGCAGTTCCTGCTCGACCTGAAGTCGCCCGGCATCGACATCCGGCCGGTGCATCAATCTGCTGGGCGAGCATCACTTCAACGAAATCTTCCTCACCGACGTCTTCGTCCCCGACAACCGCCTGCTGGGCAAGGAAGGCAACGGCTGGAACCAGGTCACCAGCGAGCTGTCGTTCGAACGCAGCGCACCCGACCGCTTCCTGGTGCTGTTCCAGATGCTGCGCGAGATGGTCCGCATGGCCGGGCCCGCACGCCGGACCGGGCCACCGCGGCCGCACTCGGCAAACTGATCGCGCAGCTGGCGACGTTGCGCAGCATGTCGCTGTCGATCGCCGGGATGCTGCAGGAAGGCCTGCAGCCGAACAACGAGTCGGCGGTGGTGAAGGATCTCGGCACGCGCTACGAGCAGGACATTCCGGTCGTGGCGCGGCAGTTGTTTCCGACCGAACCGGAACTGGAGGCGATCGACTCTCTACACCTCGATGATCGCCCGCTCGACGATGAACGCGCCGCGCTTTTCGATCCAGGGCGGCACACGGGAAATCCTGCGCGGCATCATCGCCCGCGGCCTCGGCCTGCGCTGAAGGGAGTGCAAACGACATGGCCATTCGTGACGAAACCCGGATGCTGCTGGAAAGCATGACCCGGCTGTTCGAGGACAACTGCACCAAGCAGGTCGTCGACGCGCGCGGAGACCGGCAGCTTCGCCGGACGATCTCTGGCACGCGGTAGCGGAGACCGGCGTGCCGCTGGCGGCGCTGCCGGAATCCGCCGGTGGCGCGGATGCGGAATGGTCCGATCTTTACGCCGTGCTGCGCGTCGCCGGCCGCTATCTCGGCGCCGATCCCGTTGGCGGAAACCATGCTGGCCGGCTGGATCGCCGCCGCGTGCCGGCCTGGAACTGACCGATGGGCCGATGACCGTCGGCCCGGTGCGCGCCGGCGACACGCTGACCTTGGAACGCGACGGCAACGGCTGGCGCCTGTCCGGCACGCGCCAGCCGGCTGCCCTACGCCTCGCTGCGGCCGACGCATCGTTCTGATCGCCGACGGTCCGGATGGCGAGATGGCGGTGGCGCTGGACGGCACCGGCGGCGCCGAGCGTCACCGAAGGCCGGAACATCGCCAGACGAACCGCGCGACACGCTGAGCTTTCACCGGCGTCCGGCTGTCCGCCGATGCGGCCGCGCCGGTGCGCGGCGGCGTGTCGCGCGCGGCGTTGTATCGCCGCGGCGCGCTGGCGCGCGCGACGATGATGTCCGGCGCGCTGGAGCAGGCGATGGACCTGGCGGTGACCTACGCGCAGGAACGGCAGCAGTTCGGCCGGCCGATCTCGAAGTTCCAGGCGGTGCAGCAGAATCTCGCGGTGCTGGCCGGCCAGACGGCGGCGGCGGTGGCGGCGGCCAATCTCGGCATCGAGGCGCTGTCGGCAGACGACCCGGAACGCGAGGAGTTCCTGATCGCGATCGCCAAGACGCGGGTTGGCGAGGCCGCGACCCTGGCCTGCGAGATCGCCCATCAGGTGCATGGCGCGATCGGCTTCACCAAGGAATACGCGCTGCAGCTTTCCACCCGCCGCCTGTGGTCGTGGCGCGAGGAGTTCGGCGCGGATCCGGAATGGGCGGCCCGGCTCGGCGCGCTTGTCTGCACGCGCGGGGCGGACGAGCTCTGGCCGACGCTGACGGCGCCGTAGCCAGCCGGTTCGCGGAAGCGGCTAGACGGCGCGCAGGCCGCCCTGCTTCTCGATGAACGCGGCGATGTCGGCCACGCCCTGGCCCGCGCGGATGTTGGCGAACACGAACGGCCGCTCGCCGCGCATCTTGCGTGGCGTCGCGGTCCATCACCTCGAGGCTGGCGCCGACGAACGGCGCGAGGTCGATCTTGTTGATCACCAGCAGGTCGCTGCGGGTGATGCCGGGGCCGCCCTTGCGCGGGATCTTGTCGCCGGCCGAGACGTCGATCACGTAGATCGTCAGATCCGCCAGTTCCGGACTGAAGGTCGCGGCCAGATTGTCGCCGCCGCTTTCGATCAGGATCAGGTCGAGGTCGGGAAACCGCCGTCGCAGATCGGCGACGCCGGCGAGGTTGATCGCTGGCGTCCTCGCGGATCGCGGTGTGCGGACAGCCGCCGGTTTCGATGCCCAGGATGCGCTCGGGCGGCAGCGAGCCGGCGCGGGTCAGGAATTCGGCGTCTTCCTTGGTGTAGATGTCGTTGGTGATCGCGGCGATGTCGTAACGGTCGCGGAAGTGCTTGCACAGCGCGTCCATCAGCGCGGTCTTGCCGGTGCCGACCGGACCGCCGACGCCGACGCGCAACGGGCCGTTGGGAGATGTGGTCATGAGCGGAACAGCCTCGTGTATTGGGTTTCGTGCCGCATCGCGGCGAGGTCGGAACGGAACGCGCAGCCGCCGAGATCGTCGAGCGTCGCGCGCTGTCGGTGTCGTCGGCGACCGCGAGGATGACGGGCTCCAGCGCGGCCAGCACGTGCAGGCCGGCGGTCTGGCCCAGCGGCACCAGGCGCACCGCGGCGGAGATCAGATTGCTGGCGAAGGCCTGCAGATACGCGCGCGGCGGTGGCGTCTTCGTCGATGCCGTGCGCGCCGGCCAGCGCACCGACCGCGACCGGGTACGGCGCATCGGCTCGCGGCAGATCCGGGCAGTCCCACGGCGCCGCGGCGCGCAGAAAGCGCCGTGCCCTGGTCCAGCGCTTCGGCACGACGCTCGCGGCTGGGCGCGGCGGCGCAGCGCCAGTTCGGCAACGATCTCGCGCAAGCGCGCCGGATCGTGCGCGGCGCGATGCGCGTGGCGCAGCAGGATCGCGTCGTTGCGGCCGGAGCCATGCGCGAGCACGTCCGCGAGCCAGGCGCGCAGACGTGTCGCCATCGCTGGATGTCGCCGGCTTCGACCGCCCATTCCAGGCCGTGCGAATAGGCGAACGCGCCGGTCGGAAACGCCGGCGACAGCCAGGCCAGCAGACGCAGCAATGGCCTGTCGCGTCAGTCGATGGTGGTCATCGTCGTCATGGTGATGATGGTGATGCGCCGCCGCGCATAGGCGCCGGCCTCCGGATCGAACGGCGCCTCGATCGCGTCGACATGCCCGCCAAGGCCTTCGACCATCTCCTGCGATCACATGATCGGCGCGGATGCGAATGCGGTCGCCCAGCAATTGCACCGGCAGATGCCGGTTGCCGAGATGCCAGGCGATGCGCACCAGTTCGCCCTCGTCATGCGCGTGGATTTCCAGCAGCGGTTCCGGCCGCGCGCAGACCCGCACGACGCCGCCGTCCTCCAGCGCCAGCCCGTCGCCGTCGCGCAGCCGCACCGCCTGCGGCAGATCGAGCAGCAGTTCGCGCCCCGCCTCGGTGCGTCAGCACGATGCGGCGGCGATGGCGGCGATCGTAGTCGATCAGCACGCGATCGACGGCGCTCGCGGGATCCCAGGTGCCGGCCGGCAGGACGTCTGCGGCGCGCATCAGAACAGGAAATAGCGCTGCGCCATCGGCAGCACCGTGGCCGGTTCGCAGGTCAGCAGCACGCCGTCGGCGCGCACCTCGTAGGTTTCCGCGATCGACCTCGATCACCGGCGTCGCGTCGTTGTGGATCATCGCCGCGCTTGCCGATGCCGCCGCGCGTGTTCGCCACCGGCGACCAGCCGCCGTTGCAGCCCGAGCGCCTGCGCCGATGCCGGCATCCAGCGCCGCGGCCGAAACGAAGGTGATGCAGCTTTCCGCCAGCGCGCGGCCGATGGCGCCGAACATCGGCCGGTAATGCACCGGCTGCGGCGTCGGGATCGAGGCGTTGGGATCGCCCATCGGCGCGCAGGCGATCGAGCCGCCCTTGATCACCAGATCGGGCTTCACGCCGAAGAACGCCGGCGACCACAGCACCAGATCGGCGAGCTTGCCCACCTCGATCGAGCCGATCTCGTGCGCGAAGCCCTGCGCGATCGCCGGGTTGATGGTGTATTTGGCGATGTAGCGCTTGACCCGCGCATTGTCGTTGCGCGTCGCTGTCGCCCGGCAAGGCGCCGCGCTGCGTCTTCATCTTGTGCGCGGTCTGCCAGGTGCGGATGATGACCTCGCCGACGCGGCCCATCGCCTGGCTGTCGGACGACATCATCGAGAGCGCGCCGAGATCGTGCAGAATGTCCTCGGCGGCGATGGTTTCCTTGCGGATGCGGCTTTCCGCGAAGGCGACGTCTTCCGGAATGGCGCTGTCCAGGTGATGGCACACCATCAGCATGTCGAGATGCTCGTCCAGCGTGTTGGCCGTGTAGGGCCGCGTCGGATTGGTGCGAGCTTGGCAGCACGTTGGGCAGGCCGGCGACCTTGATGATGTCGGGCGCGTGGCCGCCGCCGGCGCCCTCGGTGTGGAAGGCGTGGATGGTGCGGCCCTTGAAGGCGGCGATCGTGTCTTCGACGAAGCCGGATTCGTTCAGCGTGTCGGTGTGGATCATCACCTGCACGTCGAAACGATCGGCCACCGACAGGCAGCTGTCGATCGCCGCCGGCGTGGTGCCCCAGTCCTCGTGCAGCTTCAGGCAGGACGGCGCCGGCGCGGATCATTTCCTCCAGCGCCTGCGGGGCGCGACGCATTGCCCTTGCCGGCGAAGCCGAGATTGACCGGCAGCCCTTCGGCCGCCTGCAGCATGCGCGCGAGGTGCCACGGGCCCGGCGTGCAGGTGGTGGCGGCGGTGCCGGTCGCCGGCCCGGTGCCGCCGCCGACCAGGGTCGTGACGCCGGAGGCGATCGCCTCTTCGACCTGTTGCGGACAGATGAAATGAATATGGCTGTCGATGCCGCCGGCGGTGAGGATCTTGCCTTCGCCGGCGATGATCTCGGTGCCCGGGCCGATGATGATATCGACGCCGGGCTGCACATCCGGATTGCCGGCCTTGCCGATGCTGCGCGATCCGGCCGTTGGTGATCGCGACGTCGGCCTTGACGATGCCCCAATGGTCGATGATCAGCGCGTTGGTGATGACCGTGTCGACCGCGCCCTCGCGCCTGCGAGACCTGCGACTGGCCCATGCCGTCGCGGATCACCTTGCCGCCGCCGAATTTCACCTCCTCGCCGTAGATGGTGAGGTCGCGTTCCGACCTCGACGATCAGATCGGTGTCGGCCAGCCGCACGCGGTCGCCGGTGGTCGGGCCGAACATGTCGGCATAGGCGTGGCGGGTGATGCGGGCCATCAGTCGAGCGCTCCCATGACGTCGCCGCGGAAACCTTGCACGACGCCATGACGCTGGTCCCGGCATAGAAGCAGGCGCCGGCGGCTTCGGCCAGCATCACCGCGGCCTGTTCCGGTCGCGGCGCGGGCCTGCGCCGCCGTCAAGATCGCGTGGCCGCGCATCACCGGGCCGCGCAGGGTCGCGATGTGACCGGCCAGCCCGTCGATCTCGACCTGGTCGGGATTGCCGCGCAGCGCGCGGTCGAGCAGTGCGACGGCCCGGCCGGTCAGGCTGGCCAGCCATCCCGTCTTCTCGATCTGGGTGCTGCACTTCGGGTTCTCGGGCCTGGCCGGCGCGTTCGCCCTGGGCTGCCTGATGCTGCCGGTCGTGATCCGCTCCAGCTACGAGATGCTGCGGCTGGTGCCGAACTCGCTGCGCGAAGGGAGCTACGCCCTCGGTGCTACCAAGTCTCGCGTGACGCTGACCGTGGTACTTCCCGCGGCGATCGGCGGCATCGTCAGCGGCGCCTTGCTGGCCGTCGCCCGGGCCGCGGGAGAGACGGCGCCGCTGCTGTTCACCATTCTCGTGGTGACCGAGCCCAACCCGAACGTGTTCAGCGGCGCCAACACCTCGCTGCCCTCCCAGATCTTCATAAACGCGTCGTCGCCCTACGTCGGCGCGCAGGACCGCGGCTGGGGCGCGGCGCTCACGCTGATCGCCATCTGCTTCATCCTCATGATCGTCGCCCGCATCGTCACCGCCCGATTCACCAGGTATTCCCGCTAGGGATCTCTCACCGGAAAGTCGCGCTAGGAACGTTATGGAACAGTCAGAGCAGAACGTGGTCACCAATTCCGAGGCAGCCGAGCCGAAGACCCAACAGGACGCGCCGCCGGCGCCGCCGCCGACGGGGAATCTCGTGTTCGACGCGAACAACGTCTCCATCTACTACGGCTCCTTCCGGGCCGTCACGGACGTCTCGCTGAACATCTACGAGAACGAGATCACGGCGTTCATCGGCCCGTCCGGGTGCGGCAAGACCACCGTGCTGCGGACGCTGAACCGCATGAACGACCTCATACCGAGCGCCCGCGTCGAAGGCGACGTGAAGTACCGCGGGGAGTCACTGTATGCCTCGGCCGTGTCCCCGATCGCCGTGCGCCGTCGCATCGGCATGGTCTTCCAGAAGCCGAACCCGTTCCCGAAGTCGATCTACGACAACGTCGCCTACGGGCCGCGCATCAACGGCATCCACAACAAGGCCAAGCTGAACGAGATCGTCGAGAACTCGCTGCGCCAGGCCGCGCTGTGGGACGAGGTGAAGAACCGCCTGAAGGCGTCGGGCCTCGGCCTGTCCGGCGGGCAGGCGCAGCGGCTGTGCATCGCCCGCACGCTCGCCGTCGAGCCGGACGTCGTGCTCATGGACGAGCCGGCCTCGGCGCTCGACCCGATCGCGACGGGCGCCATCGAAGACCTGATGCACGAGATCAAGTCGCAGTACACGATCGTCATCGTCACGCACAACATGCAGCAGGCCACCCGGGTCAGTGACCGTACCGCGTTCTTCTCCGTGCTCGTCAACCCCGAGAGCGACACCCGCACGGGCACGCTCGTCGAGTACGGCCAGACCGAGCAGATCTTCCAGGACCCGGCCGACAGCCGCACCCAGGCCTACGTCAGCGGCCGGATGGGCTGAGCCGAGGCAGGGCTATCCGAGCGTGGCGACCAGGATGGCCTTGATGGTGTGCAGCCGGTTCTCGGCTTGGTCGAACACGATGCTGGCCGGTGAGTTGAACACCTCGTCGGTGACTTCCAGGCCGCCGGTCATCCCGGTGTGCTCCATGATCTCCCGCCCGACCACGGTGTTGAGGTCGTGGAACGCGGGCAGGCAGTGCATGAACTTGACCTTCGGGTTCCCGGATTTCTCCAGCAGCGCCGCGTTGACCTGATACGGCGTGAGGATCTTGACGCGTTCGGTCCACACGTCCTTGGACTCGCCCATCGACACCCACACGTCGGTGTGGATGAAATCCACCCCGCGCACGGCCTCGGCCGGGTCCTCGGTCAGCGTGATCCGCGCCCCGGTCTGCTGCGCGGTCTCGCGGGCGATCTCGACCACGTCGGCGGGCGGGTGCAGCTCGGCCGGACCGGCCAGCCGCACGTCCGATCCCATCAGCGCGCCCATCACCAGCAGCGACCGGCCCATGTTGAACCGGCAATCCCCCACGAACGCGTACGCGATCTGGTCATAGGGCTTGTGCGAGTGCTCGTGCATGGTCAGGAAGTCGGCCAGCATCTGCGTGGGGTGCCATTCGTCGGTCAGCCCGTTGTACACCGGCACCCCGGCATGCGCGGCGAGTTCCTCGACGTCGGCCTGGGCGTTGCCGCGGTATTCGATCGCGTCGTAGATCCGCCCGAGCACCGACGCGGTGTCGGCGATCGATTCCTTATGCCCCAGCTGCGAGCCCGAGGGGTCCAGGTAGGTCACGTGCGCGCCCTGGTCATAGGCGCCCACCTCGAACGCCGCCCGGGTGCGGGTGGAGGTCTTCTCGAAGATCAGCGCGATGTTCTTGCCCGCCAGGTCATGCGCCTCGGTGCCGGCGTACTTGGCCTGCTTGAGCGCCTCGGACAGCTCCAGCAGGTAGCGCAGCTGGTGCGGGGTGAAGTCGATCTCCTTCAGGAAGCTGCGGTTTTTCAGGTTGAAGGACACGAAGGGCTCCCAACGCCGGTCACAGACAGCGGATCTAGCAAGCTCAAAACGCGGGGTCGCGCTCGATCGGGCAGGTCAATGCAGTGACCGCCGCCGCGGCCCTTGCCCAGCTCGAACCCCTCCTCGGAATACGCTCCTAGCGGCATGGCGGTCTCCTCGCTATGAATCTGCCCTCAGGCGGGGCTGTCCGCGAACTCCACGCCGGAGACGCTGGTGGTGACGCGGGTGCCCGCGGCGCCGGCCAGCATGGCGTCGATATCTCCCAGCGCGCCGATCGCGGCGGGCTTGCCGGTGGCCTTGGCGAAGTCGCACGCGGCGATCACCTTCGGCAGCATCGACCCGGCCGCGAACTCAGACTCGTACTCGCCGAGCAACGTGTCGGGATCGGCCCGCGCGATAGCCTGCTGGTGCGGGGTACCGAACCCGGTGAACACGGCCGGCGCGTCGGTGGCCATGATCAGGATGTCGGCGTGGATGTCGCGGGCGAGCAGGGCGCTGGCCCGGTCCTTGTCGATCACCGCCTCGACCCCTGTCAGCTGCCGACCCGGCTGGTAGGCGGTGGGGATCCCGCCGCCTCCCGCGCAGATCACCACGCAGCCCTGCTCCAGCAGCCACCGGATCGGCCGGTGCTCGAAGATCCGCTTGGGTACCGGCGAGGGCACCACGCGGCGCATGCTGTCCCCGTCCGGCTTGAACGTCCAGCCGTGTTCGGCGGCCAGCTTGTCCGCCTCGGACTTGCTGTACATCGGGCCGATCGGCTTGCTCGGGTCGGCGAAGGCGGGGTCGGCGGGGTCAACCTCGATCATGGTCAGCAGCGACGCGAGCGGCCTTTCGAACGGGAGCCGGTTGCCCAGTTCCTGTTCGATGAGGTAGCCGATCATCCCCTGGGTTTCCGCCCCCAGCACGTCGAGCGGAGACTCCGCTACCTCCTGGTACGCCGCCTCCTCCAGGGCGAGCAGACCGATCTGGGGGCCGTTGCCGTGCGAGATGATCAGTTCGTGTTTCTCGGCCACCGGCGCCAGGTGGTCGCACGCCACCGCCACGTTCTCCCGCTGATTTGCCACCGTCATCGGCTGCCCCCGGCGCAGCAGCGCATTCCCGCCCAGGGCCACCACTACCCTCATGGCATTCTCCGCATACGGGCAACGTATCCCTATGGCCACGCCGTGCTGGCCTCGGTCGCGATGTCCGTCAACCACAGCGGATCGTCGACCGCCGGGCCATGCACGGCCAGCGGTTCGCCCGGCTGGTCCTTACAGTTCCCGGCGCTCGAAGCTGACCAGGCCGAGCGCCAGGACGAGCAGGAGCCAGATGACGGCCCAGGCTAGGTACGGCCAGGTCGGCGCGGCCCGCGCGAGGAACGGGTCGCCCTGCGCCTCGGGCACCCCGGCCAGCTGCTGCCCGATCCACCACGAGGGCTCGAGGTAGTAGATGGTGCCGTGCCACAGCCCGTCGGTGGGCAGCAGGTACTGGCTGAACACGCTCGCCGTGTGCAAGGCGCCGATGTTGAAGGCCGTGCCCAGGGACCCGACGACGCCCGCGAGCCAGGCGATGCCGAACAACGCGATGCCGATCACGCCCGCGGCCAGCGCGGGCAGCCGGGTGCTGAGCAGCAGCACGAGCGTCAGCAGCATCACGCCCTCGGCGAGCAGGTAAGCGGCGGCCGCGGCGGGGTTGGGCGCGACGTAGCCGGTCGCCCAGTACACGACCGCGACCAGCACGCCGCACACGAGCGCGGTGTAGGCGGCCAGCAGGCCGGTCAGTCCCAGCCACTTCCCCAGCAGCACGTCGCTGCGCCGGATGGGACGGGCGACCACGGTCAGCAGGACGCCCGAGTCGATCTCGCCGGAGACCGCCGGAGCCGCGATGGCCGACGCGCTGAGCGCGACCACGAAGCTGAACATGAACATGAACAGGATCAGCGCCCCGGGCAGCGCCGCGTTCGTCTCGCCCGAGGTGAACCCGCCGTGGCTCAGCTTGTAAAAGCCCCAGCTGCTCGCGCCCACCAGCACCACGGAGATCAGGACGAACGCGGCCACGAGCCGTCGCCGCACCGCCTCCCGCACGGTGAGCCCCGCGATGGTCAGGACCGCGCTCACGATTCCCCCAGCAGCTCGAGGAAGCGCTCCTCCAGGCTCTGCTGCTCCGGCACGACCGCCTCGACCTGGCCGCCGAGCGACACGATCGCGGCCACTAGGTCCGGCACCCGGCCGGCCGCCATGTCCTCGACCAGCAGCCAGTCCCCGTCCTGGCTCCAGCGGCCGAAGCCGCCCAGGGGCTGCCACCAGCCGCCCGGCAGGCCGGTCACCTGCAGCCGGACGCTGGGCCTGCCGCCTCTCAGCTCGCCGAGCGAACCGGTGGCGACGGCCCGGCCCTTGCTGATGATCGTCACCCGGTCACAGACGTGCTCGGCCTCGGCCAGGAGGTGGGTGTTGAGGAAGACCGTGGCGCCGCGGTCACGCAGCCCGCGGATGATCGTCCGGACGTGATGCCGTCCCACCGGGTCGAGGGCGCTGGTCGGCTCGTCGAGCACGACCAGCGCGGGCTCGCCGAGCAGGGCCACGCCCAGGCCGAGCCGCTGCTGCATGCCCTTGGAGAACGTGCCGACCTTGTCGTCGCCCCGGTCGGCCAGGCCGACGGTCTGCAGGGCCTCGTCGACCTCCCCGGCCCAGCGCGGCCGGGGCAGCTGCAGCAGCCGGCAGTGCAGGACCAGCACCTCGCGGGCGGTCAGCCAGCTCTGGAAGCGGAACAGCTCCGGCAGGTAGCCGATCTGCCGTCGTGTCTCCCGGTCCCCGGCGGGCGCGCCCAGGACCATGGCCTCGCCACCGGTCGGCCGGGCCAGGCCGAGCAGCAGCTTGACGGCGGTGGTCTTGCCCGCCCCGTTCGGGCCGAGGAACCCGAAGACCTCGCCGCGCTCGACGGTCATCGACAGCCCGTCGAGCGCGACGGTATCGCGGTAGCGCTTGCTCAGCTCCATGGCGTGGATGGCCGGGGACCCCGGAGCCTGCGGGCAGGCACCGGGGTCATCGACGGCGCGGCTGGAACCGGCCGCGCGCTCAGCCGATCTGGCGGGCAACACCGAGCACGTCCCCAGAGTCCAGGAGGCCGCCGACCCCGTGCACCACGCCGTCCCGGCTCTCCCAGACCACCCCGGAGGCCACCCTCGAGGGCACGGTGATGAGGACGGCCGGCGCCCCGTCGATCTTCATCTGCTGGGCCGACATCCCGGACGGGACCGGCACCGGCAGCGTGGTACCGGGACTGCCGAGCATCCGCAGTTCCTGGGCCAGGCCGGGCGGCAGGCCGGGCCGGGAGAGCAGGAACGCCTCCAGCTGGCTGGCGGTGGCCCCGGTCGAGGACGCCACCGGCCGCGCCATGACGCCGATCGCGAGGGTGGTGAGGCCGTCCTGCCCGGTCCGGCCGCCGTACTGGACCACGATCGCCGGGCCGACGGTGACCTGCAGCGTGCTTCCGCCGATGGTCGGCCCGGCGCTGGCGCTGAACCGCACCGTGGCCGTCACCTGGGCCGCGACCGCGATGCCGCCGGCCGGCCCCACGCCCGCGGGCAGCGTGGCCGGGGCGGTGAAGGGCAGGTGGGTCAGCGCGCGGGCCCTGGCGATCGAGCTGACCTGCTGGGGACGGCCCGCGCTGGTCCAGCTCACCTCGCCGAAGGCCAGCTGCCGGGAGCCCGAGAGCGGCAGGCCGCCGGACAGCTGGGCGCCGCTGAGCCCGGCGATGTTCTCGACGGCGGCCAGGTCGGCCGGGCTGACCGCCACCGGCGCCACGTGGGTCGGGGCGTAGATGCTGTTGAGCGCGGCGGCCGCTCCCACGCCGACGGCGATCACTCCGGCCGCCACCGCGGTGCCGGTGCCGAGCGAGACGTTGACGAGGCGCCGCGGCATGCGCCGGGGAGCGCGGGCGACCGGGCGGGCGGGCGCGTCCGGTTCCCGCAGCCGCTCCTGCAGCATGATCCACTCCAGGTCGACATCGGCGACGCCGGCCAGGTCCGGCGGCGCCGCCAGCAGCCGGGAGGCAATCGCGGCGTCGGCCGCCACCTCGCTGCTCTCGGCGTGGCAGCGGTCGCAGCCGGCGAGATGGCGCCGGTCACGGTCGGGGACCGCCATGGGCTCGTCGACCAGCCGGCGCAGGACCGGGCTAGGCACGTGACGCATTCTGCAGCTCCTTGCGTAGCGCTGATTCGGCTCGGCGGAGCATCGTGCCGACGTGCCCCACCTTGACGTTCATGGCCTCGGCCACCTCGGCGTAGCTCAGGCCGTTATGCCGGAGCACGAGCACGGCCGCGGCCCGCCGGGGCAGGCGGGCCAGCGCCCGCCTGACCTCGAGCCGCGACTCCCGGTCCAGCACGGTCTCCTCGGGCCCCGGGGGGGCCACCTGGATGCCGGCGAGCTGCTGGCGGCGGTCGCGGCGCCGCTCGCCGCGGATGGCGTTCAGGGCCGTGTGCGCGGCCGCGGCGCGCACCCAGACGCAGGCGTGGTCCAGTTCCCCGGGATCGGGGAACCGCCGCAGCGCCGCGATGAACACGTCCTGGGCGACGTCCTGGGCGGCCTGAGCGTCACCCAGGACGCCGACGGCGATGCGCACGACCACGGGGTACTGCTCGCGGAAGAACCGCTCGAACGCGGAGAACGAGGTCTGCGGCGGTGATGATCCCACGTGGGGCATGAGGCTGGCTCCCATTCTCATCCTCTCCGTCAGCTAAGCACCGCCGGGCCCGCCGATGTGACACTGGGACCCGGCAGGATGGGTGCCGTGGCACCAGACGCGGAACGGGAGCGGCTCCGGGAGACGTTCGACCAGGCCGCGGAGTCGTATCAGCGGGCGCGGCCCGACTACCCGGCCGAGCTGTTCGACGACCTCATCCGGGCGGCCGGGCTGGCCCCGGGTGACCGCCTGCTGGAGGTGGGCTGCGCCACCGGGAAGGCCACGGTGCCGCTGGCGCGGCGCGGTTTCCGGATCACCTGCGTCGAGCTCGGCCCGGAACTGGCCGCGGCCGCGCGGCGCAACCTCGACGGGCTGGGCGCGGAGGTCATCCAGGGCCGGTTCGAGGACTGGCGGCCCGCTCAGGGCGTGCGGTTCGACCTGGTCTTCGCCGCGACCGCGTGGCACTGGGTCGACCCGGCCGTCCGCTACGTCAGCGCCTGGCGGGCGCTGCGCCCCGGCGGCCACCTGGCGTTCTGGAGCGCTGTCCACGTGTTCCCGGACGGCGGCGATCCGTTCTTCCGCGAGCTGCAGGACGTCTACGACGAGATCAACGAGGGGCTGCCGCCCGGCGCGGCCTGGCCCCGCCCGGGCGAGCTGACCGAGCACACCGCCGAGATCGAGGCCAGCGGCCTGTTCGACGTGGTGTACCTGCGGCATTACGACTGGGAGCGCGTCTACGACGCCGAGGGTTACATCGAGCTTCTCGGCACGTTCTCCGGCCACCTCGCCATGGCGGACTGGCAGCGGGAGCGGCTGCAGCGCGAGATCCGCCGGCGGCTGGGCGAGCGGCCGGACGGGACCGTGCGGCGGCACTGGGGAGCGGTGCTGCACGTGGCGCGGCGCCGGGATCACGCGGGGGAAGAGCTGGGCCTGACCGCCCCTAGCGGCCACGTGCCGAGGGTCTCATAGCGCGGCGGGCTCCCGGGATCGCCCGGGTGGCTGCGGATCAGGTGGATCTCGGCGGCCGTCCAGGGCGCGCCCGCGAACCCGGCTAGCGCCTCGACGAGCCGGCCCACGTCCGCGGGCTCGCGGCGGCGGGCCAGGGTCAGGTGCGGCCGGAAGCGCCGGTCTTCGTCCGGGGGCGGCGCGCCGGCGCGCCGCGCGCCCGCCGCGACCGACCGGGCCAGCGCCGCCAGGGCCCGGCGGTCGCCGCGGATCCCGGTCCACAGCACCCGGGCGCGGCCGGGCCCGGGGAAGGCGCCCGCGCCGGCGATGGACAGCGGCAAGCCCGGGTGCCGGTGCGCGGCCCGCTCGAGCCGGGGCCCGAGCTCCCCCGCCGCCGGCTCGCCGACCTCACCCAGGAACGCGAGCGTGATGTGCCAGGCGGGCCGGCCGGTCCAGCGCAACGCGGGCCAGGCGGGCCGCAGCGCGGCCACCCGGGCCTCGAGCTCGTCCAGCGCCGCGGGCGGCGGCGTGATCGCCACGAACAGCCTCACGCCGACGAATCTAGCTGGCCGCCCTGGCCAGCCGGTCAGGCCACAGGCGCTCGCGGATGCGCACGCTCCCGCTGCGGGCCAGCAGGATCCCGATCACCACGGTGGCCACGCCGGAGATCACGCCCCCCGCGATCAGGCTCATCCTGGGCCCGAACACCTCGGCGGCCCAGCCGACCAGCGGCGCCCCGAGCGGCGCTCCGCCCAGGAACACCAGCATGTACAGGCCCATCACGCGGCCCCGCATGTCGGCCGTGGTGCCGAGCTGGACCGCGGAGTTCGCCGCGGTGGTGAAGGTGAGCAGGGCCAGGCCGGTCGGCACCAGCATGACCAGGAACGACCAGAAGGACGGCATCAGCCCGGTGCCCACTTCCAGCACGCTGAACGCGAACGACGTCACGAACAGCAGCGCGGTCGTCGGCCGGGACCGGCGGGCGGCCAGCAGCGCCCCGCCCAGGGCCCCGACCGCGAACACAGTCGAGGCGATGCCGAACGCGGCCGCCCCGGTGTGGAACACCTGGCGGGACATCAGCGCGTTGGTCACCTGGAAGTTCATGCCGAACGTGGCCACGAAGAACACCAGCACCAGCGTCATCGACAAGGCCGGGCGCTGCTTCACGTAGCTCAGCGCCTCGCGCAGCTGCCCCTTGGCCCGCGGCAGCCGCGCGGTCACGTGCAGCTCGGACGGCCGCATCAGCCGCAGGCTGATCAGCACCGCGCCGTAGGACGCGGCGTTGACCAGGAACGCGGCGGGCGTCCCGAGCAGGCTGATGACCAGCCCGGCCACGGCCGGGCCCGCGATCCGGGCCAGGTTGAACACCGCGCTGTTCAGCGCGATCGCGTTGGCCAGCCCGTCGCGGCCCACCATCTCGGTGGCGAACGCCTGCCGGGTGGGATTGTCGACCACGGTGGCCAGGCCGAGCCCGAACGCGAGCGCGTACACCTGCCAGATCGCCACGGAGTCGGGTCAGCGCGAGCACGCCGAGGATCAGGGCCAGCGCGCCCATCGTGGCCTGGGTCATCATGAGGATGCGGCGCTTGGGGTACCGGTCGGCGATCATCCCGCCCCACAGGCTGAACAACAGCAGCGGCAGGAACTGCAGCCCGGTGGTGACGCCGAGCGCCGTGCCGCTGCCGTGGGTCAGGTCGAGCACCAGCCAGTCCTGCGCGACCCGCTGCATCCAGGTGCCGGTGTTCGAGATCACCTGGCCGGTCGCGAACAGGCGGTAGTTACGGGTGCTCAGCGAGCCGAAGGTACGCCGCAGCTGGCCGGCTAGGACTGGCTGAGCTTCTCCAGAATCGGCGCGGCCGCGCGCAGCTTGGCCCGTTCGGCCGGCGTCAGCTCCCGCAGCCTCCGGGCCAGCCAGGCGTCCCTCAGCCTGCGCGACTGGTGCACCAGGTCCCGCCCCTCGTCGGTCACGGTCAGCATCACCTGGCGCTTGTCGGTCGCGTGCGCCGCTCGCATCACCAGGTTGCGCTGCTCCAGGACGGCGACGACCCTGGTCATGGACGGCGGCTGCACCTTCTCGTGCTCGGCCAGCTCGCCGGGGGTCATCGCGCCATGGCGCTCCAGCGTGGCCAGGGCGCCTAGTTGGGTGTCGGAGAGCTCGGACAGCGCGGGCGCGCCGTGTACCGCGCGCTCCACGCGCAGCCGGCGCGCGAGCCGGCTCACCGAGATCCGGAGTACTGAGGCCAAGCCCGCGTCCGACCTGGTCTCCGTGGTAGTCATGTTCATTAGCCCGAGTCATTACTCTTGCTAACGATAGCGGAGCTACCGGCATTCCGCCAGTCGTTAGCGAGGTGGATGAGCACGCCGTTCGCGTCCCCGGGTCCAAGTACACCACGCGGGAGGCGGCGAGATAACGTCGATCACATGAGCAGTGACCGGCGCCCCGCCCCGCCGCCGCTCGAGGCCAACGAGCGGCTGGTGACCTGGGCCGGGATCGCCGCGTGGACGGTCGCCCTGATCGTCCTGCTCGCGGTCAGGGAGCACATCCCGCCGTCGGACCGATGGTGGATCTGGACCTGCGTCGCCGGCATCGGCCTCGGCGTGTTCGCGCTGGTCTACATCCCCTACCTGCACCGGGCGCGGGAACGCGCCGCGCGCCGCCGGGCCCGGGCCGATTCCGGCGACCCCTGAACCGCGCGCGGCCCGTCAGGCGTGGTCGAGCGACTCGAAGACGGTCTCGTCCATGGACACCCCCGGGGTGTCGACCAGGTCGTACCCGAGTTCGTCGATGACCGGCTGGACCGTGCCGGACGCGCCCTCGGGCGCCTCGGAGTGCGCGCCGCAACCGTGGTCGAGGGACACCACCCGGCCGTCGTCCGGGGCGTACTCGTTCGCGCATACCCCGAACACCCGGCCCAGCGGTCCGGCCAGCGGCACCAGGAAACCGCAGGTCAGGCACGGCCCGGGAGCCGCGTGAGCCAGCGGGCTGCGCGGGCCGTGGTCGCCGGAGTACCAGCGCAGCGCGGTCTCGTCCCGCCCGATCGCGGACAGCACCCGGGAACGCTTCAGCGCGGGCCGGGCGTCCTCGCCGGGGGCCGCCGCGCCCGCGCCCGCCCCGGGGAACGGCGAGACGTAACCGGCCGGCGGCAGGCCGATCGTGGGCAGCGCGGCGTCCCACGGGGCGCTGTCGTCCCAGTCCAGCACGCCCTCGTCGCCCTCGAGCGCGGCCGTGGGCACGAGCCGCTCATCGTCGGCCGGGGTCGGCAGCAGGTCGCCGACGCCCACGTCCCCGGGCCGGACCCGGTCCCGCCAGGGCACCCATTCGGGGGCCAGGAGCGAGTCCGGGCCGGGCAGCAGCAGGCACTCGCTGACCGTTATGGATTTGGCTCGTGAGGCGCGAGTGACCGTGACCGCCCACCGCCATCCGATGTAGGCGGGATCGAGGCACTCGAACAGGTGGGTGACGGTACGGTCGCCGTCGGCCTCGGCGCCCAGGTACTGGCCGACCAGGGCCGGGCCGGCCATCTCCTCAGCGGCGGACCTGGCCAGGTCCACGGCCCCGGACGCGGCCGCGTCGGGTTCCCTGGTGCGGGTACGGAGCGTGCTCACGTTCAGTGATTGTCCTTCAGTAGCTGGTGACGGCGCATCCGGATAACTGGCCGGAGGCGATTCGGTGACGCTGCGGTCGTCGAAGTCGGCGCGGGGAAGAATACTTGGGGCTATAACCAAGAGTAGCCCGGGAAAACGAGGATCATTGCGGAGCACCGAAGGACCGGCGCGGTCGAGGCCGTTCGGGTCCGCCTACCGGGTTGTCCGCCGCGGCGGGCAGGCCGCGAGGCGGCGCGTGGTCGCGGTCTCCGGCGGGCCGACGCGCGCCCGGATCGTGCTCGTGCTCGGCAGCGTGCTGGCCCTGTCCAGCGCGGACGCCGCGACGGTCGGGGCCGCGGCCGTCCAGCTCCGGCACGCGCTGCACATCGGCAACACCGACATCGGGCTGCTCGTGGCCGTGACGTCGGCGGTGGGAGCGGTGTTCTCGCTGCCGTTCGGCGTGCTGGCCGACCGGGCCCGGCGTACCTGGATCCTGGGCATCGCGATCGTGGTCTGGGGCGTGGCGATGGTCTGGGGCGCGACCGCGACCTCGTTCCACCAGCTACTGCTGGACCGGATCTTTCTCGGGGCGGTGACCGCCTGCACGGCGCCCACGGTGGCGTCGCTGGTCGGGGACTGGATTCCGGGGTCGGAGCGGGGGAAGATCTACGGCTACATCCTGACCGGGGAGCTGGCCGGGGCCGGCGTCGGGTTCGCGGTCACCGGTGACATCGCCGCGTTGTCGTGGCGCGCGGCCTTCATCATCCTCGCGCTGCCCGCGTTCGTCCTCGCGTGGCTGGTCTTCCGGCTGCCGGAACCGGCCCGGGGCGGCCAGGGAGTGCTTCCCCCTGAGCCCGGTTACGGCCCGGCGGCGCCCACCGCCGCGGAACCCGTCCGGCCGGAGCCCGGCCCCGGGCAGGACGGGCACGGGCCGACCGACGCCCAGCGGCTGGCCGTCGAGCGCGGGATCAAGCCCGACCCCGTGCTGCTGCGGATGGCCGCCCGGCGGCCGATGAGCCTGCCCGCGGCCGTCCGGTACGTGCTGCGGGTCCGCACGAACGTCGCCCTGATCATCTCCGGCGCCTGCGGCTACTACTTCCTCGCCGGGATCGAGACCTTCGGGGTCGAGTTCGTGCGCGGCCAGTACGGCGTCGGGCAGGTGCTCGCCAACTTCCTGCTGCTGGTCGTGGGCGGGGGCGGTCATCGGGGTGCTGACCGGCGGGCCGCTGGGCGACATGCTGCTGCGCCGGGGGCGGCTCAACGGCCGGGTGCTGGTGGCGGCGTGGGCCTCGGTCGCGACCGTGCTGCTGTTCATCCCGGCCCTGCTCACCCATAGCGCGCTGACCGCCCTCCCGTACGTGCTGCTGGCCGCGGTGTTCCTGTCGGCGCAGAACCCGCCGATCGACGCCGCGCGCCTGGACATCATGCCCTCGTGGCTGTGGGGGCGCGCCGAGGGCGTCCGCAACTTCATCCGCACCGGGGCCCAGGCGCTCGCGCCGGTGCTGTTCGGGGCCGTGTCCCAGTACGTGTTCGGCGGCGGCAACAGCGGGCTGCGGTGGACGTTCGTGGTCATGATGGTGCCGCTGAGCGCCTCGGCCGTGTTCCTGTTCGCGGCGAGCCGGCGGTACCCGGGCGACGTCGCCACCGCGGCGGCGGTGTCCGCCCAGCGGCCGCGGGGTGCGGCCCCGCCGGGGTCGGTAGCGCCGCCGGGCTACCCGGCCGGGCCGCCGGGATCTCCCCCAGCGCACCCGGGCCAGCCGGGCCAGCCGGGCCAGCCGCCCGCCCCGTCGGGGTATCCGCCCGCTCCCCCGGGCCACCCGCCGGCCCGGCCCGGCTACCCGCCGGATCAGCCGGACGATCAGCCGACCCAGCCGGGCTACCCGCCGACCCGGCCGTATCCGCGGCCGGGCTACCCGCCGGCCCAGCCGGGCTAGGCCCGGGCGCCGGCCGGGCTGGGCCCGGGACCGGCGCCAGGCTCAGGCCTCGAGGTCGCTCGCGACGGCCCGGAGTACCGTCGCGATCTTCTTGGAATCGCGGCTGTCCGGGTGCTTGCCGCGCCGGTAGGTGTTGGACACCCCGTCGAGCAGCTTGATCAGGTCCTCGATGATCACGATCATCTCGTCGGGGCTCTTCCGGCTGGCCTTGGCCACGGTCGGCGGCGGTTCCAGGGTCCGCACCTGGAGCGCCTGGGTGCCCCTCCGGCCCTCGGCCACGCCGAACTCGACCCGCTGACCGGGACGCAACACGGTCGCGGGATTTTCCAGGGCGGTGGAGTGCACGAACACCTCGCCCCCGTCGTCGCGGGTGAGGAAGCCGAACCCCTTGTCGGCGTCATACCACTTGACCTTGCCAGTGGGCACGAGCGTGACCTTACGCGAAGAGGGACCAAACGGATACGCCCGCCAGGGAACGCCACACAAGGCTATCGGTACCGCGACGGACATGTCCGACCCGGCCGGCCCCGAACTCGGCCATGACACCACTAAGCCGAGCGCCCCGATACAGCCCTCCCGCGCGGCCGGGCCGCGCCCTTTCTCAGCGCCGGGCTGGCTCGGACGGGCCGCGCTGGCGGCTGAGCCGTTCCAGCGTGCGGCTGATGTCCGACGGGGACACGATCCCGGCCAGATGGCCGTCGTCGAACACCAGCACCCGGTTCTCCGAGCACGCGTTGAGCCGGGGCAGCACGTCGGAGACCGGCTCGTCCGGGGTGGCGCGGGCCACCTCCGACACCGCGCAGGCGGCGTCGCGCACCGTGGTCTCGCCGCGCTGTCCGGCCGGCACCTGGCTGGCCCGGTGCACGGTCACCAGGCCCACCGTCTGCCCGTCGGCCACCACCGGGAACGCGGAGTGCCGGTGCCAGGGGAGAAAATCGTTGAAGAACTGGGCGACCGTGGTCGACGCCGGCACGGTCGCGGGGTCGGCCGTCATGATCTGCCGCACGGTCACCGTGCGCAGCTCGGATTGCACCGCGGCCTGCTGGTTTTCCGCGGTGGCCGCGCTGATCAGGAACCAGCCGAGGAGGGCGAACCACAGCCAGTTGTACTCGCGCCGGGCCAGGACCAGGTAGGCCGACGCCACGACGAGGAGCCACCCGAACGCCTGCCCGGACCGGGCCGACCAGGCCGCGGCCTTGTACCGGTCCCCGGTGATGCGCCACAGGATCGCCCGCAGCAGCCGCCCGCCGTCCAGCGGCGCCGCCGGGATCACGTTGAACACCGCCAGGATGATGTTGATGCCGCCGAGCCAGGCCAGCGCCGCCACCAGCACGCCGCCCACGCCCGACACGTGCAGCAGCCAGGCCGCCAGGGAGAACACCACGCCCAGGATCAGGCTCACCAGCGGACCGACCCCGGCGACGCGGATTTCCGCGCCCGGGTCCGGGATCTCGCCCTGCAGCCGGGACACCCCGCCCAGCAGCCACAAGGTGATGCCCTCGACCTGCAGGCCGTTGCGCTGCGCCACCAGCGAGTGGGCCAGCTCGTGGGCGAGCAGCGATGCCATGTAGGCCACCGCCGTCACCAGCGCGGCGACCACGTACTCGGCGACCGGGTGGTGCGGCGCGGCCGCGGGAAATTCCCCGACCGCGAGCCCGTAGGCCAGCAGCGCCACGATGAGCAGCACGCTCCAGTTCACGCCGATCTGGATGCCGCGGATCCGCCCCAGGCTGAAGGTCTGTCCCATAACGCCTCCCAGCGCGGGCGCGCCAGTTTTGCCTACCCAACGGGCCGTTACTGGCCAGCCTAGGTGTGCCGCCTCCAGAGCCACCGCGGAATCGAGTCGGGACGGCGGCCGCGGTAGATCCGCCAGGCCAGGTAGGCCGCTCCGAGCACGGCCCCGACCATGAACAGGTACATGGCGGTGGTCAGCGTCTCGTGCAGGTAGGCGGACCCGGTGGACCGGGCGCCGCCCAGGGACACGGTCACGGCCGTCCCGATGATGACCAGCGCCAGCGGCCCGACCAGGCCGATCCACTTGTCCGGCAGGCTCCACAGCTTCGACGTGGCCGCGACGAGCGCGCCGGCCAGCCAGAGCAGGAAGCCGACCTCCCAGAGGGGGAACGGCAGGATGAGCCCGCCGAGGGCCAGCATCACGACGCAGACCGTTTCCCGCCGGTGCTGGCGCCCGGTCTCCGCCGCCCTCCTGGCCATGTCGCGGGTGATATCGCCGGGCTGCAGGCGCCGGGGAAGCCGGGGGCGCACCGGGCGTGGCAGGCGGCGGGTCGGCGCCGGGGTGGCGGACGTCCCGGCCGGCGTCGGCGTGGCGGACGTCCCGGCCGGCGTGGGCCTGGCAGCAGTTCCGGCCGGCGTCCGGGTGGCCGGTGTCTCGGGCGCCGCGGCGCCGGCGGCCCCGGGGCCGGCCGCGGCACCGCCGGCCGCGGCCAGCGCCGAACTGACCGTCCCGGAGGACGCGTCAGCGGGGCGCTGCTCGGGCACCTGCGGCTCGGCGGCCTGCCGCTCGACGGGCGGCTGCTCGACGGGCGGCTGCTCGACGGGCGGCTGCTCGACGGACGGGCCGGAGTCCGCGGAGGCGTCCCGGTCTGGCTCCCGGGAGCTATCCGGTGGCGGGGGCGGAACGCGGCCCCGGCGGCTCTTCTTCGGCTTCAGCGGCTCGCCGGGCCGCCAGCGGGACGAGATCGGGCGCGTGGTTACCCTGATCTCGCCGGTCACCGGGCGCCCGTCCTTGCGGACCAGGTTCCCGGCGGACCGTGGTCCAGTTCCGGGCTGGCCGCCGCCCGCGCTGCCGTTCCTGCCGCCCCTGGCCCGGGGCGGGGGCTTCCAGAGGCTGGCCTTGCTGGCCGCGGCCTCCCGTTCTTTCCGCTGTGCCTCCAGCCGGGTGCGCTCGCGCTCGACCAGCGCTTCCGGCTCCCCGATGCCGGACAGGGCCCGCATCACGTCGGCCGGGTCGGCCATGTCCCGCACGCCCGACTGGCGCTCGACGAGGTTCTGGTAACGGGCCAGGAACGCCTGCCTGTCCTCCGGCGGCAGGGTCCGCGCCGCAACCGTCAGCCGGCTGAGGTAGTCGCGGACGACTTGCTCGGCAGGAGGCCTCATGGCCCGATAATCCCTCGTTTAGGCGATGTTGTGGAGAGCCCGCGCCGTGCCCGCGCCGGCGCGGGCACGCGAAGAGGCGGCCCCGGAGCATACCGGGGCCGCCTCTGCCGCGCGAACGCAGGGACTAGAAGTCCATGTCCCCGCCACCGCCACCGGGGCCAGCCGGAGCCGGGTTCTTCTCCGGCTTCTCGGCGATGACTGCCTCGGTGGTGAGGAACAGCCCCGCGATCGACGCCGCGTTCTGCAGCGCGGACCGCGTCACCTTCGCCGGGTCGATGATGCCGGCCTTGAACATGTCGACGTACTCGCCGGTCGCGGCGTCGAGCCCGTGACCAGCATGCAGACCCCGCACCTTCTCGGCCACCACGCCGCCCTCGAGGCCGGCGTTGATCGCGATCTGCTTCAGCGGCTCCTCGAGCCCGCGGCGCACGATGGTCGCGCCGGTGGCCTCGTCGCCGGTCAGCTCGAGCTTCTTGAAGGCGTTCTGGCCGGCCTGCAGCAGGGCCACGCCGCCTCCGGCGACGACACCCTCCTCCACGGCGGCCTTGGCGTTGCGCACCGCGTCCTCGATGCGGTGCTTGCGCTCCTTCAGCTCGACCTCGGTGGCCGCGCCGGCCTTGATGACGGCCACGCCGCCCGCCAGCTTGGCCAGCCGCTCCTGCAGCTTCTCGCGGTCGTAGTCGGAGTCGGTGTTCTCGATCTCCGCCCGGATCTGGTTGACCCGGCCCGCGATCTGCTCGGCGTCGCCCGCGCCGTCGACGATCGTCGTCTCGTCCTTGGTGACGACGACCTTGCGCGCCCTGCCGAGCAGGTCCAGGCCCGCGTTCTCCAGCTTCAGGCCGACTTCCTCGCTGATGACCTGGCCACCGGTCAGGATGGCGATGTCACCGAGCATGGCCTTGCGCCGGTCGCCGAACCCGGGCGCCTTCACCGCGACCGACTTGAACAGGCCGCGGATCTTGTTCACGACCAGGGTCGCCAGGGCCTCGCCGTCCACGTCCTCGGCGATGACGACGAGCGGCTTGCCCGACTGCACCACCTGGTCGAGGAGCGGGAGCAGGTCCTTGTTGGCCGAGATCTTGGAGTTGACGATCAGGATGTAGGGGTCCTCCAGGACCGCTTCCATCCGCTCGGGGTCGGTCGCAAAGTAGTGCGAGATGTAACCCTTGTCGAAGCGCATGCCCTCGGTGAGCTCAAGCTCGAGGCCGAAGGTGTTGCTCTCCTCAACGGTGATGACGCCTTCCTTGCCGACCTTGTCCATCGCCTCGGCGATCATCTCGCCGATCGCGGTGTCACCAGCCGAGATGGAGGCCGTCGAAGCGATCTGCTCCTTGGTCTCCACGTCCTTGGCGAGCTTGGACAGCTCCTCGCTCACCCGCTCCACGGCCGCCTCGATGCCCCGCTTGAGGGACATCGGGTTCGCGCCCGCCGCCACGTTGCGCAGGCCCTCACGGACCAGCGCCTGCGCGAGCACAGTCGCCGTCGTGGTGCCGTCACCCGCAACGTCGTCGGTCTTCTTTGCTACTTCCTTGACCAGTTCTGCGCCGATCTTCTCCCACGGGTCCTCGAGCTCGATCTCCTTGGCGATGGACACGCCATCGTTGGTGATCGTGGGGGCACCCCACTTCTTCTCGAGCACCACGTTCCGGCCCTTGGGGCCGAGGGTTACCTTCACGGCGTCAGCGAGCTGGTTCATACCGCGCTCGAGGCCGCGCCTGGCGTCCTCGTCGAACGCGATCATCTTCGCTGCCATAGGCTTGCAGTCCTCCCAGGAACTCTGCGCCTTGTGTGCCGACCGGGCCGACGCCCGCGACGGACGGCCTCACCTGCGGGCAGTCCCTGCCTGCCGCCGGTGGGGCCTCATCGTCCCGATCACATCACCGCATTGATTGTCACTCTCACCCCGAGAGTGCCAGCGTCTTGTTTAGCACTCTCGGGGTGAGAGTGCAAGCCGGGCGGCTCCGGCCGACCGGGGGCTGGGCGGCCGCCGCGCCGGGCAAACACGAATCCGCAGGTCAGAAGACCGGGATCCGCACGCCAGAAAGCCCGGCTCCCAGGCTATGGGAACCGGGCCTTCCGGCTCGTGCGGCGCGCGTCGCCAGAGGCTTACACCATGCGGACGGCCTCCGCCTGCGGTCCGCGATCGCTCTGCGTGATGTCGAACTCGACCCGCTGGCCCTCCTCGAGGGTGCGGTAGCCATCCGACTGGATAGCCGAGAAGTGGACGAATACGTCCCTACCACCGTCGACCGCGATGAAGCCGTAGCCCTTGTCCGCGTTGAACCATTTGACGGTGCCCTGAGCCATTACCAACAACTCCCTAACTTTGCTCGGGCTTCGGGTTCCGCCCTTGTCACCGCGGAACCCGTCGATCGCGGAGCGGGCCAGACGTGCTGCAAGACGTGCCTGCGTTCTCGCCGTACCGACAGCGACCGGACATGACTTTACATCCTAGCGTGCACTCCCGTGTCCACTTGGTCCCTGATTTCGCCGGACGGGGCCTGCACTCCGCTTTCAGCCGCCCGCAACGGCCGGAATGACCGAGACCTGGATGCCGGGCGGCACCTGGGTGTCGAGCCCCTGCGCCAGCCGCACGTCCTCCTCGCCGACGTAGACGTTGACGAAGCGCCGCAGCTTCCCGCCGTCGTCCAGGAGCCGGCCGCCCAGGCCGGGGTACGCGGCGTCCAGGCCCGCGATGACCTGGCGCACGGTTCCCGCCTCCGTGGTGACCTCGGCGGCACCGCCCGTGTAGCTGCGCAGGATCGTGGGGATGCGGACCGAGACGCTCATGCGACTGCCTTCCTGGGGGACGCGGACGACTCGAAGGCGGCGAAGGCTTCCAGGGTGGGGCGGATCGGGGCGGCCGGCGGGAAGCTCCCGGCCACGGCGTCCAGGGTCTTGAGCCCGTCGCCCGAGTTGATGATGACGGTCTCGGCGTCGGGGTCGAGCTGCCCGGCCTCCAGCAGCCGGCGGGTCACCGCGAGCGTGACCCCGGCCGCGGTCTCGCCGAAGATGCCCTCGGTGGCGGCGAGCAGCCGGATCGCGTCCACGACCTCGTCGTCGGTCACGTCGGCCACCGCGCCGCCGGTGCGGCGCACCACGTCGAGCACGTACGGGCCGTCAGCCGGGTTCCCGATGGCCAGCGACTTGGCGATCGTGGCCGGGCGGACCGGCTGGACCACGTCCTGCCCGGCCCGGAACGCGGCCGCGACCGGCGCGCAGCCGGCCGCCTGGGCCCCGAACACCCGGTACGGCGTGTCGTCCACCAGGCCCAGCGCGGCCAGCTCGCGGAACGCCTTGTCGACCTTGACGAGCTGCGCGCCGGACGCCACCGGGACCACGACCTGCGACGGCAGCCGCCACCCCAGCTGCTCGGCGATCTCGAAGCCGATGGTCTTGGAGCCCTCGGCGTAGTAGGGCCGCACGTTGACGTTGACGAACGCCCAGTCGTCACGGTCGTCGGCCAGCTCGGAGGCGAGCCGGTTCACGTCGTCGTAGGTTCCGTCGACCGTGACCATGGTGCCGTCGTAGACCGCGGTGCCGACGATCTTCTGCGGCTCGAGGCTGGCCGGGATCAGCACCACCGAGCGGATGCCCGCCCGGGCCGCCGCGGCCGCCACCGCGTTGGCCAGGTTCCCGGTCGACGGGCACGCCAGCACCCTGAAGCCCATCTCCAGCGAGGCGGCCAGCGCGACCGCCACCACCCGGTCCTTGAACGAGTGGGTGGGGTTGCCCCGCTCGTCCTTCACCCAGAGCGTGCGCAGGCCCAGCTCGGCCGCCAGCCGGTCGGCGCGCACCAGGCGGGTGCCGCCCGGCTCGGTGTTCGGCCGGCCCGCCGCGTCCGGCCGGACCGGGAGCAGGCTGGCGTACCGCCAGATGCTGGGCGGCCCTGCCTCGATGGCGGCCCGGGTCAGCGCCGGGAAGTCGTAGCGGACCTCCAGCGGCCCGAAACACTCCGCGCAGGCGTGCTGGGCGCCGAGCTCGCCGGTGTGCCCGCACTCGCGGCAGGCAAGGTGGCTGGCGTAGCCGAAGGGGGTTGCGGATGTACTCACGTGGCGAGGCCTCTCTCCTCATCTTTCCCGGCGGCCGTCTGGCCGCGGGCCGGAGTTAGCACCTGTCACGGAAGGCCTCGCCAGGGTGGCGCGGGCACGTCATCACCGTGATGGTTGCCGGGGCTTCACAGGGCCGATCCCTCCACCCCTCTGGATGAGCGCTATTCGGTTGTCGTCTCAACAGGGTAACCCGGGTTCACGGCGGCCAGATAACCTGGCCGGCCATGGGCGCACGTTCAGCCGGCGGGCGGGTACTGATCGCATCCAACCGCGGGCCGGTGTCGTTCACGCTCGACGCCGACGGGCGGCTCAGCGCCCGGCGGGGCGCCGGCGGCGTGGTCTCCGGGCTGTCCTCGGTGGCCGATCACGGGGACGTCCTGTGGGTCTGCGCCGCGCTCGGCGAGGCCGACCGGGCCGCCGTGCGCGGCAGCCAGGGCCGCCTCGGGCTCGACGGGACGCCGGGCGGCTCCGCGGTGCACATGCTCGACATCCCGCCGGCCGTCTTCCAGCGGGCGTACAACTCGGTGGCCAACTCGACGTTGTGGTTCGTGTACCACATGCTGTACGACACCCCGAACCAGCCGCAGTTCGGGCTGGCCTTCGACCGGGAGTGGGAGTCGTTCCGGACCTACAACCGGATGTTCGCCGAGGCGCTGGCGCGGGACGCGGGGCCGCCGGGCCCGCCCGCCCGGGCCCTGGTGCAGGACTACCACCTGACCCTGGTGCCGCGGATGCTGGCCGACCTGCGCCCGGACGCGCGGATCGCGCACTTCTCGCACACCCCGTGGGCGCCCCCCGACTACTACCGGATGCTGCCCGACGAGGTGGGCCGGGAGGTCCTGGAGGGCATCCTGGGCGCCGACCACGCGGGGTTCCTCGGCCAGCGGTGGGCGGACAGCTTCCTGGACTGCTGCGAGGCGTTCCTCGGCGGCGCCGGCGTGGACCGGGCCCGCCAGCAGGTGACGTACCAGGGCCACGTCACGGGGATCGGCGTGCACCCGCTCGGGGTGGACGCGGGCGAGCTCGCCGCCCGCGCGGCCGAGCCGGACGTGCTGGCCCGGGTGGCCACGCTGGCCGAGGCCGCGGGCGGCCGGAAGCTGATCGTGCGGATCGACCGCACCGAGCTGTCCAAGAACATCGTCCGCGGCCTGGCCGCCTACCGCGAGCTGCTGGCCACGCACCCGGAATGGCACGACCGGGTCGTCCACCTGGCCTTCGCCTACCCGTCCCGGCACGACCTGCCCGAGTACCGCGAGTACACCGCGCGGGTGCAGCGGCTGGCCCGGGAGATCTCCGAGGAGTTCGGCACCGGGGACTGGGACCCGCTGATCCTCGCGGTGGACGACGATTACGCCCGCTCGCTGGCCGCCTACAAGCTGGCCGACGTGCTCCTGGTCAACCCGGTCCGCGACGGCATGAACCTGGTGGCCAAGGAGGGCCCGATCCTGTCCGAGCGGGGCTGCGCGCTGGTGCTGTCCCGGGAGGCCGGCGCGGCCGCGGAGCTCGCCCCGGACGCCCTGATGATCAACCCCTTCGACGTCTCCGGGACCGCGCGGGCCCTGCACGAGGCCCTGGTCATGGCCGACCCGGAACGCCAGCGCCGGGCCGCCGCCCTGGCCCGGCAGGCGTCGGCCCTGCCCCCGGCGCAGTGGTTCGCCGACCAGCTGGCCGCGCTGGAGCCGGCCGCGCCCGCGGCCGGGCGGCGGGTCAGGCCGGGCCGGCCATGGCGGCGGCCAGCGAGCCGAGCAGGGCGACGACGCCTGCCGGGCCGTCCACCACCAGATCCGCCAGCCCGGCCAGCGCCGTGACCTCCGCCGAGCCGCTGCACACCGCCAGGCCGGGGATACCGCGGCCGCGCAGGTCTGCCACGGCCCGGAAGGCCGGCGCGTCCCCGAGATCGTCTCCGATGTACATAACGGACGAGGCGTGCCGTTGCGTGACGAGGTCCGTCAGGGCCTGGCCCTTGTCCGAGCCCGGCGGGCGCAACTCGATCACCATCCGGCCGGGCTCCACGGCCAGGCCGGTCCGCGCGGCGAGATCGGCCAGCGGGCCGCGCAGGCGGTCCAGGGCCCCGGCGGGGTCGGCGGCGCGGCGGGTGTGCACCGCGAGCGCGTCGGCCTTGTCCTCGGTCCAGGTGCCCTCGGGCGCTCCCGCCGCGGCCAGCACCTGCGGCAGCTCCCGCCGCGCGGTTTCCACGCCGGGCGGGGGCGGCGGCGAGGTCAGCGTGCCCGACTCCCACCGCTGCCGGCCGTACTGGCCCAGCACGATCAGGCCCGGCACCCGGTCCAGGCCGCCGAGCTCGGCCGCGGCCCGCGCCGGGCGGCCGGTGATCACGGCCAGGGTGCCGACCAGGGGCGCCAGCCGGCGCAGCGCCTCGCCCGCGTCCGGGTGCGGGCGCGCGGCGGCCGGGTCGGTGACGATCGGGGCCAGCGTGCCGTCGTAGTCCAGGGCGATCAGCGCCCGGCCCGGCGCCCGCAGCAGCGCGGCCAGGCCGGCCCGGCCCGCCTCGGAGCGCGGAACTGGCGGGCCCGTCACGGACACAGATTCACTCGGGGCGGGCCGACCGGATCTTGTTCCTGCGGCTGCGCTGCCGGCGCAGCCGCGAGACCAGCACCGGGTCGAACTCGCTCGCCTCGGGCCGGTCGATCAGCGTGTTCAGCAGCTGGTAGTAACGGGTCACCGGCATGCCGAACACCTCGAGGATCTCCCGCTCCTTGGCCCCCGGGAGCCGCCACCAGCCCTGCTCGAAGGCCAGGATGCGCCGGTCGAGTTCCGTGAGCGCCGCCATCCTGCCTCCCGATCTCGCGTAGCCCTTCATCCTATCGAGCGCCACTGACCCTGCTGCCCGGCCGAGCCGGGCCCGGCCGCCCGGGCACGCCCCCCCCATCCCTATGCGCGGGCGGCGCCGGCCACGTACGCTCACCGTTCGTGGCTTCCTATGCATCCCTCACGTTCATAACCGATTACGGCCTGGAAGACGGGTTCGTGGCCGCCTGTCACGGCGTCGCCGCGCGGATCGCCCCGGGCGCCCGGGTCATCGACATCACGCACCTGGTGCAGCCGGGTGACGTGCGGCGCGGCGCGGCCGTGCTGGCCCAGACCGTGCCGTACCTGCCGCCCGCCGTGCACGTGGCCGTGGTGGATCCCGGGGTCGGCACCGCCCGCCGGGGCGTGGCCGTCGAGGCCGGGAACGGCATCCTGATCGGCCCCGATAACGGCCTGCTGTCTTGGGCGACCACCGCGCTGGGCGGGGCCAGCCGGGCCTTCCAGCTCACCAACGGCGACCTGTGGCTGCACCCGGTGTCACCCACGTTCCACGGGCGGGACATCTTCATGCCGGTGGCCGCGCACGTGGCCGCGGGCACCGACCTGGCGTCGGTCGGTGACGAGATCGACCTGGCCGACCTGGTGATGCTGCCCGCGCCGACCAGCCGGATCACCGACGGCGAGGCCGAGGGCGAGGTCATGTCGATCGACCGGTTCGGCAACGTGCAGCTGTCCATCGTGGCCGCGGAGATAGGCAGACTCGGCATCTCTTACGGCACCCCGCTGGTGGTGCGGGCGGGCCGCCGCCAGCTCACCGTGCCGTTCATGGAGACGTTCGCCGCCGTGGCCCCGGGCGAAATCGTCGCGTTCACCGACAGCGCGGGGCTGATCTCGCTGGCCGTCAGCGCAGGCGACGCGGCCCAGCAGCTCGGCCTGCCACCCGGAGCCCACGTCCGGCTGTCGGTGGCCCGGCCGGCCTGACCCGGCCCGGATATCCGCAGACCGTACGCAATCACATCCAAGATGGCAGAATTAGGTGGGGTAACCGCACGGAAGGCAAAGGACGGCGTGTCCCTGAGGTTCCCCCGCCCGGTGATAGTCACCGCAGCCATCGCTCTGGCGGTCGCGTGGACCGCGCTGGGCAGCGTCCCCGCCCTCGCCGACCAGGTGCGCCAGCAGCAGTGGTGGCTCGGCGCGCCGCTGTATATCACGCAGGCGCAGCGGACCAGTAACGGCTCGGGCGTGACCGTCGCCCTGCTGGACACCGGCGTGGACCCGGCCCAGCCCGACATCGCCGGCTCGGTGATCACCGGGCCGGACTTCACCAAATCCGGGGAGAAGCCGGGCGGGCCGGACTACGGCATCCACGGCACCGCGATGGCGAGCCTGATCGTCGGGCACGGGCACGGCCCCGGCGGCGCGGACGGCATCCTCGGGGTGGCTCCCGGTGCCCGGCTGCTGTCCGTCCGGGTGACCCTGGACGCCACCGACCCGCTCGCGACCGACTCGGCCATCACGTCCGGCCTGCCCGCCGCGATCGCCGCCGGGATCATGTACGCGGTACGCAGCGGGGCCCAGGTCATCGACCTGCCGCTGGACCCGGGCCAGTCCCTGCCGACCCTGCTCGCCTCCACGGCCCCGGCGCCGGCCCCGGGCACGCCGCCCACCCCGGCCCAATTCGCCGAGCAGGCCGCGGCGGGCGGCAGCGCCGCCGAGAAGGCCGCGGTCAGCTTCGCGCTCAGCAAGGGCGTGGTCCTGGTCGCGCCCGCGGGCGACAACGGCACCGGGACCGACGCGGCGAACTTCCCCGCGTCCTACCCCGGGGTGATCTCCGTGGGCGCGTTCGACAGCCAGATCGTCAAGGCCCCGTTCACCAGCCACCAGTCGTACGTGACGCTGACCGCGGCCGGGAGCGGCATGACCGCCGCCATCCCCGGCGGCTACGCCACGGTCAGCAGCACCAGCGCGGCGAGCGCCGTCGTCACCGGCATCGTGGCGATGATCAAGTCGGTGTACCCGGAGCTCACCCCGGCCCAGATCACCCAGGCGCTGACCAGCAGCACGATGTTCCACCCGGCCGGGGGCCTGACCGACGGCTCCGGTCACGGGACCGTGGACGCCGCTCGCGCCCTGGCCGCGGCGGCGGCGATCGCGAAGCCGGGGCCGCCGCGGGCCGGAACCGGGGCCGTGCCCCGGGCGCTGCCCGCCGCGCCGGCGGTGCCGTTCATCGACAAGAGCCTGGCGAAGACGCTGCTCCGGGACGCGCTGATCTCTCTGGCCGTGCTCGTCGTGCTGCTGGTGCCGATCGTCGCCTACGCGCTGGTGCGGCGCAGGCGCGCGCGGTCCAAGACCGGGGTGCGCGCCGAGCGCGAACCGGGGATGCGGGGCGCGCGGTCGGCCTACGTGCCCCCTTCGGGCAGCCACGCGGACGAGATGCTGGAGTACTTCGCCGCGATGCCCACGCCCGCCGGGGCCCGCAGCGCCCGGCCCCCCGACGGCGGCGCGGCCCCGGGCTGGGGCGGTGCGCCCAGCGGCCCCGCGGACACCAACCCCGGGGCCGGGGCCGGCAATGGCGCCCCGGCCGGGCGGCTGCCGCTGACGCCGGTGAGCCGGCCAAGCGCGAACCGGACCCCGACCAAGGTGTCCGGCACCCCGCCGTGGGAGCCGGCGTCCAAGCCGGACAGCGAGCTCCCGTGGGTCACCCGCTCGGCACCGTCGTTCCGGGGCGAGCGCGCGCCCGCCCCGCGTCCCGCGCCCGTGGCGCCCCCGGCACCCGCCGCGCCCTGGGCGGTTAGCGCTGACGCACCCCCGGCCGCTGACCCTGACGCGCGGCCAGCCGCGGCCGGGCCGCAGAACCCATCCCCGCCCGCCGAGGGCTCGGTGTGGGACGCGCGGCCCGCCACCGCCCCGGAGCCTGCGGCCGAGCCCGGCACTTCGGCCGGGCCGCCCGCGGACGAGGGTCGTCAGCCCGACGAGAACGGCCTGGCCAGCGAGGACGCCGAGCCGGAGGGCCGGCCGATCTTCGTCTGGAACCCCGGCGCGAGCACGGAAACCTTCCCCAGCGTTCCCAGCGACGACGGCTGATCCCCCTTAGGGCTCCCCAGCGTTCCCCGCGACGAGGGCTGATCCCCTTAGGGCTCCCCGGATTCCCCGCGACGGCTGACCGGTCTCGGCCCGGCCCCGTTGCGGGCGGCAGCCAGTTCCTCCTTGCGCACCGACGCGTAGACCGGCACGTACTCCTGGCCGGACAGGGCCTGGATGCGCCTCATCACCTCGTCCGTGATCGCCCGCCGCTGGCGCGCCGCAGACGGCAGGTCCCGGTAGCTCTCGACGGTCAGCGGCTCGCCGACGGTGATCCTGATCTTGGCCACCCTGGGCACCTTCTGCCCGGGCGGCAGCACCCGCTCCGTCCCGGACATGGCCACCGGTATCACCGGCAGGCCCGAGTTGGCCGCCAGCCAGCCGATGCCCGTCCGGCCCCGGTACAGCCTCCCGTCCGGTGACCTCGTCCCCTCGGGGTAGATGCCGAACAGCGCGCCCTCGCGCAGCAGGCGAAGCGCCGCCTCCAGCATGTCCTGCCCGGCGCGGGCCTGCGCCCGGTCCACCGACAGCTGCTTGGTGGCGCGCAGGTACGCGCCGGTGACCCGGTCGATCGGCCGGGTCCCGGTGAAGTACTCGGATTTGGCCGCGAACGTGACCGGCCGGTCCACCATCAGCGGCAGGAAGATCGAGTCCACGATCGACAGGTGGTTCGACGCCAGGATCGCGCCGCCGGACGCCGGGATGTGCTCGCTCCCCGTGATCTCCGGCCGCCACAGCCCGTGCAGGAACGGCCCGGCGAGAACCCGCGACATCCGATATTGCACTGGCCCTCCCACCGGAGACGCTCGTCAGCGGCCGTCTCACAGGTTAGTCGGTGCGCGACAATGTCATCCCCCGGTAGCCCTGCTACATGGCCTGCTACCTGGCAGGCCCTAAGCTACGGCCCCGGGGCCTTGAGGCCCACGCCGAGCATGATCGCGGAGACTTTTCGGCGGCGGATTCATTTGGTCGTCGCAACGGTTGATCGGAAAGGTCGTTGCGATGAAGAACGGGCGTCCGGGGCTGCCCCGGGTGGTGCAGGTGGTGTTCTGGGAGGGGATCCGGGGCGGGCTGTCGGTGGCAGAGGCGGGTGTGGCTGCGGGGTGCAAGGCGAGTAAGGCGCAGGAGTGGTTCCGGCAGGCTGGCGGGGTGAAGGGGAACGGGCCGGGCCCGGTGTCGGGGCGGTACCTGTCGGTGGCGGAGCGGGAGGAGATCGCGGTCGGGCTGGCGGCGGGGCAGTCGCTGCGGGAGATCGCGGCGCGGCTGGGGCGGCATCCGGCCACGGTGGGCCGGGAGGTCCGCCGTAACGGGTCTCGTGGCCGGTACCGGGCGCTGGCCGCGCAGGCGCAGGCGCAGGAGCGGGCACGGCGGCCCAAGACGGCGAAGCTGGCGGGGAATGCCCGGCTACGCGGCTGGGTTCAGGACCGGCTGGAGGGGCGCTGGTCACCGGAGCAGATCAGCATGATGCTCAGGCGGGAGTTCCCCGGCGATCCGGAGATGCGGGTGTCACACGAGGCCATCTACCAGGCGATCTACGTGCAGGGCCGGGGTGCGCTGCGCCGGGAGCTGGCGGCGTGCCTGCGGACCGGGCGGGCGCTGCGCAAGCCGCGGCGCCAGGCCGGGGAGCGGCGCGGCCGGATCAAGGACATGGTGATGATCAGCGAGCGGCCCGCGGAGGCCGCGGACCGGGCGGTGCCCGGCCACTGGGAGGGCGACCTGATCATCGGGACGCGCTCCTCGGCGATCGGCACCCTGGTCGAGCGGTCTACCCGGTTCGTGCTGCTGCTGCACCTGCCGCACGGCCATGACGCCGCCGCCGTGGCGGCGGCGATGACCGGGGCGATGGCCTCGATGCCCGCGCAGCTGCGCCGGTCGCTGACCTGGGACCAGGGCAAGGAGATGGCCTCCCACCGGAAGGTCACCCTGGCCACGGACCTGGACGTCTACTTCTGCGACCCGCACTCGCCGTGGCAGCGCGGCAGCAACGAGAACACCAACGGGCTGCTGCGCCAGTACTTCCCCAAGGGCACCAGCCTGGCAGGGCACAGCAAAGACCACCTGGAGGCCGTCGCCGCCGAGCTGAACGCCCGGCCCCGCAAGACCCTCGGCTGGCGCACCCCGGCCCAGGCCCTCGGCGAGATACTGGACCAGGCCGCGGCCTGATGGAGGCGGCTTCGCCGCCGCTGTCCTCCCCGGCGCCGCGCATGCTACGGGCCCGCCCCCCCGGCCTCAAGACTGCTGCGCACCGCTGCGCGGCCGCCCTGCGGGCGGGTCCTGACCCCGGGGACCCCTACGGCCCCTCCAGGCAGTCAACCCGCGGGCAGGCCAGAGCCTGCCCCGCCCAGCACGCGGCGCCTCCACCCCCGGGCACAGGTAATCTCAGCGCCAGCGGCTGAAGCCGCTACCAGCCAGGTTGCGACGACTCCTTGAACCCGCCGGCAAATAGCGCATAGAACTCTCCACGATCATGGAGCTGGCCGGTGACCCCGACCGGAGGCGGTGAGCCGGTGCACGACGCACCCGATACCCAGCTGCTGGCCGCCGCCCCGCAGGTTGAGGCCCCCGACGGATCCCGGGTCCGGCGGCTATGCCGGATCGCCGGCCTGGGCAGCTTCGCCCACTTCCGGCTGGAGCCGGGCGAGATCTCGAGAGCGGTCTCCCACGCCACGGTCCAGGAGATCTGGTATGTCACCGGCGGGCGCGGGGCGATGTGGCGCCATCAGGAAGGCCGCGACCCGGTGACGGTAGAGCTGGCGCCGGGCGTGTGCCTGACGATTCCCCCCGGGACGGCGTTTCAGTTCCGCGCCGACGAAGGCGGCGAGCCGCTCACCGTGGTGGCGGTCACCATGCCGCCGTGGCCGGCGGGCAGCGAGGACGAGGCCAGGCCGGAGCAGGGTCCCTGGCCGCCCGCGCTCCGGGGCTGATCCCGGGTCCAGCGCCCGCGCGAGTCGCGGGCGAGAGCGCGGTTGCGGGCGGGAGACCTCCCCGCCGCGGCCCAGCGACGGGGAGGTGCCTCGTTGAGCTGCAGCTACGTCAGTGACTACCGGCCGCCGCCGCCGTGACCGCCGCCGCCACCGCCGTGGCCGCCACCGCCACCGTGGCCGCCGCCGCCACTGCCCCCCCCGCCCCCGTTGCCGCCACCGCCGCCGCCGTTACCGCCCCCGCCACCGGGCGGGGCCGGGGACGACGTCGCGGTCGGGGCCGGCTTCGCGGCGGCGCTTGGCCGCGCTGGCCCGGCGGGCGGCACGCGGACGGGCATCGGGGTCGGCGAGTTCCACCAGCGGGAACGACCGGTGCCGGCGCGGCGGGACCAGGAAGTTCTGCCGCCGGGTCGCGGTAATGTGCCGCTCCAGGCCCTGGTCATCGCTTTCGTTGTCGAGGAACTTGTGCTGCAGGTCCTGCGCCGCCTGGTTCGTGCGCATCGTGGCGAAGAACTGGGCGGTCGGCACGAACACCAGGAACTGCAGCTTGAACTGCTTGCTCCCGGCCGGCACGTCGACCCCCTTCGGGCCAGGGAAGGTGCGGAACGCGGGCACGTCCATGGAGTCCAGGCCAGGCCCGTCGTTGCGGATGTACATCGGGGTGCCGTCGGGCGCCCGGGATGACCGCTGCAGGGCGTCGAGGTGGCCGACCCGGCCCTCGCCGGTGAACGTGGCGTTCCGCGTGGCGTTGGCCGGGGTGAAGGTGCCCGCGCTGTCCCGCGCCTCCGCCGCGGCGGAGGCGGTGCCCTGGAACACGTTGTTGATGTAGGCCGGGCCGCCGCCGTTGGTGAACTGGTCGGCGTGGCCCCTGGCCGGGATCCCGTCCGGCGTGCCGATCTGGTTGGAGCGGAACGCGTACTGGCAGCGCTCGGTGAACGGCTCGCCTTCCGGGTGGCGGCTGTCCTGGCCGGGCAGCGCGTAGAACTGGTACAGGTCCAGGATGTCGTGCGAGAAGTGGGCGATCGAGCCGTTGTCGAAATAGTCGCCCGGCTCGGCGTTGCTCAGCTTGGCCGAGGAGTTGCCGACGAACGTGACGATCTGCGCCGGCCCGGACCCGTCGACCTGCTGGTCCACGAAGCCCATGGACATCGAGGAGGCCGGGTTGATCCGCCCGGCGAACTCGAACCCCTCGTTGTCGGCCATCGCGCGCGGCAGGCCCAGCTGCATGAACTGGATACGCGGCGTCTGGAAGCTGAGCAGCCCGTGGAAGTCCGGCGAGCGCACGAACGTGCCGTTCAGGTTGTTGCTGCCCTGCAGCCACAGCGCGACCGCGGCCAGGTTGGTCAGCGAGTCGCTGCGGAACTCGAACAGCATGTCGTTGCTCTCGATCACGACGTCGACGTTGAACCGGTCCTTGACGACGTTCGGGATCAGCGCGCCCGGCCCGCCGACCAGGCCGTCGACCACGTCGGTGGGGAACGGTACCGCCTCGATCAGCACGGGCTGGCTGGGGTCGGCCAGCGTGGCCGGGATCTTGGCGGCCACCAGCGCCGGCGGCAGCCGGTCGAAGTACGGCAGGCCGTAGGACACCGAGAAGATCAGCAGGCCGGCCGGGCTGGCCGCGTAGTGGTCCTCGATCGTGCGCAGGGCCCGGTCCAGGATGACCTGGTCCCTCAGGGTCGGGGTGCGGGTGAGCTGCACCGGCTGGAACAGGGTGTAGACGGGCGGGAGCTGGAGCGTGACGTTCCCGGCCCCGTCGTTGACGGTGAACGCCGGGTTGATGAAGGCTCCGAGGTCGAACTGGATGTCGGGGAACATCATCGGCGCGGAATCGGCCCGCGCGACAGGGGCGGCCAGCTGCTCCAGCAACGTGGCCTGAGAGAGGAGGAATGCTGTGGCTGCGCCGGTTTTGAGAGCTGAGCGGCGGCTGAAGACCACGGATTTGAGGCCCTCTGCGTCCATCGTTACTCCTAGGGATCTGCGCCAGGATCCCCGCTCGAGGGCAATGTACGCCGCCGTGTCAGATGTTGTCGTTCTTAAATCAATTTCTTCCTCATGAAGCCTAAAAAGAGGTTAAAATACCTCTGATTTCCTCAGAAATCACTGTATATCAGCAAAGACGCAGATCGGTGGCCTGACGCCGCACCCATGGTCTGCTGCGGCACCTGGGGACGGCCTAAGACAGCACCTCGGGTTTGCTGAGGTGCCCGGCCAGGGTGGCGAGGAACCGGGCGGCGGGCGCCCCGTCGACGGCCCGGTGGTCGGCGGTGAGGCTGAGCGTGAGGGATTTGCGCCAGGCGAGGCCGGGGCCGTCGGGAACCGGCTGGTCGGTGACGCGGCCCACCCCGAGGATCGCGACCTCGGGCGGGTTGATGATCGGGGTGAACGCGTCGATCCCGGCGGCCCCGAGGTTGGTGATCGTGAACGTGCTGCCCTGGAGCTCGGCCACCTCCGCGTGCCCGGCCCGCACCCGCCCGGCCAGGGCCCGCCGCCGGGCCGACAGCGCGGCCAGCCCGTCGGCGTCGGCGTCGCGCAGCACGCCGACCAGCAGCGCCTCGCCGGTGTCGATGCCGATGCCCAGGTGCACGCGGCGGGCCGGCCGGATCTCGTCCCCGGCGATGTGCGCGTTCGGGGCGGGATGCTGCCCTGCATCTTCGACCGTTGCTAGCCACCTGGCAAGAGCGAGTCCTGCGCGGTGGGCGGCCCCAAACGGTCTTGGGCCGCCTGGTCCCCCGCTTCTGTCCGTCGGGGCCGTACGGTCTTGATGCCTGTCGGCTGCCGCGGGTCCGTTCGGGTAACGGGTTTCCTGGGTACGGGCCCAGCGTGCGGGGGTGACCCGAGGGCGTGCGCGGGTCGGCCGGGCCGCATCCGCTGGTGCGGGCCGGTTCCCTGTCGCGCGCCTCCTGGCCCGCAGGCCAAGTCCGCGCCTGCCGATCACCAGCGCTGCTGCGTGGTGACCGGTGGTTTGAGGATGGTGTTCCCGTAGCGAGCTGAGCCAGTGCTCGGCTCCCCAGCGGGAGGTGTAGGCCGGATCGGCGGCTATGACCGCCACGCCGCTGCTGGCGGCCATGCAGGCCAGCCGGTCGCGGAAGGTACCGGTGGGGATGTCTGCGACGGTACGGCGGAAGGCCCGGCCGTGCGCGCCCATCGAGGGCCGGCCGCCTGCGTGCTCACGGCCTTCGGCACGGGCTTGGGCGAAGTCGAGGTTCTCGATCACCACGGCGCGGGCGCCGTGGCTGCGGGCCGTGGCGAGGATCTGGCTGATCGCAGCCCGCAGGCGCCCGTCCCGGGTGGAGGCCGGCAGCCCGGCGAGGTCCAGGCGGATGGTGAACGGGCTGCCGAGCGGGTTGCCGCAGGCATCGAGGACCGCGACCGCGAGGTGCCCGGCGTTCACGTCTGCCGCGACCACTGGGTGCTGCCGCAAATCATCCAGGCCTGGCGGTGCCACGGGGACTGTTTTCCAGGACGCGTCTATGTACCAGCGCTTCCTAGCCGGATCGTAGCTGACGTCGTAGCGTACGGCCCCGGTGGCGGCTTGCGCAGCTACCTCTTCTCCCCGGTAGGTGAAGGTGACCGGGCAGGACACCCGGTACCGGCCGTGCGCGGCGTTCGCCAGGTGCGCCAGCGGCGCGGGGAGCTTAATCTCCAGACAGCCTTCGCCGGGGTGCCAGCGGATGGTCTCGTTGCCCCAGGCCTTGTCCTTCTCCCCGTCGGCGGTCAGGAACAGCCGGGAGGCGTTCCACCGGGCACGCCACTGGGCCTCGGTCAGCCCTGCCTCGGCCAGGTGATGGCGGGCGCGCAGCAGCGCCTTGCCGCCCCGGCACACGCTCACCCGGCCGTCAGCCACCTTCCGCCGCACACCGGCCAGCTGCGCCTGCAAGTGCGCCAGGCGCAGCTCCTTGGAATGCCGCTCGGCCGCCGTGGTGTACCCGCGCACCCGTCCGCGCCTTTGGCCAGGCGGCACCGCGAGGCGGGCCTCGATCCTGGCGGTCCGGACCGTCAGCGACCGCTGCCAGGCCAGCAGGTTCCGCCAGGCCAGCTGGAAGGCGTCCTCGCTTGTGCGGGTGATGGCTCCAGCCCACCGCGAGGAGGATCCGGTGGTCAGCGCCTTCTTGCGCGCCTGCCGTGAGCGTGCCCGCCCCGCCGCGTCTAGCAGCCCTTCCGCGCACCGGGCTGCCAGGTCAGCCGAGGCCAGCGATCCCAGGTGCTCGCCTGCCGCCCGTAGCACCGCCTCATCTTGCCCTGCCAGACGCAGCCTCGTCCGCACCCGGATGCCGGCCGGGGGGGCCACCACGAACGGGCCGGTCATCAGCCGCAGGCCCGACCGCGACCGGGCGATCATGCAGCACCGCCAGCTTCAAGCCTGGCACCCTGCTGCACCGCCTGCGGGCCGATGTCCTGCTGCGCGCAGCCGAGAGCCTTAACTGCCCGATCCCGCGCCGACCGGCGTCCGTACAGCCGGGCGCAGAACGAGGTCAGCACCTCGACCATGTCGCGCACCAGGTCATCGCCGACTTCCGCGTCGTCCAGCACCACCAGACGACGTCCGGTCGGCGGCAGTGCCGCCTCTGCCAGCTCAGTGTTCATCCGGCCCAGCCGATCCCGGTGTTCCACGACGACGACCGTCACCTGCGGGTCGGCCTGCAGGCGGCGCGCCTTCGGCCTGGTGCCGTTCATCCCCGAGCCGACCCCGGCCTCCAGCCGCACCACAGCCAGCCCGGCCTGCGCCGCCCACCGCGACAGCCGAGCCACCGGGCGGTCAAATTCCGCGTTCTGGTCATGCGAGGACACCCGCGCTTACAGGCCACCTCCCCCACTCTTGCGGGCGGCCGCAGTGGCCGAGTCCGGGGACACTAGGATCGGCCGACCGACTTTCTTCACCGGCACAGGCAGCGTTCCCTGCCGGTGCCAGCGGTAGGCGGTCTGCACATGAGTCTCCTGAGCGCGCCCATTCGGTCAGGTTCATGGTGTTCAGCGTATTAGATAGAACATGTGTACGATAGCTTAACTAGCTCAGCAACTAGCTGCGTTCCTGAACCCCAGCGCGGCGCCGGTGGCCACCGGCAGGCCCGAGCCCACGATGCTGGTCTCGCCGAGGCTGCCGACGCTGAAGTCCGACAGGTGCATGGAGCCGCCCATGCCGGCGTTGATCCCGGTCGCCTTGCCCATGAGCTCGGCGAACAGCCGGTCCGGCCGCGCGCCCTTGCCGATCGGGTGGCCGTGCGAGCGGTGGTTGCCCACCATGTAGTCGTCCTCGCGCAGCGCCATGCAGGAGCCGACGATCGACGCCTCCTGGCCCACCGACGTGTGCAGCGCGCCGGGGATCTGGCCGGTTTTCATCTTCTCGATCGCGGCCAGCTCGAACGACCGGCTCCGGAACATCCGCCGGTACATCTCGGCCGGCGTTTCCCTGGGCAGGTCCATGACCACCTCCCGCCGCACGGACGATGCTATTACTGACGGTTACCGTCTGCAATAGCCATAACGGTCACGCCCGCGGCTGACGCGGGGCGCCCTCGCCGTCCGGGCCGGGGAGCAACCCGCGCAGCACGAAGTCGACGACCGGCTCGGCGTAGGAGCGCGGGTCGTCCGCCAGCCGGGCCCGCTCGGCGGGGGAACTCAGGATGATCTTGATGAGCACCGCCCCGTAGAGGCTGTCCAGCGCCAGAACGGCCGGGGCGCCGGGCCGCAGGTCGCCCCGCTCCAGCGCCCGGTCCAGCAGCGCCCGGGCGCCCTGCACGTGCGGGCTGGCGATCTGGCTGGAGAACCGGGCGTGCAGCGCCGGGGTCACGGTGGCTTCCAGGTGCAGCCGCAGGAACGCCCACCCCTGCGGCCCGGCCTTGCTGTCCAGCAGGCGGCAGGCGTACTCGATCAGGTCGTCCCGCAGGTTCCCGGAGTCGCGGATGGTGATGGCCGTGGTGTGCGCGCCGAACGCGGCCAGCAGCAGGTCCTCCTTGGACGCCCAGCGCAGGTACAGCGGGGCCTTGCCGACGCCGGCCCGGCGCGCCACGGCGTCGAAGCTGAACCCCGACCAGCCCGCCTCCGCGTACACGGCCAGCGCGGCGGCGACCACCCGCGGCTCCAGGCTCGGATCGCGGCGGCGCCCGGGACGGCTGGCCAGCCCGGTTCCGGCCGGGGGGCTCACCCCGCTCATCCCGCACCTCCTGCCCGGCGACGGTGCCCTCATCGTATGCGCCGGGCCGCGGCTATTGCAGACGGCAGCCGTCCGCAATACGGTGAAAGCGGGCGAAGGGAGACCCAGCCATGGACCTGGCCGGACGCCTCGATCCCGAGGTCGCGGCGGTGTTCCCGCACCTGCCCGTCCTCGACCTCACCGACATCCCCACCGCCCGCACGACCATGATGGACATGCTGGCCGCGGCCAACGCGGACGCGCCGCCGAACCCGGACGTCGTACGGCAGGACTACTTCGTCCCGGGGACCGGCGGCGCGCCGGACGTGCGGGTCCGCCACTACCGGCCGGCCCGTCAGTCCGGCGTGGTGCCATGCCTGTACTGGATTCACGGCGGCGGCCACGTGCTCGGCCAGATCGAGCAGGACGACCCGATGATGGATCACATCGTGACCACCGTGGGCTGCGCGGCGGTCTCGGTGGACTGGCGGCGGCCGCCCGAGCACCCGTTCCCGGCCCCGATGGACGACTGCTACGCCGGGCTGGCCTGGACCTACCGCAACGCCGCCGACCTGGACGTGGACCCGGGCCGGATCGCCGTCGGCGGCGCCAGCTCGGGCGGCGGCTCGGCCGCCGGGCTGGCGCTGCTGGCCCGCGACCGGGGCGAGCTGCCGGTCTGCTTCCAGCTGCTGGTCTATCCGATGCTCGACGACCGCAACGTCACCCAGGCCAGCCGGGAGGTCACCGAGCCGAAGGTGTGGAACCGGCAGTCCAACCTGATCGGCTGGCGCGCCTACGTCGGCGACGCAGCGGGCACCGATGAGTGCTCGCCGTACGCGGCACCGACCCGCGCCACCGACCTGCGGGGCCTGCCGCCCGCCTACCTCCCCGTCGGCGACCTGGACCTGTTCATCGACGAGGACATCGAGTACGCCCAGCGGCTGCTGCAGGCCGACGTCCCGGCCGAGCTGCACACCTACCCGGGCGGCATCCACGGCTTCGACCTGCTCGCGCCGGGCTCGGCGCTCGCGCGGCGTTTCATCCGTGATCGCGACGAAGCCCTGCGCCGGGCCTTCCGGCTGTGACCGCGGCGCCGGGCCGGGAATTCTGCCGCCGGCCCCGATGATCTTTTTCTAAACCCCCCGGCCGCAATTCCGCGGCCGCGCGATCCGGTCGACCCTAGCCACGTTCATGCTGGTCAGCGGCTTATATGGCATAATACCGTTTTTTACCGACTGATTCTCAGCCGGTGGGACCGTCCGCCCGAAAACTTGCCCGGGGAATGACCCTGCGGATCGGAACGGTAACGGCGGGCAGCCCAACCTGAGAAAACAGGTACAGATAAGCCACATTTACGGGTCTGGCTTGCCGGGCCGCGGCCTGTGGCCGCCATACTGGGCCATGGCATCTTTACCGACCGATGACGAGGTCCGAGCCGCCGCCCGCCGCCTCCGTGCCGGCCTGGCCGCGCCCGGCCTCAGCCAGGCCGTCGCCGCCTATTTCTGCGAGCCGGAGTTCGCCGGCATGACCTTCAGCGACCTCGGCCGCAACCCGCCCGATGAGGTCACCGCCGACGACCTGCTGGCCGTGTCGCTCCTGGACATCGTCTGGCGCCCCCAGGTCGTCCGCCTGCTGCTGGGCCGCCTCGGGCCGCAGCTGTCCGAGATGCTGGCCGCGATCCCGCAGGCCACCGACCTGTGGGACGCCGGCGACGACACGCTGCGGCGCATCGACGCGCTCTGGGAAGCCCTGATAGCGGTCGACGGCATCGGCACGGCCAGCGCCACCAAGCTGCTCGCGCGCAAGCGCCCCCGGCTGTGCCCGATCAGCGACCACGTGGTCATCAAGGCCGTCGACCTGCCCGGCCGGACCGTAGAGGTCCTGCGCTGCATGCTGCAGGACCCCGGGGCCCGGGCCGAGGTCGAGGCGCTCCGCCCGTCCTGCGCCACCGGGGCCACCTTGCTGCGCATCCTGGACGTGGCCCTGTGGGTCTCACACAGCACCTCGGCCGCGGCCCGCTGGGTGCGGCGGAAGGCGGAGATGACCGCGGCCTGACCGGCCCGCGGCTCACGCCGCGGGCGCGAACGGCCGCGCGGGCGGCTCGCCCCACCAGCCCCGCAGGAACATCTCGGCCTGCTCGCACGCGCCGGCCAGCGGGCCGGCCGGGTGGCGCATCACCTCGCGGATGACCCCGGTGATCGTGGCCTCGACCTCGGCCAGGACCTGGGCCGGGGCGGCGTCCCGGGCCGACCGGTAGCCGAGCACCGCCCCCGCGTTGCACACGAAGTCGGGCAGCGCCACGATGCCGCGCTGGTGCAGCACCTCGGCGCCCGGCGCGGTGTAGGGCGCGTTCGCGGCGGGAGCGACGACCCGGACGCCCGGCGGCAGCAACCCGGCGACCCGGCCGTCGATCGCTCCCGGCCGGGTGCCCGGGACCACGACGTCGGCCGCCACCGTGAACAGCTGGCCCGGCGGCCCGGCCGGCGGCCGTAGCGGGTCACGCACGCGTCGCCGTGGTCCCGGCGCAGCGCCAGCAGCAGCTCCACGTCCAGTCCCGACGGGTCCGCGACGCACCCGGCGACCGTGGACACCGCAACCACCCGGCCGCCGCGGCGGATGACCTCGCGCGCCACGCCGCCGCCCACCTTGCCGAATCCCTCGATGGCCGCCGAGCGGCTGTCCCAGCCCCAGCCCCACTCGGCGGCCAGCGCCGCGTCGGCGGCCGCCGCGACGCCGTACCCGGTCAGCACGTCCTCGAACGGCACCCCGCCCACGAGCGCGCGCATGGCGGACGGCACCGGGCGGCGCTCGCGCAGCGGCGCGAAGTCCTCCTCGGACGTGCCCATGTCCGGCCCGGTCACGAACCGGCCCGCGTTGACCAGCGGGCCGACCTCCGCGCAGAACCGGGCCATCAGCGCGGCCTTGCCCGCGCGGTCCGCCGGGTCCCCGCGCACGCCCGCCTTGGCCCCGCCGACCTGCACGCCGATGGCCCCGTACTTGTAGGTCATGGCCCGGGCCAGCAGCGCCACCTCGGCCGCGTCGACGTCCGGCGCCAGCCGGGTCCCCCCGGCGGACACCGGGGCGCCGGGCAGGTCGAACACCAGGAACCCGGGGACCGACCCCAGCTCGACGATCTCCGGGCCGGGCCCATGCCCCGGCTGGGCGCTCATGGCCATGCAGGCTACCAGCGGGTCCGCCGGCCGGGCGCGGTCACATGTCCAGGCCTCAGGCCCGTGGCTGATCCCGGCCGGGACCACGAAGCGCCAGCCGCGCGACGGCCGTCTTGCCGTCGTTCCTAGCATGTGCTAATTTGTTTTTGCACGTGCAAGAAAGGCAATCGTGGACGTCGCTGACCTGACCGGGGACGAGCTGCTGAGGGTGCTGGCCACCCTGGCCAACCCGCACCGGCTGCGGGTGGTGGCCGCCCTGGCCCAGCAGCGCACCTACGTCAGCCAGCTCGCCCGCGAGCTCGGCATCAGCCGGGCGCTCCTGCAGGTCCACCTGCGCAAACTGCAGGCAGCCGGCCTGGTATCGGCTGTCATCGAGGTCTCAGAGGACGGGAAAGCCATGAAGTTCTACGAGGTGACGCCGTTCACCATCCAGCTGACACCCAAGGACATCCTGGCCGCGGCCGCCACCCTGACCGCGGGCAGCGAGCCGGACGCCGAGGCAGAGTCATGAGCACCACGATCGCGGTTGCCTTCGTCATCATGGTCCTGGTCGTCGGCACCCTGATCGCGTACGCGATCTACCAGTGGGGACAGCACCTGGCCATCAGCAAGAAGACCCGGGCCGAGCTGACCGCGAACGAGGAGTACCGGCGCCTGTCCGAGATGGCGGTCACCGCCCAGGAGCACACCGACCTGAAGCTCGCCGAGATCAACATGCAGCTCGCCCAGCTACGCGACCAGCTCGACCAGGTGCAGAAGGTCCTCAGGGACGTCGAGTAACCGCCAGCAGAATCCGCCCGCGCACAGAAAGCCAGCAGACCCATGCACTACGACAACGATGACGACCGCATGGCCACGGCCGAGCAGCTCGGCGAACACAACCCCCGCGCCGCCGCCGAAGCTTTCTCGGCCATCGCCTGCGACGATGCGGTCGATGACGAGCTGCGCCTGTCCGCCGCCGAACAGCTGGCCATCCTCGACCCGGACGCCGCCGCCCCGGCCTGCCTGGCCATCGCCAGTGATCATGGGGTCGGCGACGAGGTGCGCCTGTCCGCCGCCGAGCTGCTCGCCGAACACAACCCGGACGCCGCCGCCCCGGCCTGCCTGGCCATCGCCAGTGATGACGGGGTCGGCGACGAGGTGCGCCTGTCCGCCGCCGAGCTGCTCGCCGAACACAACCCGGACGCCGCCGCCCCGGCCTGCCTGGCCATCGCCCGTGATCATGGGGTCGGCGACGAGGTGCGCCTGTCCGCCGCCGAGCAGCTGGCCAGGCTGCGCCCGCAGGCCGCGGCGCGTTAGGTCCCAAGCCCGGCCGACGGCCGCCCGCCGGCGGCGGGCGGCATGATGGTGGCATGGGACAGACGGTGCTCAGGCCATGGCGCGATGACTGGGCCGGGCGGGTGCTAGGACGCGAGTGCGTGATGTGCGACCTGATCGGCGTGGCCGAGAACAGCTGGGGCATCCGCGTTTTCGCAGGCCGGTACGTCGACGCCTACCTGCCGCGATCGGGATCGGTCCCCGGGTACACGGTCGCGCTCTGGAACGGCCGGCACGTGTCCGAGCCGACCCAGCTCGGCCACGAGGAGGCGGCGGGCTACTGGCTGGAAACGCTCCGGGTCGGCCGGGCGCTGGAACAGGGCTTCGAGCACGCCAAGATGAACTACCAGATGCTGGGCAACACCGTGCCGCACCTGCACGCCCACATCGTCCCCCGGCCGCTGCTCGACCCGGCGCCCCACCGTCCGCTGCCCTGGTCCTTCCTCGACGAGGGGCGCCAGGATGGCACGGCGCTCGCCGCGGCCGCCGAGCGGCTCCGGGCCGCCCTGGCCTGACCCCGGGAGGATGGTCAGAATCCCGACGGGCACCACGGCGCCGGGTCGGAGTACATCGCGGCCGACAGCATCGCCACCGCGCCCTTGGTGTGCTCGGTGACCAGGCCGGCCGCGGCCAGGGCGCCGAGCCGGCCGCCGCCGAGGTAACCGGCCCCCAGGGCGGCGACGGGCAGCGTGACGTCGGCGGCGGCCGTGGTGCGCTCGCAGCTGGCCGCCGCGCCGTCGGCGGGCCCGCCGCATTGCAGCCGCCACCGGCCCGCGTTCGCGGGCAGCAGCTCGTCGGTCACCTCGAGCACCACGTCGGCCGCGCAGCCGTAGCGCCGGCGGCCCAGCGCGGCCGGCACGTCGGTCAGGCGGACCCACAGCGCGTCGGTCAGGTAGGCGCGGGCCCGGCGCCGGTCGGCCAGCATGTCCAGCAGCGGGTCGTCGACCGGCCGCTTGCGGGCCGAGACCTCGCCGATGAGATCTCGGGTGAGCAGGTCAGCCCACAGCGCCGCCGTGGCCGCGCCGTCGGCGGCGATGAGCTCGATGACCGACAGGCTGCCGTACGGCAGGCCGTCGTCGTCCCATCCCGGACGGGTCCGGTACAGGGCGTAACCGCGCGGGCCGGAGTCGTCGCCGGCCAGCAGGCACCTCAGCGGGCCCATCCCGTAGCGCGCGAACTCCGCGTCGTCGAGGATGCTCTGCCACCAGCGCTCGTCCCTGGCGATCATGCCCGGCCGGTGCGGGAGCACCGAGTCGTACACCTTGGCCAGCTCGGAGCGCAGGTCGGCAGGCGGCGCCGACCGCAGCCGCACCGAGCCGGGCCCGGTGGCCGCGCCAGGCGCCACGGCGGGGTTCAGCGCGCCCTCGCGGCTGCGGATTGTCAGGCTCAGCTGGCTGGACGCGGAGCCGTAGCCATACCGGCCGTAGATGACCGACTCGGACGCGAGCAGCGCCGCCACCGGCTCGCCCCGGGCCGCGACATCCGCGAGCTGGTGCCGCATCATCGCCGACAAGATGCCCCGCCGGCGGTGACTGGGCAAGACGCTGACAAAGCTGACCCCGGCCGCGTTCACGGTCCCGCCAGGAACGGTGAGCCGGAAAGAATAGGCGGCCGTGGTCCCGACGATCGCGTCGCCGTCAAACGCCGCCAGGCTGCGGTCGAACTCGAAGACGATCCGCTCATGCTCGATAGCCTCGGCCTGCCGGTCGGTGTCGTTGAACGCCTCGAAGGGGACCTCGCAGTAAGCGTCGAACTCCTCCGGGGCGATAGGCCGCAGCCCATACCGCTCAGTCATGCTGTTACACCTATCCCACCGGCTGCCCGGCCCGCGAACCTTTTATCACCCGGCGCAGGCCAGGCCCGGACGGCCGGCTACCAAGAAGGCCGCCAGTGCGCCGGCCTTCAGGCCGGTGGTGCAGGCGGCCGGGCGTGGGCCGGTCAGGCGGGGCGGTTTTGCTGCTCGATGCACTGGCGCAGGATCGAGAGGGGGGCCCTCCGGCTGACCCGGCGAAGGAGGACCCCGACCATAGGCGCTGCGCGCGCCAGTAGCGCGGCCGCAAGTCGGGGAATTCCTGCCACAGCCTGCGGGAGGACACGCCCTTGAGGCTGTTGGCCAGGCGGCAGATGGCGACCGTGGGCGGGAAGTTCACCAGCAGGTGAACGTGCCCGGGTTCACCGTGGAAACCCGGGCAGACCGCACCCGAAGTCCGCGCACGCGTCCCGCATGATCTGCCGCATGCGGTCCAGGTGTGGCGTGGTAAGGATCTGGTTCCGGTAGTTGGTGACGAAAACCGGGTGAACGTGCAAGGTGACGACACGGTACCTGCCCAGTGCGGATGTCACTGTATTTGGCTATGAAGCTAAATATTCTGGGCGGGTGCAGTTGCGGTACAACTACCGGCTCTATCCCACGCCGGGGCAGCAGCAGGCGCTGGCCCGGGCGTTCGGCTGCGCGCGGGTGGTGTTCAACGACGCGCTGCGCGCCCGCCAGCAGGCTTATGAGGCGGGGCTGCCGTATCTCGGCGATGCCGAGCTGTCGGCACGGCTGACGGCGTCGAAGGCGACGCCGCAGCGGACGTGGCTGGATGAGGTTTCCGCGGTGGTGTTGCAGCAAGCGCTGGCGGACCTGAACACGGCCTACCGCAACTTCTTCGCCTCGGTCACCGGGAACCGCAACGGCCGCAAGGTCGCCCCGCCGCGGTTGCGGTCGCGTAAGGACCGCCGGCAATCGGTCCGGTTCACCGCCAACGCCCGATGGAGCATCACGCCCGGCCACAAACTGCGCCTGCCCAAGATCGGGGATGTGCCCGTGCGGTGGTCACGGGCCTTACCGTCGCCGCCCTCCAGCGTGACCGTGATCAAGGACGCGGCCGGGCGGTACTTCGCGTCCTTCGTGGTACAGGCACGGCCCGGCGCGCTCCCGGCCGCCGATGCAGTAGTCGGTGTCGACCTGGGGCTGGCGCACTTCGCGGTGCTGTCGGACGGCCGCAAGATCGTCTTCCCCCGCTTCCTGCGCCGGGCGGAGCGCAAGCTCCGGCACCGGCAGCGGGACCTGTCGCGCAAGCAGCAGGGCAGCAGCAACCGGGAGAGGGCCAGGGCCAAGGTCGCCCGTGCCCATGCCCGGGTGGCAGACGCGCGGCGGGACTTTCACCACCAGTTGTCCACGGCGCTGATCCGCGAGAGCCAAGCGGTCGCCGTCGAGGACCTGGCGGTGAGCGGGCTGGCCCGCACCCGCCTGGCCAAGTCGGTGCATGATGCCGGCTGGTCGGCGTTCACCGGGATGCTGGAGTACAAGGCCCGGCTGTACGGCCGGGAGTTCTACCGGATCGGCCGGTTCGAGCCCACGTCGCGGACCTGCTCGGCGTGCGGGGTGAAGGACGGCCCCAAGCCGCTGCACGTGCGCACCTGGCAGTGCCAGGCGTGCGGGGCGTGGCTGGACCGGGACATCAACGCGGCGGTCAACGTCGCCAAGGCCGCCGGGCTGGCGGTGACAGCCTGTGGAGCGCAGGTAAGACCAGGGCCTGCCCTGGCGCAGCGCGGTGAAGCAGGAACCCTCCCGAAATCACGCCGGAAGGCGGCGTGACAGGCGGGAATCTCCGCCCTTCACTTCACGGCGGAGTGGAAGTCAACGCACCAGCTCCCTGTCCGGCTCAGTGATGCGCTCATGGGCCGGGGCAGTCGGGCGTGGTGACATTTCCGCGGGACGGGGGCGGGTCACGAGGCGCCAGCCGCGCCACAGCCACCCGCGCGCCGGGCGGCGGCGGGGACGGGCGGCGCGGGCCAGCCGGTCGGCCTCGGCCTGCGCGATCCATTCGCGACGCCGCTCCTCGGCGCAGCGCCCTGTGATGTACGGGTGCATAGTCATCGAGCTCTCCCCCCGTTGAGCCTGACCAGGCTCGATCTGGCCAGTCGGTTACTTATAAAGACCCTCCGGCGGGCGAACAGATACACGGGGACGGCGCCCTGACGAGTAGATATGCGCCGGGACGGCGCCCGGCGAGCAGATGTACGCCGGGGACGGGCCCCGGCGAACGCGCTACCCGGCGCCCAGGATCTGTTCGCGAAGGATGTCCGCGTGGCCGCGATGCTGGGCGAACTCGCGCAGCGTGTGCAGGTAGACCCAGCGCAACGGCAGCGGCCCCAGGCGGTGCCCGTACAGCACGTCATCCAGGCCGAGGCCGGCGATGGCCCGGCGGGATGCCGCGCACGCCTCGTCGTGGGCGCGGCGAACCGACTCGATCGTGTCCTCATCGGTCAGGATGAACGCGTCGGCGGCGCTCGGCGGGAGGCCCATCTCCTGGCGCGAGCGCCCGGTGACGGCCTCGCCGAACCACACCCTTTCCGCGTAGGCGGCGTGCTTGACCAGGCCCAGCAGCGTCGTCCGGGACGGGACAAGGGAGCGCCGGGCCTGCTCCTCGGTCAGGTCGTCGAGGCACGCGCGCAGCGCGGCCCGGTGCTCATCGAGGAACGTCTCCATCTGCACCCGGAGCGGTTCGGAGGTCACCTCGAACGACGTCCGCCCGTGTCGCATCGTCACCACGGGAGTATGACCTTCGCCGGGTACCGGCCTCAACACGCTTTCCGGCGCGAGCGGCCTGGTCCCGGCCGCGTGTCTCAGTCGCGGACGAGGACCACGCGCGGGCCGGACTCGGCGGAGGCGGTCCAGGCCGCGGCGACGTCGGACAACGGGAAGGTCCGGAACGGCACCTGCACCGAGCCGTCAGCGATCAGCCGGATGTAGCGCGGGATCTGGGCCTTGATCTCGGCGGCGGGCACGGCCGGCCCCGCTGCCGGAAATCGTCAGCTTCCTGCTGCGCAGCAGCGCGGACGGGACGGCCGCCTCGGGCCCGGCGAGCGCGCCGATCTGGACGTACTTGATGTCGGCGCGGTCCTCGCCCAGCCCCTCGCGGCCGAGAGCCCGCAAGGCGGTCTCGGCCACGGTTCCCCAGACGAAGTCGAGCACCAGGCCGGGCGCGTCGCCGTTGAGGGCCCCGGCCAGGGCCGCGGCGTCGGCGTCCCGGTCGCCGGACAGCGCGACGGTCTGCGCGCCCGCCGCGGCGGCGCGGTCCAGGCCCTCCTTGCTCCGCCCGGCCCCGACGACGCGGGCGGCGCCGAGCAGCCCGGCGTTCTGCGCGGCCAGGAAGCCGGATATCCCGGTGACGCCGAGGATCAGCACCGTGCCGAGCCCGCCGGTCTCGGCCAGGCGCGCGTTCAGCGGAAGCCAGGACGCCATCCCCGGGTTGATGCCCGCGGCCACGGCCTCGGGCCGCGCCCCGTCCGGGAGCGCGAACCGCATCGCGTCGGGCGAGGCGATGCGCTCGGCGAAGGTGCCGTACGGCGGCTCGCCGGAGGCGGTGAAGACCAGCTCGCCCGAGGCCGTGCGCGCCACCGCGTTGAGGCCGGGGATGACCGGGAACACCGCGCCGCGGCCGTAGTGGCGGCCGGTCGCCACCGACCGGGTGACCTGGTGGATGCCCGCGGCCACGAACTCCACGATCTCGCGGCCCGGGCCGGCCGCCGGCTCGCCGAAGTCGCCGTAGACCGGGACCGAGTCCGCCGAGTGCAAGATCGCTGCCTTCATCCGGCCTCCCAATTTAACGTTGTTAAGTAGGCGGTTCCAGCATTCCTTAACACTGTTAAACTGTCAAACCGTGCCCGGCGGACTGACGAAGACGGCCATCGTGCAGGCGGCCCTCGACCTGCTCGACGAGACGGGGATGGACGGCCTCACGGTGCGCGCCCTGGCGTCCCGGCTCGCGGTGCAGGCCCCCGCCCTCTACTGGCACGTGCGCAACAAGCAGGCGCTGCTCGACGAGATGGCCACCCGGGTCTGGCGGCAGGTCGGCGACGTGATGGCCGCGCTCCCCGCCGACCTGCCCTGGCGCGAGGTGATGGCCACCTACGCCGCGACCGTGCGGAAGGAACTGCTCAGCCACCGCGACGGGGCCAAGGCCTTCAGCGGCACCACGCTGACCGACCCCGGCGTGGTCCGGCGCCAGGAGGCCACGTTCGCCGGCCTCGTCCGCCAGGGGTTCACGCTGCCGGACGCCGCGCGGGGCCTGCTGCTGCTGCACGACTTCACCATCGGCTTCTGCATCGAGGAGCAGGCGGCCGTCCAGGCGATCGACGCCGGCGACGAGCGCTACGCCCTCGGGCCGCCGCGCCGAGCTGATCGGCCCGGACACCGCGCCGCTCGCCGTCGAGGCGGGATCGGTGATCTTCGGCGACCCGGACACCCGGTTCTCCGAGCTCGTCGGCCTGCTGCTGGAGACCGTCGCCCGGCTGCGGGCGGACGGATCCGGATCGTCCGGGGCGGGGATGACCGGGGCGGCCCCGGCCGGCTGACCGAACACGCGGGCGCGCGCCGCGGCCAGGGCCGCGGCGGCGGCCTGGTCGGCGTCCGGCCGGGTCAGCGGCTCGCCCGTGACCAGGAGCTGGTAGAACAGCGGCGCGGCCAGGGCCCGCATGAGCGGCTTCGGCTCGGTGCCGGCCGGCAGCTCGCCGCGGTCGATGGCGCGGTACACGATCGCGGAGATCGCCGACAGGCGCGCGGCCCAGTACTCGTCCATCAGCTCACGGATCTCCGGCGATGTCTCCGCGCCCGCCAGCAGGGCGCGCGTGAGGGCAGCGCCACGCGGATCGGACAGGACGTCGCCCACCGACCGCGCCAGGCCCCGGAGGTCAGATTCGACGCTGCCGGTGTCCGGTACCTGGATCCGGGCACGCGCGGCGCGCGCCAGTGCCTGCGTGACCAGATCCGCCTTGGTGTGCCAGCGCCGGTAGAGCGTGGTCTTGTGCACGCCGGCCCGGGCGGCGATGGTCTCCAGGCTGATGTCGCGATAGTCGCGGCTCGATAGCTCGTCGATGGCGGCGGCGTAGACGGCGGCCGCGGTCCGGGCGGTCCGGCCACCGGGGCGGGACGTCCCTGGCTGGCTCACGCCGAAATGCTATCGCAACTCTGAATTGCATTTGCGTTGGCCAGCGCGGCGTGCCAGGCTTACCGCAACAAGTCGTTGCGTTAGATTCGGACACGCTTCCCGCAAGAGGAGACGACATGACGACCATGCCCACGCGGCCGCCGGAGCCAGGCGCCCGGGTCGCGCCCGGCGCCACCCGGAAACCCCCGGCCGCGGAACAGCTGGTACCTCCTGCCGGCCTACGCCGGGATCGCGTACGTCGTGGCGTGGGCGGCCGGATTGGCCGTCTGGCCGCAGAACCTGCCGCTGAACGCGCCGCCTGCCCAGGTCGCGGCCAGCTACGCGGCGCACCCGGCGGCCGCCGTGATCCAGTATGTGCTGGTAGAAGGGCTGGCGGGACTCCTGCTGGGCGTGGTCCTCGCCTTCGCGCTGACTTCCGCCGGGCGCCCCCGTGCCGTCCGCAACTGGCCCGTTGCCGCGACCGCCCTGGCCGCCGTGATCATCTCGCTGCTGCAAGCGATCCTGGGCGTGTTCCTGGTCGCCGCGGCGACCCAGCATGACGTCGCGCGAGCCGGGAACCTGTCCGACCTGGCGAACCGCCTGGACGGAGTCAAGATGCTGGCCCTCGCCGCCGTCGCCGCCTATCTCGCCGCGCGCGGCACGGCCGGCCGCGCGCCGTCCTGGCTGCGGGCCACCGCGGCCCTGGCCGTTGCTGCCCTGACCGTCTCGGGTCTGGGCTACCTGACGCTCTCCGGCACGCTCGCCGGGGCGGCCTACGTTTCTGGCCCGCTGCTGCTGCTGTGGATCGCCGCTACCGGCATCTGGCTCACGCGCAGCAGCGCCGCCTAACCCTGAACGCGCACGATCTATGGCCGCCGGTCAGCGGGCACGCGGGTCCCCTCGCCGCTCACCGACGCGAACCCCGAGAAGCAGTAGTCCGCTAGGGTCCGAGCTGACGTGGTCACGGCTGAGGAGGCGCCGTGGCGGTCGTGGCGACACTGCCTTCGGCGTTCCTGAGTCCGGGCAGCGCCAGGCACATGATGGCCGCGATGCCGATGGCCACCGCGAATGCCGCCATCGCCCAGTGGCCGGAGACGTGCTCGACGAGCAGGCCGCTGGTCAGCGGGGCGAGCGCGGCAAGGCCGGTGGCGGCGACGATGACGGTGCTGTTGACGCGGCCGCGCATGCCCTCGGGCGTGGCTCGCAGCATGGCAGCGATCAGCGCCGCGTTGGCGGTGGGCGCCAGCAGCAGCATGCTCGCCACGGGAAGCGCGACCAGCGGTGACGGCAGCACCACCGCGGCCACCCCCAGAAGCACGGTGCCCGCCGAGGCGATGGCCAGGGCCAGATGCCACAGCCGCAGGCGGCCCTGGAGTTTCGGCGCGATCACGGCACCGAGGAGACCGCCCGCCATGATCCCCGCCTGGGTGAGCCCGATGACACCGGGTGCGATTCCGGCCCGGCGCAAGGTCAGCGTGATGGTGAAGATCGCGCCGCTGAAAGCGAAGTTGATCAGCGGGGCCTGGATGATCACGGCTCGGAGCAGCTGGTCATGCCATACCAGGCGCAGCCCCTCCATGGCCTCGCGCCACAGCGCCGGATGCTCGCCGGAACGCTCGGCCCGGAACTTGCCGCGAATCCGGCTCACGGCCCCGGCTGAGACCAGATACGACGCAGCGTCCCCGGCGAACGGCACGGCACTGCCCAGCCCGAACAGGATGCCGCCCAGCGCCGGGCCCACCAGGCTGGCCGTATAGGTCCGCGCTTCGGTGGCCGCCCACGCTTGCTCAAGTTGCCGGTCGGCGACGATGGCGGGCAGCGCGGCGGTGGCCGCGGGATTGAACAGCGCATTCGCCCCGCTGTCGATCACGGCCACGGCCATCACGACCGGCCAGGTCGCCACGTGCAGCAGCACCAGGACGGCGAGAACGGCGAGCGCGCCAGCGCGGACGGCGTCGCAGGCGATCATCGCCAGCCGCCGGTCAAGGCGGTCGGAGATCGCGCCGCCCGGGAGGCCGAGGATCAGCTCCACGGCCAGCTGCACCGTGCCGACGATCCCGGCGATGGCGGGAGAATGAGTGAGAGCAAGGATCAGCAATGGATAGGCGATGAACGCCACCTCGGTGCCGGTGTCGGACACCACCTGGCCGATCCAGAGCAACCGGAAGCCGCGATTGCGCCGCAGCGGCACCGGCGACGCTGGCTCGGAGGGAGCGTCAGTCCCTGCGACCTCACTCATGGCTGAGGGTGGTCCTTCCCCCGCCACGACCACCGAGTCACCGTTGCTTCCGGAGGAAGCTCCGGCCGTCGGGCCGGGGGGGAATCCGGTGCCGTTCGTGGCGTGGCGGTGTTTTGTCGGTGCGGCCTGGGATCGTGTTGTTGTGAGGACGGCGTACCGGTGCCGGGCGTATCCCGATGAGGTGCAGCAGGCGGTGCTGAACCGTACCTTCGGCTGCGTCCGGGTGGTGTGGAACCGCGCTCTGGCCGGGCGGCAGCGGCGCTGGCAGCAAGACCGTCAGGGCACCACGTACGCGGAAACCGACGCCGCGTTGACCGCGCTGAAAAAGGACCCTGAGCTGGCCTGGCTGAACGAGGTCTCGTGTGTCCCGCTGCAGCAGGCGCTGCGCCACCAGCACCAGGCATTCCGCGCGTTCTTCGCCGGGCGGGCTCGCTACCCTCGCTTCAAGAGCCGCCGCGCCCGCCAGCCGGCGCACTACACCCGGTCGGCGTTTTCCATGCGGGACGGTGAGCTGCGCCTGGCGAAGATGCCTGGCTCGCTGGCGTGGGCGTGGTCGTGGCCCGCCGTCGACCCGGCGGCGCTCAGCCCCACCATGGTGATCATCTCGCGCGAGCCCGACGGCCGCTGGTATGCGACCCTGGCCGTCGACGCACAGCCACCGCAGCCTTTGCCCGCGGCCGGCCGCGCGGTGGGCGTGGACCTGGGCGTGCGCGACTTCGCGGTGACCAGCGCCGGCGACCGGGTCGCCAATCCCCGCCCCGTGCAGCGCAAGGCCCGCAACCTGGCCCGCTACCAGCGCCGCCTGGCTCGTGGCCAGAAGGGGTCGGCCAACCGGGCCAAGGCCAGGGCCAAGGTAGCGCGGGCCCACCGCAAGGTCGCCAACGCCCGCCGCGACTTCCGGCACAAGACCACCACCGGCCTGGTCCGCGGCAACGACCTGATCGCGATCGAGGACCTCCATGTCTCGGGCATGGTCCGCAACCGGCGCCTGGCCCGGGCGATCAGCGACTGCGGCTGGGGCGAGTTCCGCCGCCAACTGGAATACAAGTGCCAGCGCGCCGGCCGGCAGCTGGTCGTGATCAGCCGCTGGTACCCCTCGTCCAAGACCTGCTCGGCCTGCGGGTTCCTTCTCGCCGAGCTGAGCTTGTCAGCCCGGGCGTGGCGATGCCCGTCCTGCCGCGTCCTGCACGACCGGGACCTCAACGCGGCCAAGAACATCCTTGCGGCAGGCCTTGCCGCAGCCCGGGTCTTCCCGGGCGATGCCTGCGGAGCTGATGTCAGACACCGGAAGACCACCCCGGTGCAGTCGGCCGTGAAACAGGAACCCCAGCCGGTGACGGCTGGAATCCCCGTCCTTCAGGGCGGGGAGTAGTCAAATCACGATCCCGGCTTCTGAGCAGCTGCCCACGACCGGCTGCGGAGAAGGCGGTGCCCTGATCCGTCACAGGTTTCGGATCGGGACCGCGGGTAGTCCGTCACTACGGCTGAAGGAAGTGATGGACATGCGCCGGTATCTGCTCGTCCTGGACATGGACCTGCTGGCGATGGACCAGGAACACGACCTGGAGCCGATCAGCTACCTCGTCGCCAAGCAGGAGCAGGAGCCCTGCGAGGTGGTCGTGCTGTCGCTGGTCGACACCAGCCAGACCAAGCTGCCCGCCATGGAGCTTGCTCTCGGCGCCCAGGCCGGGAAGTTCCCGGTCGCACCCAAGCCCGACCACGACATCAGCGCCGCCGCCGAGCACCGGATGAACCTGGCCGTGCGCCATCTGAAGACGATCGGTTGCCAGGCCAGCGGCGTGATCAGTGACCAGGATCTGGTCAAGGCGGTCCGTGCCGAGACGGCCGGTCATGACTACGACGAGGTCATCCTGGCCACTGGCAGGCAGGACAGTTCCCGGCTGGGCCGCCTGACAGGCCATGATCCGGTTCAGCGGCTGCGGCGCAAGTGGGGCGAGCGGCTGATCGTCTTCCCGGAGGGTCAGCATCAGGAATCCCCGAGCTAGCTCGGGTCAGGCACCCGCAGGCACCTTGACCTAGTGTGTTGGTTCGAGAATACTAACGGTTAGTGGATGCTAACCAAAATGCTGACCGATGGGGGGCGCTGGCCGACGGCACGCGCCTGTCTATCGTGGCCCGCCTGGCCGAGGGGCCCCGGGCTGTCGGGCAGCTGGCGGCCGGGCTGCCGGTGAGCCGGTCGGCGGTCTCGCAGCATCTGAAGATCCTCAAGGACGCCGGGCTGGTGGAGGGCATGGCGGCGGGGACGCGCCGGATCTACCGGCTCAACCCGGTCGCGCTGGCGGCGTTGCGGGATCAGCTCGACACGTACTGGCAGCGGGCGCTGGCCGGGTACGCCGATGCCGCGGAAGCGCCGACTGAGGAGGGTTGATGGCCCAGACCGAGGCAGCGACTGTACGCAAGCAAGTCGTGGTGAGACGCGCCGATCCAGCGTGCTTTCACGGTGTTTACCGACCGGTTCGGGGACTTCAAGCCGCCCGAGCACAACATGCTCGGGGCGCCGATCACCGAGACGGTGTTCGAGCCGCGGGTCGGCGGCAACATCGTGGACCGGGCAGCGGACGGCACCGAGTGCCGGTGGGCGCGGATCCTGGCTTTCGACCCGCCGGAGCGGGTGGTGTTCAGCTGGGATATCAGCCCGCAGTGGACGATCGAGACCGACCAGGCCCAGACCAGCGAAGTCGAGGTGCGGTTCTACGCCGAGTCGCCGACCCGCACGCGGGTCGAACTGGAGCACCGGCACATCGACCGGCACGGCCCGGGATGGGAAGCAGTCACCGACGGCGTGGACGGGCCGCAGGGCTGGCCGTTGTACCTGGACCGGTACGCCGCCCTGGCGAAGGAAGGCCGCTGACATGGCTCCGATCGTGACCAGTGCCGAGATCGAGCGCCCGGCGGCCGAGGTCTTCGCCTACGCCACCGACCCGGCCCGGTTTAGCGAGTGGCAGAAGGGCGTGGTGGACGGGCACATGGACGGCCCGGCCAACGGCACCCAGACACCGGCCGTGGGCGCGAAATGCGTGACCACGCGGCGCATCGGCGGCGCCAACCGCCCGTCCACTTCCGAGCTCGTGCACATCGACCCACCCAGGGCCTGGGGCGTGCGGGGCACCGACGGCCCGATCCGGGCGGCTGTCGAGGTCGTGGTCGACCCAGTGAGCGGCTCTCGCTCCCGGCTGACCATCAGCGTCGACTTCACCGGCCACGGCATCGGCAAGATCCTGGTGCCGCTGATGGTCCGCCGGGAAGCACGCAAGGAGATGCCCGGCAACATGGCAGCGCTCAAGCAGAGGATGGAAGCGGGCTAGCCCCGCCCGCGAGCCGGTGAGCGGGATCGAACCGCTGACCTGCCGTTTACAAGACGGCTGCTCTGCCAACTGAGCTACACCGGCGGGTGACTGGCTGAATGCTAGTCGAACCCGGTGACGCTGCGGGCCTGGCATCATCGGGCTTATGTCCGTTGTGAAAATTAACGCGATTACTGTGCCGGCCGAGAGCGGGGACGAGCTCGCCCGGCGGTTCGCTGCCCGCGCGGGAGCGGTCGACAATCAGGACGGCTTCGAGGGGTTCGAGCTCCTCAAGCCGACCGACGAGCGCACCACGTGGCTCGTGGTGACCCGGTGGCGGGACGAGGCGGCGTTCGAGGCCTGGCTGCACTCGCCCGCGTTCGGGCACGGCCACCGCTCCGCGGCCGAGCGCGCCGGCGGGCCGCCGCCCCACCCGGTCGGGGTCAGTAGCGAGCTGTGGTCCTACGAGATTGCGGGCGGTTCCGCCGGATAGCACCCGGGCCCGACTGGGCCAGGCACCGGGTTCGGCCATGCCCGGCGCGAGCCTGCGGGTTGCGGCATGATGAGGGCGGCACCGAGCAGGGGAGGCTCATGCTGTCGGCATCATCCCTCCGAACGCGGATCGTCTATGACATCGCGGTCAGGTACGCGACGCCGCTGTGGCGGGTAGGGGCGGCGTTCCGCGGCGGGTGCGTCTGCGGGCTCTGGGTGCTGCTCGCGTGGTTCCCGGCCGGCGCGCTGCCGCGGGCGGCCGCGCAGCTGCTGATGGTGTCGGTGGGCGTGAGCATGGCCTGGATCCAGACGCGGCCGGGCCTGCTGGACCGGCTGGCGTCGGCCCGCGTCGCCCCGCTCCGCAGGACGGCGTGGCACCTGCGCGGCGTGCAGGGCCGGGCCACCGCCGACCTGGCCGGGATCCTGGAGAACGTCGGGATCATCCTGGCCCTGCTGCTCTACGCCGGGCCGATTGCGGTGCGGCCGCTGCCCACGCCGGTGTACGTGCTGGGCCTGGTCCTGGTCACCGCGCACGTCTGGAGCGCGTTCGCGCAGGTGATGACCGACCCGAGCTGGTACAACCCCGATCCGCCGCCGGCCCGCGGGCTGATCGCGTTCCGTCCGTGGATCCCGCCCGCCGTGGCCGCCATCGAGATCGCGCTGATCCTCTCACCGGCTCCGGCGGGCCGGGACCGGCTCCCCGCGGGCCTGATCATCCCATTACTGCTGGCCGCCCCGGTCGTCATGCTGCTGCCGTTCACCCTGGTCTTCGAGGTGATCCTGCGGGCAGGCCAACAGGCCGCCGAGACGGCAATGGCCGAGGTCCGCCGGAACGACTCGATCACCGTGCACAGCCTGGTCAAGAACGGGGCGCACGCGCTGATCCGGCAGCTCCAGGCCGACCCGGGCGCCGACCAGGAGAGCAGGTCGCTCGCGGATAGCATGCTGGTCCTGGCCGAGGAGGCGCGCCAGATGATGCTCGGCGGCGGCCCCCCGGCCGCGACCGTTGCGCTGCTGTGGGATTGCGTCCTGCAGGTGGTGCCGGGCGACCGGCGGCCCGGGATGATCCTCGACGCGCGCAGCCGCCAGCTCCAGATGCGCAAGACCGACTACGGACTCGCCCGCCGGGTCCTGCCCGACCTGGTCACCAACGCCTGGAAGGCGGGGGCGCGGCGGGTTGAGGTCACCGTCCGTCAGGAGAATCCGCAACGGGACGGCAGCGGCTCAGATCCGGGTCGGCCGGCCAGGCCGTGGGTGACGGTGTGGGTCGACGACGACGGGCCGGGAATGCCAGTTCAGCCGGGCGGGCCCCGGACCAGCCTGCGGATCCTCGATGAGCACCTGCACCGGTTCGACGGCGCGGTCGTGGCCGAGCCGCGGGACAGCGGCGGGACCCGGGTGCTGGCCCGGTGGCGGTCCTCCCCCTGGTGATCCGTTGCGCAGAACATAGGGTCATAACGAAAGGAAGTCCTTGTGCGCGTACTAGTGACCGGCGGCGCCGGCTTCATCGGCTCGCACCTGACCGACGCGTTCCTGGACCGGGGCGACGAGGTCACGGTGGTGGATGACCTCTCGGTCGGCCGCGCGGACCGCCTGGACGAGCGGGCCGTGCTGCACAAGCTGAGCATCCTCCAGGCCGGGCAGCTGGCCACGCTGGTTGAGGAGATCAGCCCAGAACTGATCTGTCATCTGGCCGCGCAGATCGACGTGCGGGTCTCGGTCGCCTGCCCGGCCGACGATGCCCAGGTGAACGTGGTCGGCACGGTCAACGTGCTCGAGGCGGCGCGGCGGGCCGACGCGCGGATGCTGTTCTGTTCCTCGGGCGGTGCCCTCTACGGGAAGGACGCCCCGATTCCGTCCCTGGAGAGCGTGCTGCCGCTGCCCGAGTCCCCCTACGGCATCGCGAAGTCCTGTGCCGAGCAGTACGTCGGCCTGTACAACCGGCTGCACGGCACCAAGCACGCGGTGCTGCGGCTCGCCAACGTCTACGGGCCCCGGCAGGACCCGGCCGGCGAGGCCGGCGTGATCGCGATCTTCTGCTCCCAAGCGCTCGAGGGGCAGCAGCCGACCATCTACGGCGATGGTACGCAGACTCGCGATTACGTCTACGTGGGCGACGTCGTCACGGCCTTCCTGGCGGCGGCGGACACGGGCAGGCCGGGCACCTGGAACATCGGGACCGGGATCGAGACCAGCCTCCTCGAGCTGGCCGCGACGATTGGCGAGGCAGCGGGCCGCGCCATCGAGCCGGAGTTCGCCCCGCCGCGGCGCGGCGATCTTGCCCGCAGCGCCCTCGCGGTGGGCCTGGCGCGGCGCGACCTCGGCTGGAGCGCGGCGGTCCCGCTCGCCGACGGCGTACGGGCGGTCTACCGGTGGATTGAATCCGGCGTGCCGCACCGCGCGGGTTCGTTATGCATGCACGGTGAACGCTCGAGGCGGCGCGGAACGAGGCAGAGATAAGCCGGTTTTGGGCGGACTCGAAAGGGTTTGGATCAGCCTGGGCAGGTGACTTGCGCCGGATCGGTGGTAACGCGGTCCTTGGACGACACCTGATCTAATGTCTTCCCGCAACAGGGGAATTCCGGAGTGTCCGGGGACGGGCTACGATGCGTAACCGGACCAGAGCGTGACGCACCCGATTGCGTCACGACGCCCTGGTCATCAGGGGCATTCCGGCCTGCCGAGCGTTTCGGCCGACGATGCAAGCCCATGCACGGGATGATACGAGCGAGCAAGCCAAAAGTCAGCATGTACTAAAGAAAATGACCGCGCCGGCGCTGCCCGCGATAAGCTTTCTGGCTTGCTAAGATCAGTGTGACTCATGAGAAACGGGTCACATATAGGATTTCAAGCATGAAAAGCTGCTGACAGGACAATGCGGGCGCCGACGTAATGCTGCAGCGGTCTTGAGGGGAACCGCTCGTGCGCATACTCGTGGTCGACGACTTCGTCCTGGTCGAGCTGGCCCTGGCACAGATAATCCAGGACACGCCGCACACCCTGACCGGCGTCCGCGACCCGCGCAGCCTCCCGGAGGCATTGGCCGAGGGTCCCCGGTTCGACCTGGCCCTCGTCGACATCAACTTCGGGCCCGGCGTCCCGACCGGCCTGACCGCGATGCGCATGCTGCGTGACCTATCCCCGGAAACCAAGATCGTCATCGAGAGCACCGACGAGGAACGCAACCGGCTGCTGTTCCTGCTGGCGCCCTTCCTCTTTTTCGAGCCGCTGGCGCTGATGTCGAAGGCGTCTCCCGCCCAGGAGATGCGCGCGCTGATCGATGCCGTCGACCGCGGCGACACGACCGGGCCCGGGTTCGCCGGGCCGGACGCGGGGCGCGGCGGCAAGGATGCCTCGCCGGTGCAGCGGCTGATCCGCAGCACCGGCTGCCTCGACGAGCTGATCCGCAACCGCACCGACCTGCTGCTGTGGCGGGCGCTCGTCCGGTTCGACAAGCGCGGGGAGGTGGCCCGGGCCGCGCACGTCGACGAGCGGACGGTGGACCGCTTCACGGCCGGCAAGTCGCAGGTGGTCGACAAGATCCAGGCCGAGTTCCCGGAAGACGCCTCGGTCCCGGACGCGCCGCAGCCCTGGGATGACGATCCGGAGCAGCGGCGCCATCCCAACCTGGTGCGGCTGGCCAGGTTCGCCCAGACCCACAGCCACTTTTTCGAGGACGAGGCCATCGACGGGCTGTTCGCCGCGCGGTGGCAGACCCCCCGCCCGCGTCAGCGCCGCTCCTGGCGCTGAGCCAGGCCCGGGCGCCCCGCCGCTGCGCCTCGTGCACAGCCGACCCGGCGGCCCGTGGTGTGCCGAGCGCAGAACCCGGCCCGGGCGTGCCAGCGCCGGGCCCGGCGCGGAACCCTGCCCGGCGCGGCCGTGGCACGGCTGGCGCAAAACCCCTCCCGGGGCGGCCCTGGCGCTCAAACGTGGCGAAGTTTTCTCTTTTTAGCCTCGCCGGCCCGCTGACATCGTGAGGTCACGAACCGAAGTCGGCGCTCAACCGGGGAGGAAACAATGATCAACATCCTGATAAGGATCATCGCCGAAGGCACGAAGGCGGCCGCCCCTCACGTGGCCAGGCACGCCCACCACGTGGTTCGGCACGCCACCGAGCACGTCGCACCGCTGCTGATCCCCAAGCTCGCCACCGGGGGCGCGTCGGCGGGCGCGGTCGGCGGCGCGGCCCGCCTCGGGCAGGTGAGGGCCAAGGGCGTCCACACCGCCGTATCCCACGTCCCCGCCAAGCCGCACGTCTCCCCCGGCACCGGGGCGAAGGTTGCGCACTTCGCCGAGGAGATCGTGGCGGCTGAGGGCCTGACTCGCGGCGGCAAGGTCGTGGTCAGGAAGGTCCGTAAGGCGGGGCACGAGGGCCCGGGCGAGGCCGCGCAGCCCACCGCGGCCTGAGCCCTGACCTGCGGGGGCTTCGGCCCCTGCGCTCCCGCGCCGTACCGGGGCCGGAACGGGAAGCGCACCTGCAGAGGGCTCCGCCCCCGGCACTCCCGCGGGCCGCGCGGCCCCCTGCAGGGCCAGTCCCCAGCGGTGAGGGCAACGAACCATCTGGTGAACGACGAATCAGGAGATCCAGCAGCGGACCTCGCAGGAGGGCCGGACGTCGGCGGCGTACAAGGAGGGGACGCCGCCGCCGCCGGCTCAGGCCGAAGGTCAGTCCCCGCCCAGGGCGAAGAACCCAGGCGGGGACTGACCTCTTATCTTTTGCACCCGCGTCCGGACGCCTGGGGCAAGGGGCTGATCGCGCCGGCCTGCTTCGTGCTCGCCGCCACGTCCACGGGCCGCTTCGGGGCCTGGAACCGCTTCGTCGTGCTTTGGCTGGTCCTGGAGTTGCTGATCTACCCGGCGCGGTACCAGTGGAACGACATCCGCGGAATCGACGCGGACCAGGCGCACGCCGAGCGCGACGCCCGTTCCCGGCTGCCGGTGGGCACGACGGCCCCGGCCCGGCGGCGGGGCATCCGGCTGAGCCGGCTCGCCGCGGCGGCGCGGATCCTGGTGGCGCTGCTCATCGGGGTCCTGGCCGGGCTGGCCCGGCAGGCGCTGGTGCTGGCCGGCGCCGTGTTCGTCGTCGCGGTGCCGTATGAGTGGCTGCGGGCGTCGCGTTCGCAGTCCTGGCGCCGATCGAGGGTGATCGCGGTCTGGCTGGTGGTGGGGCTCGGGTACGTCGTCCGGGGTGGTGTCGGGCTGAGCACGGCCGGACTGGCCTGGGACAGTCCTGGGATGGCGGCCGGGCTGGTCTGCGTCGGGTCGTTCGGGATCATGTTCGTGCTGCTGACCTGGGCGCTCGAGGCCGCGAGCTACTGCGCTGCCCGCGCTGGCTGTGGCGCCCTGGCTGGCCATCGCCAGCGTGTACAGCGCCTTCCGCGATTCGTCGTACCACGACCTGGTGGCGGCCGGGTCCCAGCTGGCGGCGGCGCTGAAGAAGGTCCGGCGGACGACACCTTCCGGTTAGCGGGATGCCAGGCGAGGTCCGTGCCCGTGGAGACGAGGCCTACCGAGGCCTGCGTCATGACCGGCCTGGGCCGTGCCACTGACGGCCCGTTGCGGCGGCCCGGGAGCGCCCCCTATGTGCATAGATCTGTGGATCACTTGTGCAAAACAGCACCGAAGCTGTGCGCAGACGGGGAAAAGCTGGGGATTCCGGTAGCCGCTCGCGGCTGCGACAAGGCCATTACCGGGGAAAACACTATCCACACCTTGTGCACAACAAGAAAACTTGAATTGTCCACATGCCACACCGTAGCAACACGCAAATGAATAGAACGTTTATCGTAAATTTATCGATCCGTGATCCAGGGCTACAACCGTGAGATGATCAAACCCAGGTGGTGGGCCGGGGTGCTTTGAAAAGGGGGAGGCGACCGTTCTTGCGGCGCACGCGCACCGGGCAGCCAGGCGCTGTCTGAGGTCAGGCCGCGTTCCTGGCGGTCGGTCAGGACAGCGGCCTGGCATGACTCACGGGAGGCCGCGGAGCCCGGAAGGCCGGGGCAGCTAGAGGTCCACCCGGCGCGTGCCAAGTACCCACGCCGGTCAACCCGGCGGCGCGGTACTCACCTCTGACTAGGCGGGGAGAGTCTGATATGAAGAGCGAGATCTGGCCAGACGTCGGTATGCCGGAGATGACGGACTGGCTTGCCGAACTGCGCGACGACGACGGCGCCGGGCAGCCAGACGACGGCCACGGTGCGCAGGCGGCAGCCGACGATCCCGCCCCCGAAGCTCCCGCCCCCGAAGCTCCCGCCCCCGAGGCTCCTGCTTCCGCGCAGGTTGACAGGCCCATTCTCGCGGACCAGACCAGTGGAATCGCCGGACCGTGGCCCCCCGGCTGGGCCTGGACCCGTGCCGGGGCTGACACGCCCGCCGAGACCCGTCCATCTGGCTGGATCAAGGCCCCCGTCGGGAAGCACGCAGCAGCGAAGCGAGGCGACGCCCCCGCCGAGATCACCGAACCCGTTGTGTCTGCCGAGACCACGGAGTCGGCCGAGACCACCGAGATCACTGAGCGGGCCCTGATCGGCGACGAGTTGCGGAGGCCGATCACGTGGTGCGAGATGGATTCCTGCATCTCCTGGCATGCCGATCCCGCAGCACTCGGCGAGGCTGACATCCGTGCCCGCGCGATCAGCGCCGGCTGGTGTGTCGATGCCTTCGGTCGGCTGGCTTGCCCTCAATGCCAGCAGACCGACCCCGGCTTCCGGATCTCCCACTCGCTCGTGCTGTGGGACCGGCGCGCGGCCATCACCGGGGCCAGCCGGATGGCTGAAACGCGCAGCAACGGCACCGCCCCGGGACACGGCCGTGACCCCCGCCGCCCCGTCAGCGGTCATCTCGCCACAGGTGCGCCGACGCCAGGTCGGCACCGCGGGCGCCCGACTACCAAGAGCATGCCCGCGGGCCAGCCAGCTCGATGAATGGCAGCCGGTACCTCGGCTCCGACGGCGTCGTACACGTTGGCCCGGCGACGCTGACGGTGGATCGAGCGCAGCCTGCGTCTCCAGCGCAGCCGGCCGACGGGACCGACTGCAGGTGGCTGATGGTAGCCGCGGAAATGGCTGGCCTGACGCGCGGCAACTCGTGGCCGCCGCCGGATTCTCGCCCCACAGGAGAGTGGGACCTGCCGGGCTTGGCCACGTTCACACCTGGCACGGACGCCGGATCGGTCCGGGCCGCGCGAGACTTCACCCTGGCCAGTTTGCAGCAGTGGGACACGGCAGAGCGCGGCGAAGACATCACGATAGTCGTGGCCGAGCTGGTGACTAACGCGTTGCGGCACGCCCTGCCCGGGCCCGGCAGCACCCAGCCCCGGCGGCCGATCCAGCTCGGCCTGCTCCAGCCGGGGCCTTACGTACTGTGCGCGGTCGCCGACCCGAGTACGGCCCCCCCGGTGCCCCAGGCACCCGGTTCCCTGGCCGAGACCGGCCGCGGCCTGCAGATCATCCGTGCGCTCAGCGATGCCTGGGGTTACACGGTCCTGAGCGATACCGGGAAGGTTGTGTGGGCCACGTTCGCCCCGCGGCTCACGCCGCCGCCAGCCCGGCATCCGAGCGGGCTCGGAAATTGCACCCGACGACCGGGACTTCGAGCGGCGGGTGCTCGACGTTAAGGCGCAAATGACCGGGTTGCCTACCGGATAGGCACTGACCGCCCTGGGTCGGGCACGGCCGCTCGGCTGCTCGGTCAGTGGGCTGCCTGTTGTAGTTTGATGCCGTCGGGAGCTGGGACTGGCGCCTGAGCAACGCCGTGGCGGCCGCTCCGTCCCCCCGGGCCGCTGCGGCGAACAAGGTGCCGCTGTCGTGACTGTCTAGGGTGCTCTTTGTTTATTGGCAGAGCCGACCGCGCGGCCAGGCGCGAGGAGCGGCGCAGCCGTCGGCGCGGCTACCTGTGGCGCTCTGTCCTCGCGCTGGTCATCGTGGTCGCCGGGCTCGGCGCGGCCACCGCGCACTGGTTTGTCTGGCCGCCACAGCAGGCCACGCCCGCGCACGTCGATGCGATCGTGATGCTCAACGGACCGGGCGACCGCCTGGACACCGCGCTGGACCTGGCGCGGGCGCACCGGGCTTCCATGATCGTGATCTCTGCGAGGTTCCCGGTACCAGCGGCATGGCAGCGCCTGCGCACCGAAGATCCCGGGGGTCACGGTGATCTGCTTCGACCCGAACCCCTCAACCACGCGGGGCGAGGAGGAATTCGCCAGCCACCTGGCCGCGCGGTACCACTGGCAGTCGGTCGCCCTGGTCGCGGTAACTCCGCAGGACACCCCAGCCCGGATATGGGCGAGACGCTGCTTCACCGGAAAGGCCTATATGGTCAACGCACCGCTGCCGATGTCGGATTGGCCGTACGAGATCGCCTATCAGTGGGGGTCCACCATAAAGGCGTTCTTCTCGCCGAGGAGCTGCTAGGCGGATTGAACCCACGGCGTTGCCGGTCAGGCTTATTAGTAAGCGCCGGACCCTCCGGTGACTGCGGAGAAGGTCTTCCAGAGGATCTGCAGGTCGAGCATGATCGACCAGTTATCTACGTAACGCAGATCGAGCCGGAACGCCTCTTCCCACGACAGGCCAGATCTCCCGCTGACCTGCCACAGGCCGGTGATGCCCGGCTTGACCACCAGCCTGCGCCGCATGTGGTCGCCGTAGCGCGCCACCTCGTCCGGCAGGGCAGGCCTCGGGCCGACCAGGGACATGTCGCCCTTCAGCACGTTGAACAGCTGCGGGAGCTCGTCGAGCGACCAGCGGCGCAGGCTGGCGCCCACCTTCGTCACCCGGGGATCCCGGCGCATCTTGAACAGCACCCCGGCCCCTTCGTTGAGCGCCTGAAGCTGCAGCTTGCGCTGCTCGGCGTCCACGACCATGGTCCGGAACTTGAAGAGCTTGAACGTCTGGCCGTCCCGGCCGACCCTGGTCTGCTTGAAGAACACTGGCCCCTGGTCGTCCAGGCGGATGGCCAGGGCGATGACCACGAACAGAGGCGCGAGCACGATCAGCGCCAGGCCCGCGGCCATCCGGTCGAACACAGCCTTGATGACCTGCTTGCCGCCAGCGAGCTCAGGATGATCCAGTTGCAGCAACGGCAGCCCGGCCACCGGGCGGATCGTGGTGCGCGGCCCCGCGACGTCGATCAAGGCCGGCGCGACGCACAGGTCGGTGCCGGTCTCTTCCAGCTCCCAGGCCAGCTCGCGCAGCCGGATGCCGTTCATCTCCGGGCAGGCGAGCACGGCCACGGTGTCCGCGCCGACCCGGTGCCACCGCCGCCGACACGCTGCCCAGGCCGCCGAAGACGGGGACGCCGGCGATCTCCTTCAGCATGGTCCGCCCAGCCAGGCAGGCTCCCACCACGTTCAGGCCGTTGAACTTGTCCCGGCGCAGCGTGGCGACTAGGTCGGCGACGGCTGGCGCATGACCGACCGCCACCACGCGCTGCATGCAGGCACCCTGGCTGCGCTGCTTGTGCAGGCGCTTGCGGAGCCGATACCTGACGGCCAGATCGAGCACCGCCACGCTGGGCAGGGCGATCAGGACGTAACCGCGGGCGAAGTCGATCTTGAGCGCGTAGGAGGCGATGGCCACACCGGCGGCCAGGCCCACCGCCGCGTTCAGCACCCTCCGGAACTCGTCCGAGCCCGCCCCGAAGTAGCGGGGCTCATACGCCCCCGCCAGAGCCACCGAGGCGCACCACAAGACCGGCAGCGCAACGGTGAAGGCAAGGTAGGAAACGGGCACGGGAT
>CAWIDQ010000056.1:0-95184 GCA_963834695.1 uncultured Actinomycetota bacterium
CTAAGCGTCCGCCCGCAGGACGACGTGCCAGAGCCGGCGTCCCTCCTGAGGAGGACGCTGCCCAGCAGACCACCCGGCTACGATGGGCGCTGATCAACCTGCAGGGGCGAGGCGAGCCATACCGTGACCAGCGCGTCCAGCTCAGCGGGCGATGACGGCGGCCGCCATTTCGGTTGTGATCGCCGACGACCAGCGGCTGGTCCGCGCGGGCTTTCGCGTCATCCTGGCGGGCGAGCCAGACATCCGCGTGGTCGGCGAGGCCGCGGACGGCCTGGAAGCGGTCGAGCTGGCGCGCGCACTGGGCCCGGCCGTCGTGCTGATGGACATCCGGATGCCGAACATGGACGGGCTGACCGCCGCCCGGCAGATTCTCGGCAGCGGCGACAGCCGGGTGCTGATCCTGACGACCTTCGACGCCGACGAGTATGTCTACGAGACGCTCAAGATGGGAGCCAGCGGGTTCCTGCTCAAGGACGCGCCGCCGGATCAGCTGATCGCCGCAGTGCGCTGCATCGCCGCCGGGGACGCGCTCATCGACCCGTCGGTCACCAGGCGGCTCATCGGCCGGTTCGCCCACGCCGTGCGGCCGCCTGCGGCGCAGCCAGCGCAGCTGAAGGAGCTGACATCAGCGGGAGCTGGATGTCCTGCGGCTGGTGGCCCGCGGGCTGGCCAACGCCGAGATCGCCGCCGAGCTCGTGGTCGAGGAGAGCACGATCAAGACGCATGTCAGCAGAATCTTGATGAAGCTCGGCGCTCCGCGACCGGGTCCAGGCCGTCGTGATCGCCTACGAGATCCGGGTTCGTCGTGCCCGACGAACCCGCCGATCACGCCTAGCCAGCCAGCGGCACGGCGACGTGGACCTCGGCCAAGCCGGAGTCACGCCATAATGTTCGTTCGGGTGCGCCCGCGACCGACAGCCAGTCGATCCGATTGGCAGCGCAGATCGGCGGCTCGGTGAGCGTTCTGCTGGCCTCTCCCGTAACTCAGCGTGATTCTGTCGATCGATGTAGCCGCATGCCGACCACTGACCCTGGCGCGGCGCGACTGGCCTGAAGATCGCCGCCAGGCCCAGGTGTCCGTCGGTGATGAGAGCGTTCGTCCCGCCCGCCAGCGGCCAGATTCTGCCTGACTGACGTGGGCCATATGCGGCAGATGCGGTTGTCTGTTGGCCTAGGAGTAGGGGTGTGCGAGATCCACTTCGGATAACCGGTTGCCGTGTCTCAGGGGGCGAGATTGACTCCGAGAGTGGCCGGAGTTCTCCACGAGGACGAAATCCCGATCGACACCGGGCTGGTCCGCGCTTTGGTTGACCGGGCGATGCCTCACTACGTGGATCTGCCCGTTCGACGGTTGGATTCGAGTGGCTCGTCGAACGCGCTGTTCCGGTTCGGGGGGAATCTCCTCGTTCGGCTGCCGCGCCAGCCCGGGGGATCGGTGACGATCGCGAAAGAGGCCAAGTGGCTGCCGGTTCTCGGGCCTTCGTTGCCAGTTGGTGTCCCTGAGGTGGTCGCGGTGTTCGAACCCGACTGTGACTACCCGGAACGTTGGTCGGTAGTCCGCTGGATCGACGGTGAACACCCTGAGGTGGTCACCCCCGAGACGCCCGTCGACCCACGACGGGAGGACCTGGCAGCAGACCTTGCCGAAGTGGTGGATGCCCTGGGGCTGGCGGATGTACCTAGCGAGGCAGTTAACGACCCAGACCTGCATTGGTACCGAGGAGAGCCACTCGCGACTATGGACGCGGTGACTAGACAGAACCTCGAGCGCTGCCGTGCATTGGGTGACTTCGCGTTCGACCTTGACGCCGCCGAACAGCTGTGGGACGAAGCCATGAGGCTGTCTGGGGCGAAGGACCGGTCGGCGCCGCGGTGGTACCACGGCGACTTGGCCGCGGAGAATCTGCTGGTGCGGGACGGGCGCTTGGCGGCGGCGCTGGACTTTGGAGGACTGTCGATCGGGGACCCCACAGTCGACCTGGCGGTGGCGTGGGAGGTTCTTGATCCGCCTGCCAGGGAGATCTTCCGGAGGAAACTCGGCGTTGACGACGCGACCTGGCTGCGAGGCCGAGCCTGGGCCCTCTCCATCACCTTGATGATCTGGTACTACTGGACGACCGTGCCACAGCGAAGATCCAGCCGTATTGCCGTAGGTCGCAACGTTCTGGCCGACGCGGGCTATTTCATGTGACACCGCTTTCCCCGATAGGGAACTGCCGAACTTGCACACCAAGTTCCGGCACAGAGCCGCCCTCTCATCTGCATTATGCACGTGATCCTTGTCAAGTTGATCATGGCTTGTTCCGGTAGCGGCGTGCCGCCGTGGCGGCAGTGGTGTCGAGGAGCTCGCCGATCTGGGCCCAGGTGAGTTCCTGGTCGCGGGCGTCGTGGACGGCCTGGGGCAGGAGCTGTTCGGCCTGGGCGATGAGGCTGACCAGGGCGTGCAGGTGGACGGCGGAGTCGCCGAGCCAGTAGGGCGGTGCGCAGCCGGGCGAGGTCGTCGATGGCCTGGCTGAGGACTTGGAGGCTGTCGTCGCCGGTGGCGGGGGCGGGCAGCTGGCCGGGGCGGGTGAGGCGCAGCGCGGGCTGGTTCATGAGGCGTCCTGGTCAACTCGGGCGAGCAGCGTGGAGAATAGTTGCCCGCGGTGGTCTTGGTGGCGGGCGATGGCGTCGTCGTGCTGGGCTTGGAGGGTGGGGCGGAAGGCGATGCTGGTCTGGAAGAACGTGCAGGTCTCGCAGATGGACTCGAACGCGCAGTCCAGCTCGGCGGGGCGGGTGCACCAGCCGTTGCCGAGCATCCGGTGGTGCTCGCGGCGCAGCCGGGCCATCTTGGGCCCGATCGCGTCGGCGGGCAGCACGGGGGCCTGGCCGTAGAGCGCGTCGACCTTGTCGGTGACGGCGAAGTACTCATCGGCGACGGTACGGCTGGCGATCTTGGCATACCGCAGGGTCATGTCCAGGCTGCGGTGGCCGGGCATGGCGGCGATGGCCTCATGCCGCGGTTGATGGCCTGGGTGGCCAGCGTATGCCGCAGCTGGTGGGGATGGATGTGTCCCAGCCCGGCCGCAGCGCCCGCCTTGTTGATGAAACGGGTGACGGCATGCCGGTCGAGGGCGCGTCCGTTCTCGCGCGGCAGCAGCAGCGGGTTTGACGGGTCCACGTGCGCGCCGCGGTAGTCGTCGATCAAGGCGACCAGGTGCGGGTGCAGCGGCAGGTAGCGGTCCTCGCGCAGCTTGCCGACCGGGACGTGCAGCCACGGCCCGGCGCCGATGTGCACGACCGCGCCGGCGCGCAGGGAGGTGTACTCGCTGACCCGCAGCCCGGTGCGCAGCAGCATTTCCACGGTGACCCGCACGAGCAGGCGCTTGTCGTTCTGCGCGGCGCGCAGCAGCCGGGCGGCGGCGCCGTCGTCGAGGGCTTTGGGCAGCGGGTGGTCCTGGCGGGGCAGGTCGCCGGGGAACATCGGCACCTTGGGCGGGGCTTCGTCCCAGCCCCATTCATCGAGGCGGACGAAGAACATCCGCAACGTGCCCAGCCGGTGGGCGATGGTCGCGGGGGTCAGCCGTGGTTTGTTCTGCCCGGGCCGGGCGGCGAGCCAGGGCTTATAGTCCTCGATGTGACGGCGGGTGACCTGCGCGGTACTGGTCACCTCGGGCGCGGCCTCGGCCAGGAAGGCGGCGAAAGCTCGCAGCGCGAGGTCGGCGCCGCTGACGCTGCCCGGGCGCAGCACGCAGCTGATCTGGGTCAGGTAGCGGCGCATCGTGACCGTGATCTGCGGGACAGCGGGCTCCAGGTCAGCCCAGCCGGGCAGCGAGCCCATCCCGTTGGCGCCCCGCCGCGGCGGCCCGCTCACCGCTGGCTCCCGGTGCCGGCGCCCGGTCCGGCGGGGTGGCCGGCGAAGACCTGCGCGTCGATTACCTCAGCGGCCTTGCGGTACTGAGCGGCGAGCCAGTCATCGGCCAGGTCCAGGTAGATCCGGGTGGACTCGATCGAGGCGTGCCCGGCCTGGGCCTGCACCGCCTCCAGCGCCATCCCGGCCTCGCGCAGCCGGGGTCAGGCAGGTATGCCGCAGCCCGTGGCAGGTCGCATGCTCCAGGCCGGCCCGGCGCCGCGCGGCTGCCAGGACCTCATCGGTCCCCCTGGCCGACAGCGGCTGCCCGCGGCGCGGGCCCTTGAGCACCACGAAGACCCGGTCGGTGCGGGCACCGGGCGGCCGCTCGGCGTCCAGGTAGTCGGCCACCGCGGCGAAGAACCGGCCCGAGACCGGGATCAGCCGCTGCCGGCCGCCCTTACCCTCGGCGATGAACACCCGCCGCTCCGCGGCGCGCAGGTCCTCCAGCCGCAGCCCGAGGACCTCGCAGCGGCGCAGCCCGCCCAGCACCATCGCGGCGACCATGGCCCGGTCCCGGTGCGTGCGCAGCGCCGCGGTCAGCGCGTCCACCTCAGCAGGGGACAAGATCCGCGGCAGCCGCCGGGTGACGCGCACCAGCGGCACGCCCTGCCGGGGACGAGACCGCTCCCGCCGGGTCGGCAGCCCCCGCGGCACCGGGTTGGCCGGCACATCCCCCCGGGCCTGCAAGAACGCGAAGAAACCCGACACGACCGACAGGCGCCGGCGCACTGTCGCACTCGACACCCCGGCAGGCTCGCCCTCGCCCTCGAGCGGCTGCAGCACGCCATGCTCGCCGGCGCGGCCAGTGCGCTGGGCTGTGATGAACGCCAGCACATCGGCAGGCCGGACTTCACCGGGCGGCTTGGCCACGACCGTGAAGAACACCTTCAGGTCATAGGCGGCCGCCAGCACCGTGTTCGGCCGGCACCGCCCGGCCAGGAAGTCCAGATACACATCGGCCAGCGGCACCCCGAGCCGGACAACCAGCCCACCGGAGCGGTCACGCGCACGGACCACGCACAGGTCGACAGCACGCACAGCAACAGCTCCCTTCGTCACCGACGACACAACCCGTCAAGGATGGCCGAAATGACAAGAAGGATCACGTGCATAACATGCATGACCGAGCGTCAGATCGGAAAGGCGGGGGGGTGGTAGGGCTAGCGCAGGCTGCGCTACTGCCCGCGACCGCCGCTCCGCCAGGCGGTTCACACCCGACGCGGCTAGCCGCGACTTCTCGCTCCCGCGGCGCCGCATGGACAGGCTTGTCCCGGCAACGCGCAGCCCGGGGAGGGCCCAGGGCAGCCTTCCTGCCAGTGTCAGCCTTGGGGTTCAGCGGCGACACAAGAGTTATCCAGTTGTCTGCTGTGGGAGCGCTGTAGCTACCGGGCGCGGGTACGGTCAGGCCGTGTTTTCGCAGGTAGGATGCGGTTTCCTGACATATCCGGGCTGAGCAGCGATGCCCGGCTGCTTGAACAGCCGCCGTATCGCGGCGGCGGGATAGCTGAGGCGTTTTCCCAGGTCAACTGCGCTAATGAGTGCGCCTGGAGGGACTCGAACCCCCGGCCGGCTGCTTAGAAGGCAGCTGCTCTGTCCTGCTGAGCTACAGGCGCCAAGTCAGCAATTGTGCCCGGCCAAGGTCACGTGCGGGCAACAGTGCGGCTGAGGCCAGGTCGCATTTGGGGGAGTGCGAGCGACACGGCACCGGCACCCGTTCTTATCGTATGTCCGTGACGGCCACGGTTGGCGAGTCTGGCGCGTCGGCGCGGCGAGCCGGGACGGGCGGCTGGCCGACGGCCGCGGGCATCCTGGCGGGCGTGGCTGCAGACGCGCTGCTCGGCGACCCGCGGCGCGGGCATCCGGTCGCGCTGTTCGGCCGGGCCGCGCAGGCCGTGCAGGACCGGACGTACGCGGATAGCCGGCTGCGCGGCGCCGGGTACGCGGCCGGCTGCGTGCTGGGCGCCGCGGCGCCCGCGATGCTTGCGGAGCACCTGACCCGCGGCCGTCCCTGGCTGCGCCTCGCCGTGACGGCCGCGGCGGTATGGACCGTGACCGGGGCGCGCTCCCTGACCCGCGAAGCACAACGGATAGCAGCGGCGCTGCAGGCCGGCGACCTGACGGCGGCCAGGGCGGCCCTGCCGAACCTGTGCGGGCGGGATCCTGGCCAGCTCGGCGAGAGCGAGCTGGCCCGGGCTGTGGTGGAGTCGGTCGCCGAGAACACCAGCGACGCGGTGGTGGCGCCGCTGGTGTGGTGCGTGGTCGCCGGGCTGCCCGGCCTGACCGGGTACCGGGCCGTCAACACGCTGGACGCGATGGTCGGGTACCAGTCGCCCACCTGGGTCAGGTTCGGCTGGGGGAGCGCGCGGCTTGACGACGTGGCCAACTGGGCGCCCGCGCGGCTGACCGGCGCCTTGGCCGCGGCGATGGCGCCGGTCGTCGGCGGGAGGCCGGCCGTGGCCTGGCGTTCGATGCGGCAGTACGGCGGCCGGCATCCCAGCCCGAACGCGGGCCGGTGCGAGGCCGCGTTCGCCGGCGCGCTGGGCGTCCGGCTCGGCGGGACCAGCACCTATGCGGGAGCCGCCGAGCACCGGCCGGTCCTCGGCCGGGGCCGCGCGGCCGATCCAGCAGACATCCGCCGCGCGGTCCGCCTGTGTCGCGCGGTTACGATCGCTGCGACGGCTGCGGCCGCTGCTACGGCAGTGGCGGCTGCGGCGGCGGACACGGCGATCGGAGTGCGGAGACCGTGAAGGGGGATGGGGAGGTGGGCGGGGCGCTTCTGGTGGCGGGCACGACCTCGGATGCGGGCAAGACCGTGCTCACGGCCGGCCTGTGCCGCTGGCTGGCCCGGCAGGGAGTGCGCGTCGCCCCGTTCAAGGCGCAGAACATGTCGCTGAACTCGTTCGTCACCGCGGACGGCGCGGAGATCGGCCGGGCCCAGGCGATGCAGGCCGCGGCGGCGGGCGTCGAGCCCGACGCGCGGATGAACCCGGTGCTGCTCAAGCCGGGCAGCGACGGCCGCAGCCAGGTAGTGGTGCTCGGCCACGCTGAGCGCGAGACCGACGCGGCCGGGTACCGGCGCCATGCCGCCCGGCTGCTGGAGGTGGCCACCGACAGCCTGGCGCAGTTGCGCCGCGAGTACGACGTGGTGATCTGCGAGGGAGCGGGCAGCCCGGCCGAGATCAACCTGCGCGCGACCGACATCGCGAACATGGGGCTGGCGCGGGCCGCGGGCCTGCCAGTGATCGTGCTGGGCGACATCGACCGGGGCGGGGTGTTCGCCGCCCTGCACGGCACCTTGGCCCTGCTGGAGCCCGCGGACCAGGCCCTGGTGGCCGGATTCGTGATCAACAAGTTCCGCGGCGCCCGCGAGATCCTCGAGCCCGGAGTCCGGATGCTGCAAGAGATCACCGGCCGCATCCCGTTGGGGATAATTCCCTGGACCGACCGTCTGGGGCTGGATACGGAGGACTCGCTGGCTCTCGACGCGGGGCCTCCGGCGCCTGGCCTGCCGCTCGGGAACGACGTGCTGCGGGTCAGCGTGGTGCGGCTGCCGCGGATCAGCAACTTCACCGACATCGATGCGCTCGCGGCCGAGCCCGGCGTCCTGGTCCGGTTCGCGCGCTGGCCCGCCGAGCTCGCCGATGCCGACCTGGTCGTGCTGCCCGGCTCCCGCGCGACCGTTGCCGACCTGGCCTGGCTGCGCGAGAGCGGCCTGGCCGAGGTGATCACGGCGCGCGCCGCCAAGGGGCTGCCGGTGCTGGGGATCTGCGGTGGCTACCAGATGCTCGGCCAGCAGATCGACGACGAGGCGGAGTCGGGCGCGGGCCGGGTGTCCGGGCTGGGGATGCTGCCGGTACGGGTGACGTTCGGTGCGGAGAAGACACTCGGCCGGCCGACCGGGAGCGGGTACGGCGCGCCGGTCGCGGGTTACGAGATCCATCACGGGATCGCCACCCTGGATCCGGGGGCGGAACCGTTCCTGGACGGCTGCCGGACCGCGGCCGTCTGGGGGACAAGCTGGCACGGGACGCTCGAGAGCGACGCGTTCCGGCGGGCGTTCCTGGCCGAGGTGGCCGCGCTCGCGGGCCGGGAGTTCACGGTCTCGCCGGACACCGACTTCGCGGCGTTGCGGCAGGCCCGCCTGGACGTGCTCGGCGACCTGGTGGCCGACCATCTGGACACGGCGGCGCTGGGCCGGCTCATCGACGGCGGGCCGCCGCCGGGGCTGCCGGTCATCGGCCCGGCCGGGCCGGGGAGCCGGCCATGAAGTGGCCCGGGCCCGACGGCTACTGGGCCAGCGACGAGCATGCGCTGATCGACCTGCCCCGGGTGCACGCCTGGATCAGCGGCGAAAGCTACTGGGCGGAAGGCCGGCCGCACGCCGTGATGGCCCGGGCCATCGAGAACTCGCTGGTCATCGGCCTCTACTCGGCCGGGGGAACGCAGGTGGGCTTCGCCAGGTTTGTCACTGACTACGCCACGTTCGGCTGGTTGTGCGACGTGTTCGTCGACTCCGCGCACCGGGGGCACGGGCTCGGCTCGTTCCTGGTCGAGACGGCGGTCGACCATCCCGACGTGCGCGGCATCCGCCAGATCCTGGCCACGGAGCCCGGGCGCAGCCTGTACACCCGGTTCGGCTACGGGCCGCTCGCCCGGCCGGAGCGGTGGATGGAGCGTCCCGGCCGGGTGCCGTGAGTCTCACCAGCTGAGAGCCGCCCGGGCCAGGTGTTGACAGGCTGGCCGGGCAGGGAATAGCAAGCCGGGAGGGGGAGGGCCGCGGCGCGCAGGGGTGCCGGGCCGCCGGCAAAGACGGCGAGGTGGCTGATGGGCGAGGTCGGGACCGAGATGCACGGAACGTGCGCGGCGGGTTACGAGCCCGTGCGGGAGGCGTTCGCCGAGAACTTCGCCGAGCGCGACGAGATCGGGGCGAGCGTCGCGGTGGCGGTCGGCGGGGAGCCGGTCGTGAACCTGTGGGCGGGCTGGGCTGATCCCGGCCGGAGCCGCGAGTGGCGCGAGGACACGCTCACCAATGTGTGGTCCACAACCAAGGCCATGACCTCGCTGTGCGCGCACATCCTCATCGACCGCGGCGAGCTGGACCAGGACGCGCCGGTCGCGCGCTACTGGCCCGAGTTCTCGGCGGGCGGCAAGGCCGAGATCCCGGTGCGGTGGATCATGGGCCACAAGTCCGGGCTCACCGGCCTGTCGGTCCCGGCCAGCGTCGAGGACTACTACGACTGGGAGAAGATCACCGACCTGCTGGCCCGCCAGGAACCGCTGTTCCCGCCCGGCAGCACCACCGGGTACCAGGCCATCACGTTCGGGTACCTGGTCGGCGAGGTCATCCGCCGGATCACCGGGCAGAGCTGCGGGACGTTCTTCGGCTCGGAGATAGCCGGGCCGCTCGGCGCGGACTTCTACATCGGGCTGCCCGGGACCGAGCTGGACCGCTGCTCGGAGCTGCAGGGCGTGCGGCCGTCTGCGGACGAACAGGCCGCGCTGGCCCAGGCCTACGCCAACGCCAGCCCCGCCGCGCAGGCCGCGCTGCTCAACCCGGCGCTGACCGGGGACGAGGCCAACGCCGACGACTGGCGGATGGCGGAGATCCCGGCGGCCAACGGGCACGGCACCGCGCTGGGCCTGGTGACGGTGTACGGGACGCTGACCGACGGGTCCGAGCGGCTGATCTCGGCCAAGACCCTGCAGCTGGCCCGCGCCGGCCAGGGACGGTTCACCGACCTGGTGCTCGGTTTCCCGGTCGAGTTCGGGCTCGGCGTCGGCCTGTCTGGCCCGGAAGGGCACGTCGGCCCGAATCCGGCCGCGTTCGGGCACGACGGCTTCGGCGGGTCGACGGTCGGCGCCGATCCCGAGGCCGGTGTGGCGTTCGCCTACGTGATGAACCGGATGGGCATGAACATCGTGGACGACCCGCGCAAGATGGCGCTGATCAACGCCATTTACCGCAGCCTCGCCGCCCGGTAGGGCGCCGGGGTCAGTCGGCGGGTTCGGGGACCGGTGTTGCGTCCTCGGCTGCGGGCCCGGCCAGGCTGGCGTGGCGCAGCGACGGGAACAGCGCGCCGAGCACCACGGCGCCGCCGATGCAGGCCAGCCCGCCGCTGACCACCGAGACCGTGAGCGAGAACAGCTCCGCCACGATCCCGGCCTCGACGTTGCCCAGGGCCGGGGCGGTGTTGACCTGGGCCAGGTAAAGGCTGCTCAGCCGGCCGCGCAGCCGGTCCGGGGCGTAGATCTGCAGCAGCGCGTTGCGCAGGATCTCGGAGATCATGTCTCCCATCCCGGCCAGCGCCAGGAAGGCCAGCGCCAGCGGCAGGCTGCGGATCAGCCCGAAGCCCACGATCGCGCCGCCCCACACGATGCCCGCCGCGATGATCACGATTCCGGGCCGGCGGACCCGCCCGGTCCAGCCGCTGCTCGCCGCGCCGATGATCGCGCCGAACCCCGGGGCGGCGGTCAGCAGGCCGAACGTGGCCGAGCCGCCGTGAAAGTGCTCGCTAGCCAGGGCCGGGAACAGCGCGGCGGGCATGCCGAAGATCATCGCGTTGGTATCGATCAGCAGCATGCCGCCCAGCACGCGGCTGTGCCATACATGGCGGAAGCCCTCGGCCAGCGAGCGGAATCCCGGCCGCAGCGCACGCACCGTGGGCGGCAACGGCCGCACGAACAGCAGGGCGACGGTGCACGCCGCGAAGCACGCCGCGTCGAGCCCGTAGCACGCGGCCAGGCCCGGCCCGGCGATCAGCAGGCCGGCCAGCGCGGGCCCGGCCAGGTTGCCGAGCTGGTTGCCCATCCCGTTCAGGGCCGCGGCGGCGGGCATCCGGGACGGGCCGACCAGCGCCGGGGTGGCAGCCGCGCCCGCGGGCGCGCCGAGGCCCTGGAGCAGCCCGATCGCCAGCATGATCACGTAGATCGCCCACACCGCCGGGTGCCGCGCCAGGCTGTTGGCCAGCAGCGCACCCGCCGCCACGGCCTGCGGCAGCCCGGTGGCCAGCAGCAGCGTGCGCCGGTCGTGGCGGTCCGCGAGCATCCCGCCGGCCAGCAGGCTGAACAGCATGCCGAGGCTGGCGGTCAGGGTGAGCAGGCCGACCGCCACCGGCGAGTGCGTCAGCGTGTAGACCTGCCAGCTGGCCGCGGTGGTGGCCACCACGTCCCCGGCCGACGCGGCCAGGCGGCCGGAGTACAGCCAGCGGAAGTCGCGGCTCTCCCGCAGCGGCGCCACATCGATGACGATCTGCCCGATGCGCAACGCCGCTCCGATACCTGGTGTGCAGTGCCCGGGCAGCCTACCTTCTGCCTAGCCAGCGCAGACATCGGCCTGCCTGGCCAGCGCAGACATCGGCGCACGACAACTGGCCGCTTTCCGCCGCGCGCCATCGGAAACGCCACGGTAAGCCTCGCGGCGGGGCCGAGCCCGTTGGGCTTCCTGTTAGCGTGCAGGAATCATGCACGATCGGGGACGGGCTGGCCGGGCGCGGCTGACCAGCGTGTCCGGTGCCGGGCTGGCCGGGCCCCCGCCGTGCTAGCCATCCTGCTGTCCCTGGCCTCTGCCGTCGGTTACGGCAGCTCGGATTTCGCCGCCGGCGGCGCCGGGTAGGACCCGGCTTAGACTGGAGTCACCAGCCCTGGGCCTGCCCGGTCCGGGGCACACCGTGGAGGCCGTGATGGTCGCCTGGCTTGTCGGCGCGGTTGCGCAGCTGATCAGCTACTGGCTGCCCGCGGGCCACGCCGCTACCGCACCGTCCGCGTCCGGCCTGATGGCCGTGGCCGCGGTCGCGCTGACCGGGATGCTCGTCGCCTTCCTTGCGCATGGCGCCAGGATCGCGGCGGCGGTCACGGCGCGGCCGCTGACCGGCCGGGCCGTGGCGCTGCGCGAGAAGTCCTGGTCGGCGGCGTTCCAGCGGCAGCTCGATCCGGATGCAGCGGGCCGGACCCGCCCCCGGGCTCCCTCGGCGGACCCGGCGGCCGCGCCTGCGGGGGACTCGGTCCCCTGCACATCCCCCCGGTAACCCGCGGGCAGCCTGACCTGCGGGGGGCTCCGCATTTGCGGGGTCTCCGCTCCCGCACACCCGGGGTCCACACCCCGGGCAGCCCGATTCGCGGGCCGGTCTCGCGGCCGTCTCCAGCTGTCATCCGTTCCGTGAACCGCTGGAGGGTCCCCGTCATGTTCGCTCTTTTCGGCGTCGCTGTCGGCGCCGCTTACCACGTCGTGTCGGCGTTCGCCCTGGTGCTGGCCCCGCTGCCCGTTGGGCTGGCCACCGCGGCCGCCATCGTCTTCTTCACCCTGGCCGTGCGCATGGCGCTGCTGCCGTTCAGCTACTACGCGATCCGCGGCCAGGTCACCCAGGCCCGGCTGGCTCCCCAGGTCCAGGCGTTGCGCAAGCGGCACGCCGGGCACTCGGACCGGTTGCAGCGGGAACTGGCCGCGCTGTACCGGCGGGAGGGTACCGGGATGTTCGCCGGGTTCCTGCCGGTGCTGCTGCAACTGCCGTTCCTCAGCGTGATGTACGCGCTGTTCCGGTCCGGCACCGTCGGCGGCCATCGCAACAGCCTCCTCGGCCACGACCTGTTCGGCGTGCCGCTGGGCAGCCACTGGCTGAGCGGGCCCGGGCCGTTCAGCGCCCAGGGCGCGGTGTTCCTCGGGCTGTTCGCGCTGCTCGCCGTGGCGGTGTGGCTGGCCGCGCGGATCGCGCGGGCGTCAGCCGCGCGGCTGACGCCGGAGGCTCGGCCGGCCTGCCGCCTGACCCGCCGGCCCAGCCCGGCGGGGCGGTGGGCTGGCTGGCCCGGGTGGTCCCGTACGTGACGCTGGCCATCGCCGCGGTCATGCCGCTGGCCGCGGGCCTGTACCTGCTGACCACGACCGCCTGGGCCGCCGCCGAGCGCGCGATACTCGCCCCGATCGTGCGGCGGGATGTACGGGCCCGATCGCGTTCGGCATGATGAAGGCAGCAGCGAGGAGGATACATGCATCAGCCGCCGATCCCGGACGTCGCCAGCGAGGACCCGGAAGTAGCCGACCTGATCACCCTGGAGGCCGAGCGCCAGTTCGAGAAGATCCGGCTGATCCCGTCGGAGAACTACGTCTCGGCCGCGGTGCTGGAGGCGTCGGGCACGGTGCTGACCAACAAGTACTCGGAAGGCTACCCGGGCCGCCGGTACTACGAGGGCCAGCAGTTCATCGACCCGATCGAGACACTCGCCATGCGGCGGGCCGAGGCGCTGTTCAGCGTCGACCACGCCAACGTCCAGCCGTACTCGGGCTCGCCCGCGAACCTCGCCGTCTATCTCGCGTTCCTGGAGCCGGGCGACACCGTCATGGGCATGGCGCTGCCGATGGGCGGGCATCTCACGCACGGCTGGGGGGTGTCGGTCACCGGCAAGTGGTTCCGGGCGGTGCAGTACGGGGTCCGGGCCGATACCGGGCGGGTGGATCTGGACGAGGTGCGGGACCTGGCGCGGGCCGAGCGGCCCAAGCTGATCTTCTGCGGCGGCACGGCGATCCCGCGCACGATCGACTTCCCGGCCTTCGCCGAGATCGCGGCCGAGGTGGACGCGGTCCTGGTCGCCGACATCGCGCACATCGCGGGCCTGGTGGCGGGCGGGGCGCATCCCAGCCCGGTCGGTTACGCCCCGGTGATCACGACCACCACGCACAAGACGCTGCGCGGCCCGCGTGGTGCCATGATCATGACGACCGCCGAGTACGCCTCCCGGATCGACAAGGCGGTCTTCCCCGGCCTGCAGGGCGGCCCGCACAACCACACCACCGCGGCGATCGCGGTGGCGCTCAGGGCAGCCGCTCAGCCCGCGTTCCGCGGCTACGCCCACCAGGTGGTCGCGAACGCCAAGGCGCTGGCGGCGGCGCTCCTCGACCGCGGCTACGCGCTGGTGTCCGGCGGAACCGACAACCACCTGATCCTGATCGACCTGACGCCGCAGGGCATCGCGGGCAAGCCGGCCGCGAAGGCGCTCGACCGGGCCGGCATCGAGGTGAACTACAACACCGTCCCGTTTGACCCGCGCAAGCCGTTTGACCCGTCCGGGATCAGGATCGGCACGCCGGCCATCACCACCCGGGGACTGGGCGAGTCCCACATGGCGCAGATCGCCGCCTGGATGGACGACGCGATCACCGCGGCGGCCAAGGAGGACGAGGCGGTCATCGAGCGGATCGCCGAACAGGTCCGCGAGTTGCTGGCCGGATACCCGATGCCCGGGTGGGCGTAGGCCGAGGCGGGGCCGGCGGACCGGCCCCGCCTCGGCTCGTGCGGCGTTAGTTGCTGATCACGCTGGAGGGCTTGCGCCACTCGATCGTCGGCAGCATGGCCTCGGGGCGGACCCGGTGCACGTACCGCTTGGTGATCTCGAACAGCGACTCGATCAGCGTGTCGGACAGCAGGTGCGGCTCGAGGCCCAGCCCGACCAGCCCGGTGTGCACCACGTTGTAGTGGTGGTTCTCCAGCTCGACGCGGGGGTTGTCGACGTGCTCGACCCGGACCACGTCCGGACTCGCCTTGACGATGGTGTCGGCGATCTGGGCCAGCGACATGAACTCGGTGATCTGGTTGAACACCCGGAACTCGCCCTTGTCGGCGGGGGTCTCGCAGGCCAGCTGGATACACCGGACCGTGTCGCGGATCTCGATGATGCCGCGGGTCTGGGTCCCGTTGCCGTAGATGGTCAGCGGGGTGCCCAGCACCGACTGGATGACGAACCGGTTCAGCACCGTGCCGAACACCGCGTCGTAGTCGAACCGGGTCGCCAGCCGGTCGTCGATGGCCGTCTCCGGGGTCTGCTGCCCGTAGACGACGCCCTGGTTCAGGTCGGTCGCGCGGATCCCCCAGATCCGGCAGGCGAACTCGATGTTGTGGCTGTCATGCACCTTGGACAGATGGTAGAAGCTGCCCGGCCGCTTGGGGAACAGCACCCGGTCGCGCCGGCCCTTGTGCTCGACGTCGAGCCAGCCCTCCTCGATGTCGATGTTGGGCGTGCCGTACTCGCCCATCGTGCCGAGCTTGACCAGGTGGATGTCCGGGTTGACCTCGGCGATCGCGTACAGCACGTTCAGGTTGCCGACCACGTTGTTGACCTGCGTGTACACCGCGTGCTTGCGGTCCACCATCGAGTACGGCGCGGCCCGCTGCTCGGCGTAGTGCACGATCGCGTCCGGGGCGAAATCCCGCACGATGTGATAAGTGAAGTCGGCGTCGCACAGGTCGCCCACGTAGCTGGCGATGGTCTTGCCGGTCAGCTCACGCCACGCCGCGATCCGCGCCCGCAACGACTCGATCGGCACCAGGCTGTCCACGCCCATCTCGTTGTCGTAACCCCGACGCGCGAAGTTGTCCGCCACGGCGACGTCGTGCCCGACCTGGGACAGGTGAAGCGTCGTCGGCCACCCCAGGTAGCCGTCTCCGCCCAACACCAGGATCTTCATGCTCGTGCTCCTGCCTTGTCCGTAGCTATCGTTGCTTTATACCTGACCAAGCTGACAACGGCATTTAAACTGCCTGAAACGCGCGGGTTGCGCCAAGGGCCGTGGCGGCCGCCCCGGGCCGGGGCGCACCGCGGACCTGGAGAACCAGACAACAAGGCCCTGCGCAGGCTCCCGTACTGTATACCTGACTTACGGTCCCGATCGTTAGTTAGCCAAGGACAACTATGACGCTGGTATCGCCCAAGAACGCCGAAGCCATGTGGCGTCTGGTTCCCGGTCCGCTGCGCCGCAGGCTCCGCACCCAGGGCGGCAGGCGGCTGGTTCGCTTCGCGCCCGCGGCGGTGCTGGCCCTGTGCGCGACCCAGCTGACCTACTTCATCTGCCAGCTGGCGCACGTGACGGCCGGGCTCGCCGGGGCGATCGGATGGCTGGCCGGCGCGGCCGTGAGCTACGTGGTCAGCCGGTGGGCCTGGGAGCGTACGGGCCGGCCGCAGCTGCTCAAGGAGACCCTGCCGTTCTGGGCGATCTCCCTGTGCGTCGGGGTCGTGCTGACCTTGACCAGCAAGCTCGCCCACTACTGGGCACGCTCCCTGGGCCTGCACGGCTTCAAGGAGGTGCTGTTCGCCCAGGGTCTGTACCTGCTGGCCAACTGCCTGACGTTCGTCATCAGGTTCCTGATCTTCCACAATTTCGTGTTCGCTGACCGTGAGGGCTCCGGTGCGGTACAGGGCGCCAAGCCGGATGTGCCCGCGGGACGGGTTTAGCAGCACCTGCCCGCGGGCTGTACGCCTGCTGCCCGCGCGGCGCAGATTTAATCGCGGTCGGCGCGGCCTGCGGGTTGCCCGCGGCAGACCCGTCGGCTAACTGGCTCGCCCGTCGCCCGTCGGCCGGGCCGCGGGCCGGCGGCGGCGCTCACGCCACCAGGTCCCGAAGACGACCTTGGCGAAGCTCAGCGCGTAGAAGGCGTTGTTCCCCTTCTTGCTCTTGCCCACCTGGCGGCGGTGAATCGTGGCGGGCCGCTCGGCCACCCGGTACCCGTGCGTGATCACGCCGATCAGCAGCTCAGACGCCTGGTACTGCGGCTGCTCGAGCAGGACCGCGCCGGTCACCTCGGCCCGCATCGCGCGCAGCCCGAAGGTCGTGTCGCTGATCCGCTGGCCGGTCAGCAGGGAGATCGTGAGCGCGAAGACCCGCACGCCCAGTTTCCGCACCGGGTCCCTGGTCTCTTCGCTGCCGAGCGTCCGCGAGCCGGTGACGAAATCCGCCTGGCCGGCCAGTATCGGCGCGATCAGGCTCTCGATCTCGGCCGGGTTGTACTGGCCGTCGGCGTCGGTGGTGACGATGTAGTCGGCGCCGCCCTCCCGGGCGAGCCGGTAGCCGAGCCGCAGCGCCGCGCCCTGCCCCCGGTTGGCCGGCACGTCGGACACCAGCGCGCCCGCTTCCCTGGCCTCCTTGCCGGTGGCGTCCACCGAGCCGTCGGAGACGACGATTGCCGTGGCGGCCAGCCCGCCCACGGTGCGTGGGAGGCCCTCGACGACCGGGCCGATCGCGCCCTCCTCGTTGAAGGCGGCGATCACGATGGCGACCGGCGGCAGGCTGGTGGCCCGGCCGCCGAACTCCTCGGTGAACGCCTGGATAGCTGCGCTGTCGATGGCCCCGTCGTCGTTGACATGAGCGGTCACTTCGCTGCCTCCGAGAATTCTGGCCATACGGTGGACAGGCCGGACTTGAGGTCGTGTGACGGCCGGTAGCCCAGCGCGCGCGCGGCGGAGATGTCCACGATGACGGCGGGCATTTCACCCGGCTTGGCCGGAATGTACTCCACCGGGATGTCGCACCCGGTGACCTGCCGCGCCGCGTCGACCATGTCGTTCACCGACACCGACTCGCCCGCGCCGAGGATCAGCGGCCCGCTGACCCCCGCGCGCCACGCCGTGAGCAGCCCGGCCACGATGTCGTCCACGTGCACCAGGTCCCGGACCTGGGTGCCGTCGCCGTACACCTGAACACCGGCGCCGTCCCGCGCGGCCCGCATCAGCCGCGGGACGAAGCTGTCCTTCTCCTGCATGCCCGGGCCGTAGACGTTGGAGAACCGCAGCGAGCACCCGGTCATCCCGTAGCACGCCGCGTACGCGCCGATCAGCATCTCGGCCGCCGCCTTGGTGGCGCCGTACGGGGTGAGCGGCCGGAGCGGTACCCGCTCGTCGATGGTGCCGTGGCCGACGTCTCCGGTCACGGCGTTCGTGGAGGCGAGCAGGAACGACGAGACGCCGTGCACCCGGGCCTGCTCCAGGAGGGCCGCGGTGACCTCCACGTTCACCCGGTGCGTGGCCGCCGGGTCCTCGATCGACTGCAGCACCCGCGTGATCGCGGCCAGGTGGATGATGACGTCCGTGCCGGGACGCACGGCCTCGGCGACCACGCCCGGGTCGCACAGGTCCCCGATCACCGCGCGGACGTCGCCGTGCGGGGATGGCCTCTTGTCGGCCACCGTGACGTCGGCGCCCTGGTCAAGCAGCGCGCGCACGACGCGCCGCCCGATAAAACCGGACCCGCCGGTCACGAGCACCCGGGGTGGGCTGACCGCCCGCATGGACGCTCCATTTGGCTGAGTTGTCATGTGCCACCTTGCTGTTAGGGTCTAGCGGTCCGGCATGCGACGATCCTCAGAGAGAGATTCGAAAAAGCTGAACGTCTCCCGGACGCACGGCCGCGCGGGCCCCGGCGGCTCGCGCTCGCGCCGTGAGCGGGCCGGAGAATGCGCCTGGCTAGTGTATCGGCGGACCCCCGATAGTTCGGCCCGCTAACGTCAAAGTCGTTTGCCCTGGTCAGTTCGTGATGGTACGGACCCGCCGGGACGGAGTTCCCAGCCGAGGAGGTGATGGCACGTGACGTGGCCGAGCCGGGCGTCTCGCGACGCACAGCCGACCGAGGCAGAGGCGTACCGGATACTCCGCTCCCGGATCGACCTGTCCCGCCTGCCCAAGCACAGCCGCGACGTCACGGAGCGGGTCATCTACGCGACCGCCGACTTCGACTACGCCACCGACCTGGTCTGCGACGAGGAAGGGCTCGCCGTGGCCGTGGCGGAGCTCGCGGCGGGCGCCCCGGTCGTGGCCGACGGCGTCATGGTGGCGGCCGGGATCACCGGCTGCCCGGTGGTGTGCAAGGTCGGCGAGCCGCTGACGGCGCGCCTGGCCCGTACGGCGGGCATCTCCGCGCCCGCGGCGGCGGTCCGGCTGGCCTTCGGCGAGGTGGGGCCCGGGGCGGTATGGGTGGTCGGCTGCGCGCCCGCGGCGCTCACCGAGATCCTGGCCAGGGGAGTCGAGCCGGCGTTCGTCATCGGCATGCCGGTCGGGTTCGTCGCGGCCGCGGCGGCCAAGGACGCGCTGCGGGCCAGCGGGATCCGCTCGGTGAGTAACGTGTCGGAGAAGGGCGGCGCCGCCGCCGCGGCGGCCGCGTTCGAGGCCCTGCTCCGCTCGGCCGTGGCCGTGAGCGGGTCGCGCGCGGGCTGGGACACGGGCGGCGGCCCCGGCGGCACGGCCGGGGCGGCCCTCCCGGCCACGGACCCCTGACAGACCAGGACGGCGATGAACGAGCATTCCTATTCCGACGAGCAGCGGGCGGCCGTCTACCGGGTCATCGAGGAGCGCCGCGACGTTCGCCGCGGCTTCCGGCCCGACCCGGTCCCGCCCGAGGTGCTGACGCGCGTGATCGCCGCGGCGCACCGCGCCCCGTCGGTCGGCCTCTCCCAGCCCTGGGACTTCATCGTGATCACCGACCGGCGTAAGCGGGAGCGGATCAAGGAGCTGGCGGACCGGGCCCGGGCCGACTACGCGGCCTCGCTGCCGGGCGGGCGGGCGCTGGCCTTCGACCGGCTGAAGACCGAGGCCATCCTCGAGGCGCCGGTCAACATCGTGGTGACCTGCGATCCGACCCGGGGCGGGCGGCACACGCTGGGCCGGCACAGCCAGCCGAAGACCGCGGCCTACTCCAGCGTGCTCGCGGTCGCGAACCTGTGGCTCGCCGCGCGGGCCGAGGGGCTCGGGGTCGGCTGGGTGAGCTTCTTCGGCGAGCGGGAGCTGGCGACCGAGCTCGGCCTGCCTGCCCACCTCGAGGTGGTGGCCTACCTGTGCCTGGGCCACGTGACCGAGTTCACGCCCGAGCCCGAGCTGGCCACGGCCGGCTGGGCCCGCAGGCGGCCGCTGGCCTGGTCGGTGCACGCCGAGGAGTACGGCCGCCGGGGGCTGCCGGGGCAGGACGCCATGAACCTGCTGGATGACGTGCGAGCCGCGATCGGGCCGCCGGACTCCGCCGCGATGGCCGCGGCCAGGGAGCGGCTGGACCGGATGACCAAGCCACCGGGCTCCCTCGGCGCGCTGGAGGACGTGTCGGTCCGGCTGGCCGGCCTGGCGGGCTGCTGCCCCCCGCCCATGCCCGAACCGGCCGTGGTCGCGATCTTCGCCGGGGACCACGGCGTGCACGCGCAGCGGGTCACGCCGTGGCCGCAGGAAGTCACCGCGCAGATGGTGGCCAACTTCCTGGCCGGCGGCGCGGTGGTGAACGCGTTCGCGGCGCAGGCCGGGGCCGAGGTCGTGGTGGTGGACGTCGGGGTCCGGGCCGAGCTCGATCACGTGCCCGGGCTGCTTCCGCGCAAGATCGCCCCCGGTACGGCGGATTTCACCGCGGGCCCGGCCATGACCCGGGAGCAGGCCGAGGCCGCGATCGCCGTCGGTGCCGAGGTGGCCCGCGACCTGGTCGCAGCCGGTAACCGCTGCCTGCTCACCGGCGACATGGGGATCGCCAACACCACCGCCTCCGCCGCGCTCGTCTGCGCGTTCACCGGCCGCGACGCCGCCGAGGTGACCGGCCGCGGCACCGGGATCGACGACGACACCTACGCCAGGAAGGTGGACGTGGTGTCCCGCGGGCTGGCCCGGCACCGGCCGGACCCGGCCGACCCCGTCGGCGTGCTGGCGGCGTTCGGCGGATTCGAGCACGCCGCGCTGGCGGGCTTCATCCTGGGGGCCGCAGCCCTGCGCACCCCCGTGATCCTGGACGGGATGATCGCGGGTGCCGCTGCCCTGGCGGCCGCGGCGCTGGCCCCCGGCGTGACCGCCTGCTGCCTGGCCGGCCATCGCAGCGCGGAGCCTGGGCATGCGGCTACGCTCGAGCACCTGGGCCTGAGGCCGCTCATCGATCTTGGGCTGCGGCTCGGCGAGGGTACCGGGGCCCTGCTCGCGCTGCCGTTGGCGGCGAGCGCGGCGCGGGCGCTGCGGGAGGTCGCGACGTTTGACTCGGCCGGGGTGACGGACAAGGGCTGACTGGCCCCGGAAAAGGAGCGCGGACGTTCATGCCCGGCACCGAGCACGCGCCGTACCTGCTGGCGCTCCGGCTGGCAGGCCGCCGCGTCACCATCGTCGGCGGCGGCGCGGTGGCCGCCCGGAGGATACCCGCGCTGCTGGACTCCGGAGCGGACATAGCGGTCGTCTCGCCGGAGCTGAGCCCTCCGCTGGCGCAGCTCGCCGCGGCCGGCCGGATCCGCTGGACCCGGCGCGGCTACGCGCCGGGGGACTGCGCGGGCGCGTGGCTGATCGGCGCGTACACGAGCGACCCGGGCGTCAACGCGGCCGTCGCCGCGGAAGCGGACGCCGCCGGGGTCTGGTGCGTCCGGGCTGACGACGCGGCCGCGTCCGCGGCCTGGACCCCGGCCTCCGGGCAGGCGGGGCCGGTACGGGTCGGGGTCATCAGCGGCGAGCCGCGCCGCAGCGCGAGAATACGCAACGCGATAGTCGCGGGGCTGGCCTCCGGCGCGATCGCCCCGGCTGGTCCCGGGGAGCATGGCGCCGGCGGCCCGCACGGCGCGGTGGCGCTGGTCGGCGGCGGGCCCGGCGACCCGGGGCTGATCACGGTGCGCGGCCGCGAGCTGCTGCATGAGGCCGATGTGGTCATTGCCGACCGGCTCGCCCCGCGGTCCCTGCTCGCGGAGCTGGCGCCGGAGGTCGAGGTCATCGACGCGGCCAAGGTGCCCGGGGGCACGGCCGTGCCGCAGGATCAGATCAATTCGCTGCTGGTCAGCCGGGCCGGGCCGGCCGGTTCGTGGTCCGGCTGAAGGGCGGCGACCCGTTCATCTTCGGCCGCGGCGCCGAAGAGGTCCTGGCCTGCTTGCGGGCGGGTGTTTCGGTCACCGTGGTGCCCGGCGTGTCGAGCGTCGCCGCCGGGCCGGCTGCAGCGGGCGTGCCGCTGACCCATCGCGGCATCGCGCAGGAGTTTTACGTGGCATCCGGGCACGTCGCGCCGGGCGACGAGCGCTCGGCGGTGGACTGGCGCGCGCTCGGGTCGTCACCCGCGACGCTGGTCTTCTTGATGGCCACCGAGCATTTGCAGGTCATAGCCGATACTCTTATCCGGCACGGGCGTAATCCACAGACCCCGGTTTCGGCTATCTCGAACGGTACCCTGCCATCGCAGCGCACAATTAACGCAAGACTAGATACTGTAGCCCGCGATGTCGCCCGGGCCGGCCTAGGGCCTCCGGCGGTTGTGGTGGTGGGAGAGGTCGTGACCATCTCCGAGCAGATCTCTGAACTTTGCGGCGGCCTGGCGGTCTCGGCGCCGTGGGGAACGTTCGTGCCCGGCCACGCCCAGGAGCAGGTGATATCCGCTGCGCAGGGCAGTGGAGCAGGTGAGGAGGGAGGCTCCGGTACCGGCGGCTCGCCGGCGCCGGGAGCCGAGCGGGATGACTGAACGGCCGGGCGCACCCGCGGCCTCGGTGCCGCCCGGACCCCCCGACGACGCGGCCACCGGTCCCCGGGCCGCCCCGTTCACGGACCCGTCGGCCGCGCCGCGGGCCCCGCGCCCGCCCGGTGAGGTCGAGCCGCACGTGCGAGTGGACGGCCGCAAGCTCGAGTCGGCCCTGCTCGCGCTCAGGCACGCGATCGTCGAAGTACCGCTGAACCTGGAGACCCCGGAGGTCGGCGAGGCGCGGGCCGAGCGGCGGAAGCTGCTCGGCCAGATCGACGACTACCTGCTCCCGCGGCTGCGCCAGTCCGGGGCGCCCCTTCTGGTGGCCCTGGTCGGATCCACCGGGGCGGGCAAGTCCACGCTCATGAACAGCCTGGTCGGCGCCCAGGTCAGCAACACGGGCACCCGCCTGCCTACGACCAACAGCCCGGTGCTGGCCTGCCATCCCGGCGATAGCCGATGGTTCGCCGAGAACGTCTTCCTGCCGACCCTGCCGCGGGTTCGGCAGCAGGGCCTGGCGATGCCCGGGCGCGACGGCCTGCTCGTGCTGGCCGAGAACGAGGGCATGCCCGAGGGCGTGGCCCTGCTGGACACGCCCGACATCGACTCCGTGGTGCAGGCGCACCGGGAGTTCGCGCACCAGTTCCTCGATGCGTCGGACCTGTGGCTGTTCATGACCAGCGCCGCCCGCTACGCCGACGCGGCCGTGTGGGAACTGCTGCAACAGGCCAGAGACCGGGATGCGTCGCTGGCCATCGTGTTGTCCCGGGTCAAGCCAGACGCCGCCCGCCAGCTCAGCGCGCACTTCGGCGCGATGCTGGAAGCCAACGGCCTGGCCGGGGTGCAGCGTTTCATGATCGCGGAAACCGTGCTCACCGACGGCATGCTGCCGCCCGAGATCTACGGCCCGGTCCGGAAGTGGCTCGACGACACGTCGGCCCGGCAGGAGCGGCGGGTCGCGGTCCTGACCCAGACCATGTCGGGAGTGCTGGACACCTTCCGGGACCGGATCCCCGACCTGGCCGCGCAGGTGGAGACCCAGCTGGCCCTGCGCTCCGAGCTGCGGTCGCAGGCCACCAGCTCCTTCGAAGCCGGGCTCGCCGAGTTTGACGAGGCCACGCGGAACGGCTCGCTGCTGCGCGGCGAGATCCTGGCCCGCTGGCAGGACTTCACGGGGACCGGGGACCTGTTGCGGATGCTGGAGGTACGCCGCGGCGGCCGGGCCGCCAGCCGCTCGCGCAAGCGGCGGGTGCCCGCCCGGGCCGAGGCGCTGAAGGCCGCGGTGCGCGACGGGCTGGAGACCCTGGTCGGTGCCCTGGCCGACCGCGCCGCGGAAGACACCGTCACCAAGTGGCAGCAACACGAGGCGGGTGCGGCCCTGATCCGTGACGTCGCGGCCGCGGACGCGGCGAGTCAGGCGGCCCTGGCCCCGTTCGAGCTTCCGGCCGGCCTGGATGACTTCATCCCGCCGGGCCAGGCCGTCCCCGGGCAGCCGGAGCCCAAGCCGGCGGGCACCGCCGCCCTGGCCCGGTCATCACCGGACCTGGCCACCCGTGTCGCGAAGGTCATCAGCGCGTGGCAAGATCACGTGATGGATCTGGTGCGCGCCGAGAACGTGACCAAACGGTCAGTGGCGCGGGTGGTCTCCTTCGACCAGGAGTCGCTGGCGCTCGTGCTCACGATCGGCCTGCTCGGGTACGGTGCGGGCGGCGTGCCGGTTAACGAGGGCACCAGCGCCGTGCCGCGGCGCCTGCTCACCTCACTGTTCGGCGCGGGACCGCTGCGTGACCTCGGCGCAACGGCCCGCTTGGACCTGCACGACCGGGTCAGCCTGCTCTTCGACGAGGAGTTGCGGCGTTTCATGCAGATCATCAACGCTGCGGGCGCGCCCGACGAGAACGCCGCGCCCGCGCTGCTCCAGGCCGCCGAGGCGCTTGAGGGGGCACGATGACGGCCGGGCCGCCGTGGCAGATCCTCCGTTCCGACGCGCCGGAACCCGAGGCGCCGGAACCCGAGCCTGCCGACCCCGCGAAAACGGAGCCGGAGCCCGCCGGCCCGGCCACGATCTGGCCGACCGGGGCCAGGCCCGGGTCCGCGGCGCCAGGGTCGGCCAAAGCCGGGCCGGTCAAGGCCGCCCCGCCGGTCAAGGCCAAGCCGCCCTGGGATCTCGCCGCCACGGCCGAGCCGGCCGCCGCCGAGCCGGCTGACGGTCCGGCCGCCGTGGGACCCGTCGGCCACCGCCGCCCCGGCGACGGCCGGGCCGGTCAAGGCCAGGCCGCCCTGGGACCCGCCAGCCACGGCCGAGGTGACCACAGACGAGGTAACCACGGGCGAGCCCGCCAGGGCCAGGCCGCCGTGGGAGCTGCCGGCCACCGGCGAACCGGCCACGGGTGAGCCGGTCACGGGTGAGCCGGTCACGCCCGGGCCGGCCACCGCTGAGCCGGCCGAGCCCGGGCTGCCGGGGTCCGGGTCGCCCGCCGGGCTGTCAGACCGGCTCACCGCGCTGTCCGGGTTGATTCAGATCGCGTCGGCCCGCACCGGCGCCGGGGGGTTCAGCGAGGACCTGCTCCAGTCGGCCGGGGAACTGGTGAACCGGGCGGGCGAGCGGCTGCGGCTGTCCGCCGGTCATACCGTGGTGGCCCTGGCCGGCGGCACCGGCGGCGGCAAGTCGTCGCTGTTCAACTACCTGGCCGGCGCCGACTTCTCCACGGTCGGGGTGACCCGGCCGGTGACCAGGGACCCGCACGCCTGCGTCTGGGGCGTGACGGGCTCCGGGCCGTTGCTGGAATGGCTGGGCGTGCCGCGCCGGTACCGCTACACGTGGGGGAGCGCGCTCGACGCCGGCGAGACCTCGCTGACCGGGCTCGTCCTGCTTGACCTGCCGGACCATGACTCGGTCTTCGGCGAGGCGTCCGATCAGGTCAACAAGCTCATCGGCATGGCCGACCTCATGGTGTGGGTGCTCGATCCGCAGAAGTACGCGGATGCGTCGGTGCACCAGCGGTATCTCGTGCCGCTCGCCGGCCATTCCGAGGTGATCGCCGTGGTGCTGAACCAGGCGGACCTGCTCGGCCCCGGCGAGGTCGAGGAGTGCGCCGGCGACCTGCGCCGGCTGCTCGACTCCGAGGGACTGCACGACGCTTCGCTGGTCGTCACCTCCGCGGTCACCGGCGCAGGCGTGGACCGGCTCCGCAACCTGCTGACCCAGACGGTGCACGAGAGGAGGGCCAGCGCCGCGCGCATCTCAGCCGACCTGGACGGTATCGCGGCGGAATTCGCGCCGTACGCGGAGCAGGCCGGCGGGGCTCCGCCGGGCCCGGGGCGGCCCGCGGCGGCGTCTGGCGCCCCGGGCGGGGAGGCCGCGGAGGCCGACCTGGACGCCGGCCGCGTGCCGGCGGGCGTTGCGGCCCAGCTCGTGGATGCCTTCTCGCGTGCCGCCGGCGTGCCGGCCGTGGCCGACGCCCTGCAGAGCGCGCGCGAGCTGCGGGCCCTCGACTACGTGGGCTGGCCCATCGCCTGGCTGGTGGAGCGGCTCACGGGCACCGACCCGACGCGCAAGATCCGGCTCGGGAGGTTGTGGGCCGAGGTCAAGAGCATGTCCTCGGGCCCCGCGGACGCGCAGCAGCCGGAGATCGACCACGCCCTCACCAGGCTCGCCGACGAGATAGGCCCGCCGCTGCCCAAGCCCTGGTCGCAGACGAGCCGGACGGCCGTGCGGTCCCGCGCCGATCAAATCCCCGCCGCGCTGGGCACCGCGATGACCCAGTCGCTCCCAGATGAGGACAAGATCGCGCCCTGGTGGCGGCTCATCGGCGGGATACAGGGGCTGCTGCTCGGCGGCGTGGTCGTGAGCCTGGCGTGGATCGTGGCCTTGCTGATCTTCGGCGTCTTCCACGCCGCGAGCACGCCCCGGCTCTTCTCTGACGCGTCCCTGCTGCCCTGGGTCTTCGTCCTGCTCGGGGCGTTCCTGCTGCTGGGCTGGCTGACCGCAGCGGGCAGTAAGAACGTGGTGCGAGCAGCGGCCGAGCAGGAGAGCGAGCGCGTGCAGGAGGCGATGCGGGCCAGGATCGGCGATGTCGCGCGCGAGATGGTCATCATCCCGCTGGAGCAGGAACTCGCCGAATACGAGCGCTTCCGCCACGAGTTCCGCGTCGTGGCCGGCTCGTAACCTGCCCGGTCAGGACGCGCCCGGAAGCACGCGCGGCCCGATCCGCTCCTCGGCGGCCCGGTTTCCCTCCCGGACCACGCGGTACGCTCCCTGGCCGGCGACCTCGCTGACCGCCTCCACGAACTCGGCTTCCCGGTAGACGATGCCCACGCCGTCGTCGGTGGCGTAGCCAGCGGGCAGCACCCCGGACCCGATGAGCTGCTGGAACAGCGGCCGACGCTGCGGCTCGGAGTCGTAGTGGACGCCCGCCGAATAGGGCACGAAACCCAGCCCGTCGGTGACCGGCCGCAGGTCGGGACCGAACGAATCCGTGGTGCCGCCGACGTGCCAGCACACCGACCCGGCCGACACGCCGGCCAGGACCACCCCGGCCCGCCAGACCTCGCGGAGCACCTGGCCGAGCCCGTGCAGCCGCCAGACCGCCAGCAGGTTGGCCACGCTGCCGCCGCCGACCCAGACCACGTCGTGGTCGAGCAGCAGCGCCGCAGGATCCGCGGCGCTCGGCATCGGGAACAGGTTCAGGTGCGTGACGGTTATCCCGGCCGCCTGGCCTGCCTCGCTGAACAGCGCGTTGAACCACTGCTGGTCCCCGCCGGCGGTGCCGATGTGACAGATCCGCGGGGCACGCCCCGTGACACCGGACAACTCGACCGCGTGATAGATCAGCGGGGCGAACTCGAACGTGGTGCGCGATCCCCGGCGCAGTCCGCCCGAGGTCGCCAGGATCGTGGGCCCGTCGGCTGGCATCCCCCGAATGTACCGAACCCGTCCCGGCCGTTCCTGGACCCCTCGCGACCCGTGCAGGTCTCGCGCGGCCCCGTCGTACCTCCCCGGGCTCCCGCTGTTCCCGCGGCCCCTGTCGTGCCCCGCAGGCCTGCCATCCCCGCGACCCCTTCCCGCGACCTGTCCCGTCCCCCCGCGGCCTCGTCCGTACTCCTCCTCCCCGTGGCCTCTTCCGTATCCCTCTGTGACCTCTGACGTATCCCTCCCTCTGGCCCCTGCCGTCGCCACGGCGGCGGCCAGCCGGCGGGCCGACGGCTGAGAGGTAGCGTTGCGTTGAGGTGTAATGTTGTAATCAGAACGAACAGGAGGTCAACATGGAACCCGAATCAGACCTCGATGCCTACTCGAAGATAGTCTCCGGCGCCGCCGCCGAGCTCACGCCCAAGGTGGCCAGCCTCCGGGTGCCGCAAGGCGGGCGAGGCAGAGACGGCGGGCGTGGCGGGGAGGGCCTTGGCTCCGCGGTCGTCTTCACCGGGGACGGGTTCCTGCTGACCAATGCCCATGTCGTCGGGCAGTCCCAGCGCGGCACCGCGCTGTTCTCGGACGGCACCAGCGCCCCGTTTAGCGTGGTCGGGGCCGACCCGCTGTCCGATCTCGCGGTCGTGCGCGCGGGCGGGCCCACGCCGCCGCCCGCCGAGCTAGGCGAGGCGGACCGGCTCGTCGTCGGCCAGCTCGTGGTGGCCGTGGGCAGCCCGCTCGGCCTAGCGGGCTCGGTGACCGCGGGCGTGGTGAGCGCGCTCGGGCGGTCGCTACCGACCCGCAACGGGGCGGCCGCGCGGCTGGTCGAGGACGTGATCCAGACCGACGCCGCGCTCAACCCGGGTAACTCGGGGGGCGCGCTGGCCGACGCGCACTCGCGCGTGGTCGGCGTCAACACGGCGGTCGCGGGCGTCGGGCTCGGCCTGGCCGTCCCGGTGAACGCCACGACCCGGCGGATCATCTCGGCGCTGATGCAAGACGGCCGGGTGCGCCGGGCGTACCTGGGGATCGTCAGCGTGCCCGCGCCGCTGCCCGCGCCGCTGCGGGAGCGGTTCGACCGGCCGAACGGGCTGCGGGTGGTCGAGGTGGTATCGGGCGGCCCGGCCGACCGGGCCGGCCTGCGGGCCGGGGATCTGCTGATCAGCGCGGGCGGGCGCCCGGTGCAGAAGGCACAGGACCTGCAGCGGCTGATGTTCAGCGACGCGATCGGGCAGCCGCTGGCCATTACGGTCATGCGCAACGGCGCCCTGGTGGACGTGATCGCCCAGCCGTCGGAGCTGGTCGCGGCCTGACGGCACCGGTCCTCGGGCAAGCACGGCATTCTCGCACGCGGCGTATCCGGGCGCGGCGGTTCATCCACAGGCGGGCGAAGCGTAACGGGCCCGTCCACAGGCCGCGCCCGCACGAGGCCGACAAGCCGCGGGGTCGGCGACCTTGGTGTGCAGTCGGCGGCGCGGTGCCGCCGCGGAACCCAGGAGGATCGCCGTGTTCAATGAGGCGCATGTGAGCCTGGCCGGCTACGTGGCCGGCGAGCCCAGCTACCGGAAGGTCGGCCAGAGCCAGATCCCCAAGCTGACCCTGCGCGTGTCCTGGACCAACCGCCGCCGGGACTCCGCGACCGGCGAGTGGGTGGACGGCAATAGGTCCTTCGTGAACGTGATCTGCTGGCGCCAGCTTGCCGAGAACGTGTCCACGTGCCTGCGCCGGGGCGACCCGGTGGTGGTCAGGGGACGGCTGGACGTCCGCTCGTTCACCGGCCGGGACGGGCAGCGCCGGACCGCGGTGGACGTGGACGCCAGCGCGGTCGGACCCGACCTGAACCGCGGGGTGATGTCGGGCTTCCGGCGGGCCTGGCCCTCGTCGGGCAAGACGGAGGAGCAGCACGCGGTCGCGGGCCAGCCCGCTGACGACGGCGATGACGTGGCGGACGACGAGGCGGCAGTGGTCGCCGAGGCGGCCGAGGCCGAACCGGTCCCAGGGGCCGAAGGCCCGGCTGACGACGACGTGTTCGACAGCGCGATCGACGCGCTGGCGCCGGAGACGGACAGTGTCACGGCTCCGTTCTGACTGGACTACGGCTGGCCGTACCCTGAAGACATGCCCGAGTTCATCTATCAAATGCGTGCTGTCCGGAAGTCGTACGGCGACAAGGTTGTGCTCGACAACGTGACCCTCGCCTTCCTGCCCGGCGCGAAGATCGGCGTGGTCGGGCCCAACGGCACCGGCAAGTCGACCCTGCTGCAGATGATGGCCGGGAAGGAGCAGCCGTCGAACGGCGACGCCCGGCTGATGCCCGGGTTCACGGTGGGCCTGCTGGACCAGGAACCCGAGCTGGACGAGACCAAGACCGTGCTCGGCAACGTCGAGGACGGCGTCGCGGAGACCAAGGCGCTGCTGGCGCGGTACAACGAGATCGCCGAGCTGATGGCGACGGACTACTCCGACGAGCTGCTCGAGGAGATGGGCAAGCTTCAGGAGCAGCTGGACCACCGGGAAGCGTGGGACCTGGACAGCCAGCTCGAGCAGGCCATGGACGCCCTGCGCTGCCCGCCGCCGGACGCCGACGTCCGCGTCCTGTCCGGCGGCGAGCGCCGCAGGGTGGCGCTGTGCAAGCTGCTCCTGCAGCAGCCGGACCTGCTGCTGCTCGACGAGCCGACCAACCACCTGGACGCCGAGAGCGTGCTCTGGCTGGAACAGCACCTGGAGAAGTATCCCGGGACCGTGGTGGCGGTCACCCACGACCGGTACTTCCTGGACAACGTGGCCGGCTGGATCCTCGAGCTGGACCGCGGCCACGCCTACCCGTACGAGGGCAACTACTCCACCTACCTGGAGACCAAGGCCGCGCGGCTCAAGGTGGAGGGCGCCAAGGACGTCAAGCGGCGCAAGCGGCTAGAGGACGAGCTGGAGTGGGTGCGCTCCAGCCCGCGCGCCCGCCAGGCCAAGAGCCGGGCCCGGCTGCAGCGGTACGAGGAGATGGCCGCCGAGGCGGACAAGAACCGCAAGCTGGACTTCGAGGAGATCCAGATTCCGCCGGGCCCGCGCCTGGGCAGCCAGGTTGTCGAGGTCGCCGACCTGTCCAAGGGCTTCGGCGACCGGATGCTGATCGAGGAGCTCAGCTTCAGCCTGCCGCCGAACGGGCTGGTCGGGGTCATCGGACCGAACGGGGTCGGCAAGACCACGCTGTTCAAGATGATCGTCGGCGAGGAGCAGCCAGACGGCGGCACGATCAGGGTCGGCGAGACGGTCCGGGTCGCCTACGTGGACCAGCTCGCGTCCGGGATCGACCCCGACAAGAACGTCTGGGAGGTCATCTCGGACGGCGAGAGCTTCATCCGGGCCGGCCACGTCGAGATACCCAGCCGGGCCTACGTGGCCGCGTTCGGGTTCAAGGGACCTGACCAGCAGAAGCCGGCCGGGCTGATGTCCGGCGGGGAGCGCGGCCGGGTCAACCTGGCGCTCACCCTGAAGCAGGGCGGCAACCTGCTGCTGCTCGACGAGCCAGCGAACGATCTCGACGTGGAGACGCTGTCGTCGCTGGAGAACGCGCTGCTCGAGTTCCCCGGCTGCGCGGTGATCACCAGCCACGACCGTTGGTTCCTGGACCGGATCGCCACGCACATCCTGGCCTGGGAAGGCGGGTCGAGCTGGTTCTGGTTCGAGGGCAACTTCGAGGCGTACGAGAAGAACAAGATCGAGCGCCTCGGCGCCGACGCCGCGCGCCCGCACCGGGTCACCTACCGCAGGCTGACCCGCGACTGACTCCCGCTCGATCGCCTGCGCAGCCGGGCGGCCCGCGCGGCTACTCGCCTGCGCGGTCGGCGGCCTGGCCGCCACCTCGTCTGCGCGGCTACTCGCCTGCGCGGCTGGTCCGCCTGCGCGGCCTGTCCGCCTGCCCCGGCTTGGCCCCGCTCAGGCCGGAGTGAGGCCGAGGTCCGGACCCCCCGCCCGAGTTTCCTGGTTGACCAGGCTGTGTGCGGCCATGACCAGGTAATCCCATAGCTGTGCGTCCAGGGCCTCGTCCAGCGCCAGCTCGTCGAGCGCGGTACGCATGTGCCGCAGCCAGGCATCGCGCTCGGCCTCGCCGATCGCGAAGCGCGCGTGCCGCATCCGCAGCCGCGGGTGACCGCGCCGCTCGCTGTAGGTGCCGGGCCCGCCCCAGTACTGGATCAGGAACAGCCGCAGGTGCTCCTCGGCCGGGCCGAGGTCCCGGCTGGGATACACCGGCCGCAGCAGGGGATCCTTGGCGACCTCCTGGTAGAACCGGTGCACCAGGCGGCGGAAGGTCTCTTCCCCGCCCACGGCCTCGTAGAAGCTCAGTTCGGTCGTCTCGTCCATGGCGTGACCCAGGTTACGTGCCCGGGATGGCTGGCCTCACCGGCTGTCTGGCGGGCCGGGCCTCGGGGCGGACGCATCGCCCAGGACCGCGTGGGCCGTGGCCGGGCTGCGCCGGCGCGACGAGACGGGCGCGAGTGACCGGGGTTCGCCGAGGGGCGCTGGCTAGCGGGTGAGGCCGACGTGGAAGCCGAGGAAGGCGAGGGTGTCCGCGGCCAGGGACGCCGACCGGCTGACGGCACGCGCTCCATGCCCGACATCGGACTCTCGTCGCAGCAGGATCGGGCGATCCGGCCACCGGGCCGACGTGGCGTGCTGCAGCGCGGCGCACATCTTGCGCGCGTGCAGCGGGTCCACGCGGGTGTCGCTGTCGAAGACGGTGAACAGCACGGGCGGGTAGCTGGTCCGGTCGCGCACGTGGTGATAGGGGGAGTAGGAAAGCAGCCAGCTCAGTTGCTCGGGGTCGGCCGCGGTCCCGTACTCGTCGTTCCAGGTCTCGCCAAGCCCGAACCGCTCGTAGCGGACCATGTCGAGCAGCGGGGCGGAGCACACCGCCGCCGCGTAGAGGTCTGGCCGCTGCGTGATCGCGGCGCCGACCAGCAGCCCTCCGTTCGAGCCGCCGGAGATGGCCAGCCGCTCGCGCGTGGTCCAGCCATCGGCGATCAGCTTCTCGGCGGCGCCGTGGAAGTCGTCGAACACGTTCTGCTTGCGGTCGCGCATGCCGTCCCGGTGCCAGTCTTCGCCCTCGTCGCCGCCGCCGCGCAGCGAGACGATCGCGTAGACGCCCCCGCGCTCGACCCAGGCCAGGATCGAGGCGGCGTACCCGGGTTGCATGCTGATCCCGAAGCCGCCGTAGCCGTAGAGGATCGCCGGGCGCGGTGATCCCGGCTCGCCGTCACCGCCGCTGATGACCAGCATCCTCACCACGGTGCCGTCCTTGGACGGGTACGCGACCTGGCGGGTGGAGACCTCCGGCACCTCGACCAGGCCGGGCGAGCGGTCCCAGATCTCGACCACGCCGCTGCGCGCGTCGTAGCGGAGTACCAGCGGCGGCGTGGTGTTGTCGGTGTAGCCGAACCACGCCTCGTGACCGCCTTCCGGCCGTTCGGACAGGCCGCCGATCGTGCCCAGGCCGGGCAGCGGCACCATGCCGGTCCGTTGCCCGGTGGCCAGGTCGTGCACGCTGATCTCGCTGACCGCGTGCCTGGTCCAGGAGACCAGCAGCAGCGGCCGGTCCAACTCGGGGCCGTCCAGGATGGCGAAGTCGCCCAGCACCGCCTCCGGATCCTGCGGCACCAGGTCGCGCCAGTAGGCGTAGCCGGGCTCGGCGGGGTCGGTCACCGCGATCCGGCCCCGCGGCGAGTCCCGGTCCGTCCACAGATACAGCCGGCCGTCCCTGCCCGCGTGCGCGCCGGTCCGCGCGTCGACGCCCTCCTGCACCCCGCGTAGCTCGGGCGCGGACTCCGGCGTCGCGGCCAGATCGGCGATCCACAGGTCGTTGCGTGGCGCGGTACCCGCGGCGGCCCCGATGACCAGCCAGCGGCCGTCCCGGCTGACCGAGACCGAGTAGTAGGTGGTTTTGTCCATCCCGGCGCCGAAGATCATGACGTCGTCGCCCGCCGGGCTGCCGACCTGGTGCAGGTAGACGCGCCGGTGGTACTGCTCCTCGCCGTGCGGAACCTGGTCCGGGGGGAGCCTGCGGCTGTAGTAGAACGCCTTGCCGCCGGGCAGCCAGGCCACTTCGGTGTACCGGCACCGGTCGACGGGCCCGTCGACGTCCTCGCCGGTAGCGACGTCCATGACCCGCAGCACTGACTCTTCGTCACCCCCCGGGACAGCTGGTAGGCGAGCAGCCGGCCGTCATGGTCCGGCTGCCAGGCATCGAGCGTCGTGGTGCCGGTCTCGTCGATCGCCACCGGATCGATCAGGACCCGTTCGCCTTCCTCCGGCGTGGCCGTGTAGAGCGCGGCGTGCTCCTGGTCGGCGGCGCGCCGGGTGAAGAACCGCCGCTCGCCCCGCCAGGCTGGCGGGCCGACGAATCCCGCGCCGAGCAACTCGGTAATCCGGGCGGCCAGCCCCTCCCGGTCGTCCAGCACCGCCATCTGCTCGGCCAGCAGCGCGTCCTGCGCGGCCAGCCAGGATCTCGTCTCCTCGCTGGCGGGGTCCTCGAGCCAGCGATAGGGATCGGCGATCAGGCGGCCGTGGAGCCGTTCGGTGAGCTCCTCGCGGCGCGCGGGCGGGATACCCGGATGCAGTCATGGGCGCACTCTATGTGGTCGGCGCGGCCGGGCGGGTCGGCGCGGCAGAACCACGGGCGCGGCTGACTGGCACGTTCCACCCACGGGTTGCCCGGCGCGGCTACGCTATTGGAGTTGGCGGACGGGCTATCGGGCAATCACACTGGTCACGGGTGCCCCGGCAATTCGCGGCGCACCTGCCCCGGGAGGTGGAGTGCGTCGGGTACTGCTGCTCAACATCACGTATGAGCCGCTCACCACAGTCGGGCTGCACCGCGCCGTCTGCCTGGTGCTCGGCGAGAAGGCAGAAGTCGTCCACGACGACGCCGGCGGCGCGCTCCTGCACTCCGCTTCGGTGGTGCTCGTGACCCCATCCGTGATCAGGCTCCGCCGCTACATCCGGGTGCCGCACCGCAGCCGCGTTCCCCTGACCAGGGCGGCGCTGATGCGCAGGGACAACTACCTGTGTGCCTACTGCGGGACCAAGGCCGAAACCATCGATCACGTGCTACCGCGCAGCCGTGGCGGGACCCATGTCTGGGAGAACTGCGTCGCCTCCTGCATGCGCTGCAACCACCGCAAGGCCGACCGGCTGATCGAGGAACTCGGCTGGACCCTGCGCTGCGCGCCCGCGGTGCCCCGCGGGCGCGCACTGGCGGCTGATCGGCGCCGCTCACGACGGTGATCCGCAGTGGGCGACCTACCTGACCGAGCCCAGCGCCGCGTAGCTTAGGCCGCACCACATCATCCCGCGAGCCGAGGGCGGCCCGGCCAGCCTGGCCAACCTGCTGCTGTGGACCTTCCACCACCTGATCGCCGTGCACCGGTGGGGCTGGCAGATCACCTTGCACCCCGACGCCACCGTCACCGCCACCAGCCCCGACCGCACCCGAATCCTGCACAGCCACCCCTATAGCTGTAATGCTGTAATTATGGAACCGATCTACGAGCACGCGGGCGGCTACGACGGCCTGCACCGCTTCATCGACATCTTCTACGGCAGCGTGCTCGCCGATCCCGTGCTGCAGCCGCTGTTCGGCGCGGGCAAGCCTGATCACGTCGACCACCTGGCCGCGTTCGAGGCGGAATCGTTCGGGGGCCCGGACGGCTTCACCCGGCGGCTGGGCTTCGCCCATCTCATCGACGTCCATCGCGGCCTGAAGATCACTGAGGAGCAGCGGCAGAGGTTCGTCGAGCTGTACCTGGCCGCCGCGGACGCGGCCGGGCTGCCCGATGACCCCCCGTTCCGCGAGGCTCTGCGCTCCCACGTCGAGTTCGGCTCGCATGTTGCGATGCAGAACTCCCACGCCGAGACCGACGATCAGCTGCATCCGCTGCGGGAGGTGCCACGGTGGGAGTGGCCGGCATAGCCGGAGGCGGCCGGCCCCAGGGCTGAGCGCTCAGCCCGGCGGCCGGGCAGTTGGAGCGGCCGCGTCGCCCGGACGACCTGGGCGGCGAGCAGGCGGGGCGGGGTGGACTGCTCAGCCCGCGAGCGGCCCGCGGCAGGCGGCGGGAGATGACGGCGAGGTCGCCGCTGCCGGTGGTCAGCACCTCGACCCCCGGCCCGAAGTGCGGACGGAGCACGTCGTCACGCAGCACGTCCGGCGGCGGCCCGCTGGCGACTACCCGGCCGCCGTCGAGGAGCAGCAGCCGGTCGGCGAACTGCCCGGCCAGGGTCAGGTCGTGGATGGCCGACAGCACGGTCAGCGACCGCTCGTGCGCGTAGCTCGTCGATGAGTTCCAGCGCGTCCATCCGGCGGCCGAGGTCCAGCGCGCTGGTCGGCTCGTCGAGCAGCAGGACCGGTGCCTCCTGGGCGAGCGCCCGGGCCAGCACCAGCCGCTGCAGCTCGCCGCCGGACAGCGTGCGCAGCGCCCGGCCGGCCATGGCGGACAGGGCCAGCCGGTCGATCAGCGCGGCGCAGATCCGCCGGTCGGCGGCGGTCTCCACCCGCAGGTAGCCGATGTGCGGCGTGCGGCCCGAGCAGGACGTAGTCGCTGACCGTCATGTCCGGCGGCAGCTGCGGCCGCTGCGGCACGTAGGCGATCAGCCGGGCCAGCTTCGCCGCGGGCATCCCGGCGATCGGCTGACCGCAGACGATCGATGCGGCCGTCGTGGCGGACCTAGCCGGGCGACGGCCTGCAGCAGCGTCGTCTTGCCGGCGCCGTTCGGGCCGATCACGCCGAGCCATTCGCCGTCGGCCGCCCGCTCGGTGACGCCGTCGAGCGCGACCGCCTGGCCGTAGCTGACCCGGCACGTCCTGGAGGCTGATCATGACAGGTCCCGCCGGGTCCGCCGCGACCGGAGCACGAACAGGAAGAACGGCGCTCCGATCGTCGCGGTGATCACGCCGATCGGTACCTCGGCCGGGGCCTGCACCGTCCGGGCCACGACGTCGGCCAGGACCAGGAACGCGGCCCCGCCGATCATCGAGACCGGCAGCAGCATCCGGTAGCTCGCCCCGCTGGTCAGCCGGATGGTGTGCGGCACGATGATGCCCGACGAAGCCGATCAGCCCGCTGACCGCGACCGCCGCCGCGGTGCCGAGCGTGGCCGCGACCACCACGGTCAGCCGCAGCCGGGCGACGTTCACGCCGAGGCTGCCCGCCTCCGCCTCGCCGACCCGGAGCACGTCGAGCAGCCGCCGGTGGGCCAGGAGCAGCCCGGCGGCGACGACGACGTACGGCAGGATCAGCGCGATGTCCGACCACGACGCCAGCGACAGGCTGCCGAGGATCCAGGAGTAGATCTGCTGGAGCGTCTGCGTGTGCTGCTGCTGCAGGTAGGTCTGGACGGCGGTGAGCAGCGCGGCGACCGCGACGCCGGCCAGCACGATCGACGCCGTGCTGCCGCCGATCCCGGCCAGCTCGCCGCCGCCGCCCGCGCCCGCGCCCAGCGCGTACGTGAGCGCGACCGCGCGGCGGCCCCGGTGAACGCGGCCGCCGGCAGCAGGCCGGAGCCGCCTCCGCCGACGATGACCAGGGTCGCGCCCAGGCCGGCCCCGGCCGCGACCCCGAGCAGGTACGGGTCGGCCAGCGGGTTACGGAAGACGCCCTGGTAGGCGGCCCCGCCCCCGGCCAGCATGGCTCCGACCAGGGCGCCGAGGATCACCCGCGGCAGCCTGATCTGCCACACGATGGCGACGTCGATCGGGGGCACCGACAGCGCCGGGTGCCACGGCAGCCGCACCAACAGGGCCTCGGCCACCGTGGTCAGGGACAGGTCGGCGGGCCCGACCGACACCCCGACCGCCATGGCGACGACCAGTGCCGCCGCCGCGATGGCCAGCGGGCGGCCCGGGCGTACCCGCCCGAGGGCGGCCGGGGGAGGGTCGGATGCGTTGGTCCAGGCCGGGTCGGGCGGGGCGGTCCGGGCCGGGTCGGGCGGGGCGGTCCGGGCCGGATCGGGTGCGGCGGTCCGGTCCGGATCGGGCGAGGGCGGGTCGGGTACCGCAGAGTCCGGCGACCCGGGCGCGCCGGAGCGGTCCGGGGCGCCGCGCGGCTCGGGCGGCCCGGCCGGGCCTGGTCTCGGGGCGGCCTCCGTCACCCTGACCCCTTGGTGATGTCGGTCGCCACGGTGCGCAGCAGGTCGACGATCCGCGGGCCCCACCGGGAGGCGATGTCATCGTTCAGCGGGATGATGTGGTCCTCCTTCACCGCGGTCAGGCTGGACCAGCCCGGGCGCGTGGCCACGGTCGCCGCGTCCTGATGGCAGCACACCGTGTCGGCCAGGATGATGTAGTCGGGGTTGGCCTTGACGATGTACTCGGACGACAGCTGCGGATAGCCGCCGGACGACGCGGCCCCGGACGCGGTGTCCGCGATGCTCTTCATGCCGAGCAGGGCGAGCAGGCTGCCGACGAACGTCGAGGACGTGACCGAGTAGTAGGTCTGGTCGAGCTCGTAGTAGTAGCTGATCGGGTGGGCGCGGTGCGGCACCGAGGCGACGATCTTGCTGATCTCGCTGCGCAGCGTGGCGTCCTCGTGCTCGGCCTGGCCGAGATGGCCGGTGGCCCGGCCCAGCTGATCGAACTGGGAGTAGACGCCGCTCAGGCCGGCCGGGGCGGGCAGGTACAGGACTGGGATCGAGAAGCTGGCCAGGCTCTTGACCAGGCTGGCGAAGTTGTCGCTGAGGTTGGAGACCACCACCAGGTCGGGCTTGTAGGCGACGATGGCCTCCAGGTTCGGGTCGAGCGCGTCCAGCTTGGTCCGGGGGGCCTGCGGCGGGTAGTCCGAGTCGCTGTCGACCGCCTTGACCTGGCTCCCGGCCCCGATCGCGTACAGCATCTCGGTGGCCGTGGGCGACAGGGACATGATCGCCGTGGGCCGGGACTTGACGTGCACCACGCCGTTGGCCGTGGTGATGGTCGTCGGGAAGGACCCGCTGCCGGCGGTGGCGGCTCCCGAAGCGGACGTGATGGACGAGCTGGAACTGCCGCAGGCCACGGCGGACAGGGCCAGAGCCGCGGCGGCCGCGAGGGCCGCGAGGCGATGAGAGAGAGATCGCATGATCATCCTCCGTCGGTCGTGGAGGACGAAGTGCGCCCGCTACGACGCCGGAGGGCATCGGAACGAACCGCCCTTCCTCCGAGGACAGGTCGTCGGCACAGGTCAGGCGTCCGGGCTCGTCCCTCCGCTGCGGCACGCTGCGTGCCAGGCACCGGGGGACATCACCGTTGCGGGACAGCGCCGGATTCACACCGGCTTCGCTGAGATCTGCGCCATCCTGGGCCGTCCCAGGACAGGGGTACAGTACCGCAGCCCGGGCCCGGTGAGCATGGCCGCCGGCACCCAACGCACGAGCGCTCTCACCGGGCGTGGCAGGGCTTACGCTGTCACAAGGTTGCCGTCTACACCTGCGGGGCTCCGTCCCCGCATCCCCCGGGCAAGGGCGCCAGGGCCGCGGGCGGCAACGGGATGGATGAGGTGATCACATGGCGGATCAGGACCGCGAGCTCGAGCTGACGATCCCGGAGGGCGGGTTCTGGCCGGCACCGGCGATCCCGCAACCGAACATCTACCCGATGGAGTGGCGGGTCGAGACCGAGAAGCTGGCGTCGATCTACCAGAAGTCCAAGCTGATGGCCTGGAATCCCGCTGACCTGCCGTGGGACGGATTGCGCGCCGAGGATTTCACGGTCGAACAGCGCCTCGGGATCATGTACTGGTTCTCGGTGCTCGCCAACTTCGACGCCTCGGGCCCGGCGGTGTTCGCCCGCGCCACCATCCACGCCTTCGAGCAGCACGAGGAGGACCCCGTCCGCAAGTGCTTCTTCTCGATCACGCGCGACGAGATGAACCACGAGGAGTGCTGCCAGCGCTCGATCGCGGCGCTCTGGCCCGGCGGCCCGCTGGACTGGAGCCCGTCGACCGACCTGGAGCGCGCCGCGCACAACAACATCGGCTGGCTGTATCACAACGGCGGCCGGTACTGGAGCGGCTACAACAAGGCGGTCGGCAAGTACTCGCTCGCGGTGCTGTTCACCAGCTTCATGATGGGTGAGATGGCGGCCTCGACTCTCTTCCGGGGCATGGCATCCGGCACCACGCACCCGGTCTTCTCCGAGATGTTCCACAAGATCGGCCGTGACGAGTCGCGCCATCTGCAGATCTGCATGACGATCCTGGAGAAGGAGTGGCCGGGCCTGACCGATGACGTCAAGGCCGCGATCACCCGCCAGCTCCGGGCGGGCTTCATCTTCCTGTCGATGATCCTCTGGGAGCCGCCCGAGGGCTTCTGGGAGCTTCCGCCGTACTTCCTGCCCAACCACCGGGTGCTGATGAACTACGCCCGGGACGCCGGGCTCGGCGTGCTGACCTACGAACAGCAGGCCGAGAACTGGAAAGTCGCGATCGCGAGGGTACGGGCGATCGTGCTGCGCTGGGGCATCGAGTTTCCGGCCATCCCGGAACTTGACATCGAGGGCGTGGATGTCTCCGCCGATATCAATCCTGAGGACATCATCCCGGTCTTCTGACCAGCAGGCATGGCGCGGACCCGCGCCCGTGCCTAGCAGGCGGCCGCGGCAGGCCGCAAGTACAGGCTTGCCCTAGGGGGGGTCTCTGCGGGACCGTTGGACGGAGCAGGGCTGCGGACGTGAGGGAGGGGAGCTCTTGAGCTGGTCTACTTATGTCGCGCTGGGCGACAGCCTCACTGCCGGGAGAGGTGACGAGGGGCGGGACGGGTGCCCGGTCGGCTTCGCCCAGCGGCTCGCGGACGTTTTAAGCGTACGGACCGCCGTGCGGTGCCGCCTGATCAACCTGGCCGTGGATGGCGCCACGGCGGGCCAGGTGCTCAGCAAGCAGCTGCCCGCGGTCACCGCCTGCCGGCCCGACCTGGTCAGCGTCACGGTGGGAATGAACGACGTCCGCGCCCGCGGCTTCGACGAGCTGCGCTTCAAGGCCGATCTCGGGCAGTTGCTCGAGGCGCTGGCTGCCACCCAGGCCACGGTGCTGACCTGTACCCTCCCGGACGTCACGGCGGTCATGGCGCTGTCGCCGGAACTGGCCGAGGTCGCGCGCGAGCGCCTGCGGCTGGCTAGCGACATCATCCGCGAGCAGGCGGAGTCCCACGGCGCGCTGTGCGTGGACGCCTGGGCCATGCCCGAGGCCGCCGACCCGGAGCTGTACGGCCCGGACCATATGCACCTGGGCAGCCGCGGCCACCAGCTCATGGCCGCCGCGTGCGCCGACAAGCTGGCGCCGCGCAGCCTGGCGCTGCGCTGAGCCTGTGGACCGTTGTGTGGACGACTAGTGGAAAAACGGAGGTACGCGGGGGATAACGCCCGGTGTCTTGTGGATGGCTAAAGAATCTTGAGATTGCTGTCCTGAAGGTCTTGTGCGGGCGCTTGGCGAGGCAGTAGAAATGCACTCACCACCTCACGCGGATGCCGATCCGGGGGCGACTCCGGAACGCAGGGGAGGCCGGGAAACCGGAGTTCCAGGCGGGTGTCTGGCGGTGGCGGTCCGGTCGGCAGCGGACAGCAGCCGGGCAACCGGCCAGCCGAGCAATCGGCACGCTGGGCTGCAGGCCGGGCGAGGCCCCTCCATCTCATACATGGGGGGGCCTCGTCGTTATTGAACATTTTCAGGCGCCGATCGCATCCCGTCACCCGTCCCGACGTACCAGAGACGCAACGTGACGCCCCCGGGCTGGCTGGGTCGCATCGGCCTGCCGCGAACGCGCGGCACCGGGAGACCGGCCGGACGATAATGTGACCGGCGCGGGCGACGTGGGTACCCCCGAGCTCACGTCGCCGCGTCCCATCGCCCGTGCCGGCAGTATCCCCCGACGGTGCGGCCCGGTAGCGTTCAGTGCATGACAGCTACCACAACGCCCGAGGGCGGCGGCGCGGCCCCGTTCGGCCGGATGCTCACCGCGATGATCACGCCGATGCTCGGCGACGGGGCGGTCGACTACGACGGGGCGGCCCGCCTGGCCGAGTATCTGGTCACCGACATGCGGAACGACGGGCTGGTGATCAGCGGCACCACCGGCGAATCGCCGACCACCACGGACATCGAGAAGGACACGCTGCTGCGCACCGTGATCGAGGCCGTGGGAGACCGGGCCACGATCGTGGCCGGCGTCGGGACCAACGACACCGCGCACACCTGTGAGCTCGCGCGCCAGGCCGAGGAGGTCGGCGCGGACGCCCTGCTCGTGGTCACGCCGTACTACAACAAGCCGCCGCAGGCCGGGCTCGTGGCGCACTTCACCACGGTGGCCGACTCGACGGGGCTGCCGGTCATGCTCTACGACATCCCGGGCCGGACCGGCACCGCGATCGCCACCGAGACCCTGGTGCAGCTGGCCGCGCACCCGCGGATTGTCGGGGTCAAGGACGCCAAGGGCGACTTCGGCGCCGGGTCCGTGGTCATGGCCAGCACCGGCCTGGTCTTCTACTGCGGTGATGACATGCTGAACCTGCCCTGGCTGTCGGTCGGCGCGGCCGGCTTCGTCAGCGTGCACGGCCACGTGGTCGGCGACCGGCTGCACGAGATGATCGACGCCTACCCGGACGGCGACGTGGCCACGGCCCTGGCCATCCACCGCGAGCTGCTGCCGGTGTACACCGGCATGACCCGGATGCAGGGCACGGTCTCGACCAAGGCGGCGCTGGCCATGCTCGCGCTGCCCGGCGGCCCGGTCCGCCTGCCGCTCGTCAGCGCGACCACGGGCGAGGCCGAGCGGCTGCGCACGGACCTGCTGGCAGGCGGCGTGAAGATCCGGTGAGCCACCCGCACCCAGAACTGGGGCCGCCGCCGCCCCTGCCCGCCGACGGCCTGCGGATCGTCGCGCTGGGCGGGATCGGCGAGATCGGCCGGAACATGACGGTCTTCGAGCACGCGGGCCGGCTGCTGGTCGTGGACTGCGGCGTGCTGTTCCCCGAGCCCGACCAGCCGGGGGTCGACCTGATCCTGCCGGATTTCTCGCCGATCGAGGACCGGCTGGACCAGATCGAGGCGCTCGTGCTCACGCACGCGCACGAGGACCACATCGGCGCGGTCCCGTACCTGCTGCGACTGCGGCCCGACCTGCCCGTGGTCGGGTCCCGGCTGACGCTGGCGCTGGTGGCCAGCAAGCTGCAGGAGCACCGGCTGACCGCTGAGGCCTACGAGGTCGAAGAGGGCACGAGGCGTTCGTTCGGGCCCTTTGACCTTGAATTTTTCGCGGTGAACCACTCCATCCCCGACGCGCTGGCGGTCGCGATCCGGACCCGCGCGGGGCTGGTGCTGCACACCGGGGACTTCAAGATGGACCAGCTGCCGCTGGACGGGCGGCTGACCGACCTGGGCGGCTTCGCGCGGCTCGGCGCCGAGGGCGTGGACCTGCTGATGTCGGACTCCACCAACGCCGAGATCCCCGGCGTCGTCACCACCGAGCGAGCGATCGGGCCGGTGCTCAACGAGGTGTTCGACGTCGCGAACCAGCGGATCATCGTGTCCTGCTTCGCCAGCCACGTGCACCGGGTGCAGCAGGTGATGGACGCCGCCGCCGCGCACGCGCGCAAGGTGGCGCTGGTCGGCCGGTCCATGGTGCGGAACATGGGCGTCGCCCGCGAGCTCGGCTACCTGCGGGTGCCGTCGGTCCCGGGGGGCCTGCTCGTGGACCTGCGCGAGGCCGAGGAACTGCCGCCCGAGCAGATCGTGCTGATCTCCACCGGGTCGCAGGGCGAGCCGATGTCGGCGCTGGCCCGGATGGCCGCCCGGGACCACCCGATCAGGATCGCCCCGGGCGACACGGTGGTCCTCGCCTCGTCGCTCGTGCCGGGGAACGAGAGCGCCGTGAACCGGGTCATCAACGAGCTGACCCGGCTGGGCGCGCGGGTGGTGCACCGGGGCAACGCGCTGGTGCACGTGTCGGGGCACGCGCCCGCCGGCGAGCTGCTGTACGTGCTGAACCTGGTGCGGCCGAGCAACTTCATCCCGGTGCACGGGGAGTGGCGGCACCTGCGGGCGCACGCGGAGCTGGCTGCGCTGACCGGCGTGCCGGACAAGAACATCGTCTTCGCCGAGGACGGGGTGGTGGTCGACCTGGTGGATGGCCAGGCCTCGGTCAGCGGGCACGTCCAGGTCGGCTACGTGTACGTGGACGGTTCGTCGGTCGGCGAGGTCACCGAGGCGTCGCTGAAGGACCGGCGGATCCTCGGCGACGAGGGCTTCGTTTCCGTGGTCGTCGTGGTCGACTCCACCACCGGGAAGATGGTCGCGGGCCCGGCCATCCACGCCCGCGGATCCGGGATCGACGACGCGGCCTTCGACGAGATCCGGCCGCGGATCGAGGAGGCGCTAGACCGGGCGGCCGCCGACGGGATCAGCGACTCCTACCAGCTGCAGCAGCTGGTCCGCCGGACGGTCGGGCGCTGGGTGAGCGAGAACTACCGCCGCCGCCCGATGATCATCCCGGTGCTCGTCGAGGTCTGAGGAAATCCCGTCGCGACCGCCGGGCCGAGCGCCGGATACTGAACCATGGAGGGAGCCGTCCACCCGGCGCTGCGGCGGGTGCTGCGCGAGGCCGGCGACCCGGCCCTGGCCGACAAGCTGGCCGGGTTGCCCGGCTCGGACCTGACCACCGTGCTGCTGGAGGTGCAGCGCCGGCGGGCCAGCCGGATCACGCCCGCCGAGGTGATGCGGAACTACGGCCGCGACCGGTTCGCGGCGCCCGCCGCGGTCGGCTTCGGGTCGCAGCGGCGGGCCGAGGACGCCATGCTGGCTGCGCTGCCCGCCGGATTCGAGGTGCTCACCCTGGCCCCGGTCCTGCCGCTCGGCGCCATCTCGGCCGTGGCCACCGTGGACCCGCGCAACGTGATCGCCACCGTCCGGGGCAGCGAGGTGGCCGCCGACCCGACCAACGCGCTAGCCCTGGAGGCCGCGGCGCGCCGCCGTCGCGGGATGGCCGCGCAGCCCCGGTCCGCCGGGCTGGTCCAGCTGGCCGCCACCCAGCGGGTGGCCCGGGCCCAGCAGGTCAGCGGCCCGGTCAGCTTCGCGCACTTCCAGCTGCTCGGCGCGGTCACCGCCGGCCGGGATACCGGCGGTCACGCCTTCGAGCGGGACGCGATCACCGCACACCTGGGGTTCGCCGCCGCCGGGCTGCGCCGGCTCGGCGCGTCGCGGATCCTGCTGGAGCTCACCTGCCTGGACCCGGCGATGTCGGAGGTCAGCGCGGCGGCGGCAGGCGCGCTGGCCGGCGCCGAAGCCGTCGAGGTCGCCGACGCTCCGCAGCGGCGCAGCGGCCGCGGCTACTACACCGGGCTGTGTTTCAAGGTCCAGGCGGCCTTCGGCGGGCCCGAGCTCGAGGTGGGCGACGGCGGGTTCACCGACTGGACCGCCCAGCTGCTGGGCAGCCGCAAGGAGCGGCTGCTGATCAGCGGTTACGGCATCGACCGGATCGCCCTCGCCAGCGGCGCCTAGCCGGGCCGCGGGCGCCGCCCGGGCTGCCTGCGGACTTGATCGCTCCGGCCACCCGGTGACCCCGGCGGTCAGCCGTCGGCCAGCTGGCGGAGCCGGAACCGCTGCAGCTTGCCGGTGTTCGTCCGCGGCAGCGCCGCCAGGAACTGCACGGCGCGCGGGTACTTGTACGGCGCGATCTGCTGCTTCACATAGTCCTGCAGCTCGCCCGCCTTGGCCTCGCTGCCGTCCACGCCGTCGGCCAGCACCACGAAGGCCTTGACGATCTGGCCGCGGGTCTCGTCCAGGACCCCGACCACCCCGCACTCGGCCACGTCCGGGTGGCCGAGCAGGACCTCCTCGATCTCCGGCCCGGCGATGTTGTAGCCACCCGAGATGATCATGTCGTCGCTACGCGCCTGGTACCAGAAGTAGCCGTCGCCGTCGCGGATGTAGGTGTCACCGGTGAAGTTCCAGCCGTCGTGCACGTACGACCGCTGCCGGTCATCGGACAGGTACCGGCAGCCGGTGGGACCCCTGACCGCCAGCCGGCCGGGCTGCCCGTCACCGACCGGCTTGCCCTCGTCGTCCAGGATGGCCGCCTCGTACCCGGGGACGACGCGGCCGGTCGACCCGGGCCGGATCTCGCCGTCGGACGACGAGATGAAGATGTGCAGCATCTCGGTGCTGCCGATCCCGTCGATGATCTTCACGCCGGTGGCGTCGTAGAAGGCCTGCCAGGTCGAGCCCGGCAGGTGCTCGCCGGCCGAGACCGGCCGGCGCAGCCCGCGTAGCTGCCCGGCCTTGCCCGTGGCGAGCATGGCCCGGAACGCGGTGGGCGCCGTGGACAGCACGGTCACGCCGCGGTCGGCGATCTGGTCCGCCAGCTCCGCGGGCGTGGCTTTCTCCAGCAGCAGCGTGGCCGCGCCCGCGCGCAGCGGGAACACCAGCAGCCCGCCGAGGCCGTAGGTGAAGGCCAGCGGCGGGGTGCCGGTGAAGACGTCGTCGGGGCGCGGCTTGAGCACGAACTCGGAGAAGGTGTCCGCGATCGCGAGCAGGTCGCGGTGGAAGTGCATGGCCGCCTTGGGCCGGCCGGTGGTGCCCGACGTGAACGCGATCATGGCCACGTCGTCGGCCGCGGTGGCCACGGCCGCGAAGTCGCCGGGCATCCGGGCCGCGCGCTGGGCCAGGTCCGCGGGCCCGCTGCCGCCGTAGTCGACGATCCGCAGGCCGTCCACGCCCGCGGCGGCCAGCTCGCCGGTGAACCGGTGGTCGCAGAGCGCCAGCCGGAGCCGGGCGACCTGGCCGATGGTGGCCAGCTCGCCGGCGCGCAGCAGCGACATCGTGGTGACGGCGACGCCGCCGGCCTTGAGCACCCCGAGCCAGCAGGCGGCGAGCCACGGATTGTTCGGGCCGCGCAGCAGTACCCGGTGGCCGGGCACCACGCCCAGGTCCTCCGCCAGCACCCGGGCGACCTGGTTGGAGATGCGCCGCACCTCCGCGTAGCTCCAGGCGGCGTCCGGGGACGTCAGGCACGGCCGGTCGCCGCCCCTGGCGTCGGCGGTCACGTCCAGCAGCTCGACCGCGGCGTTGAGCCGGTCTGGGTAGCGCAGCCCGGGCAGCGAGAACTTCAGCTCTGGCCAGAGCTCGTCCGGCGGCAGGTTGTCCCGGCAGAACGTGTCGACGTGCGCGGACGGCGAGAGCTGCATGGCCGGACCCCCTCGGGCTCACTCGAACTACCCCAGTATTCCGCTATGTTCCTGGGATGACGACCTTCACCGAGGCGCCAGGCAGCGGGCCGGGTGGCAGGTCCAGCCGCGGGCGCTGATCGTGACGATCTACGGCCTGTACGCCCGCGAGGCGGGCGGCTGGCTCAGCGTGGCCTCGCTGATCCGGCTGATGGCCGAGCTGGGCGTGGACGAGCCCGCGGTGCGTTCGTCGATCTCGCGGCTGAAGCAGCGCGGGGTGCTGGAGCCGCGCCGGGTCGGCGGCGCGGCGGGCTACGCGCTGTCCCGCCGCGGCCGTGACATCCTGGCCGAGGGCGACCAGCGGATCTTCGGCCGGCCGCGGGCCCGGGCCGCCGACGGGTGGCTGCTCGCCGTGTTCAGCGTGCCCGAGCCGCAGCGGCAGCGCCGGCACGCGCTCCGTTCCCGGCTGACCTGGCTCGGCTTCGGCACCGTGTCGGCGGGCGTGTGGATCGCGCCGGGCCACCTGGCCGGCGAGACCGCCGAGGCGCTCGAGCGCAGCGGCCTGTCCGCGTACGTGAGCCTGTTCCGGGCCGACTACCTCGCGTTCGGCGACCTGCGGGAGCAGGTCGGGCGGTGGTGGGACCTGGACCGGCTGCAAGGTCTGTACCAGGCGTTCCTCGACTCGGTCGGCCCGGCGCTGGCCCAGCCGGACGGCCGGGGCGGCGCCGAGGCGTTCGCCGGTTACGTCCGGGCGCTCACCGCCTGGCGGCGGCTGCCGTTCCTCGATCCCGGGTTGCCCGCGGAACTGCTGCCGCCGGGCTGGAACGGCCTGCGGGCGGACGCGGCGTTCACCGCGCTGCGGGAGCGGCTGGCCGACCCGGCCCGCGCTCACGTGCTCGAGGTCGCCGGCGGGCCGCCGGGCGTCACGGGATGACCGCGTAGCCCTGGATCTCGACCAGCGCGCCGGGGTGCCACAGCCTGGTCACCCCGACGCCGGCCATGGCCGGGTAGTCGCGGCCGGCCAGCCGCCGCCAGACCAGGCCGAGCTCGCGCCCGTGCGCGCGGTAGTCGTCCAGGTCGACCGCGTAGACGGTCAGGCTGGCCAGGTGCTCGGGTGCGCCGCCGGCCGCGCGCAGCGCCTCGAGCACGTTGGCCAGGGCCTGTTCGAACTGCGTGACGACCGTGGCGCCCACGATCGCGCCGTCGGCGCCGTGGGCGATCTGGCCCGCCAGGAACACCAGCCGCCCGCCCGTGGTCACCACCGCGTGCGAGAAGCCGGACGGCCGCGGCAGCGACGGCGGGTTCACCCGCTCAAGCTCCATCTGGTCTCCTCCCGGGACGCCACCGGGCGTGCCGGGTCCCCGGCTCGCCCTCCCGGATCAGCTGCAGCCGGGGGCGGGGGCCGTCGCTGCGCCCGGTCTGCGGCGGCCTGCTCCCGGCCCGCCACGGAGCGGGCCACGCGGCAGCCGGGCCATCGTAGCCCTGCTCGGCCGCGGCGTGCAGGGTCCAGTTCGGGTCGTACAGGTGGGCCCGGCCCAGCGCGCACAGGTCGGCCCGGCCGGCCAGGATGATCGAGTTCACGTCGTCGTAGGACGAGATCACCCCGACCGCGATGGTGGCGATGCCGGCCTGGTTGCGGATCGCGTCCGCGAACGGCGTCTGGTAGGACCGGCCGAAGGCCGGCGTCTCGTCCGGCGTGACCTGGCCCGTGGACACGTCGATGGCGTCCGCGCCCGCGGCTCGGAAGGCCCGGGCGATCTCGATCGCGTCCTCGCCGGTGATGCCGCCCGGGTGCCAGTCGGTGGCCGAGATCCGCACGGTCATCGGCTTGCCCGCGGGCCAGGCCTCCCGCATCGCGGCGAACACCTCCAGCGGGTAGCGCAGCCGCCCGGCCAGCGTCCCGCCGAAGCGGTCCTCCCGCTGGTTGGTGACCGGCGAGATGAACGACGACAGCAGGTAGCCGTGCGCGCAGTGCAACTCGAGCAGGTCGAAGCCGCAGCGCTGCGCGGCGAGCGCCGCGTTACGGAATTGCCGTTTGATCTCGGCGAGGTCGGCCTCGGTCAGCTCACGGGGCACCTGGCTGACGCCGGGCAGGTACGGGACCGGGGAGGGAGCGCACACCTCCCAGTTGCCCTCGGGCAGCGGCTCGTCCATGCCCTCCCACATCAGCCGGGTGGAGCCCTTGCGTCCGGAGTGGCCGAGCTGGAGCCCGATCTTCGCGGTGGAGTTCTCGTGCACGAAGTCCGTGACCCGCCGCCAGGCGGCCTCGTGCTCGGGCGCGTACAGCCCGGCGCAGCCCGGGGTGATCCGGCCCTCCGCGCTGACGCAGACCATCTCGGTCATGACCAGGGCGGCTCCGCCGAGTGCCTTGCCGCCCAGGTGCACCAGGTGGAAGTCGGACGGCGTGCCGTCGGCCGAGGAGTACATGTCCATCGCGGACACCACGACCCGGTTCTTCAGCTCCAGGCCGCGCAGCCGCAGGGGCTGGAACATCGGCGGGACCACGTCGCCCGGCGCCATGCCGCGCCGCTTCTCGTGCCCGGCGAACCAGGTGTCGATCCGGTCCGCGAACTCCGGGTCGCGCACCCGCAGGTTGCCGTGGGTGACCCGGCGGCTGCGGGTCATGATGTTGACCGCGAACTGCTCTGGCTCCTGGCCGGTGTACTGGCCGAGGTTCTCGAACCACTCCAGGCTGGCCTGCGCAGCGCGCTGCGTGGACGCCACCACCGGCCTGCGCTCGGCCTCGTAGGCGGCCAGCGCCGTGTCCAGCCCCGGCTGCTCGTGCAGGCAGGCGGCCAGCGCCAGGGCGTCCTCCATGGCCAGCTTGGTTCCCGAGCCGATCGAGAAATGAGCCGTGTGCGCGGCGTCGCCGAGCAGGACCACGTTGCCGTGCCGCCAGCTGCGGCAGCGCAGCGTGCCGAAGCTGATCCACTTGGAGTTGTTCGCGTGCACCGCGTGGCCGCCGAGCACGTGGGCGAACAGCTCCCGGATCCGCTCGATCGACGCCTCGTCGGACGTGCCCGGGGGCAGCTCCGGCGGGGCGAGCCGGCCGAACCCGGCCGCGTCCCAGACCGAGTCGTGCATCTCCACGATGAACGTGCTGCCGGTCGCGTCGTAGGGGTACCCGTGAATCTGCATCACGCCGTAGGGCGTCGGCTCGATGTAGAACTTGAACGCGTCGAAGACCAGGTCGGTGCCGAGCCACATGTACTTGCACCGCCGGACGTCAACATCGGGCCCGAACGCGGCCTCCGCCGCTTTCCGCACCCCCGAGTTCGCCCCGTCCGCGGCCACGACCAGGTCGTAGCGCGCGGACAGCTCATCGGCGCGCGGTGCCTCGGCGCGGAAGTGCACGGTCACGCCGAGCTCACGGCACCGCTGCTGCAGGATCTGCAGCAGGCGCCGGCGGCTCAGCGCGGCGAAGCCGTGCCCCCCGCTGGTGATCACCTGGCCCTTGACGTGCACGTCGATGTCGTCCCAGCGGGCGAACTCGCGCTCCATCGCGCGGTAGATCGCGGCGTCGGCGTGCTCGATGCCGCCCAGGGTCTCGTCCGAGAACACCACGCCGAAGCCGAACGTGTCGTCGGCCGCGTTCCGTTCCCAGACGGTGATCTCGCTCGCCGGGTCGAGCTGCCGGGCGAGAGCCGCGAAGTACAGCCCGCCCGGGCCGCCGCCCACCACCGCGATCCGCATTCCCCGGCCTCTCCGCTCACGGGCCGGCCTTCCGTCCGGCACCGGCCCCACTTCGACGGTATGCTGTTCTAGCGACGATCGTCAGCATAACACAACGTATTCGGTGCTTGCCTGGGCCCGCACGCCCGCGCTGGGCGCGCCGTGCCGACCATCCGCGGCCTGCCGACACACGGGCTCGGGTCTTCGCCCTGGCGCGAAATGCCCGATACCTTGGAGATCATGGCGACCCGTGCGCCCAAGACTGACACGCGCCCGAAGTCCGGGACGGCCAGGCGGTCCCGTTCGGCGAGTTCCGCGCGCCCGAAGGACGGTGGCAGCCCCGGCCGCAAGCAGGCCGCGCGGTCGCGCGGCGGGCGGTTGGCCAGCAGTTCTCGCCGTCCCACCGGGCGACGCTACAGCCACAAGCCGTCGGCCAACCCGGCCGTGATCCTGGTCGGCTGGCTGGCCGCCGCGATCACCGGCGTGTGGATGGCCCTGGCGCACACGGTCGGGGCCGCGGCCCGGGCCTTCGGCCGGAACGCGCGGGATCTGGATCCGGCCCACCGCCGGGACGGGCCGGCCTGGCCCTCCTGGGCCTGGCCATCCTCACCGCCGCTACGGTCTGGTGGCACCTGGGCAGCGTCGTCGGCGGGCACTTGTCCCTCGCCGTCCGTAACGGATTCGGCTCGGCGGCCTGGGTGGTGCCGATCCTGCTGGCCCTGCTGGCCTGGCGCTACCTGCGTCACCCGGACCGGAACGCGGACATCGCCCGCGTAGTCATCGGCTGGACCGCGCTGATCATCGGCGTGCTCGGCCTGGTACACATCGCCCACGGGACGCCCCGGCTGACCCATGGCGCGGCCGCGATCCGGGCCGCGGGCGGCCTCATCGGCTACGCGGTGTCGGTGCCGCTGGTCGCGGCCGTGACGCCCTGGGTCGCGACGCCGCTGCTCGCGCTGGTCGCAATCTTCGGCCTGCTGGTGATCACGGGGACGCCGGTGCACCGGGTGCGGGGCCGGATCGCCGACCTGTACCGGCGGTACCTGTGGGGCCAGCCGGACGGTGGGGCCGGGGCCGAGGCGGACGACGCCGGCCAGGCGGGCCGCCCCGGCGGCCAGCTGGCCAGGGGCAGGCGCAAGAAGCAGGCGGCCATCGAGGCAGGCGACCACGAGCGGCCCTACGACACCCCGCTGGTGGGCGGGATCCTGCCCCGGGACGGCGCCCGGGCCAGCCGGGACGCCCGGCCACCGGCGACCGAGGTGCTCCCGGTCGCCGAGGACGCCGCGGCCAGCGAGATGCTGACGTTCGGCCCCGGCGTCACCGGGTCGCGGAGCCGACCAGCCGACGCGGTCGCGCCCGGGACGTCATGGCGCGATCAGTGGGCCGGGTCCGAGCCCGGCCGGGATGGCCCCCCGGTCCCGGCCGGCACCCCGGCCGGGACGGGCGGCACCGATCACCGCAAACCCGGCGAGCAGCTGATGCTGACCAGCACCAGCGACGCCAGCTACACGCTGCCGCCCGCCGCGCTGCTGCGGCCGGGGACGCCGCCGAAGAGCCATACTCGCGCCAACGACGTCGTGAAGGACGCGCTGTCCGCGGTGCTGGAGCAGTTCGAGGTGGATGCAGAGGTAACCGGATTCACCCGGGGACCGACCGTGACCAGGTACGAGATCACGCTGCAACCGGCGGTCAAGGTGGAGCGGGTGACCGCGCTGTCCAAGAACATCGCCTACGCGGTGAAGAGCGCAGACGTCCGGATCCTGTCACCGATCCCGGGCAAGTCCGCGATCGGCGTGGAAATCCCCAACACCGACCGGGAGATCGTCAGCCTGGGCGATGTGCTGCGGTCCCCGGCGGCGGTCGCCGACCACCACCCGATGGTGGTGGGCCTGGGCAAGGACGTCGAGGGCGTGCACGTGGTGGCCAACATCGCCAAGATGCCGCACATGCTGATCGCCGGAGCCACCGGAGCCGGGAAAGCTCTGGCCCTGGATACACCGATCCCGACGCCGCAGGGCTGGACCACAATGGGCGAGGTTCAGGTAGGCAGCGAGGTTTTCGACGAGCGCGGTCGCCGGTGCACGATCATCGCCGCCACTCCGGTGATGCACGGCCGCCCATGCTACGAGGTTGAGTTTTCTGACGGTACGGTCATCGTGGCTGACGCCGAGCATCAGTGGCTGACCTGGAACCGGAATACCCGCAAGGCCTACGGTCGGGCTGCCCCCGGAAGCAGGGCGTACCCAGATGACTGGGCCGGTTGGTCCCCGGTAACTCCGGTTTGGTCAAACCGGAGGGCATATGCTCCCGGCGAGCGTGATCGGATGCGTTATCTGCGGGCGCAAGGACTTTCATGCGCTCAGGTCGGCGAGCTGCTAGGCCGCTCAGCAGAGGCAGTGCAGCAGCAGTGGAATCGTCCTGAGCCTGCCAGCCGGGCGCTTTCCCCGAGAAATACTGCCGAACTGGCCGCGACCTTGCGTTCCGCGGATGGGTGGAACCACGCGATTCCTGCTGCGAAGTCGCTGGTACTCCCTGATGTTGAGCTGCCGATTGACCCCTACGTGTTCGGTTACCTGCTTGGTGACGGTGACACTCGCTTTGGCGGCCGGGTTGCCTGCGATCCGCAGGACCGTAAGTGGCTGCTGGCAGAGTTCCGTACTGCTGGCTATGACGCCCGCCCGCGCCGTGACCCTAGTCACTTCGGCGTACTCGGTGTCAGGAAGGCCTGGCGGTCTCTCGAGCTTGACAAGGGCAAGAGCATTCCATCCATATATCGGCGCGGATCGGCCAGCCAGCGTCTTGCCCTGGTGCAGGGGCTAGTCGACTCGGATGGCTATGTAGACAACCATGGCTGTTACCGGTTTACGAACACCAGCCGGGCCCTGGCCGAAGGGTTCCGGGAACTTGTCAGCAGCCTGGGTTGCGTGGCGCAGACGCACAAGCGGGCTGGGCGCGTTCGCGTCGGCGTGGTCGGTAGGGAGTCATGGGAGGTCATCGTTCCGTCATCGCTGCCGTTGGCACGTCTTCCCCGCAAAGCCCTGGTTGCGCGGCATGAGTGGAAGCGGGAGCAAACAGGGCGATACATCGTCGACGTCCGGCCCATTGAGTCAGTTCCGGTGCGCTGCATCGAGGTCGACAGCCCCAGCCGCTTGTACCTGGCCAGCCGCTCCTGCATCCCGACGCATAATTCCACGTGCATCAACGGGCTGATCACGTCGATCCTGCTGCGCGCCACGCCCGACGAGGTCCGGATGATCCTGATCGACCCCAAGCGGGTCGAGCTCGCCGCCTATCAGGGCATCCCGCACCTGATCACCCCGATCATCACCAACCCCAAGCGGGCCGCGGACGCGCTGCAGTGGGTGGTCGGGGAGATGGACCGCCGCTACGACGACCTCGCGGCGTCCGGGTTCCGGCACCTGGACGACTTCAACAAGGCGGTGCGCTCCGGAAAGCTGACCGCCCCGCCCGGCAGCGAGCGCGTGTACGAGCCGTACCCCTACCTGCTGGTGATCGTCGACGAGCTCGCCGACCTGATGATGGTGTCCCCCCGCGACGTCGAGGACTCCGTCGTGCGGATCACCCAGCTCGCCCGGGCGGCCGGCATCCACCTGGTCCTGGCGACGCAGCGCCCCAGCGTGGACGTGGTCACCGGGCTGATCAAGGCCAACGTCCCGTCCCGGCTCGCGTTCGCCACCTCGAGCCTGACCGACAGCCGGGTCATCCTGGACCAGCCGGGCGCCGAGAAGCTGGTGGGCCAGGGCGACTCGCTGTTCCTGCCGATGGGTCAGAGCAAGCCGATGCGGCTGCAGAACGCGTTCGTGACCGAGAAAGAGATCCGCGAGGTCGTCGCCCACTGCAAGAAGCAGGCGGATCCCGCCTATCGCGACGACGTGACCGTTCCCGAAGGCCAGCAGCGGGAGATCGACGCGGACATCGGAGACGACCTCGAGTACCTGCTCCAGGCCGCCGAGCTCGTGGTCAGCACCCAGTTCGGGTCCACCTCGATGCTGCAGCGCAAGCTGCGGGTGGGCTTCGCCAAGGCGGGCCGGCTGATGGACCTGCTGGAGAGCCGGGGCGTGGTCGGGCCCAGCGAGGGCTCGAAGGCCAGGGACGTGCTGGTCAAGCCGGACGACCTGGGGGCGCTGCTCGCGTCCTTGCGCGGCAGCCCGGAGAGCTGAGCCGCTCCTGACTGATTACTGAGGGAGTTCAGAGGGTTCAGGGGTCGTAGTCGGCCAGTCGGCGCGGGATACTTATAGTGCCGTCGTAGAGGGTCGGCTTCTCCGTTGGCCGGCTGATGGATGTCTGCAGTTAGTGACCGCCCCCTCAGGGAACGCAAAGGAAGACGCGGGCAGCTGTCACCGCGCCCCGTCCCTCCCGGACGGCGCACAGCGACGGAAGCACGGCCAGGCAAGGAGTGGAGGCGCGGCGTGAGCATCGGTGACACCCTGGCAGAGGCACGCCGCCAGGCTGATCTCACCGTCACGCAGGTCAGCCAGCGAACCTGCATCCGGGAGACGATCATCCGGGGGATCGAGCAAGACGATTTCTCTGCGTGCGGCGGCGATTTCTACGCCCGGGGTCATATCCGCAGCATCGCCCGGGCCGTGGGGGCCGATCCGGAAGCCCTGATCCGGGAGTACGACGAGACGCAAGGCGCGCCGCGGGCCATCTCCGCCGCCGACGTCTTCGAGCCCGCCACGCCGATCAAGATCAGGGAACGCCGCGGGCCGAACTGGAGCCTGGCCATGCTCCTGGCCCTCGCCGTCATCGTCGGCCTGGTCGTGTACCACCTGGTGTCATCCTCGTCGCCCGCCAGGCCGACCGCGGCCTCGTCCAGCTCGCGGCACGCGGGTACCGCGGCGCACAAGCCCGCGGCCAAGCCCACGGCGCACCCGAGGGCGACCGCTACGCCCTCGCCGGCCGCGCTGGCCAACCACGTGGTGATCCGGATCACGGCCACCCAGACTTGCTGGGTCCAGCTCACCACGGCCAGCGGAACGCAGATCTACCAGGGCGACATCAACCCCGGCAGCTCGATGAACTGGACCGAGAACCAGGCGGTGAGCCTGGTGCTCGGCAATCCCGCCGGCGTCTCGCTGACCGTGAACGGGCAGAACCCGAGCCAGCTGGCGGGCCAGACCAACCCGATCACGCTCAGCTTCGGGCCTGGCCAGCCGGTCTCGGTCGGCTGACCGCGGACACCCGGACAGACCCGGGGAAGGCGGGCTGCGCGGTCACCGCCGGTGCCGTCGCACGGCCGGGGTTGCCGTAGTCTGCCGGTGTGTCACCGAGCCGTCCCGCCGCCGATCACCCAGCCCCGGAGCACGCGGCCGCCAAGCGCGTGAGCCTGGTCACGCTGGGCTGCGCGCGGAACGAGGTCGACTCGGAGGAGCTCGCGGCCCGTCTCGAGGCCGGTGGCTGGACCGTCTCCGGGGCCGGCGGCGAGGCCGACGTGGTCCTGGTCAACACCTGCGGCTTCATCCAGGCCGCCAAGCAGGACTCGATCGACGAGCTGCTCGGCGCCGGGTCGGGCGGCGCGAAGGTCGTGGCCGCGGGCTGCCTGGCGGAGCGTTACGGCTCCGGCCTCGCCGAGGCGCTGCCGGAGGCGCAGGTCCTCGGCTTCGACGACTACGGCGACATCGCCACCCGGCTCGACGCGGTGCTCGACGGCCAGCGGTGGCCCGCGCACGAGCCCCGGGATCGCAGGCGCCTGCTCCCGATCTCCACCGGCCGGCCACAGGCCGCGGGCGGCCGCGTCCCCGGGCACGGGACGGCCGCCAGCCCGGCCACCCGGAGTGTCCTGCCGGATCTCCCGCCGGGGATAGCCCCGGCCTCGGGGCCGCGGGTAGTGCGCCGCCGGCTCGACGGCGGCGTCGTGGCGCCGCTGAAGATCGCATCAGGCTGCGACCGCCGGTGCAGCTTCTGCGCCATCCCCGCGTTCCGCGGCGCGTTCGTGTCCCGGCCGCCGCAGGACCTGGTGACCGAGGCGAGCTGGCTGGCGGACCAGGGCGTGCGCGAGCTCTTCCTGGTCAGCGAGAACTCCACCTCCTACGGCAAGGACCTGGGCGACCTCAGGCTCCTCGAGGCGGTGCTCCCCGAGCTCGCGGCGGTGCCGGGGATCGAGCGGGTACGGGTCAGCTACCTGCAGCCTGCCGAGCTGCGGCCGGGCCTGATCGAGGTGATCGCGTCGACCCCGGGCGTGGCTCCCTACTTCGACCTGTCCTTCCAGCACGCCAGCGGCCCCGTGTTGCGCGCCATGCGGCGATTCGGTGATCGTGAGCGCTTCGGCGCGCTCCTGGAGCAGGTCAGGCGGGCCTGTCCGGCGGCTGGCGTCCGCTCCAACTTCATCGTGGGGTTCCCGGGGGAGACTGAGGCCGACGTGGCGGAGCTGCAGGAGTTCCTGGCCGATGCCCGCCTCGACGCCATCGGGATCTTCGGGTACTCCGAGGAGGACGGCACCGAGGCAGCGTCCCTGCCCGGTCAGGTGCCGGCCGACGAGATCGCGCGGCGGGTCGAGGACCTCGCCGACCTGGCGGACGAGCTGATGGCTCAGCGCGCCGAGGAGCGCGCGGGCGAGATCGTCGATGTCCTCATCGAGGAGCCGCTCGGCGCGGGGCGGTACGGTGGCCGCGCCGCGCACCAGGCCCCGGAGGTCGACGGGACCACGGAGGTGCGGGCCCGCGGCTGCCTCGCCGCGGGCGACCTGGTCCGGGCCAGGGTGACCGGCGCGGAAGGCGCCGACCTGCTGGCCGAGGTGACCGGCACCGCCGGGCTGGGTACCACGGGCGCCCCGCCGGCGAGAGGCGCGCAGCGCGTTGAGCCGGCCTGACGCCGGCGCTGCGGGTGAACACGGGACCTCCCGGGCCGGTGCGGCGCCAGGCCTGATCAACGTCGCGAACGCTCTGACCGTGCTGCGGCTGTGCCTGGTGCCGGTGTTCATCGTGTGCCTGCTGGCAGGAGGGGACGGCTGGCGGATTGCCGCCTGCGTTATCTTCGGCCTGGCCTCGGCCACCGACTTCCTCGACGGCGAGCTGGCCCGGCGGCGGGGACTGATCACCGACTTCGGCAAGATCGCGGACCCGATCGCGGACAAGGCCCTCACCGGGTCGGCGCTGGTGGTCCTGTCCTACCTCGGCGAGCTGCCCTGGTGGGTCACGGGCGTGATCCTGTTCCGCGAGCTGGCCGTCACCGGCCTCCGGTTCTGGGTCATCTCCCGTGGCGTCATCGCCGCGAGCCGCGGCGGCAAGGCCAAGACCCTGCTCCTGGTGATCGCGATCGCGCTCTACATCCTGCCCGGGCCCTTCGGGGTCGTCCGCGAGCTCGTGATGGCGGCCGCGCTCGTCGTCACGGTGGTGACCGGCGCGGACTACGTGGCCCGCGCGGTGCGCCTGCGCCGCGCAACCGCGCACGGCGGGTCGGCGGCAGGGTAGAGAGGAGAGACCATGGGTGCTCACGGGCCGGGTGCGGAGAGCGCGGGCGGGCCGGGCGCCCAGGGCACGGGCGGCAGGCCGGACGCGGAGAGCCGGATCCGTGCGCTCTCTGGCGAGATCATCGGGCTGCTCGCCGCGCGGGGCGACACGGTCGCGGTCGCCGAGTCGCTCACCGGCGGGCTGCTCGCCGCGGCGCTGACCGCGGTCCCGGGCGCGTCCGCGGCGTTCCGCGGCGCCGTGGTCGCCTACGCGACGGACCTGAAGGCGGCGCTCCTCGGCGTGCCGTCCGAGCTGCTGGACCGCTACGGCGCCGTGCATCCCTCGGTGGCCGCGGCGATGGCGGAGGGAGCGTGCCGCCGCATGGGAGCGGCGATAGCGGCCGCCACCACCGGCGTGGCCGGCCCCGACCCAGCGGACGGCCGGCCGGTGGGCACGGTGCACATCGCGGTCAGCGCGGGCGGCCGCACCACGGCGCGTGCCCTCGCGCTCACCGGCGACCGGCAGCAGATCCGCGCCGCGACCGTCGAGCAGTCGCTCGGCCTGCTGCTGAGCGTGCTGCGGGAAGACGACATATGATTACAGCGTTACGACATTGAACACGCGGCTGGGACCTCTCCCGCACGGTCCGTAAGGACAGGTACGGTGGAGGGGGCAGCGGAAGGCCTCGGGAAGGGAGTGCGGCGATGGTCCTGCTTCGTCACTTGCTCGGTGACGCGCTTCGGCGGCTGCGTCTCCGGCAGGGTCGCACCCTCCGTGAGGTGTCCGCCGCCGCGCGCGTGTCGCTCGGATACCTATCCGAGGTGGAGCGCGGCCAGAAGGAAGCCTCGTCCGAGTTGCTCGCCTCGATCTGCGGCGCCCTCGGCGCCCCCCTGTCGCAGGTGCTCAGGGAGGTGTCCGACAGCTTCGCGCTGGCGGAACTGCAGAACGAGCCCGTCTTCGCCGGCGTCAGGGAACTGCCGCCCGACGTGGCCAGCGTGCCGGAGCCCGGCACCCCGGCCCGGCGGATCCGGCTGGAGCGGGCCCCCGAGCCGAAGGTCGCGGCGGCGGGCGGCGCCCGGTTCGCCGTGCCGGACCAGCCCGAGTTCGAGCAGGTCAAGCGCGGCATCGACGACATCAAGGACATGGTGCCGATCTCCGTCTGAGCGATCCCCTCAGGGGTCACACCCAGGCGCGCGGATCGTCGGCGAGCTTGACCACGCTCTCGGGCAGCTGCCCCGACACGATGTGCTCTAGCGTCACGTCTTCGAGGATGGCCCGCTCGTTCGCCCGCAGCGCTATCCACACCGTCTGCAGCGGTTCGGCGGCGCCGACGTAGCCGAGGTTCTCCGGGCGCTCGCCGCGCACGCCGACGAGCGGCCCGTCGATGGCCCGGATGATGTCGGCCAGCGAGATCTCGGAGGCGGGCCGGGCCAGCCAGAAACCCCCTTCCGGGCCGCGCTGGCTGCGGACCAGCCCGCCGCGGCGCAGCTGGGTCAGGATGGCTTCGAGGAACTTACCGGGGATGCCCTGAGCCTTGGCGAGCTGGTCAGCGGTGACGTGGCCGCCACCGCTGGCGGCCGCGAGCTCGATAGCGGCGCGCAGGGCATAGTCGGCGCGGGCGGACAAGCGCATGTCAAGCATTATGCCGCCACCTGGCCCCAGGCTGGTGACAGGCAGGCGCGGCCAGGCGGGCCGTCCGCACGATTGGCGGGCCATCAGCCGCGGCCGGCGGGCCGTTAGCCAGGGTCGGCGGGGCCGGGCCGGGCGTGGCAAGCGCCCCGCCGGCCGGGCAGGCGGGGCGCGCTGGTGGGCGCCTCCCGGCGCGGTCTGGGGAGCCGGGAGGCGCCACCTCGACTATATCCATGAGGCTGACCATTAACTGAAAGCATGCTGTGCGTAGCCTGTAGAGTCGCCGACCGGACCGTGCAACCCGCTTTCCCGCCGCGGGCCGGGCGCGAGACTGAACCTTTTCATCCGTCAATTCGGGGGTCACAGTACGTGGACAGGCGTGGGGAGAACGAAAAGATTCATGGGCAGGCCGGGGTCACTCGCGGCGCCCCGCGCGTGTCACCATTAGGGGGCTAACGGGCAAGGGCGCCGGTGGAGGAGCGACGAGCAGCCGCGACGGTCACGACGATCTCGATCCTGGGCCATCGGGCGCAGGCACCGAGCCGGACGCCCGGTTCACGCTCGCCAACGAGCGCACGTTCCTGGCCTGGAACCGGACCGCCCTGGCGCTGGTGGTAGCCGGGCTCGGGATCGTCCAGCTGCTGCCGCCGTTTCCCGGCGTCCCGTGGGGACGCCACCTGCTCGGCGTCCCGATGATCGTGCTCGGCGCCGCCGTGTCCGTGATTGCCTACCGGGAGTGGCAGCACACCCAGGCGGCGCTGCGGCGCCGCGCGCCGCTGCCGAAGTCGGTGCTGCCGCAAGTCCTGGTGGCGACCATCGCGGGCATCGCGGTCCTGGCCGCGATCGTGCTGCTGATCTCGGCCGTCCGGTAGGGAGCGCCATGGTGCCGCCGCCCGAGGAGCACGAGGACGCCGACCCCGGCCTGGCCGCGGAGCGGACCAGGCTGTCCTGGGCGCGCACCGGCATCGCCTTCGCCGCGGTCGGCGCGGCGATCCTCAGGCGGCAGCCGGCGGCCGGGCTGATCGTGCTGGCCATCACCCCGGTGATCTGGGGACTCGGCCGGGTAGTGGCCCGCGAGGAGGGGCACGCGCCCCGCGCCCGGCGGCTGCTGCTGGTCACCGTGATCGTCACCCTGGTAGCGGCGCTGGCGGCGGCCATCGCGCTGCTCAGCCCCGGCCCCGCCAGCCTCCACGACCTGCTGCCGCGGCTTGGCTAGCGGCGCGCATCCGCAGGCCGCGGGGGGTCGGCCGGAAGCCAGCCGCCTCCAGCGCCCGGGCCAGCGGCGAGTCGTAGACGCCCGCGCCGTCGGCGCGCTCTACGGTGAGCCTGCCCGAGCGCGCCGTCGCGCACGGCCGCGGCCAGCGCGTCGGCCGCCGGGTCGAGCAGCGCCGGGTCGCTCGTCCAGGACAGCAGCGTCTTGCCGCCGCGCTCGACGTAGAGCACGAGCTCGCCGTCGGCCAGGACGACGAGCGCGCCCGCCTTCCGGCCCGGCCGGTGCCCGCCCGCCGTGTCCTCCGGCCGGGCCGGCCAGGGCAGCGCCGCGCCGTAGGCGTTCGCCGGGTCCGCCGCCGGCCAGCACCATGACCGAGCGGGCCGCGCCGGCCGGGGCGGGCCGGGCGGCCGGGGCGGGCCCGGCGTCGGCGCCGGGCGCCGGGTCGGCCAGCGCGCGCATCCTGTCGACCGCGCCGGGCAGGGCGAACTGTGCCGCGCCCAGGCCCTCGACGAAGTAGCCGCGCCGGCACTGGCCCGCTTCCTCCATCGCCCGCAGCACCGGGTACAGGGCGCCGAACCCGCCGGGCACGCGCTCGGCGGTGACCGCCCCCCGGAGCACGATGCCGTGCCGGTCGAGCAGCGTGTGGCCACCGCGTGCAGCCGCCGGGTGCGATCTGGCTGTCCGGCCGCATCGCTCACCCGGCAGCGGCGGCAGCGACCACCGCCCGCTGACGGTCGGCGGCCCGCTCCTGGACGGCAGCGCCGCCCGGCCGAGCCCCGGCCGGCGCCCGCCGGGCCGGCCGTGCCAGCCCGGCCGCCGGCTGGCCGGCGGGCCGGCGCGCCGGCGCGGCGCCGTCGGCCGTCGGCCGCAGCGGGTCGCGACGGGCCTGCCGGTGCCGAGCACGGTGCGCAGCGGGGCGAGCGTGTCATTGGTCAGCCGCCCCGCCCAGACCAGGTCCCAGATGGCCGCGGCTAGCGCCTGATCGGTGACGCTCGCGGCACCCGCCAGGCCCGCGGCGGGGTCGCCGTCGGCGCGCAGCGGCGCGCGACCCGGTCGGCGAGCGTGCGGAAGAACAGCGCGCCGCCGCCGGCCAGGGCCGCGAGCACGGCCTCGTGCAGCGGCGTCGTCGTGATCTCGCCTGGCTCAGGGAGCAGCAGCGGCGCGGCGTCGGCCGGCGCGAGCACCAGCCAGCCGTCGCCGCCGGGCAGGCCGCCCGCGCCGGACCAGACGATCTCGCCCGCGGCGGTCAGCTCATCCAGCAGCGCCGGGGAGTAGCCGGGCACCCGGCCGGGCAGCACCAGGGTCTCCAGCGCCGAGGCCGGGATCGCCGCCCCGGCCAGCTGGTCGACGACGTCATAGACGGCGTCGGCCCCGGCCCGGCCCGGGCCGGCCGCGGTCGGCACCCGCCGTGGGCCGCGTTCTGCCAGGCGGGCAGGAACCTGGCCAGCACCGGCGGCGGCACCGGCTCGGCCTCCTTGCGCAGCTTGGCCAGGCAGCGGCGGCGCAGCAGCCGGAGCACCCCGGTCTCGCACCACTCGGTGCCGCGCCCGCCGGGCAGGAACTCGCCCTCGGCCACCCGGGCCTCCGCGGCCAGCCGGTGCAGCGCGCCGGTCACCACCGCCCCGCCCAGCCCGTAGCGCTGCGCGGCCGCGCGCGGTGAACGGGCCGTGCGCGCGGGCGTACCTGGCCACCAGGTCGCCGAGCGGGTCGGCGACCGGCTCGGTGAACGCGTCGGCACACCGGGCGGCAGCGCGACCCCGAGCGCGTCGCGCAGCCGTCCGGCGTCCTCGATCGCCGCCCACCGCGGCTCGCCCGCCACCCGGACCTCGATCACCCGGCGCTGCGCGGCCAGCTCGGCGAGCCAGCCCGGCGCCGCCCCGGGGTCCGCGCACCGCTCGTCGACCTCGGCGGCCGACAGCGGGCCGATCGCCGCGCAGCAGGTCGGCGACCGGCTCGCGGCCCGGCACCCGGGACGGCGAGAGCCGCTGGAGGTCCCGTTCCGCACTCCCCGACGATCACCGGGTCGAGCAGCTCCCGCGCGTCCGCCTGGCCGAGCAGCTCGGCGAGCAGCGAGGAGTCGAGCGCCAGGGCCTGCGCGCGGCGCTCGGCCAGCGGCGCGTCGCCCTCGTACATGAAGGCGCCCACGTAGCGGAAGAGCAGCGAGCGGCCGAACGGAGACGGCGCCTTGGTCTCCACCTCCACCAGCCGGACCCGGCGCGCGGCAAGGTCGCGCATCAGGCTGGTCAGGCCGGGCACGTCGAAGACGTCCTGCAGGCACTCGCGGACCGTCTCCAGCACGATCGGGAACGTCGGGTACTGGCTGGCCACCGCCAGCAGCTGGGCCGAGCGCTGGCGCTGCTGCCACAGCGGGGTCCGGCGCCCCGGCTGCCGCCGGGGCAGCAGCAGCGCGCGGGCCGCGCATTCCCGGAACCGCGACGCGAACAAGGCGGACGCGCCCAGCTCGGCGGTGACCAGCTGCTCCACCTCGTCCGGGTCGAGCACGGCGATCCCGGCCGGCGGCGGGTCGTCGGCGTCGGGGACCCGGATCACGATGCCGTCGTCGGTGTGCAGCGCCTGCACGTCCATGCCCGGGTAGCGGTCGCGCAGCCGGGCCGCGATCGCCAGCGCCCACGGCGCGTGCACCCGCGCGCCGTACGGGCTGTGCAGCACCAGCCGCCAGTCGCCGAGCTCGTCCCGGAACCGCTCCATGACCAGGGTCCGGTCGTCGGGCAGGTAGCCGGTCGCCTCGCGCTGCGCGGCCAGGTAGCCGACCAGGTTGGCGGCGGCCAGCTCGTCCAGGCCGTCGCGGCGCAGCCGCTCCGTCGCCTCCGGCGCGCTGACCGCGCCGAGCTCGCGGCAGTACTGGCCGATGGCCGCGCCCAGCTCGGCCGGCCGGCCCGGCGCGTCGCCGTGCCAGAACGGGAGCCTGCCCGGCTGGCCCGGCGCGGGCGAGACCAGCACCTGGTCGGCGGTGATGTCCTCGATCCGCCAGGAGCTCGCGCCGAGCACGAAGACGTCGCCGACCCGCGACTCGTAGACCATCTCCTCGTCCAGCTCGCCGACCCGGCGGGAGTGCCGGCCGCTGGCGTCCCGCTGGCCGCCGGCCAGGAACACGCCGAACAGGCCGCGGTCGGGGATCGTGCCGCCGTTGGTGACCGCCAGCCGCTGGCCGCCCGGCCGGCCGTGCAGCATGCCGGTGGTGCGGTCCCAGACCAGCCGGGGCCGCAGCCCGGCGAACTCCTCGCTCGGGTAGCGCCCGGCCAGCATGTCGAGCACCGCCTCCAGCACGGGGCGGGTGAGGCTGGCGAACGGCGCGGCGCGCCGGACCGTCTGCTCCAGCTCGCCGATGTCCCAGTCGTCCATCGCGGTCATCGCGACGATCTGCTGGGCCAGCACGTCGAGCGGGATTCCGCGGCATGCGCAGTTCCTCGATCTGCGCCGTCGCGCATCCGCTGGGCCACGACCGTCGCCTGCACCAGGTCGCCCTGGTACTTCGGGAAGATCACGCCGCGGGAGACGTCGCCGACGTGGTGGCCCGCCCGCCCGGTCCGCTGCAGGCCGCTGGCCACCGACGGCGGCGACTCGACCTGGACGACCAGGTCGACCGCGCCCATGTCGATGCCGAGCTCCAGGCTGGAGGTGGCCACCACGGCCGGGAGCCGGCCCGCCTTCAGCGCCTCCTCGATCTGGTTGCGCTCCTGCCGGGACACCGAGCCGTGGTGCGCGCGGGCGACCTCGGCCGGGGCCCCGGTCGCCGCGCCTGACTCCGCCATGATCTCCGCCGGGATACGGGCGGGCGCACGGCCCGGCGGCGGCCCGTTACGTTCCTCCGCCCGCTCGGCGGCGAGCTCGTTGAGCCGGGCGCAGAGCCGCTCGGCCAGGCGGCGGGAGTTCGCGAACACGATCGTGGACCGGTGCGCCTCGATCAGGTCGAGCACCCGCTCCTCGACGTGCGGCCAGATCGAGCGGCTGCCGCGCCGGGTCGTCCGGCGGCTGGCCTGGCCGCGCCGCGGCCCGGCCGGCCGGCCCTCGGCGGTCTCCAGGTCGGCCATGTCCTCGACCGGAACCACGATCTGCAGCTCGATCCGCTTGTCGCTGGGCGGCTGCACGATCGTGACCGGGCGGCTGCCGCCGAGGAACGCGGCCACCTCGCCGGGCGGCCGCACGGTCGCCGACAGCCCGATCCGCTGGGCTGGCTTGCCTCGGGGGGACGACCCCCCCAGACCCCCCCGCGTGCCGTCCGCTCGGGCCGACCTTCGGTCGTCCGCTCGGGCCGACCTTCGGCCGGCCGTCGCGGCTGGCCCGGCTGCGCCGGAGCGCCGGGCGGAGGGCCGCTGACATCGACAGCACCAGTGCGCAGCGCATCCAGGCGCTCGAGGGACAGGGCCAGGTGAGCGCCGCGCTTGCCGCCGGCCAGCGCGTGCACCTCGTCCACGATGACGGTCTCGACGTTGCGGAGCGCCTCGCGGGCCTGCGAGGTGAGCAGCAGGAACAGCGACTCCGGCGTGGTGATCAGGATGTCCGGCGGCTGTCGCGGACAGCTTGCGGCGCTCGTCCGCCGCGGTGTCGCCGGTGCGCACGCCGACCCGGATGTCCGGTGCGGCCAGGCCCAGGCGGTGCGCGGCGTGGCCGACGCCGGTCAGCGGCGAGCGCAGGTTGCGCTCGATATCCACCGCGAGCGCCTTGAGCGGCGAGATGTAGAGCACCCGGCAGCGCTGCCGCGGATCGGCCGGGGCCGGCTCGGTGGCCAGCTTGTCGATGGCCCACAGGAACGCGGCCAGCGTCTTGCCCGACCCGGTCGGCGCGATCACCAGCGTGTTCTCGCCCCGGCCGATGGCCGTCCAGGCCTGCGCCTGCGCCGGCGTCGGCTCGGCGAAGGCGGCGCGGAACCAGGCCCTGGTGGCCTCGCTGAAGCCGTCGAGCACCGGGCTCATCGACAGACGGCGCGGGCATGTAACCATCCTGCCCTGCCCTGCCGACAGCTTGGGCCCGATGAAGGGGCCGGCGGGCGGGTCAGTGCCCGCCCGCCGGACCGTTCACGACCGCGCGACGCGCGCGCTACCGGTCAGGACGATTCGACCCCGGCGCCGACCGGAACCGTGACCGGCTCTTCCTCCGGGTCGGCGGTGTACTGGCCGGCCGGGTCTCGTCGGTCCCGGCCGGGAGGTGGGTCGCGTTGAAGATCAGCGTGAGCACGACCGCGACGACCGCGTTGATGATGAACGCCGCGAACCCGATGTACATGATGTGCCCCAGGATCGGGGCCGTGGAGGAGCCGAAGTGCGCCTGGCCGTCCCCTGGCGTCCGCCACGCCTCGATGGTGCCGTACGCCATGCCCGCGGCCCAGCCGATGAGCAGCGCCCAGCGGTGGAACCAGCGCGTGTACAGGCCCGCCACGATCGTGACGAAGGTCTGGATGATCCAGACCCCGCCGAGCAGCTGCAGGTTGATCGAGAACGTCTTGCTCAGCTCGATCGCGAAGAGCAGCGCGCCGAGCTTCATGACCAGCGACGCCCACTGAGCCGCCCGCGTCTGCTCGCGCGGGCTGGCATCGGGCCTGAAGAACTCGGTGTAGATGTTGCGGCTGAACAGGTTGGCCGCGGCGATCGACATGATGGCCGCGGGCACCAGCGCGCCGATGATGACCGCCGAGAAGCCGATCCCCGCGAACCAGCTCGGGAACATGTTCTGGAACAGCAGCGGCACCGACAGCTGGGTGTTGCCGCCGTGCGCCTTGATGGCCGCGTTCACTGCGGGCGTAGCCAGCGCCATGTATCCGAACAGCGCGATCAGGCCGAGCACCACCGTGTAGGCGGGCAGGGCGGCCAGGTTGCGCCTGATCACGTCGCGTCGCTTGGTAGCGAGCACCCCCGTGATGATGTGCGGGTACATGAACAGGGCCAGCGCGGAGCCCAGCGCCAGGGTGGTGAAGGCCCAGTAACCGGCCGGCTCCACGATCAGGCCGCCGTGCGGCTTGCCGGTCGCCAGGTCGATCGCCTTCAGGTGCGTCGCCGCGGAGCCGAAGATGTGCCCCCAGCCGCCCAGCCTCATCGGGATGTAGATGATCGCGACGATGACCGTCACGTAGACCAGCGTGTCCTTGACGAACGCGATCAGGGCCGGTGCGCGCAACCCGGCCAGGTAGGTGTAGCCCGCCAGGACGGCGAACGCGATGATCAGCGCCACGGTCGTGCTGGTGATACCGAGCACGATCAGTACCGCCTCGATGCCGATCAGCTGCAGCGCGATGTAGGGCATGGTGGCCAGGATCCCGGTGCACGCCACCGCGAGGCTCAGCCCGCGCGAGCCGTACCGGCCCCTGACGAAGTCGGCCGGCGTGATGTAGTTGTGCGCGCGGCAGATCGACCACATCCGCGAGGCGAAGATGAACACGATCGGGAAGACCATCATCGAGTAGGCCAGCGCGTAGAACCCGGCGGCACCGACCGCATACACCAGCGCAGGCACGGCGATGAACGTGTACGCGGTGTACACGTCGCCGCCGAGCAGGAACCAGCTGATGAACGTGCCGAACCCGCGCCCGCCCAGGCCCCACTCGTTGAGGTGCATCCGGTCCTGCGCCGGGCGCCACCGGGCGGCGGCAAAGCCGATCCCCGTGACGAGCAGGAAGCAGACCAGGACGATGATGAACGAGACCGTGTCGACGTGGCTCACTTGGCCCCCTCCCCGCCGGTGCCGCGCTTGGGCCGCAGCAGCAGGTAGCAGATCATGCACAGCACCGCGACCACGGGCACCCAGATCAGCAGGTACCAGTAGAAGAAGGGGAAGTCGCCGAGCATCGGCGTGGCTCGCGCGTAGATCGGCACGAATAGCGCCCCGCAGATCGCGATGAGCAGCAGGATCGCGACAGCGATCCACGCGCCGGTCGGCGGCTTGGGGGGGACGCGGGCGGGGGGCGGGGGGAGTGGACTGGGCCATCGCATCCTCTCAGGGCTTCTTGCGCACCGTGGCGCCCTCCCCCCTGGCCACGGCGTGCAAACGAGTGCGCTATGACATTTGCCACAATGGTGCTACCGGTGTAACCGGTCCGGCAATAGGTCTTTGCAACGGATTAGAGGTGATCTTCCCGATCCGCACCTTGCGCGGCGGGCTGCCAGGACAGTCCTGGGTTGTCCGGCCTGGTGACCTGGGTCTGTCCGGCGCGCCCGGATCGGAGCATGATGCTCATACGGCGATAGCTCCTGTCAACGTGGGGAGGCATCGTGGCCAATCTCATCTCGGTCCTCGACCGGGCGGCGGCCGAGCGTCCCGGCCACCCGGCGATCCGCATGGACGACCTGGTGCTCAGCTACTCCGATCTGCGGGAGTCCGCCGGACGGGTCACCTCGCTGCTGTCGTCGCTCGGGGTCGCCCCGGCGACCGGGTCGGCGTGATGCTGCCCAACATCCCCGCCTTCCCCATCGCGTTCTACGGCACCCTCGCGGCCGGCGCGGTCGTGGTGCCGATGAACCCGCTGCTGAAGAGCCGCGAGGTCGAGTACTACCTGGGCAACTCCGGCGCGAAGGTCATCTTCGCCTGGTACGCGGCGGCGGGCGAGGCGGCCAAGGGGGCCGCGGCCGCCGGCGCCCAGGATGGTCTGGTCGACGAGCCCGACGTGAGCTCGCTGCTGGCCGGCCTGTTCGCGCTGCACACCAGGGCCGACCGGGCCGACCACGACGACGCGGTCATCCTCTACACCTCGGGCACGACCGGCCAGCCGAAGGGCGCGCGAGCTGACCCACGCCAACCTGGCCCGGAACGCCGAGCTCACCGCCGAGACGCTGCTGCGACGCGCAGCCCGGACGACGTGGTCATGGGCTGCCTGCCGCTGTTCCACGTGTTCGGCCTGACCTGCGGCCTGAACTCGACGGTCGTCGGCGGGGCCACGCTGACCCTGCTGCCGCGGTTCGACGCGGGCAAGGCGCTGGACATCATCGCCCGCGACCGGGTCACGATCTTCGAGGGCGTGCCGACGATGTACGCCGGCGATGCTGCACCAGCCCGGCCGCCGCGGACGCGGACATCTCGTCGCTGCGGGTGTGCGTCTCCGGCGGCGCGGCGATGCCGGTGGAGGTCCTGCACGACTTCGAGAAGACCTTCGGCTGCATAGATTCTCGAGGGCTACGGCCTGTCCGAGACCTCGCCGGTCGCCTCGTTCAACCACCCGGACCGCCAGCGCAAGCCCGGGCTCGATCGGCACGCCGGTCGACGGCGTCGAGATGCGCGTGGTCGACGACAACGGCGCCGCGTCCCGCCCGGCGAGATCGGCGAGATCCCGATCCGCGGCCACAACGTCATGAAGGGCTACTGGAAGCAGCCCGAGGCCACCGCCGAGGCGATCCCGGACGGCTGGTTCCCCACCGGCGACCTCGGAAAGGTCGACGACGATGGCTACTTCTTCATCGTCGACCGCAAGAAGGAGATGATCATCCGCGGCGGCTACAACGTCTACCCGCGCGAGATCGAGGAAGTCCTCTACGAGCATCCCGCGGTCGCCGAGGCGGCCGTGATCGGGATCCCGCACGATACCTCGGCGAGGAGGTCGGCGCCGCCGTCGCGCTCAAGCCGGGCGCCGGCGCCACGCCGGACGAGCTGCAGGCCTACGTGAAGGAACGGGTCGCCGCCTACAAGTACCCGCGGCGCGTCTGGCTGGAGGCCGAGCTGCCCAAGGGGCCGACCGGAAAGATCCTCCGCCGCGAGGTGCGCCCGCCCGGCGCGGAGCCTCCCGGCGCGGAGCAGTCCGGCCGCGAAGCGCCGGGCGGGAGCACGTCCCCCCAGGAGTCGCGGTGACCGCGCCGACCGCTGCCCGCGAACCCGACCCTGGCCTGGCCGCCGCCGCGGAGGCCGCCGCCAGCCCGCTGGACCTGCTGCTGACCGACGCGGCCCTGGGCGTGCTGCGCAGGTTCCTGCCCAGCGGATCGACGCTGCGCCTCGGCATGAGCCTGGCGCGCCGCCCAGGGACCGTGGCCCGCGCCAGCGCGTCCCTGGCCGGCCAGCTCGCCCGCATCGCGGCCGGCCGCTCGCCATCGCCCCGGGCCGGCGGGACCGCCGCTTCGCCGACCCGGCCTGGCAGGCAACCCGGTGCTGCTCCGGGTCATGCAGGCCTACCTCGCCGGCGCCGGCACCGCCGAGTCGCTGCTCGCCGACGCGCAGCTGGACTGGCGCGACAACGAGCGGATGCGGTTCGTGCTGAACAACCTCATCGACGAGGCCGCGCCGAGCAACAACCCGCTGATCAGCCCGCGCGGCCTGGAAGGCGGCCATCGACACCGGCGGGCTCAGCACGGTGCGCGGGCTGCGCGCGTTCTGTCCGGGACATGGCCGCCCCGCCGCGGGTCCCCGCCATGATCGACGCCGGACGCGTTCGAGGTGGGCCGGGACCTCGCGGTCACGCCCGGAGCGGTCGTGTCCCGTTCGGAGATCTGCGAGCTGATCCAGTACGAGCCGGAAACGCCGCAGGTCCACCGGTTCCCGCTGCTCATCGTCCCGCCGATGATCAACAAGTTCTACATCACCGACCTGGCCCCGGGCCGGAGCATGGTCGAGTACCTGCTGGGCCAGGGCCACCAGGTCTTCGTCATCTCCTGGCGGAACCCCGACGCCCGGCACCGGGACTGGAACCTGGACAGCTACGGCGCGGCCATCGTCGATGCGCTGGCCTCGCTCCGCTCGATCTGCCGGCGTGCCCAAGGCCAGCCTGTGCGCGCTGTGCTCCGGCGGCGTCGCCTCGGCGATGGTGGCCGCGCACCTGGCCGCCACCGGCAAGCTCGACGAGCTGGCCAGCTTGTGCCTGGGCGTGACCGTGCTGGACCAGGCCCAGGCGGGCACCGCCGCCGCGATGATCGAGCAGGCGCACCGCGGCACTGGCCATCGCGGCCTCGGCCAGCCGCGGCTACCTGGACGGCCGCGCGCTGGCCGAGGTCTTCGCCTGGCTGCGGCCCAACGACCTGATCTGGAACTACTGGGTGAACAACTACCTGGAGGGGAAGACGCCGCCGGCGTTCGACATCCTGTACTGGAACGCCGACACCACCCGGCTGCCCGCCGCGGTGCACCGGGACTTCATCGAGATCGGCCTGGCCAACGCGCTGACCAAGCCCGGCCAGGCCACCATGCTCGGCTCGCCGGTCGACCTGTCCAAGGTCGACGCCGACTCCTACGTGGTCGCCGGGATCGCCGATCACCTGTGCCCCTGGCAGTCCTGCTACCGCAGCGCCCGGCTGCTCGGCGGCAGGCCCCGGTTCGTGCTGTCCACCAGCGGGCACATCGCGTCGATGGTCAACCCGCCCACGAACCCGAAGGCCACGTTCCAGACCGGCCCGGACGACCTGCCCGACCCCGGGGACTGGCTCCGTGCGGCCGAGACCGTGAAGGGCAGCTGGTGGCCCGACTACTCGGAATGGCTGGCCGAGCGCAGCGGCGGGCTGGTCGACCGCTCCGGCCACCTCGGCGGCGGCCCGGGCCTGGAGCCGATCGCGCCCGCGCCCGGCAGCTACGTGCTCGACCGCTAGCCGTCCCATGCTGATCAGGAGAAACAAGCCAGCCAACCTGACGGAAGTACGCAGCATCGTCGTGGCCGGACGCCAGCTCCGGGTCGCAGTCCGCCACGGCGACGGCACCCGGGTCCCGCTGCTGCTGTTCAACGGCATCGGGGCCAGCCTCGAGCTGCTCCAGCCGTTCGTGGACGCGCTCGACCCCGCGCTCGAGGTCATCCGCTTCGACGTCCCCGGCGTCGGCGGCTCGCCGCTGCCCGCCCGGCCCTACCGGTTCACCGGCCTGTGCCGCCTGACCGCGCAGATGCTGATCACGCTCGGCTACGACGAGGCCGTCGACGTGCTCGGGATCTCCTGGGGCGGCGGCGTGGCGCAGCACTTCGCGGTCACGGCGCGCCGCCGGTGCCGGCGGCTGGTCCTGGTCAGCACCGCGACCGGCGCGATCATGGTGCCGGCCCGGCCCGCGGTGTTGGTCCAGATGATCACCCCGCGGCGTTACCTGGATCCGGGGCACCTGCAGCGGGTCGCGCCGACCCTGTACGGCGGGACCGCCCGCAACGACCCGGCGTGGGTCACGACGATGATGCACGCGCAGAGCCGGGTCGGGTCGGGTCGCGGCTACCTGTACCAGCTCGCCGCCGGGGCGGGCTGGACCAGCCTCCCGTTCCTGCCGCTGCTGCGCCAGCCCACGCTGATCCTGGCCGGAGACGACGACCCGCTGATCCCGCTGGCCAACGCCAGGCTGCTGCGGCGGCTCATCCCGAACTCACGGCTGCACGTCTACCACGGCGGGCACCTGAGCCTGGTCACCGAGGCTGCTGAGCTCGCGCCGGTGGTGGACGCCTTCCTGACCGCGGCCGACCCGGCCGCCATCCCTGACCATCCGCCCGCGCCCAGGAGGGACTCATGACCAGCGCGCCCGACAGCGACTTCTACTCACTCGAGCTGCTGCTCGACCCGGCCGGACGGCAGAAGCTGCAGCAGGTCAGGGAGTTCATGGAGAAGGAGGTCGAGCCGGTCATCAACCGGTACTGGACCCGCGAGGAGTTCCCGCGCGAGCTCATCCCCGCCATCGCCCAGCTCGGGATCGTCGGCCTGGCCTACGACGGGTACGGCTGCGCCGGCGGCGGCAACCTGCTCGACGGCATGGTGGCCATGGAACTGGCCCGGACCGACTCGTCCATCGCCACGTTCTTCGGCGTGCACAGCGGCCTGGCCATGGGATCGATCTACCTGTGCGGCTCGGACGAGCAGAAGCAGCGCTGGCTGCCGGCGATGGCCCGGCTGGAGAAGATCGGCGCGTTCGGGCTCACCGAGCCCGAGGTGGGCTCGGGCGCAGCCCGCGGCCTGACCACGACCGCGCGCCGCGACGGCAACGAGTGGGTCCTCAACGGGCAGAAGAAATGGATCGGGAACGCGACGTTCGCCGACTACGTGGTCATCTGGGCGCGCGATGTCGAGGACAACCAGGTCAAGGGGTTCGTGGTGGAGCAGCCCACGCCCGGGTTCTCGACCACCAAGATGCGCGACAAGATCGCGCTCCGGGTGGTGCAGAACGCGTACATCACCATGGAGGACGCGCGCGTGCCCGAGGCCAGCCGGCTGCAGAACGCGAACTCGTTCCGCGACACCGCGGCGGTGCTGCGGCTGACCCGCGCCGGGGTGGCCTGGATGGCGGTGGGCTGCGCCCGCGGCGCCTACGAGCACGCCCTGGCCTACGCCAAGCAGCGGCAGCAGTTCGGCCGCGCGATCGCCGGCTTCCAGCTCGTCCAGGACCAGCTGGTCCGGATGCTGGCCAACGTGACCTCGTCGGCCTGCCTGTGCGTCCGGCTCTCGCAGCTCCAGGAGGCCGGGCTCGCCGACGACCAGCACTCGGCGCTGGCCAAGATGTTCTGCACGGTACGCATGCGGGAGACCGTCGGCCTGGCCCGGGAACTGCTCGGCGGCAACGGGATCCTGCTCGAGTACCACGTGGGCCGGTTCGTGGCCGACGCCGAGGCGATCTACTCCTACGAGGGCACCCGGGAGATGAACACGCTGATCGTCGGGCGCGCCATCACCGGCACCGGCGCGTTCGTCTAGCCGTCCGGGGCCCATAACGGACGGCGCGGTGCCCAGCGCGGCCCGGTAACCTGGCCGCCGTGCGCCTTACTGAGTTCTGGGAACGGATGAACGCGCAGTTCGGGGAGACGTACGCGCAGAGCGTGGCCAAAGACCAGGTGCTGGCCGAACTCGGCGACCGCACCGTGAACCAGGCCCTGGCCGACGGCGAGGACGCCAAGACCGTCTGGCGCGCGGTGGCCGAGGCCTTCGACGTCCCCGAGCGGCTGCGCTGACCCGGTGAGCCCGCCCGGCCGCCGCGTGGTGCTGGTCTCCGGCGCCCCCGGCTCGGGCAAGACGAGCCTGGCCGTGCCGCTGGCGGCCGAGCTCGGGCTCGCCCTGCTGCGCAAGGACCGGATCAAGGAGACGCTGCACGACGGCCTCGGGGCGCCCGAGCCCGACGTGGCCTGGTCGAGGCGGCTCGGGGGAGCGGCCATGGAACTGCTCTGGGCCCTGGCCGCCGATGCTCCCGCGGTTGTGCTCGAGGCGAACTTCCGGCCGTACAGCGCCTACGAGCGGGGCAGGATCTCGGCGCTCTGCGCGCGCCCGGTCGAGGTAAACTGCGTCTGCGCGCCCGAGCTGGCCGCCCGGCGTTACGCCGAGCGCGCCGCGGCCAGCCACCCGGTGCACGTGGTGACCACCCTGTCCCCGGCCTTCCTGGCCGAGTTCGACCGCCCGGTGGGCATCGGCGACGTGATCACCGTGGACACCACGGACCCGGTGGACGTCGCGGCCCTGGCCGGCCGGATCCGGGCGTGCTGGCGGGAACCCGCTTGACGTCGCGGTGACCCGATTTCGATAATGTCGGCGTGTTGGACTCATGATCGAACAGCTGTTCGTCTAAGGTAGGAAGTGCAGACCGTTCTGCGCCGCTTTGCCGAGCCGATCGCCAGAGCGACTCGCCAGGGCAACACGGCCCCCGGCCTCCCGGAAAATGTCGGCGGCGGCGCGTAACGTCGGCGCTGAGAGCGAGGAAGGCCCGCGGAGCAGGGCCTGGCAGTACCGATCCACCAAGCACCGCCCGGCAGCGCGCCGAGCGGAGACCCTGACCCCCACGGGAGTTCATATGGCACCGAACGACAGGGCGGGCATCAAGGGCGGCGACCGGGAGAAGTCCCTGGAGACCGCACTCGCCCAGATCGAGCGGCAGTTCGGCCGGGGCGCGATCATGCGACTCGGCGACGACACCCGCCCCCCGGTGGAGGTGATCCCGACCGGGTCCATCGCGCTCGACGTGGCGCTCGGAATTGGCGGCTTGCCCCGCGGCCGGATTGTCGAGATATACGGGCCTGAAGCCAGCGGGAAAACGTCACTTGCTTTGCATGCAATAGCAAATGCGCAGAAAGCTGGCGGTATTGCGGCGTTTATCGACGCCGAGCATGCGCTTGACCCCGAGTACGCCAAGAACCTAGGCGTCGACACCGACGCGCTGCTGGTCTCCCAGCCGGACACCGGCGAGCAGGCACTGGAGATCGCCGACATGCTCATCCGCTCCGGGGCCGTCGACGTCATCGTGATCGACTCGGTGGCCGCGCTCGTGCCCCGGGCCGAGATCGAGGGCGAGATGGGGGACAGCCACGTCGGCCTCCAGGCCCGCCTCATGTCCCAGGCGCTGCGCAAGGTCGCGGGCGCGCTGAACCAGACCAAGACCACCGCAATATTCACCAACCAATTGCGGGAAAAGATAGGCGTGATGTTCGGCTCGCCTGAAACGACCACGGGCGGCAAGGCGCTGAAGTTCTACGCCACTATCCGCCTCGATGTCCGGCGCATCGAAACCCTCAAGGACGGCACCGACGCGGTCGGGAACCGGACCCGGGTAAAGGTGGTCAAGAACAAGGTGAGTCCGCCGTTCAAGACCGCGGAGTTCGACATCCTGTACGGCGTGGGCATCAGCCGGGAAGGCAGCCTGATCGACCTCGGCGTGGAGCAGGCGATCGTGCGCAAGTCCGGCGCCTGGTACACCTACGAGGGCGACCAGCTCGGCCAGGGCAAGGAGAACGCCAGGAACTTCCTGCGTGACAACCCGGACCTCGCCAACGAGATCGAGAAGAAGATCAAGGAAAAGCTCGGGATCGGCGCGCGCCTCGACGCGGCCGCGCCCGGTCCCGGTCCCGGTCCCGGTCCCGGTCCCGGTCCCGGTCCCGGGGTAAACCCGGCCAGCGGGCTCAAGGTGGTTCCGGGCGGTGGCGACTAGGCGGGCGTCGGCCAGGGCCGCCGGCGTCCGTGGCGGGTCTGGCGGAGACGGTTCCGCCGGACCCGCCGACGACGCGGATGAGGCGGACCCCGAAGCAATCGCGCGGCTGATCTGCCTGCGCATGCTGACGGTCGCGCCGAGGACCCGGGCGCAGCTCGCCACCGCGCTGCGGCAGCGCGGGGTCCCGGAGGAGACCACCGAGGCGGTGCTCGGCCGGTTCGCCGAGGTGAAGCTGATCGACGACGCCACGTTCGCGAGCGCCTGGGTTGAGTCCCGCCACCACGGCCGGGGCTTGTCCGGCCGGGCGCTCGCAGCCGAGCTGCGCGACCGGGGCGTGGCGTCCGGGGACATCCAGGCCGCGGTCGCCCGCCTCGATCCAGAGCAGGAGGTCGCCACGGCCCGGAGCCTGGTGGCGTCCCGGCTGGCGGCCACCCGGGGCCAGCCCGCGGCCACGCGCGTGCGGCGGCTGATCGGCGTGCTGGCCAGGAAGGGATACTCGCAGGCCCTCGCGTACCGGCTGGTCCGCGAGGCGCTGGAGCAGGAGGGCACTGACCTGGCCGGGGCTGGGCTGGACCTGAGCGACGCGCCCGATGAGCCGCTCGAGGAAGCGCCCGACGGACCGTCCCTGGAACCTTGATCGCCCCGTGGCGGCCACCCTGATCGGCCCGCCGCCGGAGCCCTGATCTGGGCGACTGTTGGGTGGGATCACCCGCCGCATGCTTGCCCAAATCGTTATCTGCGCTTAGCCTCACGGCAGCGAGGGTTTTACTCCGCGTAGGGCGGATCGACCGAATGAACATGACTGGTGACGAGCACCGGGCGGCGCAGGAGCAGTGCGCTGAGCCTGTTTTGCCTGGTAGCTGTGAGCGTTCGGCATGGCAAGCCGGTTGGCGGCTGGCCCCAGTCCGGACCGGAGCATGGGCCGGGCGGGCGCCCGGCGGGTTCCGGCGCTGACAGGAAGGAGGGTTAGGCCGGGCTGAGCCGATCGGTCCACGACCGGTCCTGGCATTGAGACGGCAGCGTGACCGGCAGCGGGCCGGGTCGCGGTGCCGGACATGACGATGCCAGGCGGCCGGGCGGCAGCGCTCGTACGGACGTGCTGTCCGGACGTAGTCCGTCTTCCCGCGGATGAGCCCGCGGGCCGCGGCCCGTCTTTCGGGACGGTAGTGGCTGCGGGTGCGTCATAAACCCCTCGCTGCAGGGCAGGTTCCTGGTACCGGGCCACGGTAACGGGAGGCCGCGAACAGGAAGGGGCGAACCGTGAGTAACGGGATCGGGCTCATCTTGGCGATCGTGCTGGCGTTCGCGCTGGTCGCGTGCCTGTTCGTGCTGGTCGTCGTGATCCGCAGGTCCCCCGGCCGGATTGCTGCCCAGGCCGACCCGGCCGAGATGGCTAGCCCCCAGGCCAGCGAGCTGACGCAGCGGCAACTGGATGAGGCGGTGCGCCAGGCCGACCAGGTGCGCGCGCGTGCGGAGTCCGATGCGGCCTCCGTCATGCAGAAGGCCGAGGCCGCCGCCGAGCAGGTCGCGGAGGGCCGCCGCGAGGTCGAGGACGAGATCCGGGCCGTCAAGGACGAGGTCAGGCAGCTCCGCGGGGACCTGGAACGCCGGGAGACCCGGCTGGCCGAGCGGGAGCAGCGGACCGATGAGGACGCCCGCCGGGTCGACCAGCGGTCCGCCGACCTGGAGCGGCTCAAGCAGGATCTCGACGCGCGGCAGAAGGAACTCGACCGGCTCGACGAGGAGCGCCGCGAGGTGCTGGAGCGGGTGGCCGGCATGACCGCCGACCAGGCCAAGGCCGAGATGGTCGCCAGCATCGAGAACCAGGCCAAGCGCGAGGCCGCCCTGATCGTCAGGGACATCGAGAACGAGGCGCGCGCCGACGGCCAGACGCGTGCGCGCAAGATCGTCACCCTAGCCATCCAGCGGATCGCCAGCGAGCAGACCAGCGAGTCTGTGGTGTCCGTGCTGCACCTGCCCGGCGACGAGATGAAGGGCCGGATCATCGGCCGGGAGGGCCGCAACATCCGGGCGTTCGAGACGGTCACCGGCGTCAACCTGATCATCGACGACACGCCGGAGGCAGTGCTGCTGTCCTGCTTCGACCCGGTACGACGCGAGGTTGGCAGGCTGACCCTGGAGCGGCTGGTCCTGGACGGGCGGATCCACCCGCAGCGCATCGAGGAAGCCTACGAGCGGAGCAAGGCGGAGATCGAGCAGCTGTGCGTCAAGGCGGGCGAGGACGCTCTCGTGGACCTGGCCATCACCGACCTGCACCCGGAGCTCACCAACCTGCTCGGCAGGCTCCGCTACCGCACCTCGTACGGCCAGAACGTACTCAAGCACCTGGTCGAATCCGCCCACATCGCCGGGATGATGGCCAGCGAGCTCGGCATGGACCCGGTGCTGATGAAGCGCTGCACGGTGCTGCACGACATCGGCAAGGCGCTGACCCACGAGGTCCAGGGCAGCCACGCGCTGATCGGGGCGGAGATCGCCCGCAGGTACGGCGAGCCCGAGGACGTGGTGCACGCGATCGAGGCGCACCACAACGAGGTCGAGGTGCGCACGGTCGAGGCGGTCTTGACCCAGGCCGCGGACGCGATCAGCGGCGGCCGCCCCGGCGCGCGCCGGGAGTCGCTCGAGGCGTACATCAAGCGGCTGGAGCGCCTGGAGCAGATCGCGCTGGCCCAGGAGGGTGTCGAGAAGGTCTTCGCCATGCAGGCCGGCCGGGAGATCCGGGTCATGGTCAAGCCGGCCGATATCGACGACATCCAGGCGCAGGTCATCGCCAGGGACGTGGCGAAGCAGGTCGAAGACGAGCTGACTTACCCCGGCCAGATCAGGGTCACCGTGGTGCGGGAGTCCCGCGCCATCGAGTTCGCGCGCTAGGACTCCCGCGGCCCGCGCTCACACCGGCTTGGTCGCTGACACGCCCGGCGGCGTACGCTGCTGAACCAGGTCCGGGCGGCCGGGTGGAGGACTCGATGACAACCGTGTCGGCCACGATCGACATCGGCGCGCCTCCGCCGGAGGTGTGGGCGATCTTGACCGATCTCAGCCGCTATCAGGAGTGGAATCCGCTGTTCGTGGAGGCAGCCGGCCACGTTGCGGTGGGGCAGCGGATCACGCTCCGGAGCAGGCATCCGGCCAACGGGCGCCTGATGACCATCAAGCCCAAGATCACCGCTGCCCGGCCCGGAACCGAGCTGCGGTGGACCTCCAGCTTGCCTGGCCTGATCAGCGGGGAGCACAGCTTCACGCTGACCCCCGCCGGCAGCGGAACGCGGATAGTCCAGAGCGAGACGTACCGGGGTCTGCTCGTCAGGTTCTCCGGCAAGACCCTGGCCCAGGCTGAGACCAGCTTTCAGGCCCTCAACGAGGCTCTCAAGGAACGCGCCGAAGCCCGTGCGCACCGGCCTGCCGGACCGGCGGGTTAACCTGGCCCGCCGCTAACGCCTAACTCAGGTCACACCAGCTTGACCGCCGGGATGCCCAGCGGCGTGAAGCCGAGGATCTGCCCGTAGAACGAGAGCTCGGCTTCCAGCGAGGAGGCGACCGCCTCGGCGCTGCGGAACCCGTGCGACTCGCCCTCAAACGCGATGTACGCGTGGGGTGTGCCGTGGGCCGCCAGGTCGGCGGCGATGCTCTCGGACTGCGCCGGCGGCACGACCGGGTCGTCGAGCCCCTGCAGCAGGAGGATCGGGCAGGTCGCGTCCGTGACGTGCCCGACCGGGGCGCGCTCGGCGTAAACGGCCTCGAACCCTGGCAGCGGCCCGATCAGCCCGTCCAGGTAGCGCGACTCGAAGTCGTGCGTGTGGCTGGCGAACCCGCGCAGGTCGGAGACGCCGTAGTACGAGGTCGCCGCGCTGAAGACCGCGCCGTGGGTCGTCCCGGTGGTGACTGCGGCCAGCGCCGTCCAGCCGCCCGCGGAGCCGCCGCGGATCGCCAGCCGGGCCGGGTCGGCCTCGCCCGCGTTGGCCAGGGACCGCGCCGCGGCGATGGCGTCCTCCACGTCGACGATCCCCCACTGGCGGCGCAGCCGTTCCCGGTACAGGCGGCCGTAACCGGTGGAGCCGCCGTAGTTCACGTCGATGATCCCGATGCCCCGGCTGGTGAAGTACGCCTTCTCGATGTCGAACAGGCCGACCACGTGGGCGGTGGGCCCGCCGTGCACCCAGACGACGTACGGCGGGAGCTCGCCCTCGGGGCCGGCCGCGTCCGGGCTGGACGGCGGGTACACCAGGGCGTGTACCACCCGGCCGTACCGGCCTTCCAGCTCGACGTGGCGCGGGACCGGGAGGTAGGCCTCGTCCGGCAGGTCATCAAGCTCGGAACGGAGCACGGTCGCGCGCGACGTGGCCGCGTCCACCAGGACCACCGACAGCGGCCGCGCCGGGCCGCCGGCCAGCGCCGCGATCGCCGTGCCGTCCGCGGACAGCGCCGGCCCGAACTCGGTCAGCCCCGGCAGGTCCAGGTCGGTCAGCTCGGAGGTGTCCGGGTCCAGCACCCCGAGCCGCATGCCGCCGCGGCCGTGGGTGACCGCCAGCCGCCCGTCGCCGAGCGCGGCGAACGGCCGCGCGCCGAGCTGCCACAACGGCCCGGCGAACTCCTCCTCGGCCGGGTACAGCGCCTGGGGCGGCTCGCCGACCAGCCCGACCTGGTAGATGTTCCACCAGCCCGTCCAGTCCGTCACCACGTACAGGCTGGTGTTGTCCCGCCACGCCGGGGCCAGTACCGACTCGCGCAGGCCGCCTTTGACCAGCCTGCCCTGGCCGACGATCTCCGGCCCATCCGTTACTTCCGGCCCATCCGTCCCTCCCGGCGCGCCCTTCGTGACCGGAGCGACCCGGAGCTCGGTGCCGTCCCAGGGCATGTGCGGGTGGTTCCAGCAGATCCAGGCCAGGAACTTGCCGTCGGGCGAAGGAGTGGGGAACGCGAAGAAGTCCGAGCCGGTGACCAGCGGCCGGATCGCCGCCGTATCGGCGGCGGCCGAGCTGTCCAGCGGCACCGCCACGATCGACCGGGTGACCTTGCCGCCGGAGTGCCGCTCCTGGACGCACCAGATCTCGCGGCGGTCCGGGGACAGCGTGAAGTCGGCGTAACGCAGCCCGGCCGGGTCCAGCCCGGCGGAGCCGACATCGGCCGCGGCCGTGTCCGGGGTGATCGGGTACGGCGCCTTTTTGCCGTCGGCCTCCGCCCCGGCCACGTAGAGCCGCTGGTCGGCAAAGTTCGCGAACACGATCGCGTGGCCGCGCGGCGCCCGCCCGCCGACTGCGGCTGACCGCACGGACGCGCGGGGGACCGGCAGATAGGACAGGCCGCCGTACTCGTGCACGCGCGTGCGGGCATTCCACGGTGCGGGCAGCAGGTCGGTCAGCTTGCCCCCGGCGGAGCGATGGACAACGGTCACCCGGCCGGCCTCCTCGGGCCGTCCTTCCTGCCACCACACCTCGCCGCCGATCACGGTCGGGAAGGAAAGCCGCAGCCGGCCTCGGGCCACATCGGCCGCCCCTATGGGGGATGGCCACTCGCCGAACGGCACCCGCGGGACGGCAGCTACCGCGTCTGCCCCGGTCCCTGCCGCTCCTGGACCATCCTCAGATCTGCCTGCCGCGTCCTCTGCCGCTATTCCCGCCCTGTTTGTCATAGGGATATGTTGCACCACCGGACTGGGCCGCCCGCCCGGGATTCCCGACAAGGTGATCGCCAGAAGCCGAAACCTGGAATTCGTCCGGCCATGGCGGTCGGCCGCGGCCGCGCGGGGCCGCCCGGATGGCCCGGAACAGTCCCTCTCCCTGGGGGTTCACGGCACGGGACGGCCTGGGGGGCCTGGGCCGGCCGCGGGGTGGAACCGCCGAATCCGGCTGGGCGGGGTGGGCCGCATATCATGACCGACGCAAGCCCGGCAATGGACCGGGACTAGGTTAATGGGCATAGCCGGTACCGGCCCGCGGCACCATCAGCTACGCCGAAGGCAGAGTAACCATGCCGGGAAGATCATTGATAGACCCGCTGGACAGTCCCGTGGCGGACAGCCCTGTGGTGGACAGCACAGTGCTGGACAACCCTGTGGTGGACAGTCCCGTGGTGGACAGCCCCGTGGCGGACAGCACGGTGCTGGACAGCACGGGGCCGGAGGTCGCGCGCTCGCCGGGCACCTACGAGATCCGCACGTACGGGTGCCAGATGAACATGCACGACTCCGAGCGCCTGGCGGGCCTGCTCGAGCAGGCCGGGTACCGGCGCGCCGCGGCAGGCGGAACGGCCGACGTCGTCGTCTTCAACACCTGCGCGGTCCGCGAGAACGCTGACAACCGGCTGTACGGCAACCTGGGGCAGCTGCTCCCGGTCAAGAACTCCCATCCCGGCCTGCAGATCGCCGTGGGCGGCTGTCTGGCGCAGAAGGACCGGGAGCTGATCACCACCCGGGCTCCCTGGGTGGACGTCGTCTTCGGCACGCACAACATTGCCTCCCTGCCGGTGCTGCTGGAGCGGGCCCGGGTGCTGCGGCAGGCGCAGGTGGAGATCGTGGAGTCGCTGGAGCGCTTCCCCTCGGTGCTGCCGGCCCGCCGCGAGTCCGCCTACTCCGCCTGGGTGGCGATCTCGGTCGGCTGCAACAACACCTGCACGTTCTGCATCGTGCCGAGCCTGCGCGGCCGGGAGGAGGACCGCCGCCCCGGTGACGTGCTGGCCGAGATCCGCGCGCTGGTCGCCGACGGCGCGGTCGAGGTCACGCTGCTCGGCCAGAACGTCAACTCCTACGGCGCCGCCTTCGGCGACCGGCTCGCGTTCGGAAAGCTGCTCCGGGCGTGCGGAGAGATCGACGGCCTGGAGCGGGTCCGCTTCACCTCGCCGCACCCGAAGGATTTCACCGACGACGTCATCGACGCGATGGCGCAGACGCACAACGTCATGCCGCAGCTGCACATGCCGCTGCAGTCTGGCTCGGACGCCGTGCTGCGGGCGATGCGCCGCGCCTACCGCCGGGACAAGTACCTCGCGATCCTGGACAAGGTCCGCGCGGCCATCCCGGACGCTGCGATCACGACCGACATCATCGTCGGGTTCCCGGGCGAGACCGAGGCCGATTTCGCCGACACCCTCGACCTCGTGCGGCGGGCCCGGTTCTCCGGCGCGTTCACCTTCCGGTACTCGGTCCGGCCGGGCACCCCCGCGGCGACGATGAGCGGCCAGGTGCCGGCCGAGGTGACGGCGGAGCGGTACGAGAGGCTGGCCGCGCTGGTCGAGGAGACGTCGCTGGACGGGAACCGGCGGTTCACCGGCCGGGAGGTTGAGGTGCTGGTGGCCGACGGCGAGGGCCGCAAGGACGAGGTAACGCACCGGATGTCCGGCCGGGCCCGCGACAACCGGCTGGTGCACTTCGCGCCCGCGGGCCCTGCGGGAGGTTCCGGGGGGTCGTCCCCCCGGGGTGGCCCCGCGGAGGGCTCCGAGGGGCCGTCCCGACGGGATGGCTCCGCGGGGACACTCCCACGGCCGGGCGACATGGTCACCACCGTGGTCACCCGCGCCGCGCCGCACTACCTGATCGCGGACGGTAAGGCCGTGGCCGTCCGCCGGACCCGGGGCGGGGACGCCTGGGCGGCCCGCCGCGAAGGCCGCGATCCAGACGCCGGGCCCGTCGGCCGCGCGCGCGGCGAGGTGCTGCTCGGCATGCCGGCCCGGCGCCGTCCCGCCTGAGCGTGCTGGTCGCGGCCGCCGTCTGCCCGCACCCGCCGCTGCTGGTGCCCGAGGCCATGGGCGCGGCCGGCCAGCGCGGCAACGGCATGAGCGAGGTGCTGGCGGCCTGCGACGCGGCGGTCGCCGGGCTGGCCGCCGCGGAACCCGACGTGATCGTGGCGGTTGGCGGGGCCGCGGCGAGCGCGGTCTACGACGGCTCGGCCGCGGGGAGCCTGCGGGAGTACGGCGTCAGCTACGCGGTGGGAGCCGGCGAGCCGGTCCTGCCGCTGTCCCTGACCGTGGGCTCCTGGCTGCTCCGCCGGGCCGGGCTGGGGGCCGGGGACGGCCCGGCCGCCGGGCCCGCCCGGCCCGGCGGCCGGCTGTGGCTGCAGGCGGTGTCGCGGGCCACGCCGGTACCGGAATGCCTGCGCCTGGGCGCCCGGGTCGCGCGGCAGGCGCCGCGGGTGGCCATGCTCGCGATGGGCGACGGGCCGGCCCGGCGCGCGGTGGGCCCCGAAGGGGCCGCCGACCTGGCCGCTGACCGCTACGACGACGAGGTGGCGGCCGCGCTCGCCGAGGCTGACCCCGCCCGGCTGGCCCGGCTCGCCCCGCCGCTCGACGACGAGCTCATGGTCGCGGGCCGGGCGGCCTGGCAGGTGCTGGCCGGGGCGGCCGACGGAGAACGGCTACGCGGGCACCTGCGCTGCGCGGTGGTCCGGTACGAGGTCAGCTACCTGGTCGCCTCCTGGGATGAGCGCGGCTAACCCGGCCGCCGTGCCGTGCCCGGGCACGGCCGCGGCGCTGCCACACTGATGCCATGCCAGGGAACCTCTTCATCCTCCCCTCGAGTGCCCGGGCGCTCTGGGCGGGAGATCGACGGATGAAAGAGGTTCGGTGATCGCGGTCGTGGGACCGACGGCCGCCGGGAAGTCGGGGCTGTCGCTGCGGCTGGCCGAGGCGCTCGGCGGCGAGGTCGTCAACGCCGACTCCATGCAGCTGTACCGGGGCATGGACATCGGCACCGCGAAGCTCCCGCCGGACCAGCGCCGAGGCGTGCCGCATCACCTGCTGGACATCTGGGACGTCACCCAGACCGCCAGCGTCTCCGAGTACCAGCGGCTGGCCCGCCGAGCCGTCGAGGACATCCGCGCGCGCGGCCGGGTTCCGGTCGTCGTCGGCGGCAGCGGACTCTACGTGCGCGCGGTTCTCGACAACCTGGACTTCCCCGGCACCGACCCCGCGGTGCGGGACCGGCTGGAAGGCGAGCTGGCCGAGATCGGCGCGGCGGCCCTGCACACCAGGCTGGCCCGGGTGGACCCGGCCGCGGCCGCGGCGATCCTGCCCGGGAACGGGCGCAGGATCGTCCGGGCCCTCGAGGTGATGGAGCTGTCCGGGCGGCCGTTCAGCGCGACGCTGCCCGACTACCAGTCCGTCTACGACGTCATCCAGCTCGGCGTGCGCATGCCCAGGCCGCAGCTGGACGAGCGCATCGCCGACCGGGTCGCCGCCATGTGGCAGGCCGGTTTCGTGGCCGAGGTCCGCGGCCTGGCCGAGGCGGGCCTGCGGGACGGCCGGACCGCGAGCCGGGCGCTCGGCTACGCGCAGGTGCTGCGCTTCCTGGCCGGGGAGTGGTCCCAGGAGCAGGCCGCCGCGCAGACCGTGCGGGCGACGCAGCGGTTCGCGCGCCGGCAGGAGTCGTGGTTCCGGCGCGATCCCAGGGTTATCTGGCTGGAGGCGGCCGGGCCGGCTGCGGATGGCGCGGCCCTGGCCGACCGCGCGCTGGCTACGATCAGGTCATGCGGTTCGCCAAAGGCCACGGGACCGGAAACGACTTCCTGATCCTGCCCGATCCCGATGACGCCGCGGCGCTGTCGCCCGATCTCGTGGCGGGGCTCTGCGACCGGCGCACCGGGCTGGGCGCGGACGGGATACTGCGGGCCGTGCGAACGCCCGCGGGCGGCCCGGCCGAGTGGTTCATGGACTACCGCAACGCCGACGGCAGCATCGCCGAGATGTGCGGCAACGGGATCCGGGTGTTCGCCCGCTACCTGCTGCGCCACGGCCTGGCCGCCGGCCCGGACTTCACCGTGGCCACGCGGGCGGGGCTGCGGAAGGTCCGCGAGGAGGCGAGCGGCGAGATAACCGTGGACATGGGCGCCCCGGTGGTCGGCGGCCGGAGCGCGGCGGTGATCGGTTCCCTGAGCTACGAGGGCCTGGAGGTCTCGCTGGGCAACCCGCACCTCGCCTGCGTGGTGGACGTGCCGGTCGGCGACATCGACCTGTCGGCGCCGCCCGTGGTCGATCACGCCCGCTTTCCGGAGGGCGCCAACGTCGAGGTGCTGCGCGTCCGCGGGGACCGGGACCTGGAGATGCGCGTGCACGAGCGGGGATCGGGGGTCACGCTGTCCTGCGGGACCGGGGCGGTGGCGGCGGCCGTGGCCGCGCAGGCGATGGTGGCCGCGGGGGTCGGGCCCGGGCAGGCGGGCGGCGATGGCTTCGGGCCGGGGCACCCGCATCGCAGCTGGGCGGTGCAGGTTCCGGGCGGGAGTCTGGTCGTCACCCTGAGCGAGGCGACGAGCCTGCTGACCGGGCCGGCGGTGATTGTCGCCGAGGGCGTGCTGGACGACGCCTGGCTGGCCCGGTGCTGCGGACGGGTGGCCTGAGCGGCGGACAGGATCCGGCCCGCCGGCCCGGCCGTGGATCCGGCCGGGCCGGCTTGCCCCGGGCTGGCTCCCCCAAGCTGGTTATCTGTCCAACTGCTGGTTATCTGTTGGACTTGTCGAGTTATCTGCCGAACTTACCGAGCGTCCTATCACAGTTAGCTGAGCAGGCGGTCGAACTCCCCGTCCCTGGCGCCAGCCAGGAACGCGGCGAACTCGCCCGGCGCGCACACGAGCGCCGGACCCGCGGGATACCGGGAATTGCGGATCGCGATCGCTCCGTCGGGCAGCTCGGCGATCTCCACGCAGTTCCCGCTTGGGTTGCTGTGCCGGCTCTTGCGCCAGGTCACCCCGTCCAGCCGGGTTCCCTTGATGCTGTCGTGAGCCAGGTCCACGTCACGTCCTTTCTGCGGGGGGAATCGGCAACTCTTGGCCCGCGCAGAGCCGACCTGGGTCTGGCCAGGACGGCCAGCGGCGGAGCGCCTACCCGCAGGATACACGTTTGAATGCACGTGCATCAGTATTTGCAAATGCACATCCCGGGTGGCATGGTAACGGTGTACGGATAGCCCCGTCCCCTCGATCAGTACCAGTCCCGAGGTCTGCGAATGCCCCACGGACAGCACGGCGCTCCCGTCCAGATACGGGAGCGCCCCTACGATCAGGACCTGTCGCCCGTCGGGCTGCCCGAGCCGCTGCCGCCGGGCGCGCTGCACCCCGCGGCCCGCTGGGTATGCCGCCCGATCGCCTCGTCTGAAGTGGACGCGGGCCTGGAATGCCGGGGAGCGCGGGAGTTCACCGGGCAGACCTTGCGCGGCTGGGGCCTGCCGATGCTGGCCGAGGACGCCGCGGTGATCGTGTCCGAATTGGTCACCAACGCGCTGCTGCACGGCTGTGGCCTGAGCACCGCGACGACGGGCCACGTCGAGCTGATCTTGTGGCGGCAGCACGGGCAGATGGTGTGCGCGGTCACCGATCCCGGCCTCGAGCCCCCGGTCCTGGTGTCGCCGGACCCGCTGGCCGAGGCCGGCCGCGGGCTGCAGGTCGTCGAGGCCCTGTCCGCCGCGTGGGGCTGGACGAGGCTCGGCGGCTGCCGGAAGGCCGTCTGGGCCGCTCTGGCCGTCCCGGGCGCCGAGGGCGCCGCGGGATGGCACAGCCCCTTCGCCAGGTCAGCCATCGTGTGACGGGCCGGCCAGGCGCAGCCCGATCTCGACCAGGGTCCATCCGGCCCGGTGCCGCACGGAGTTGCGCGGGCCTGGCCGGCTGACGTGCGGCCGTGCCTGGCCCGGCTGGTGGCGCAGTTCGCCGGCGCGCTGGCTGGCCAGCTGGCTCAACAGGTTCGGGTGCATAACCGGAATCTCCTTCTCGTTCGTGTCCTGACCGGCGGGGATGGCCCGCCTCAGCGGGCGGCGGCCGGGGCGGCCCGGCCGACCCGCACGTCGCCGCTAATGGTGCGGCAGGACAGCCTCATCTCGGTCTCCCCGGTCTCCCCGGTTTCCCCGACGGGCTCGAGCTCGCTGCTGACCGTGCCGGACAGGCTGGACAGGTCGAGGTACACCCCGATGCCCGGCGCCACCCCGATGCTGATGTCGCCGGACGCGGACTTGACGTCGGTCCGGTGGCCGGAGGCCGCCTCGATCTTTACGTCGCCGCTGGCGGTGCGGACCTCGGCGTTGCCCCTGGCCCACCCGATCTGCACGTCGCCCGATGCGCTCTCCACGTTCGCCTCGCCAGCCTGGCCCACGGACACGTCCCCGGAGGCCGTGTCGACCCGGGCCGGGCCGCTGACCCGCTCGGCGCTGACGTCGCCGCTGGCTGTGTGGACATCGAGGGCGCCAAGGTCGCCGGTGCACTGAATGTCCGCGGACGCGGTGTTGACCCGGCACGACGAGCCTTCGGGCAGTTCCACCACGGCGTCCACCGACCCATCGCGGATCAGCCCGGGCTGGTCGGGGACGATGATGGACAGCGCGCCGTCGTCGAACTCCACGCGCGTTACGGCGAGGATCCGGTCGTTGCCGTCGAGCGTCACCGTAGCGGTCTGCGTGGCGGCCGCGGTCACCGTGATGTCTCCGGACGGAACGCGCACCCTCAGGTCGACCGGGTCGTGGGCGGGGAACTCCCAGGAAGGCATGACATAGCTCCTATTCTCGGATTGCTTCTAACTCCGGGCGAACCCGGTGATCCGCTGCCCGGGGCCCCAGCGGCCCGTGGCCGGGCGGCCGCGGGCGGGCGTCTCGAGCGAGCGGCCGGCCGCGCGGACCAGCCAGGTGTTGACCGACACGCCGTCACGTGCCGCCGCGGCCTCGACCCGTGCCTTGAGGGACTCGGGCAGGCGCAGCGTCAGCCGCGCCGTGCCGGGATCGCCTTCGGCGGCGGCTGCGGCGGGCTCGTCGTACTCCCCTTCGGGGGGAGCGGTCGTGACGACGAACGTGGGCTCGCCGTCGGCGAGGCGGACCTCGACCACCGTGTCGTCCAGTCGCGCCGTGATGTCCGCGGCCGCGGCCGACAGCACGTCCAGCAAGATCAGCCGGACCGAGGAGTCCAGCGCCTCGGTGAGCAGTTCCGCCGCCCGGGCCACGTCCTCGCCCGCGAAGCGGGTGATCGACGCCAGCTCGCCGCGCAGCTTCCCGACGTAGTCTGACAGCTCCATGACGTCATGATGACATCACTCATGGTCAAAGTCAAATTTCTATGACGTCATACGTAACGTAACCGGCGTCGTTGTGATGTCGCAAGAGATGCCAGACTGGACGGCGGCGACGTCAGCGGGGCGAGAGGTAGCCCAGCGGACGGGCGGTGGCCGGTGCGTGACAGCTCAGCGGACCGGATGATCGCCTGGTTCGGGCGAGCGGCCGGATGATCGCCTGGTTCGGGCGAGCGGCGGGGTGACCGGCTGATTCGGGCGGCGGGGCGGTGGCCCGGCTGGGTCAGCCGAGCAGGGCGCTCGCCGGAAGGCCGCGAAGGGACGCGTCGAGGACCTCGACGGTGTGCGCCGCCGGCATCGGCGTGCCGCGCGCGGCGAGCGCCGAGGTGATCTGCATGGCGCAACCCGGGTTGCCGGTCACCAGCAGGTCCGCCCCGGTGCCCGCGACGGCCGCGGCCTTGCGCTCGCCGAGCTCGCGGGCCGGCTCCGGCTGGACCAGGTTGTAGATGCCGGCCGAGCCGCAGCAGGTGCCGCCGTCGGGGATGGCCGCCAGGTGCAGCCCGGGTATCGCGGCCAGCAGCTCCCGCGGCTGCGCGGTGATCCGCTGGGCGTGGGCGAGATGGCAGGCGTCGTGGTAGGCCACGGTGACATCCAGCGGGTGCCGGGGGGCGGCCGGGCCGAGTTCCGCGAGGTACTCGGACAGGTCGCGGACCTTCGCGGCCAGCGCCGCGGCCCGCTCGGTCCATCCCGGGTCGCCGGCCAGCAGTTCGGCGTACTCCTTCATGGCCGAGCCGCACCCGGCCACGTTGACCACGACCGCGTCCACGGCCGCGCGCTCGAACTCCCCGATGGTCCGCTGGGCGAACCTCGCGGCCTCCGCCTGCCGTCCGCCGTGCAGCGACAGCGCGCCGCAGCAGCCCTGGCTCGCCGGGATGATCACGTCGCACCCCTCGGCAGCCAGCACCCGCGCGGTCGCCGCGTTGACCTGGGGGAAGAAGACCCGCTGCACGCACCCGGTGAGCATGCCGACGACGGCCCGGCGCGGGCCGCGCGCCGGCACGCGCTCGGGCAGCGCGCGCCGGGGCGCGCTGCGGCCCGGCGGGGGAGCCGGGGCCAGCCGCAGCGCCGCGGCCAGCTCGGCCGGCAGCCGGGCCGCCAGCCCGCTACGGTCCATCAGCGCGTCGGCGCCGGTGCGCTGGGCGGCCCGCAGCGGCGCGATCGCCGCCCGAAGCCGGCCCGGGTAGGGGAACAGCCGGAAGATGGCCGCCCGGAGCGCCCGGTCCCGCCGTGACCGGGCCGGCAGCGGCGCCGCGGCCGGATGATCCTCGGGCCAGCTGCGGGCGGCCTCGATCAGCCGGTCGTAGCGGACGCCGGACGGGCACGCGGTGACGCAGGCCATGCAGCCCAGGCAGCGGTCCAGGTGCACGGCCGTGGCCGCAGTGCCCGGGGCGCCGTCGAGGACCTGGGTGATCAGGTGGATCCGGCCCCGGGGCGAGTCCATCTCCTCGCCCCACAGCTGATACGTCGGGCAGGACGGGAGGCAGAACCCGCAGTGCACGCAGTCCCCGGCCAGCGCGCGCAGCTCGCCCGTGGGGTCCGCCGGCGTTCGGCGACCGTCCGGTCCCTGCGATACCGCCATCAGATCCCTCCGGCGAAGCGGCCCGGCGCCATCCGGTGCTCGGGGTCGAACTGGTCCTTGACCGCCCGCATCAGGCCCAGCGCGGGCACCGGGCCCCACAGGTCGACCGCGGCGCGGACCTCGGCTGGGGCGTGCAGCACCACGGCGCTGGCCCGGGATGGCGGGCCGCCGGCGGGGGAGAGGGTGGCGGCGGGGACGGGGGAGGCAGGCGTGCCGCCGAGCGCGGCCCGCAGCCCGGTCACGAACTGCTCCAGCGCGGCGGTGGCCGCGTTCTCGTCCACCGCGGCGTAGATCACTCCGGCCGCCGCGGACCCGCTGACCACGGGGTCGAGCCCGGCGGCGGACGCCGCGGCGTCGATCGCGCCGAGGACCTCGGCCAGCGCCGCGGCCCAGAACGCGATCCTGATCACCGTGCCGCCGGGGGCCGCGGCCGCGCCCCGTCCCCACCAGTCCGGCGGCGCCGGCCACACCGAGGCGGCGCCGCCGAGCAGCTCGGTCAGGCGCGCGGACCGCTCGGCCACCCCGTCGGGGTCACCCTCCAGCAGGATGCCGACGCGGGTGGGCGCCCGGCGGGCCGGCCGGTCGATCTCCGCCGCGGACGGCGCCAGCGGCGAGGACGCCGCGGCCGCCACCGCGGCGTACGCGGAGGCCGCGTCCGCGGCGTCCAGGGTGACGAACGAGGTCGCGCCGGGCAGCGGGTGCAGCCGGAACGCCGCCTCCACGATCAGCCCCAGCGTCCCGTACGAGCCCGCGAACAGCTTGCCGAGGTCGTAGCCGGCCACGTTCTTCACGACCTTGCCGCCGGAGGAGGCCACGGTCCCGTCCGCCCGCACCACGGTGATTCCGATGGCCAGGTCACGCGGCGTGCCGTAACGCAACCGCAGCGGGCCGGCGACCCCGGTGGCCAGGACCCCGCCGATGGTGTCCCCGGTGCCGTTCCCGGCCGGGGGATCCAGCGCCAGCCGCTGGCCCGCCGCAGCCAGCACCTCGGCGAGCTGGTCCATCCCGACCCCGGCCTGGACCCGGACCACCAGGTCGCCCGCGGCGTGCTCGAGCACCCGGTTCAGCCCCCGGGTGTCGATCACGAGGTCGCAGCGGGCCGGCGGGCTGCCCCAGGCGAGCCTGGTCCCGGCTCCGCGCGGCACCGCCGTCAGGCCCTCGGCCGCGGCCGCCTGCAGCACCGCGGCCGCCTCGGTGACGTCGCCGGGGCAGGCCACGAAGCGCGGCACGACCCCGGCCACGGCGTCGTCCGGGCCGGCCGGGCGGACCTCGGCGCAAGCCCGCGTGAGCCCCCCCGGGGCCAGGCCGGCGGTCATGGCCGGACCGCCGCGCGACGGCCCGTTATGGCGCTCAAAACTGCTCCAGCTGCCCGGAGGCGACCAGCGGGTGCGGCTCGCGGCGCACGCCGGGCACCTCGCCGCACAGCCGCGGCGTCGGGAAGATCTTCCCCGGATTGCACAAGCCAGCCGGGTCGAAGGCGCAGCGCAGCAGCTGCATGGTGTCGAGGTCGCCCGGGCCGAACATCTTCGGCAGGTACTTGGACTTGTCCACGCCCACGCCGTGCTCGCCGGTGATCGACCCGCCGTGGCTGATGCACAGGTCCAGGATCGCGCCGGACACCTCCTCGGCGGCCTCCTCGGCGCCGGGCTGGGAGTCGTCGAACAACACCAGCGGGTGCAGGTTGCCGTCGCCCGCGTGGAACACGTTGGCGACCCGGATTCCCGAGGACGCGGACAGCTCGGCGATCCGGTCCAGCACCGGCCCGAGCGCGGTCCGCGGCACCACGCCGTCCTGCACGATGTAGGCCGGGCTGATCCGGCCCACGGCCGCGAACGCGGACTTGCGCCCGGTCCAGATGGCCGCGCGCTCGGCCGCGTCGTGCGCGGCGCGGATCTCGTAGGAGCCTTCGGCCTCGCAGATGGCCCGCACCGCGGCGGTCTCCCGTTCCACGTCGCCGACGGGCCCGTCCAGCTCGACGATCAGCACCGCGCCCGCGCCCTCGGGGTAGCGGCAGGCGACCGCGGCCTCGGCGGCCTCGATCGCGAGCGCGTCCATCATCTCGATCGCGCCGGGCAGGATGCCGGAGCCGATGATCGCGGACACCGCGGCGCCGCCGGCGCCCATGGTCCGGAACGCGGCCAGCAGGGTGGTCACCGCCTCCGGGATCCTGGTCAGCCTGACGATGATCTTGGTGACGATGCCGAGCGTGCCCTCCGACCCGGTGAACGCGCCGACCAGGTCGTAGCCGAGCGCGGCGCCGGTGCCGTCGCCCAGCCAGGTCAGCTCCCCGGCCGGGGTCACGATCTGCAGTCCGGTCACGTGGTGCACGGTGAAGCCGTGCTTGAGGCAGTGCGCCCCGCCGGAGTTCTCCGCCACGTTGCCGCCGACCGAGCAGACCACCTGGCTGGACGGGTCGGGCGCGTAGAACAGCCCGTACGGCTCGGCGGCCTTGCTCACGGCCAGGTTGGTGACCCCGGGCTCGACGATGGCCCGCCGGCTGTCCGGGTCGATCGCGATGATCCGGCGCATCTTCGAGGTGACGATCAGGACGCCGTCGGCCCGGGGGAGGGCGCCGCCGGACAGGCCCGTGCCCGAGCCGCGGGCCACGAATGGGATCCGCGCCGCGGCGCACGCGGAGACGACCGCGGCGACCTGCTCGGCCGTGGTCGGCAGCACCACCAGGCCGGGTGAGCACCGGTGCGAGGTAAGCCCGTCGCACTCGTACGTGGCGAGCTGCGCCGGGTCGGTCAGCACGCCGTCCGGCCCGCAGATCTGGGTCATCCGCGGGATCAGCGCGCCTATCGTCTCCGCTGTCATCTCCTCGCCTCCAGCCGCTCCCGTTACCCCAGGGTGCTCCTTACGCGCCGGGTTTGCCAATCGCCGCGGGGGCGCGCAGCGATTGCTAGATTGGGGCACCACTCACCAGGGACGGGGATCACCGCGCGGGGCACCCTCACCGTCACCGGACGCACCGGCGGCTGGCCCGCCGACGACATCGCGCTGATAGGGCTGAGATGGCTGAACGAGAACCCACCGACGAGGCTTACTGCGCGGTGGACGTGGCCACCGAAGACGGCATTCCGGTGATCCGCCTCTCGGGCGAGCTCGACATGGTGAGCCTGGAGCGCGTCCGGCCGGTCGTCGAGGAGGTGCTGGCCGCGGGAAACGACCGGCTGGCGTTCGACGTCCGCGAGCTGGCGTTCATGGACAGCTCCGGCGTCGCGCTGCTGGTCTCGGCCACCCGGAAAGCCCGGCAGGTCGAGCTGCGCCACCCCACCCCCATCGTCCGGCGGCTCATCGAGCTGACCGGCCTCACCGAACTCCTGCTCATGGTCCCGTGAGAACCGACCGCGGCGGGACGCTCAGGGCATGCGCTCGTAGGCCGGTATGGTCAGGAAGTCGACGTAGTCGTCCGCCAGCGCGACCTCCTTGAACAGGGCCACTGCCTGGTCGAACCGGGCGGCGTCGAAGGCGGTCCCGTACTGCTCGCGGATCAGGCCGAGTTCCTCGCCGATGATCTGCTCCACGCGGCCCCGGGTGACCTGCTGGCCCTCGTCGAGGGTCACGTCGTTGTGCAGCCACTGCCAGACCTGGGACCGGGAGATCTCCGCGGTGGCCGCGTCCTCCATCAGGTTGAAGATCGCCACCGCCCCGGTGCCGGCCAGCCAGCTGGCCAGGTACTGCAGGCCCACGCTGATGTTGTTGCGCAGCCCGGCCTCGGTAATCCCGCCCGGGGTCTTGGCCACGGCCAGCAGGTCGGCCGCGCTGACCTCGACGTCGTCGCGCAGCTTGCCCAGCTGGTTGGGCCGGTCGCCGAGCACGCCGTCGAACACCTCCTGGCAGACCGGCACCAGGTCGGGATGGGCGACCCAGGAGCCGTCGAAGCCGTCGGCGGACTCGCGGGCCTTGTCGTCGCGGACCTTGGCCAGCGCCTTCGCGTTGACCTCCGGGTCGCGCCGGCTCGGGATGAACGCGGCCATGCCGCCCATCGCGTGCGCGCCGCGGCCGTGGCAGGTCTTGACCAGCAGCTCGGTGTAGGCGCGCATGAACGGGGCGGTCATCGTCACCGCGTTGCGCTCGGGCAGGACGAAGTCGCGGCCCCGGGTGCGGAACTTCTTGATGATGCTGAACAGGTAATCCCAGCGGCCGGCGTTCAGCCCGGCGCTGTGCTCGCGCAGCTCGTAGAGGATCTCCTCCATCTCGAACGCCGCCGGGATCGTCTCGATCAGGACCGTGGCCCGGATCGTGCCCCGGGGGATGCCCAGCCGGTCCTGGGCCAGGTTGAAGGCGTCGTTCCAGAGCCGCGCCTCCAGGTGGCTTTCCAGCTTGGCCAGGTAGAAGTACGGCCCCTGGCCCCGGTCCAGCTGACGCCGGGCGCCGTGCGCGAAGTACAGCGCGAAGTCGAGCAGGCTGCCGGACACCCGCTGGCCGTCCACCAGCACGTGCTTCTCGTCCAGGTGCCAGCCGCGCGGCCGCACCACGATCGTGGCCAGCTCGTCGTCGGGCCGGAGCTGGTAGGACTTGCCGTCGGCGCTGGTGAAGTCGATCTTCCGGTCCAGCGCGTCCTTCAGGTTGAGCTGGCCGGTGACCATGTTGTCCCAGAGCGGGGTGTTGGCGTCCTCGAAGTCGGCCAGCCACACCTTGGCGCCCGAGTTGAGCGCGTTGACCGTCATCTTCTTGTCGGTCGGCCCGGTGATCTCCACCCGCCGGTCGACCAGCCCCGGCGCCGCGGACACCACCTGCCAGGAGCGGTCCTGCCGGACTGCGCGCGTTTCCGGCAGGAAGTCCAGCGTCCCGCCGGCCATCAGCTCCTGCTGGCGGCGGGCCCTGGCCGCGAGGAGCTGCGCGCGGCGCGGGGCGAGCTCCCGGTGCAGGGCAGCGAGCAGGGCGAGCGCCTCGCTGGTGAGGATCTCGTCGTACCGGTCGCCGGCCGGGCCGGTGATCTGGACGCCCTCAGTCTCGGTCACGCCTGCTCCTCCCGGTCGTGGCGGCCTGCCGCGGGCGGGCCTGGAGATGGCCCGTACGGCCCGGCCGCGACTTGACGCTAACCGCAGTCCGGCAGACAGGTCAAAGCCCTGCCGCTCCCGGCCGGGAGCGCGGCGCGGGTCACATATGCGGCCCGGCTGGCGTTAACTCCAGGGAACGGGGTTTTAACCAGATGAACCTGGGTCCGGACCGTGGGACCATCGTGACGACCGGCGGCCATCGGCAGCCGGCCCGGGGGAGCCTAGCCTTGGAGGAAGATGTCCGCGCTATCGAGCCAGATGCCCGTGGAGCCGGCCAGCACCGTGCCGGGGAGCACGGGGCCGGCTGGCACCATGCCAGCGAGCACCGCGCCGGACGGCGGCGGTCCGGCCAGCACCGGGACCGCCCGCCTCCGGCCGGCCGAGCCGGGAGACGCGGAGCACCCTGACCTGGACGCGGGCCAGCTGGACCTGGAGGACCGGCACGCGCTGCGCCGGGTCGCCGGGCTGTCCACCGAGCTCCAGGACATCACCGAGGTCGAATACCGCGAGCTGCGGCTGGAGCGCGTGGTCCTCATGGGGGTCTGGACGGACGGGACCCTGTCCGCCGCGGAGAACTCGCTGCGCGAGCTGTCCCGGCTGGCCGAGACCGCCGGGTCGCAGGTCCTGGACGGCCTGATCCAGCGGCGGAGCCGGCCAGACTCGGCGACCTA
>CAWIDQ010000057.1:0-66832 GCA_963834695.1 uncultured Actinomycetota bacterium
CGCCGTACTCTCAGAGCAGAAGGCACCGCCCTGCAGAGGGGAGGCCGGGCCAGGATGACAGACATCGATCCCCGGGCGGACATCGAACTCCAGCCCGCCGACGAGCACGTGACGGTTAGGGTACCGCTGGCTGGGGTGGTGACCGGTGAGTGGCTGCGGTGCTATCAGGAGCTTGCGCTGGCTACGAAGGTGCCCGTACAAGCCCAGGCACGTCATGACCGGGCCTGGATTGTGGTAACTGTGCCAGCCAGCATTGACCAGGCAGACGTGGTGGCCACGATGGATGCTGCCCGCGCCCTGATCGCCGCGGCCGATGCTGCTGCTGAGCGACCGTCCGCAACTGCGATGGTGGAGGCCGGTGTCCGCGACTGGTGGGCTGACAGGCGGGGAAGCGCTCCCCGCGGGCCTGTATCTGGGATCGTGGCCGCGGGGGCAGGGGCAGAGAAACGCTGGCCGATGGCCTTCACACTGGTCCTGGCGATGGCCGTGCCGCTGCTGCTCCCTGCCAGGTTCAGCCTCGGCCCGTCGTGGGCGGTCCCGGCGGTGGAGGTGTTGCTGCTGGTGGTCATCGTCGCCATTGACCGGGGCCGCATCGACCGCCCGTCGGCTGCCGCCCGGGCGCTGTCCCTGGCGCTGGTGGCCGTGCTGGTCGCCGACGCGGCCGGGGTCACCGGCCGGCTGAATCGTCGATCTCATTGAAGGCGGCCCGGAGACGAATTCGGCGACGGATCTTCTCGAGACCGGCTTTCTGGTCTGGCTCTACACGATCATTGCCTTTGCCTTCGTCTATTGGACGCTTGACGGAGGCGGTGCGGAATCGCGTTTCCTGGCACCGCCTGAGTTCCCCGACCTCGCCTTCCCCGCCCAGCTCAACCCGGGGATAGGCCGGCCGGGCTGGCGCCCTGAATTTTTCGACTACCTCTACCTCGGCTTCACCAACGCCACCGCGTTCAGCCCGACCGACGTGATGCCACTCGCCCGCTGGGGCAAATTGGCTATGACCGTGCAAGCGGTCTGCTCCCTCATGATTCTGGGACTGGTGATTGCCCGGGCGGCTAATATCTTCAAGTAGCGCGCCAGCCGGCTTGCCGCTGGGCCCGGCGCTGGCTCCTCGTCATGGCGGACAAAGTGCACTACCCGCTTCGGTGGACACCCGGCTTAGCTGCCCGATTCGTCGGGAGAGCGAGAAATGGGTTCGACACGCCGCTCATATACGCCGGAGTACAAGGCGCAGTCGGTAGCTTTCGTCATTGACGGCGGCCGCCCGGTTGCTGAGGTCGCCCGTAATATCGGCGTCCATGAGATGACTCTTGGCAAGTGGGTGAAGGTGGCGCGAGATGCCGCGGAGTCCGGGAAGAATCCGGATGCCCCGCTGGGTGAGTCTGAGCGGGCTGAGCTGGTCCGGCTGCGGGCTGAGTCCAGGGATGACAAGTCGGCGATCGCTGAGTTGCGGATGCAGGTGGAGTTCGCAAAAAAAGTAGCGACCTGGTTCGCGAAAGGCAGTCAGTAAGATTCGCTGCTATCGCGGGCTGGGCTGATTCGGGCGCCTACCCGGTGTCATTCATGTGTGCCTGGCTGGGAGTGTCACGTTCTGGCTATTATGCCTGGCGCGGCACGGAGCCGTCCCAGCGGTCGCGGGACGACTCGGCGCTGACCGCGGTGATGAAGAAGATTTACGCGGACGCGCGGGGCAACCCAGGGGTGCGGCGGATGCGGGCGGGCCTGGCGGCGCTGGGTCACCTGGTCTCGCATAAGCGGGTGCACCGGCTGATGCAGGCCGCTGGCCTGCGGGGACGCCACCCGAAGGCGTGGAAGCGGACCACTATCGGCGGTGACCGGCCGGTCCCCGCCCCGGACCTGATCGGGCGCGACTTCACCGCACAGCATGCGGATACCCGGTGGTGCGGCGACGTCACCTACATAAAAACATGGGACGGATGGGCCTATCTCGCGACCGTCATTGACCTTTACTCGCGCAAAGTGGTTGGCTGGGCCGTGGCCGCGCACATGCGGACCAGCCTGGTCACCGCCGCCCTTGACATGGCCATCGCAGCCCGCAAGCCGCCGTCCGGGGTAATCTTCCATTCTGATCGCGGCTGCCAATACACGTCTTCGGTGTTTGACGAGTACTGCACGGAAAACAATATCAGGCGATCTCTGGGAAGAACAGGAATCTGCTATGATAATGCTGTATCAGAATCGTTCTTCGCAACGTACAAGAAGGAGCTGATCCACACTCGTCCGTGGCCGACGCTAGCAAGCCTGGAAAGGGAGACGTCCGACTGGATCAGCAACTACTACAATCGAGTCCGGAGACATTCGACCCTTGGGTATTTGACACCCCGGGAATATGAACTAGGATATAGGCAACTCAGTCAATTGGCAGCCTAATCCGAGTGCCCAAAAAAGACGCCCAGGGGCGCTGGCGGACCGTGAGTTAGGGTTGGGAAGGTCAGTACTGGCGCTTTCCCGGCCCCGCTCCGCCGCTTCCTGGCTCAGCTAGCTGAGCTGCGTTCCACCGACATCCTCGAGATGGACCAGGTGGGACGGATCTTGGTGGAGCTTGCCGCCGACGAGGAGTATCTCGGTCCGCTGATCGCGGAAATGCCCGCTGAGTCGGCCGGGGGGAAGTGGCTGGTCAAGCCCGAACGGGGTCCCCGCCTAGTGCTGTTCCACCGGCCAGAGGGGGTGATGGCCTATACCCACTCCCACCATTGCTGGGTGGCGGTCGCTCCGGTCCGCGGAGTGGAGACCCACCAGCGATGGGACGCAGTTCGCCATGAGGGCGGCCGGGCCGAACTCCGCCTTGCCGATGAGCGCGCCATGCACCGCGGTGACGTGGTGACACTGACCCCGCCCGGCGACATCCACAACCATGGCCATGTCCTCGGCACTGGTCCCAGCCCCTACTCACTCATCCTCCTGGGTGACGACATGTACCTCTTCGAACGCAAAGAGTACGACCCCGGGCAGGGGACGTGGCGGAAGCTTGCACCCGGTGATCCAGGCCAGTCGCACCGCTGATCTCCCGGCAGCACCAGGCATCATCGGCTGTCCACGATCCGGTGTGTTCTGCCAGCGCGACGCTCATAGTCTCACCTGCCGCCGTCTTCCAGCCTGACATCTGCGCAGGCCCGGCGGAACGGGCATCTCGCCCCTGCGTGCACCGTGTAGGTCAGCCGTCGGCACGACCCCAGCCTCGCCTTGCCGATGCCAGCCACAGCATCGCGGTCACCGGAATGTTCAACGCACACCACACACGAGCACGCCTGCGCTGTCGTCAGGAACCAATCTGTGCGGCTCAGTGCCAACTACCAGTGCCCAGAACGACGGTCAGATGACGGTCAGACGATCTTGGAAGGTACCCGACGGGCCGGAAATCACGCTCTGACCAGGTATTACGAGTGGAGCTAAGCGGGCTCGAACCGCTGACCTCTTGCATGCCATGAACCACCGGCATGCCCACGGCCGACACCATACGCTGCGCCAACTGCGCGAACACTAACTCACGCGAGCTAAGCCTGACTCAGGCTGACGCTCGCTAACACCATTCTGCCCCTCAAAGTGCCCCTCAAAATGATCTCCCTGATGTTGCTCAGCCGCATGATCGACTCTGACCGAACGGACATTCGGGTACTCGGGCAGGAGCACAACCAGGGACGGGACTCCCCACCCATCAACTACTTAAAGTGATCATGCTGCACACTCATCGGCAACTAGCGAACGACCAGATCGAGCGATACACGGGTGATCATCTCGCTAAATACACAGGTGATCATCGCCAGTCTTTCGATCCGATTTGCGCCGCGCGGAGGTAACCGCGGGTCACGTCATGGCCGCCGGCCGGTTGCCCGTTCTCCCGGCCGCTCAGCCCGGCCCGCGGGCCCGTCGCCGCCGGCCACGCAGCCGATCGCTGAGCTCGCGGGCAATCTCCCGGTCGGCGTCCCGCTGGGCGATTGCCTGCCGCTTGTCAAAGGACCGCCGGCCGCGCGCCAGGGCGATCTCCACCTTCACCCAGCCGCCGGTGAAGTACAGCGACAGCGGCACGAGCGCGACGCCGGCGTCGCCCAGCCTCCCGATGATCTTGTCGATCTCGCTGCGGTGCAGCAGCAGTTTGCGGGTACGCCGGGGCTGATACAGCGCGCGGGTGCCGCGGCGGCCGTATGCGTGCTCGGGGATATGCAGGCCGTGGAGCATCAGCTCGCCGCCGTCCTCCTGGACGAACGCGCCGGCCAGCGACGCGTGGCCGACGCGCAGGGACTTCACCTCGTTACCGATCAGGACTATCCCGGCCTCGTATGTCCGCAGGATCGCGTAGTCACGTCGGGCCCGCCTGTTCGAGGCGATGAGCCGACGGCCTATTTCCCTGGTCGCGGCGACCCCCCGTCATCCGGCCGGTCCACCCAGCGGCACGCGGCACGAAGCAGCACATCCAAGTCTGGCCGACTCCCAGCAGCGCCGACAACCACGCCCAGCACATCCGCCACGTCAACTCGCGTGACTGAATCGCCGACTTGTATGAGGCCTGCGGGACGAGCTGGTTGTTGATCTAACGTCTCGTGCTGGTGCCGGGCCTGCCTGACTCGTGAATCGCCTGCCGCCTTCGGGCTGGCTCTCCCGGGGTTTGCCGGGCTGGCCGGCGCCAGGCCGTGGTCTGACTCAACAGAGGACTGACCGTCTGCCCGGTGCTTGAAGTCGGCGTGTCGTCCACGGTCCCGCGTTGCTGACCGGCCGGACGAAAGGCATGCCAGAGATGATCATCATCGGAGTGGATCCGCATAAGTCGACCCACACAGCGAACGCCGTCGATGCTGCGGCTAACAAGACCGCGGGGCGCTGCAGATCGACGCGTCGCTGCCCGGTTACCGGCGGCTGCTGCGCTGGGCGGGGCAGTTCGGCGAGCGGCGGCAGGCGGTGGAGAACGCCCGCGGTCTCGGCCGTCATCTCGCGCAATGGCTGGCTTCACGCGGCGAGCACGTCGTGGATGTGCTGTTGACGGCGACTGCCCGGGTGCGTGAGTTGTCCCGCGGCGGTCGCCGCAAGAACGACGTCATCGACGCAGCCGCGGCAGCTGCCGTGGCTGTGCGGCACGGCGATGCCACCCTGGTCCTGACCGAGGACGCCTCGACTGTGCTGGCGTTGCCCGGCGAACGCCGGGACAACCTCATCACGCAACGGACCCGGCTGGTCAATCAGCTGCACGCGCTGCTGCGGGACCTGCTTCCTGGCGGTGCCCGGACGGACCTGACCGCCGCCGCCGCAGCTCAGCTGCTCACCCGGGTGCGGCCGTCCGGGCCAGCCGGGATCGCCCGTAAACAGCTCGCTCGTGACCTTGTGGCCCAGATCCGCGACGCTGATCTGCGGCTCAAGATCCTGACCAGGCAGATCGATACCACCGTTGCCCAGACGGGCAGCCGGCTGACCAGCGTGGACGGCGTCGGTCCAGTGGTCGCCGGCCGTCTGCTCGGCTGCGTCCGCCAAGCCAGCCGCTTTCCCACCGCTGCGGCATTCGCCAGCTACTGCGGTGTCGCCCCGGTCGAGGTCGCCAGCGCCGGCCGCGCCCGGCACCGCCTTCCCCGCGGGGGCGACCGCCAGCTGAACCTCGCCCTGCACATCGCCGCGCTCACCCAGGTGCGCATGCGCGGCAGCACAGGACGCGCCTACTACGACACCAAGATCGCCGCCGGGAAGACCCACAACGAAGCAATGCGCTGCCTGAAACGACGGCTGGCCGACCACCTCTGGCGGCTCGATGATCACCGACGAACGCCATGCCAGGACGGGCCCGGGAGGACACTCGGGGGCGGCTACAACATCCAGCGCGGCTGGCTCAACCCCGATCACCAGCTCTTCAGATAAGTCACTTCCCGGACCCGCCACGACCAACTCTACGAGCCCCACCCCGGCCGCTTGACAAACACAGAGGAACCCCGATGAGTCCGGAGTCTCCGGACTCACCGGGGCGATTCAGAGGATCCAGGGCTTCGTGTACGGACCCCTCCCCCACTGGCGGAAGTTGCGAGAGCTGCGCTGCCGCACACGCCATGGGATCCGGGCCGGTCGATCATCTGAGCCGCGGCGGCCAGGCCGGGATCTGCATCTGCGCATCCGCATCTGCCGCTGGGAACATCGCCGCGCGAGGTGCGGCGCCAGCCGGCTGGGTGCGCTCGCCTAGAGTCGCGATGTGGCAAATCAGGAGACGAAGGTCTACGCGCTCAACCTGTTCGATATTGCCGACCGTGAGGAGTACCTGGCCTACTCACGCCGGTCAGCTCGCGAGGTCGCCCGGCACGGAGGGCGCGTGCTGGCCCTGGGCCGGTTCCGGGAGAGCGCGGCAGGCGACATCGCTCCCCGGCAGGTGCTCATCCTCGTCGAATGGAAGTCCAGGGCGGCGTTCGAGAGCTACCGCCAGGACCCGGCGCTCGCCGCCTGCACCCGCACCGGGAGCGAGGCACCTCGGCGTATGTGTGGCACCTGTTTGACCGGCTGGACGACCTGCGGCCGCTCCTTCGCCCATAAACCGGACCGCAGGAATACGCGCTCATGCCGCCGGCAGAGTGAGAGTGCGTCTGCAGGCCAAGAATCCAACGTGTCGTCGATGTGGTCAGCCGACTGATCTCCTGGCAATCAGCGTGGTAGAAGCGACCTGCTGGATGCCTTGGTGCACGGCCAGGAGGTCGAGATGGAGCAGCAGGCCACAGACCCGCTGGGCACCGACGTTGCAGTCACGCACATCCTGGTGGTCGACGACCCAGTACGCTCACGGGACTACTGGGTGAATGTGCTGGGCGCGGAACTGTATCGCGAGTATGGCGGAACCAGCGTCGTGCTTCGGTTCGCTGCGACCTGGCTGCTGCTGGTGAGCGGCGGCGGCCCGGCCGCCGACAAACCTGCCGTGGTGTTCGCCCCGTCCCGTGATCCTAACCAGGTGAGTCATGCCATGACGCTGCGGGTCACCGACTGCCACGTTGTCTATGCCGCGTTGGGGTCGCGCGGAGCAGTGTTCCTCACCCCGCCGCATGACTGGGGCTCGGAGATCCGCTGCTTTCTGCAAGACCCCGATGGCCACGTGGTCGAGATCAGCCAGTCAACAGGCACATGACAGCGGCAGAAGCGCATTCACGCCCACCGCTGGCGATGCATAGACATACGGTCTGGCCGCCTGCCTGCTCGGCTGTGGTCCGGATTGTCGAAGTGGCGGAGACCTCTTGATAACCGCGCGCCGAGCCGCCGTTATCTCAAGTCCGAATTTAGGTGTCCTCCCTGTAGCCGCCGGCGGGTGTTTTGTTATGCTTTGACCCCGCAGTACGTAGCACCGTCCTGGCAGACCAGTGCCGCCCTCCGCGTAGATAGCGTCAGCCTGCCCGGACGCCCGGTAGCACCGTCGGCGGGCTACCGCCTCAGCAGTGTCCGGCAGGCAACTTCCCGCTGCGGCCGCGACATGGCCGGGACCGGGTCCCCGGCTGGCATCGGCAGCAGCGCGAGCCTGCGGTACCGCCGGTGCCGTGCATGCGGGCCAGACGGTGCCGGGGCGCTCTCGCGGCTTTCATTTACTCGCGGCGGGCGGACTCGGCTCCGTCAGATGCCAGGCCGGCTCCCGGGCGGGAGCGCTGCTGGTACCAGGTGGCGAGCATCTGCGCCCCGACTACCAGCCAGGAGACGAAATAGACGATGATGAGCAGGAAGACAATTTTCCCGATGGGCTCGTTATTGGCAGGGGTGGGGTCGGGAATAAGCGTACCAGCGAGCGTGAGAAGGACGGGCGTGACGAGCCCCCATGCGCACCACGCGACTGCCGTGTCCGCCGGCTGCCGGGACCGCGCCCGTGCGGGCTGGCGCCGCCGGCCGGGTCCCGCTCTGCGCGGCGGGGAGGTCGGCGGTGAGCGCGGCCAGCTCGGCGCCGGTCCGCGCGGCGAGTGCCTGGCCCGCCCGCAGGTCCAGCTCCTCTCTGGTTCAGCCGGCCCTGCGCGAACGCGGCCGTGAGCGTGCTGACGGCCTGGTCGCGGTCGGCGTCGGAGGCCATGAGGCGGCCGGGGCGGCGCCGGTGAGACGGCGTACGGGCCGTCGGCCACCCGGCGCCGGGTGCCGGGCCGACCGGCGGGCGAGTCCCCCGCCGATGACGCCGAGCCCAGGCGCCGAAGAACGGCGCGACCAGGAGTGAGGCCAGGGGCAGCGTGCCGGCCTGGCCGACGGAGATCTCCGCCTGGTACTCGGGCCGGAGGCCCGGCGGGATCACGGTCCGGTCCGGGTCGCAGGTCTGGCACACGCCGCTGTTGCTGGCATCGGCCTGGCCTGGCACGTGGTGCGGGAGCAGCGCGATCGTGACCGAGGTGAGCACGGCCAGCAGCAGGGCAGCCGTCGTCGTGGCGCAGGCCGCGGCCAGGGCGCTCTGCTGGACCGGGCCCAGGGCCGCCGGCCGGGTGTCGCGGGCGGACAGCCGCGCCACCAGGTACCCGGTCGCCAGGGGCAGCAGCGCGGCCAGCCACCACCAGTTACCTGACGCGCTGTTGTCGCTGCCGGGCACGCCGAAGGGGTTGAGCGCGTACACCACGCCTCCGGTGACCGCGCCGAGCCCGGTGACGGCCGGCAGGATCCCGCGGGCGAGCCGGACGCTCCGCTGGGAGGTCAGGATGAGCAGCCCGGCCACGTAGGCGAGGACGAGCAGCAGCAGCACGACCTGGAGGACCCACTCGCCGGGAGCGATCGCGAAGTAGAAGCCGAGCTTGCTGCCCAGGCGGTCCTTCACGGTCTTGGCGGCGATCAGCGCGAGCACCATCGCGTACCCGCCCACCCGTGCCGCGCCCGGCCGCCAGCCGGAGCGGGCCGGCCCGAAGTAACGGCGGACCACCGCCGGCAGCACGGCCAGCGCCACCACGGTGACCACGACGTACATCCGGTTCAGGGGTACGGCCGAGTTCGATGAGATTCCCGGCCAGCCGGCCCACACCACGCCCGCCGCCCCGGCGGCGAACGCCAGCACCCGTATGACCCGCATCAGTACCTCCCGTGTCACCAGCCACAGCCCGCCACCCAGCCACGCCACCCGGGCCAGCCCGGCCGGGATCTCGCCCGTCTCGGCCAGCACGGCCTCGGCCCAGTCGCGCCGGGCCGGCGGCAGCAGCCCGGCCGAGCGCCCCAGCAGCCCGGCCAGCATCTTCGCGAGGCGGTCCATCACGCTCCCTCTCCCGCCATCCGGCGCCTGCCCGCTGCGGCCCGCCGCGGCTGCGCGCGGATCGTCAGCGGTGCCTGTTCGGCCAGCGCCGCCCTCGCCTGCGGCCAGGCCATCGGGGCTGAGCCGGTACAGGTGCCGTCGCGGGCGCCCGGCCGGCTGCCCGTCCTCCCAGCACGCCTCGACCAGGCCACGCTCGGCCAGCCGGATCAAGATCGGGTACAGGCGTGCCCGACCGCAGCCCGGTGTCTTTCGCGATCCCATACCCATGCCGCCACCCGGCCGGTTCCGCGCACAGCGCCGCAAGGACCGACAGCGTCTGCACCGAAAACCCGGAACCCCCAGCCACGGCGACGAACTCTACCTAGGTAGAGAGCGGCTGTCTACCGCCCGGCCGAACTGGCCATTTTGCGCGTGTCCAATCGCGGCGAACTCGTCATCGGCTGACGCGCAGAGTCGGCAGGGCAGCTGACCTGCAGTGCAGTATCCCCGAAATCCGGTCGCTCTGTGAAGGCCACGGTGCCCCTCCTCGTGGCCGACAGCGGGGAGCCTCGTGGCCGCCCACACTGGACGGCGGCGAGGGTCGGCAAGATCGAGCAGCCGACGGGAGGGGGATGCTCACGGAGCCTTGCCGAGGCGTCTTCATGCAGTCCGGCCGATGGATCTTCATATAACGAGGTCGCTAACACCGTTCGGTCTGGACGGGCGGGAACACTGACCGGATGCCGTTCAGCAGCCCGGCCAGGGGTGGTGCCGGGTGGCGGCCGGTGACGGACAGTGCCTGGCTGGACACCAGGGCCAAGATAGCGAGGACGCTGTCGAGGCATTCGGCGGCCCGGTGCTGGCTGCGGTAGGCGCCGAAAGTGGGCGTGGCGATGTCGTTTTGGGTGTCGTTGACGGTGGCGGGCAGCAGGGTCGGCGCGGCCAGCGACCGGGCTTCTTCGACCAGCCCGGTCGCTACCCAGCCGAACAGGTTGGTGGCCCCGCCGGAGGCCCCGGGGATGAAGCCGGCCGGGGCGAGCAGGTGCGGAAGCCCTGAGGTGGCGCTGTGCATGGCGGTGACCTGACGCTGCGCCACCAGGGCCAGATCGGCCCAGGAGGCGGTCAGCCAGTTGATGGCGGGGGCGGCCGCGCCGTTGTGAAAGCCGCCTGTCGACAGTACGCGGCCGAAGGGATGGCCCTCGCTGGCGGGCAGGTACTCCGGGTTCTCGGTGACCGAGCCGAGGGCTGTGGTCGCGGCGTCAGTCACCGCCTGGGCGGCGCGCTGGGCCTGACCCAGGATCTGGGGAAGGATGCGGTAGCTGACCGGCGCCTGGTGGGCCATCCGGCCTGCCGTGACCGCGCCGCGCAGATGACCGCGCAGGTGATGCCGGACTGTGCGTTCTGCCTGATCGCCCCGCAGGTCGTCAAGGGCCTCATCGTAGGCATCTAGCGGAGCGGCGAGCGCCTCGATCGACAGCGCGAAGATCACCTCGGCCAGCCGCAGGCGGTGCCCGGCGTGCATGGCGACATCGGCGGCCAGCGCGGTGGCGCACGGAGAGCGGTTGAGCAGGGCCATGCCCTCGCCCTCCACCAGGTCGCCGGCGGCCACGGCGGCCATCACATGCATGAGAGGCAGGATCTCCCCGGCGCCTTCCTGCCCGTCGAGGGGAACGCGCGGCAAGGGGCCATCCAGCAGGGCGGCTACCCGCTGGGCGAGTTCAGGTCGCACCTTGGCGTGGCCGCCGATGAAGTCGGCCAGCCGGGCGAAGACGATACCCCTGACCACACGCTCATCAAGGCAATCCCGACCGAAACCCCGGCCCACCCCCCGGAAGCGGCGCGCATAGTCGCGCAGTTCCCCCGGCGGGATCGCTGTGCCGACCTCCACGCCTGGCCGGGTGGTCACCCCGTAGATGAAGCCGCCCGGGTCAGCTCGCAACAGGCGCTCGAACCCCGCGCGGGCCTCACCCATGACCCGTACTGCGGCCGGACCGATGACGACACCCTCACGATCTACGGTGACCCGCCGGAAGGCCTCCAGCGTGAAGTCATCCGGCGCACCGACAACAACGGTCATTTCTCCTCCTGGCGGCCACGAGGCAGGTACCGGCGGATGCGGATGCCGGGCAAGGCCTCACCGCGAGAGGGAAACCGCCAGCACCCCGCCCGCGACTCACCGGCGGCACCCGAACCTCCGGATCAGGCAAAAGGAGCCGAGGCAAACAGGTTGAGTCCCAGCGCTTCCGAGAGGTACTTGGTGATGCGCTGTCCCCGCACGCTGTTACCTGCCGCATCAAGGGGCGGGGAGAAGGTACCGAGGCCCCCTTGCCCGGTGACACAGTCACGATGCCCCCGGCGACCCCGCTCTTGCCCGGGAGACCCACGTCGTACAGCCACTCGCCGGACTGCTCATACAGCCCCGCCGTGGCCAGCACGGCCAGCACTCGCTTGCAGTAGCGGGTCTCGATAGCCTGCTCGCCGGTGACCGGATTCACGCCGCCATTCGCCAGGGTGGCCCCCATCACGGCAAGGTCCCGCGCGGTGACCTGTACAGAACACTGGCGGGTATAGACGTCGGTGGCGAGATCGGGGTCGCAGTACATGCGGTCATAGCCGTCCAGGAGGTGGGCGATACCCCGGTTGTGATCGTTGGTCGCCGCCTCGGACTCGTATACGTCGCGGTCCATCACCAATCGCCGTCCGGCGAATCGTGACATCGCGACGACGATGTTCTCGAATTTCTCCTCAGCGGTCGTGCCCGGTACCAGGCTCGTGGTGGCAATGGCACCAGCATTGACCAGCGGATTCATCGTGCGATGGGCGTTGAGCTCGATGGCCATCACCGAGTTGAAGGGCAGCCCGGTGCTGTTGACACCTAGCTTCCGGCGCGCCTGATCATGACCGAGGCTGTGGCAAACCAGGGCGAAGACAAAAAGCTTGGAGATGCTTTCGATGGCGAACTCCTGGTCAGCGTCGCCAGCCGAGAACAGCCGCCCGCGAACCCCGGCTACACACACGCCGAAGGCGCTGGGCGATGCCGCTGCCAGGGCGGGAATGTAATCGGCGACCGCCCCTTCGCCGAGATGGCGATAGCGCTCGTAGCCAGCCGACATGAGGGCCTGCACGTCAGTATCGGGCGGCAGCGCCCCGGTCGACACGTGCCCGGTCTCAGGGTGGTCGCCGGAGTGGGTATCGAGGTCCACGTTCATCCTCTGGCTGGCGAGTACTGCCCCGGGTTCCACCGGCGGCCGGGAATCAGCCGCACCGATGGTATCGGGCCTGCCGATCCGCAACAACGCCCAGGCGACGACATGAACCTTCCCCGCCGATGACCTGCCGTGACCCCTGCTTCGGCCGCGTGACGCCTTGCGCGCAGATGTGCCTGGTATGGGCTTCGCGGGGGGTAGGCCGTGACGGTGTGCTTGCTGGTCAGGCAGGGCAGGCTTGAGTCATGACTCTGAGTACAGCGCCCCGGCAGCGGCTTACCCTCGCGGTGGCGTGCACTGCTCAGGTCATGATGGTGCTCGATGTCATGATCGTAAGCGTCGCCCTTCCGTCGTTGCAGCACGAGCTTCACCTCTCGCCGGCGGGCCTGGAATGGGTGGTGAGTGCTTATGCTCTGGCCCTGGCCGCCCTGATTCCGACGGGCGGTGCGCTGGGCGACCATTTCGGGCGCAAGCGCCTTTTCATGAGCGGGGTCTCCCTGTTCACGCTGGCCTCGGTCGGCTGTGCTCTTTCGGCTTCCGGTGGGATGCTGATCGGTTTCCGGGTGATCCAGGGAATCGGTGGCGCCGTCATGTCATCGTTGACCCTTTCACTGATCGCCGAGGCCTATCCGCCGGACGCCAGGACCGGCCCCATTGGGCTCTGGGCCGCGGTCAGCGGCCTGGCCGTCGCGGGCGGCAGCGTGGCTGGCGGCCTGCTGCTCAGCGTGTTCCCGTGGTCATCGATCTTCTGGGTTAATGTCCCGATCGGGATAGTGACTTTGGTCATCTCGCAGGTCGCGGTCGCGGAGTCCAGGGAGCCTGTCCCCCGCCCCTTCGACACCGGCGGGGTCGCGCTGAGCGCTTGCGGCTTGCTGCTCCTGACCTTCGGATTTGTCGAGTCCTCCGACGTCGGCTGGCATTCGCTGGTCGTGGCCGCCTGTGTCGCCGCCGGCGCAGCGGTCCTTGTCGTCTTCTTTGTGTGGGAGCACCGGACCGCGTCACCGATGGTGCCCCCGGCGTTGCTGCGAACCCCGAGCTTCGGCTGGGCCTCTGCCGTGTACCTCCTGGCCTACCTTGCTTTCTCGGGATTCATCTACTACGTGACGCTCTTCTTCCAGAACATTGACCGATGGTCGGCGCTGCGCACCGGCCTGTCCTGGCTCTTTTTCTGCATCCCGTACTTCGTTGTGGCCCAGGGCGGCAAGCGGGTCGAGCGGCGGCTGCCTGTGGCGTCGGCTGTCGGGCTGGGATGCCTGATCGCCGCAGCGGGCGTGCTGGGCATGAGCCAGCTCACGCCGGCAACGCCGTTTGCCTGGCCGGCTGCGTGCTACGTCCTGGTGGGAGTGGGCTTCGCCCTCATGGTCCCGGCGGGTTCGTCTGCGGCGATGGCCAAGGTTCCGGCGGGATCATCGGGGATCGGCTCAGGCCTGTTCAACGCCTGCCGTCAGATCGGCACGGCGACGGGTTTGGCTATCCTGGGATCCATCGGCGCCGGCGTGACCCTGGCCAGCTGGCACCATCAGGCCGGCACTTTCCCCGCAGCCGGACAGCGGCGGGCAGCCCAGGTCGGGATCGAGATAGCGGGCGGCCAGGTACATGCGGCCGCTGCGTACGTCGGCGGGTACGCGCACGGTCCGGCAGTGGCCTCATTCCTCCACGGCTTCGAATCCGCCCTGCTCGTAGCCGGGGCGGTCCTGGCCGCAGCTGGGATCGCAGGCTTCCTGGGCTTGCGGCACCTCCAAGGCCCCGCCTCACGGCAACCCCAACTGACCGATGCGAGGATGAGCAGGTAAAGCGAGCCTCACAGCTGTCGTCGAACTTTCGTAATGATCAGGGCCGGGGTGCGTCGTCCGGGCCAGGGCTGGGCCGCGATTGCCCGGCAGGCGGTTCAGCCGGGTGGCCGACGGCGCCGGCCAGCGCAGGCTCGGACGCAACCGGCCCGGCCGGGCTGCCTTCGAGGTGCAGTTGCGGCACGACCGGCTCCATCCAGCGGGGCATCCACCAGGCGTGCGAGCCCAGCAGCGACATGATCGAGGGCACCAGGCACATTCGGACCAGCGACGCGTCGATCAGCACCGCGAACGCCATCCCGATGGCCAGCATCTTCACCACCGGGTTGGGGTTGATCACGAAGCTGGTAAACACCACGATCATGATCGCAGCCGCGGTGGTGATGACCCGGGCGGTCGCGCCGATCCCGATCGCGACGGCGCGGTGCGCGTCCCGTGTGGCGAGCCAGGCCTCGTGCACCCGGGACAGCAGGAACACCTCATAATCCATGGACAGGCCGAACACGATGCAGAACACCAGCATCGGCACGTACGCGGGGATCGGCAGTGTCGACTGCAGGCCGATCACGCTCTTTCCCCAGCCCCACTCGAAGATCGCCACGATGACCCCGTACGCCGCGCCGATCGACAGGATGTTCAAGATCGCGGCCTTGGTCGCGATCACCACCGACCGGAACGCCGTGGTCAGCAGCAGGAACGAGATCGCGACGACGGCCAGGATCAGCCAGAGCAGGCGGCCGGCGATCTGGTTGGTGAAGTCGACGGCCCCGGCCGTGGTGCCGGTGACGTAGCTGGTCGCGTGCTCCTTGGGCAGCACGTCGTCGCGCAGCGTGTTGACCAGGGCGGTGGTCTGGGCGGCCTGCGGCCGGGTAGTCGGGATGACGTTGAACACCGCGGTCGTGCCGGCCGAGTTCACCGAGGCGGGCGTGACGGACGCCACCCCGGCGGTCTTGGCGATGTCGGACTGCATGGTCGATAGCAGCGAGCTGTTCGCCGAGCTGGACTGGTTCGGCAGCTTGACCACGACAGTGAGCGGGCCGTTCACGCCGACGCCGAAGCCCTGGGAGATCAGGTCGTAGGCCTGTCGGTTGGAGTCCGAGGTGGGGTTCGTCCCGTTGTCCGGCTGGCCCAGCGTGATGTGGAACAGCGGGATGGCCAGCACGATGAGCACCGCGACGCTGGCCACCCCCCATGGCCAGGGATGGGCGCTGACCATCCGCCCCCATCGGGCGAACGCGCTGCGCTCGTGCTGCTCGTGCGTGGCCGCGGCGGTTTCCGCGGCCTGCTCTTGCACGGTCAGCCCCTCCTTGTGGGCCCGGACCCGGGCCGTAAGAGCCCGCACGTTCTCCTTGACCAGCCCCATAAAGGCAGGCACCAGGGTCAGCGCGGAGATCATGGTGACCACCACGACCAGCGCCGCGGCCAGGCCGAGCGCGCCCACGAAACCCAGTCCGGAGATGTACAGGGCCAGCACGGAGACCGCGACCGTGCTGCCTGCCACGACGATGGCGGCCCCGGAGGTGCCTGCGGCATGCCGCACCGAGGCCATCACGCCCATCCCGGCATCGATCTGCTCACGGTGCCGGGCCATCATGAACAGCCCGTAGTCCACGGCCACGCCGAGCCCGAGCAGCGTGGCAATCGTAGGACCGGTGGTCGGGATCGTGACCACCCTGGCGACCAGCGCGAGCAGCGCGAGCCCGGACAGCACACTGAAGATGGCCGACACCAGGGGGATGGCCGCTGCCACCAACGACCAGAACATGATCAGCAGCAGCACCAGCGCGCACGCCAGCCCGATCACCTCGGACTTGGTGTCGCTGGTGCTCTGGCCGATCTCCCCCGCGCCCGCGCCGTACGCGACTTGCAGGCCAGCCTTCGTGGCCGGTGCTACCGCGTTGTTCAGCTTGTTCAGGTAGGAGACGTCCAGCGAGTCCGGATTCACGTTCCAGCTGACGGTGGCGTACGCGATCGTGCCGTCCTTCGACACCATGCCGGTGTTGGACGAGGCGAACGGGCTGACCGCCTTGATGACGTCCGGGAGCTTGGAGATGTTGGTTACGGACTGGTTGACCGCCGACTGCTGGTCGGTGGCCGTTCCCTTGGTGGCATGGAACACGACCTGCCCGCCGTACCCGCCCTGCTGCGGGAAGGTACTGTTCAGCACGCTCAGGCCGGCCGCCGAGTCGCTGCCCGACACGTTGTAATTGTTGACGTACTCGCCGCCGAACGCGCTCTTGGCGGCGAGCAGCCCGCCGAGGATGATCACCCAGGCGGCGATGAAGACCCAGTGCCTTCGGGCCGCGACACCGGCGAGTCGTTCCAGCAGAGCATTCACCGCTCCGTCCCCCTTCCATCACCGGCAGGAACCAGATCCTCCAGGACCTGGAGCATCTCCGGCGTTCCGGAGAAGCCCAAGCCAGGTGACCGCGCCTTCGCCGGTGATCTCTCCGCGGAGCCGCCCGTCGGCGTCTCGCTCGAACTGCATGACAAGGCGCGTCGCCACTCGCTGGCTTTCGGCCTGCCCCGGCACGCTAAAGCCAGGCTGACACCGGCGGCGCGGGCCGACCCTAGGGGTGCTCCTAAGAAATCCCCCAGTATCAGCAGCGCTGGCTCTGCTGAGCCCATCGTCGTAGCCGGCCACGACCGTGACCAGCGCAAACGCTAGAGTGGGGTGAGATCGGGGGACGCCGGGAGGGCCCGGGATGGCTGGCCAGGACACAGGGGATGACTTTGTCGGCCGCGCCGCCGAACTGGCCATGCTGCACCGCGCGCTGCGCGAGGCGCAAGAGGGGCAGCCGACGATCGTTGCGGTCGAGGGGGAGCCCGGCATCGGGAAGACACGGCTGCTGCACCGGTTCGCGGCTGAGACGCCAGATCTTGAGGTGTTGTGGGCCAGCGGCGACGAGGCCGAGACGCCGCTTGATTATGGTGTTGCCGAGCAGTTGTGGGCCGGAGTGCCTGCCGGGCTGGCGGCTGACGGTCCGCCACCGGCCACCGGCTCAGCAGCAGGCGGTTTCGCGGCCGGCGCGGCGCTACTGGAGGTGCTCGGAGCGTTGCAGCAGCGAGGGACGGCGGCGGTCGTCGTTGATGACCTGCAGTGGGCCGATCTGCCTTCTGCCCGGGCCCTGCTGTTCGCTTTGCGGCGGTTGCGCCGGGACAGCATCCTGGTGTTGCTGGCCAGCCGGCCCCATAGCCTGGCCAGGCTGGGGGACAGCTGGTCGCGGCTGCTGGCCCAGCGGGCACGGCGCATATGCCTGCACGGGCTGGCCCCGGCGGATCTGCAGCCGCTGGCACGGGCCGTGCTGGGCCTGGACCTGGCTCTCGCCGCCCGGGAGCGGCTGTGCGAGCACACCGGCGGCAACCCGCTGTACGTCCGGGCGCTGCTGCAGGAGTTGCCGACCACCGCGCTGGGTGACCAGTCCAGGGAGCTGCCGGCTCCGTACTCCTACTCCGCGAGCGTGCTCACGCGGGCAGCCCAGTTGTCGCATTCCGCCCAGGATCTTCTGGCCGCGGCGAGTGTCATCGGTGTCCGGTCTTCCTTGGCCGTTGCGGCAGCTGCCGCCGAGATCGCCGACCCCGTTGCTGCCTTCGACGAGGCTTGCGCCGCCGACCTGGTGACCCCGTCGGTGCGCGTAGGCATCGGCGAGATCGCCTTCTCCCATCCGCTGACCCGGGCCGCGATCTATGGCGACCTTCCGCTGGGACGCCGCCATCATCTGCATCTGGCCGTCGCCGACCTGCTGGCCGGCCCGGAGACCCTTTTCCACCGGGTGGCGGCCGCCCATGGTACCGATGATGAGTTGTCCGCCGAGCTGGCGGCCCTGGCAGAGAGCAATATCGTCGCTGGTGAGCTGCCTAAGGCGGCCCAGCTCTTGTTCACTGCGGCCAGGCTCAGCCCGGACCTGGCGGGCAGCGAGGAACGCCTGCTGAGAGCGGTCGAGCTGCTTCTGGTCGCCGGGGAAGCCAGCGCGCGCGATCATCTGGAAGCAGTGCGTTCGTGCCGCGATGGACCGCACAAGCGCCTGGTCATGGGGCTGCTGACAGCCACAGCCGGGCAGTTGGGCGAAGCGGTGGCACAGCTGGAGCACCTCGCCATGGACAGGCAGTTGCGCCGTGGCTCGGCCCTGTCCGGACGGGTGGCGGCCGCGCTGGCCTTCCTTTGCAGCATGCAAGGACGGGGCCACGACGCCGCGGAATGGGCAAACCAAGCCCTCGTGACCACCGGGAACGATCCCACCACGAGCCTGACCGCACAGCAAGTGCTCGCCAGCGCGCTGGCCATGACCGACCGCACCGCCGACGCGTTGGCCCTGCTGGCTCCGTTGTCACCAGCCCGGATTAGCCCGGGCCCGTACGAGCCGGAGCTAGTGACGACACGGGGGGCTCTGAAGGCCAGCATCGGGGACTACGACGGCGCCAGCCGGGACCTGGATGCGGTCGTGCGGTGGGCTCGGGCCGGCGCGCCGCTGCGTAGTCTTCCCGACGCCTACGCCGCGCTGGCCCAGGCGGAGTACGGACTGGGAGAGTGGGACGATGCCGCCACACATGCCGAGCTCGCGGTCTCACTCGCCCGTGACCTCGGCCACGTCTGGTTCCTGGCGCAGGCGCACAAGGCAGCGGTCGACATCTACTCTGCGCGCGGCGAGTGGGAATTCGCCGCGGAGCACGTCGCAGCCGCCCGGCAAGCGGCCCGCCACATTGATGTGCCGGGCCAGGCGGCGGCCGTCTGCGTGGCCGAGGCCACCCTGGCCTGGGCGCGGGGCAACTGGCAGGGCGTGCTCGATGCCCTGGTGCCGCTGCGGCAAGGAAACCTGGCCGTGCTCACGCGCAACTTCGACCCATTCACCTGGCGGCTCCAACAGACGGAGGCCCTTCTTGGCGTCGGGCGGGCAGACCAGGCAGCACAGGTGCTAGACGAGGTAGAAGCGGCGCCAGCCCGCCCGCCCGCCACGGTCCTGGCTACTTACCGCCTCCGCGCTGGCCTGGCCCTCGCCTACGCAGAGCCCCGAGCGGCCCGGGCCCGTTTCAGTGCCGGCATCGCGGCCGCGGCGCACAGCGGCACCTGCCTCCAACGTGCCCTTCTCGCCATGGAATACGCCCGCCTTCTGCGAACCGGCGGCAACCGTCGGGAGGCCATCCGGCTCCTGCGTACCGCCCACCAGATCTTGTCCGAACTAGGCGCCAAGCCCTTCCTTGATGCCTGCGGCGCTGAGCTGTCCGCCTGCGGGGTGCCCATCTCCGTCAGACCGGTCCCGGCCAACCCGCACAGCCTGACCGCCAAGGAGCAAGTAGTCGCCCGCCTCGTCGCTCGCGGCCTCTCCAACCAGGAGGCCGCCGCCGAACTCTCGGTCAGCGCCAAGGCCATTGAGTACCACCTGGGCAACATCTACGCCAAGACTGGTATCACCTCCCGGCACCAGCTCGGCGCCGTTCTCGGCTCACAGCCAGCCGCGGACAGCGGCGCGGCAGCTGTACTTCCTAGCGGCAATCCCGGGAAATGAGCACACCTCTGAGCAAAGTACGCGTCGTTGTCGGTGCCCGTACGAACCGTCCGACGCCGTAGGCCGTCGAGGCACATACGCACCGGGCCGTCGCGGTCAAACCGGGTCGGCGAGCCTTCAGCCGCCCGCGGACCAGGACACGATGTGATCCGGGACGATGCTAACGATGGTGCGCAGGCTCGGCCAGTCGGCGACGTATCTCTCGATCCCTTCGGCGGGGACGTAGCGGCGGGTGATCGCCCGGATCTCCTCCATCGTCGCGCCATCGTCGGCAGTCGCGACGGTCGCCGTGCCCCGTATGACAACCGCCGGGTAGGGCGCCTCAAAGGCCTGGACAGAGAAGGCCGCCCTCGGATCGCGCATAAGGTTGCGTACCCATACGCGTTCCTCGGTGGTCCAGATCGTTATGATCGCGCCGTCCCAGCGGAACCACACCGGGACGAGGTGCGGTGATCCATCTCGGCGCAACGTTCCGACCACGCCAAGCGGAGTGGGGAAGGCCTGATCGAGGAACGTCTGCTGTTCTGCCGTGTTCATGCTCATGGTCTTCTGCCTACCAGCAATTGCATGGCCGCGGTGCCGCTGTGCCTCCAAGAGCAGCGTGGGCCGGACCCGCCGGTGAAGGCGGGGCCGGCCCACGGTTGAGAGCCTTGGTCAGGCGGCGACCGCCGCCGACGGCAGCGTGGCGGGCTCGAGCGCTAGCTCGAGGACCTCGCGCACGTCGGTGACCGGGTGGATGTCCAGCTGGCCGCGCACGCCCTCGGGGACGTCTTCGAGGTCGGGCTCGTTGCGCTGGGGGATCAGCACGGTGGTGATCCCGGCCCGGTGCGCGGCGAGCAGCTTTTGCTTCACCCCGCCGATGGGCAGGACCCGGCCGGTGAGGGAGACCTCGCCGGTCATCGCGACGTCGCTGCGGACCAGCCGCCCGGACAGCAGCGAGGCGAGCGCGGTGGTCATGGTGACCCCGGCGCTCGGGCCGTCCTTGGGGACCGCCCCGGCCGGCACGTGGACGTGCACGCCCCGGTCCTTCAGGACGCCGGTATCCAGTTCCAGCTCGGCGCCGTGCGAGCGCAGGTAGGACAGCGCGATCTGCGCGGATTCCTTCATCACGTCGCCGAGCTGGCCGGTGAGCGTGACCCCGGTGCTGCCGGTCTCCGGGTCGGCCAGCGACGCCTCGATGAACAGCACGTCGCCGCCGGTGCCGGTGACCGCGAGCCCGGTCGCCACGCCCGGCACCGCCGTGCGCTCGGCCGACTCCGGCGTGTGCCGCGGGTGGCCGAGGTAGCCGTGCAGGTCGCCGGCGTCCACGGTGACCGGGAGCTGAACCTCGCCACTGGCGACCCGGGCCGCGATCTTCCGCAGCACCCGGGCGATGCTCCGCTCCAGCCCGCGCACGCCCGCCTCGCGGGTGTACTCGGACGCCAGCCGGCGCAGCGCGTCGCCGGTGAACGTCACGTCGCCGGCGTCCAGCCCGGCCCGCTCCAGCTGCCGGGGCAGCAGGTGCCCCTGGGCGATCGTGACCTTCTCGGCCTCGGTGTAGCCGTCCAGCGCGATCGGCTCCATCCGGTCCATCAGCGGCTCGGGGATGGCCTCGGCCATGTTCGCGGTCGCGATGAACAACACGTCGGACAGGTCCAGCTCGACCTCGAGGTAATGGTCGCGGAACGTGTGGTTCTGCGCCGGGTCCAGCACCTCCAGCAACGCCGCCGTCGGGTCGCCGCGGTAGTCGGTGCCGAGCTTGTCCACCTCGTCCAGCAAGATCACCGGGTTCATCGACCCCGCCTCGCGCACCGCGCGCACGATCCGGCCCGGCAGCGCGCCGACGTAGGTGCGCCGGTGCCCGCGGATCTCCGCCTCATCCCGCACCCCGCCCAGCGCCACCCGGGCGAACGTGCGGCCCATGGCCCGGGCCACCGACTCGCCCAGCGACGTCTTGCCCACCCCGGGCGGCCCGGTCAGCGCCAGCACCGCGCCGGACCGCCGCCCGCCGACCAGGGTCAGGCCCTTATCCGCGCGGCGCTTGCGGACCGCCAGGTACTCGATGATCCGGTCCTTGACCTCGTCCAGGCCCGCGTGGTCCGCGTCCAGGATCGCGCGCGCTCCCGCGATGTCGTAGGCATCGCCGGTCCGGGTGTTCCACGGGATCTCCAGCACCGTGTCCAGCCAGGTACGGATCCAGCTGCCCTCCGGCGACTGGTCCGAGCTGCGCTCGAGCTTGTCGGCCTCCTTCAGCGCCGCCTCCTCGACCTTCTCCGGCAAGCCGGCGGCCTCGATCCGGGCCCGGTAATCGTCTTCCTCGGTGCCCGGCTTGCCGTTAAGCTCGCCGAGCTCCTTGCGGATCGCGGCCAGCTGCTGGCGCAGCAAGAACTCACGCTGCTGCTTCTCCATCCCCTCGCGGACATCGTTCTGGATGGTCTCGGCCACGTCCAGCTCGGCCAGCGCGTCACGCGCCCACCCGGCCAGCCGCTCCAGCCGCGCCTCCGGGTCGACCGTCTCCAGCAGCTCGGTCCGCTGCTCGAGGGTCAGGTAGGAGGCGTAGCCGGCGCTGTCGGCCAGCGCCGACGGGTCAGTCATGTTCTGCAGCATCTCCACGACCTGCCACGCCCCGCGCTTCTGCAAGATCGCCGTGGCGATCCCGCGGTACTCCCGCGCCAGCTCATGGGCGCGCTCGCTCGCGGGCGGCTCGCCGATCACGGTGCCCTCCACCCACAAGGCCGCGCCGGGACCCACCGTCCCCGAACCGATCCGCACCCGGGACAGGCCCCGGATCACCGCGGCGAGCTCGCCGCTGGGCAGCCGGCCGGTCTGCTCGACCACGCCCAGCGTGCCGACCGGCGAATACTTGCCGCCGATCCGCGGCACCAGCAGCAGCTGGGGCTTGACGTCGCCGGGCTTACCGGACGCCGACACCCGAGCCGCCTCTATGGCCGCGCGAACCTCGGCGTCAGCAATCTCGACCGGGACCACCATCGTCGGCAGCACGACGGTGTCGTCGAGCGGCAACACCGGCAAAGAGAGGGTCTCGCTCATCAGGTCACTTCCCTGGATAGCTGTTAGGTGATTACATACCTACAGCTGCTAGAGCAGGAAACCGCCCGGTTTTGTTCCAGGTTTCGTTCGCGGTCAGCGGACGGCTAGCACCGGCCGGCCTGTCGGTGGTCGGCCAGCAGGATGAGCCTGCTGCCGGCCCGTTATGTTCCCTAGGACGGCTCGCATGGCCCGGACGTGACGGGACGAACTCAGTCCAGGAGCGTGGCGCCGTAGGCCGAAAAGAGCTGCCGCATGTGGGCTGGGTCGCGGTCTTCGGCCGCGTGGATGGCCTGGATCAGCGCGTACGTGCGCGCGTCCATGACGAGCAGATAGCGGGCCGGGTTGGAGCGCGGGTTCCAGAAGGTGTGCGCGATCCCGCCCGGCACGATCACCGCGCCCCCCGCTGAGACCTCGTGAACGTGCTCACCGGCCCGGACCCGCAGCGCCCCCTCGAGCACGTACCAGGCCTCGTCTTCCGGGTGCTGGTGCAGCGGCGCCTGGTAGAGCGGCTCATCCCCGGGGCTGCCCTCCGCCGTCCACTCGGCCAGCACGAGCGCGGAGCCCGCCGGGGCCAGGACCGTTCCGGCCAGCGGCTGCGCCGCGAGTTCCGTTATGGACATGATCAGGCCTCCGCAGCCATCGGCGGGCTTGCCGACACCCGCCTGCCTGGCGATCCTACGACGGTACCGCCAGCACGGGTTCGACACGCGCCCGGGAGACCCTGGCCGGTCCCGAGACTCTCGCTCAGCACGAGTACTCAAATTTGAGTACTCCTGATTTACTGGAAGCGTGAATCCCACCCGCCTGTTCGTGCTGGGCGCGCTGGCCCGCCACGGACCGATGTACGGGCATCAGATCCGCCGGGACGCGCGCATCGACTGCACGGAGCTGTGGTCCGAGGTCAAGCCCGGGTCGCTGTACGCGGCGCTGCACCGGCTGCAGGCCGAAGGGCTGATCGAGCCCGTGCGCACCGAGCAGCGCGGCAACCTGCCCGCCCGCACCGTCTACGCCATCACCGGCGAGGGCCGCCGGGAGCTGCGGGCGCTGCGCGCCGAGGCGCTGCGCGAGGTGGCGCTGCGCCCGGATCCGGTCGACCTGGCCCTGGCCATGAGCGCGGACCTCGACGAAGACACGCTGCGCGGGCTGTTCGCCAGCCGCCGCGAGGCGCTGGCCAGCCAGGGGGCGTTCTTCGAGCGCCAGCGCGGCGGCCCGGACCAGAGCGCCGCCGACGACCTGATCATCGAGCACGCCATCGCCAGGATCGAGACCGAGCTGCGCTGGCACGACATGGTGCTCGACCGCGTCGGCAAGCTCGGCGCGGGCAGCAGCGAGCCCGGAGACGGACGATGACCATCAGGGAGCTGCGGCTGCTCGGCGATCCCGTACTGCGCACCGAGTGCGATCCGGCGACCCGCTTCGACGATGCCCTCGGCCGGCTCGTTGACGACCTGCTGGAGAACGTCGAGCTCCCGGGCCGGGCCGGCCTGGCCGCCCCGCAGATCGGCGTGAGCCTGGCCGCCTTCTCCTATAACGTTGACGGGCAGCTCGGCTACGTCGTCAACCCGGTCGTGGCCGAGACGTCCGGCGAGTACGACGGCCCGGAGGGCTGCCTGTCCATCCCCGGCATCACCGCTCCCACCCTGCGCGCGGCGCGGACCGTCGTCACCGGGGTGGACCGGCACGGCGACCCGGTCACCGTGATCGGCGAGGGCGAGCTGTCCCGGGCCCTGCAGCACGAGACCGACCACCTGCGCGGCATCCTGTTCATCGACCGGCTCACCGGCGAGCGCCGCAAGGACGTGCTCGGCCAGCTCCGCCGGGCCGCGCGGCCGGTCAGTGAGGCAGCAGGATGAGCTTGCCGGTGGTACCCCGGGACGCGAGGTCTTCCTGCGCGCGGGCGACCTGATCGAGCGGGTACCGGCCACCGATGTGCACCTTCAGCGCGCCCTGCCTGATCCAGCGGAACAGGGCATCGGCGCGGGACAGCAGCTCGTCGCGGGTCGCGATGTAGCTGCCCAGCGTCGGCCGGGTGAGGTACAGCGACCCGCCCGCGGCCAGGCGCTGCGGGTCCACGGGCGGGACCGGCCCGCTGGCCGCGCCGTACAGCACCATGTACCCGCGGCGCCGGAGGGCCGCGAGGCCGTCGTCGAACGTCGCCTGCCCGATCCCGTCGTAGACGACCGCGGCGCCGTCTCCGCCGGTGACCTCGCGAGCCACGGCGCCGAAATCGTCGTAGCCGGCGAGATAGTTGGCTCCCGCGTCCTTGGCGAGCTCTGCCTTGGGCAGGGTCGACGTGGTCGCGATCACCACGCCGTCGCGCATCTTGACCATCTGGGTGAGCAGCAGGCCCACGCCGCCCGCCGCCGCGTGCACCACGACCGCGTCGCCCCGGGCGACGGGATAGGCGTCGTGCGACAGGTAATGCGCGGTCATGCCCTGTAGCATGACCGCCGCCGCCACGTCCAGGTCCACGCCGTCGGGAACCGGAACCGCGCGGTCGGCTGGGACGATCACCTGTTCTGCGTAGCTGCCCGGAACGTCAGCCCACGCGACCCGGTCGCCCTGATCCAGCCCGCCGGTGTCCGGCCCGGCGGCGACGACGGTACCGGAGCCCTCGCTGCCGATCACGAACGGCGCGTCGCCGGCGTAGGGCCGCATGCCCTGCCGCCGGTAGATGTCGGCGAAGTTGACGCCCGCCGCGGCCACGTCGACCAGAAGCTGCCCGGGGCCGGGAACAGGCAGATCGCGTTCCGTCACCCGGAGGACTTCCGGTCCGCCATGCCGGTCGGCCAAGATCGCGCGCATGGGCGCATCCTTTCGGTCGGGAGCCTGCGTCGCAGTCGAGGTTAGCCCGGCCGCGGAGGGAATTTCCGCTTCGCGCCGCTCTTGCCCGGGATAGACATGATTTCAGCGTCTATGCCGGATGGGCAGTGGTCGAAAACGGCTGGGCCGCTGGTCCGTCCCGGTTCCACAATGGACCGTGACCTCGCCAGAGGACCAGGTCGTTTTGGAAGGCGGCGGCCGGACAAGCGTGCACCGCCGCGGTGACGTGGTGATCCGCGATCCCAGGCCGTGGACCCCGGCGGTGCACCGCGGGTTCGTCGGCCAGATCATCGAGTTCGCGATCTGCGACACCGCCTGGGAAGCCGACGACGCCGCCATCACGCCCGAGACCGCCGAGCACCCGATCGCGCTCTGGGCCATGGCCTGGCGCGCCCGGTCCGCGGCCTGGATGGTCCGCCACCGCGGCGCCCTCGAAGCCGCCCTCACGAAATGATCACTTCACGGCTGGCCCGGCGGACATCGCCGCCGTGGCCGGGTGGTGCACTATACGAGCGGTAGATCGGTGGATGCTCTAAAGTAGCTCGATGCCTGCTGTGAAAGTGAGCCGTGGATACCGCTGAACTCCAGCTGCTGACCTCGCTGGAAGACCACCACTGGTGGTATAAGGAGCGCCGCGCCATACTCCGCCGGGAGTTGCGACGGCTGCCGGGTCCCGGCCGGGCGCTGGACATCGGCGCCGCGGGCGGCGGCAACACCCGGGTGCTCCAGGCGCACGGCTGGCAGGCGGTCGCGGTCGAGTACTCGGATTCCGCGGCTGACGTCGCGTACTCCAGGGGCATCTGCATCATCCGGGCCGATGCCAGGGAGCTTCCGGTCCGGTCGGAGACCTGTGGCCTGGTGACCGCTCTGGACGTGCTGGAGCACATCGACGAGGACTACCTGGCGGCGGCCGAGATAGCCAGGGTCCTTCAGCCGAACGGGACAGCCCTGATCGCGGTGCCCTGCGACATGGCCCTCTGGTCTGCGCATGACGACGCGGTCGGGCACCTGCGCCGGTACTCCCGGTCCGAGCTGGCCAGCCTGGTGCAGAAGGCCGGCCTGACCGTGGAAAAGATGTGGAGCTGGAACGTCCTGCTCCGTCCGGCCGTGTCCCTACGGCGGAAGTTCTCCACCGGCAGCGACCTCGACCAGGTCTCGCCCCTGGCCAACGAGGTGCTGACCGCTGTGGTCGTCGCGGAGCGCTACCTGCCGGTCAAGTCCTGGCCGGGCGTCTCGCTGGTCGTGCGCGCCCGCCGCCTCTTACCGCGCGACGGCGACCCCCGCCGCTAGCCGGGCACCGCCCGCCCGGGACGGGTGAGCCTCGCGGGCCGCGGCGCGCTCCGCACGCGATGCCGTGCGGAAGTTAGTATTTCTGGAGTTTCGAGGCATGGCCATGCCGGATCTGGCTGGCTCTCGGGTAGGTTGCGTTAGCCTGGCTCGTTACCCCGCACGTCAGGGGCGGCCATGGAAAAGGCGCGCAGCGGATGCTGGTGCGCGGACGTTGTTAAGGTCGTGGCACGGATACGTCATGGACGCGCTGAAGTACTCCATCGTTGTGCCGGTATACAACGAGGAAGAGTCCATCCCGGAGCTGGTCACACGGCTGCGCGAGATCATGGACAAGCTTGACGGCCCAGCCGAGGCCGTGCTCGTCGACGACGGCAGCAAGGACTCCAGCTACCGGCTCATGCTCGACGCCCACGACGCGGACCCGCGGTTCAAGGTGATCCAGCTCTCCCGCAACTTCGGGCACCAGATCGCCATAACGGCCGGGATGGACAACGCATCGGGCCAGGCGGTCGTGGTGATGGACGCCGACCTCCAGGACCCGCCGCAGGTCATCCTCGAGATGGCGGCCAAGTGGCAGGAGGGATACGAAGTCGTCTACGCGGTCAGGCAGCACCGGCCGGGGGAGACCAAGTTCAAGACCGCGTCCGCGGCCACCTTCTACAGCCTGCTGCGCCGCCTGGCCAGCATCGAGCAAACGGTGGATGTCGGTGACTTCCGGCTGGTTGACCGCAAGGCGCTGGACGCGTTCCTTAGCATGCGGGAGCACAACAGGTACGTCCGCGGGATGTTCTCGTGGATCGGCTTCCGGCAGGCGGCCGTGCCCTACGACCGGGAGCCGCGGCGCGCGGGCACCAGTAAGTACCCGTTGCGCAAGATGATCAAATTCGCCGGCGACGCTCTCGTGGGGTTCTCCACGGCACCGCTGCGGATCGCGCTGGTCGGCGGCTTCATCATCGCGACGCTCGCGGTCGGGTACGGACTGGTGGCGATAGCATTGAAACTGGCCGGGCTGCCGTACGTGCCCGGTTACGCCTCCCTGCTGGTGACGGTCGCTTTCCTCAGCGGCGTGCAGCTCATGGTGATGGGCATGGTCGGCCAGTACGTGGCCCGGGTGTACGACGAGACCAGGGGACGGCCGCTGTATCTGGTGCGCCAGGCGAGCGGCTTTGAGGGCTGGACCGGCTTCGCCGCGCCGGACTCCAGGGCGGACGGCGTTTGGCAGCCGATCGCGCCCGGTCAGGGCCGTCCGCCGCAGCCGATGCCATGACCGCGAGCGAGGCGGAGAAGCCTGGTCCGGGCCGCACCGCGACCGCGCCGAGGATCGCCGGTGCCGGACAGCTCGCCATGGGCGTCCGGCTCCCGCGCCCGGCCGTCCAGGGGTTGCTGGCGCTGGGCGCCTACCTGGCGGTCTTCATCATCGGCTTTGCGTTTCCGCTGATCCGCCACCCCGGCTTGCCCTGGATCGGGCAGGGCGAAGTGGACCCGAATTTCTACATCTGGAGCTGGCGCTGGTGGCCCTACGCCGTATCGCACGGGCTTAACCCGCTGTACTCCGGCCAGATCGGGGCACCGGTCGGCACCGGTCTGGCCTGGACGACGACCACCCCCGCGGTGGCCCTGATCCTGGCTCCGGTCACGGCGGCCTTCGGCCCGATAATCTCGTTCAACCTGACGCTCGTGCTCGCGGCGCCGGTCTCGGCCTGGGCGGCCTTCGTCGCCGGCCGCCGGCTGACCGGCCGGTTCTGGGCCGCGCTGATGGCCGGGGCCGTCTACGGCTTCTCCCCATACGAGATCGGCCACACGGGCGCGGGCCAGGCGAATCTGATCGTCATCATGCTGCTCCCGCTCATGTTGTACCTGGCGCTGCTGTGGCGGGACGGGAAGCTGAGAGGTTTCGCCTTCGCCGCCCTGATGGCGGTCGCCCTGACCGTTGAGTTCTACATCTCCGACGAGGCCTTCGCCGAGGTGGTGGCGCTGTGGGCGGTCGGCCTGCTGATCGGTTTCGCGGTGGCCAGGCCCGCGGACCGGCGGATCGTGGCCAGGCTGGCCGGGCTCGTCGGCATCGCCGTTGTCGTGGCCATCGTGCTCGCGTCGCCGTACCTCGTCTACGCGCTGCGGCATCAGCCCGCCAACTTCACCAAGTCCGCGTACGTGCTGAACCTGAAGGGCCTGGTCGATCCCCCCTCGGTCATCCTGCTGCTGGTGATCGCGCTGGCCCTGGCCGTTTTCGCGTGGTCAAGCAGGCTCACCCGGCTCCTGGCCATACTGTTGGTGCTGATCGTCGCGCTGGCTCTCGGTCCTGATCTGGTCGCGGGTAGCAAGCAGCTCGGCAAAGTACCGTGGGCAGGGCTGTGGTCGCTGCCGTTCGCTCGCAACGCCGAGCCAGCCCGGCTCATGCTCTTCGCCTACCTTGTGCTCGCGATCATCCTGGCCCTGTGGCTCGCCCTGCCCGTGAAGAACAGGCTGCTGCTGGCCTTGCGGTGGATCCTGGGCGTGGCGGCCGTCGCGGGCATCCTCGCGTACATACCGATGGCCTCCAAGGGGAGCGTCCTTCCGGCTAACGTCGCGGCGGCGGCCGCCCGCCCGACCGACGCCCTGCCCAGCTTCATCAGCGATGGCCTCTACCGGGATTACCTGCGCCCAGGCGAGATCGTGGTGGTCGTGTCGGAGCGCGGGAACGCCGGGATGCTGTTCCAGGCGGACGCGGACTTCTACTTCCGGATCGCCGGAGGCTTCATCAACGTGACGCTGAGCAATAGGACGGCCCTGCCGACGCCTGTCCAGAATCTCATGGACCCGACCCGGGCGGCGCAGCGCCAGTTCCGCGCCTACGTCCGCCGGGCGGGGGTGGGGGCCGTACTTGTCGAGCAGAACTGGGCATCGCCCTGGATGCAGGTTTTCAGCCGGATGGGACTGCACGGCACGCCGGTGGGCGGCGTGATCGTCTACCGGACCGGTTAGCCGTCGAGACAGAGGAGTCATGGCCAAACGATGGAGTGAGCTCAGCCCCGGCACCCGCAAGGCGATCATCGTGGCCGGGGTGATCGAGACCGCGCTCAAGGCGGCGGCGGCCGTCGACATCAAGCGCCGGCCCGCCGACCAGATCCGGGGCCCGAAGTGGGCCTGGGCCGCGGGCCTGGTCATCAACAGCGCAGGCGTCATACCGCTGTCGTACTTCGCCTTCGAGCGCCGGCCCGCTCCCTAGCCGTCAGGCGAACGCCGCGGCCACCGGGGCCAGGCGCAGCACATCGTCGGGGTGAGCCAGGTCGGGCAGGGAGACGAACACCGTACCGACGCCGCGCTCGGCCAGCATGCGGTAGCGGCCGATGTGGTCGGCGGGCGTTCCCGCGTGGTGCTGCCGTGCGAAGGCCGCGGCGGTCGTCCGGCCGCGCAACTGCTCGACGATCGACGCGGCGTGCTCGCGGTCCCGGCCGATGACCGGCACGTCGAGCACGGTCACCTCTACCTGAGCGGGATCACGCCCGGCCTGGACGCAGTGCTGGCGCAGCAGGGCCAGCTTGCGGCCAAGCTCGGCGGCGTCCGAGGGCAGGTTGCAGCCGTCGCCGAGCCGGGCGGCGATGCGCAGCGTCCGGTTCCCCGAGCCGCCGACGATGACCGGGATCCGCGCCACCGGGCGCGGGTAGCAGGTCGTCTCGGGCAGCGACACCCGCTCGCCCGCATAGGCCTTGGTACCCGGCTGCCAGAGGGCACGCAGCGTCTCGATGGCGGTCTCCAGCCGGTCGAGCCGATCCGGCGCGGGCGGGAACGGCAGGCCGAAGGCCGCGTGCTCGCGGGCCCACCAGCCCGCGCCGATGCCGCAGAACGCCCGGCCGCCGCTGAGCGCGTCCAGCGTGGCGGCGGTCTTGGCCAGGATCCCCGGCGCGCGGAAGGTCACCGGCGTGACCAGCGTGCCGAGGCGCAGGTCCGGCTGCAGGCCCGCGAGCATCCCCAGCGTCACCCACGGTTCCGGGATCGGCTCCCAGGCGCGGCCGACCTGCGGGATCTGGATGAGGTGGTCCATCAGCGCGATGCCCTGCAGGCCGGCCTCGGCGGCGTTGCGGGCGACCGACGCGAGCCAGCCCGGCGGGCCCGGCCGGGTCGTCGTCCCAGCCGAACCGGGAGACCTGCAGCACGAAGCCCAGGCGGACCGGCCGCTGCCGCTGCTGGCGGGCGGCGCTGCCGGGCGCCGGGCGTGTGGGACGGTTCGGGATGCGCGGAGCGCGCAGGGTCAGCCGGGTCGGCGGACAGCACCAGGTCCCAGCCCTCGGCCTCGATATCGGAAGCGCGCGGCCCGCATCCGGCGCAGCTGCCCGTCGAGCACGGCGGCGGGCACGGCCCGGTCCCGGGCGCGGTTGCGGCGGCGGCACTCGGCCGGGTCGGTGTCGAACAGCACGGCCACGCCGGCGCAGCCGGCGCCGCCGGGCGAGTTCGAGGTAGCCGCGGCGCCGGGCCGGGTCCAGGCCGAGCGTGTCGATGACCGTGGTCAGGCCCCGGCGCACCCGGGCGGCCGACGATCTGGTCCAGCAGCGCGAAGGCGTCGTCCGACGCGTCCAGGTCGTGCTCGCCGCTGCCCACGACGGCGCGCAGCTGGTCGGAGGAGACCACCTCCTGCGGCCGGTACCGGGCGGCGGCCCAGGCGGACTTGCCCGATCCGGACGGCCCGACCAGGACCACGAGCGCAGGGTCGGGCACGGCCGCGCCTGCCTCGGGCAGCGATGATTTCACGCCCACCAGCGTCGCAGACGGCCATCGTGCCTGCGTGCCTGCCGCGCGCCGCCTCGCTGGCCAGCAGCGCCGCCCTTTACGATGACCCGCATGACCGAACCTTCCGCCGCCGGATTCCCCGTCACCACGGCCCTCGAGCTGACCGGTATGACCGTCGAGCGGGACCTGGGCATCGCCTTCGGCCTGGTCGTCCGCAGCATGGGGTTCGCCAGGTCCGTGGGCGCGGGCTTCAAGGCCCTGCGCCAGGGCGAGGTGAGCCAGTACACGGCGCTGCTCGAGGACAGCCGCAGGCACGCGATGGACCGGATGATCGACAACGCCCGGCTGCTCGGCGCCAACGCGGTCGTCGCGATGCGGTACGACTCCTCCGAGATTGGCCAGCAGCTCACGGAGATCGTCGCCTACGGCACGGCCGTCGTGGTCCGTCCCACGGCGTAGCCATGACACCCCCCGGCGATCCGACCTCCGCCGGCCGGCCGCGGGCGCTGGCCCGCGACGCCGACCGGGAGCGCTTGATCGCCCGTCTCCGCGAGCACTACGCGCGCGGCGAGCTCGAACTGGACGAGCTGGACCGCAGGGTGGGCATCGTGCTGGCCGCGACGTACGTGGACGAGGCGGCCGCGGCCCTGGGCGGCCTGCCGCAGCTGGCCGGCCCGGCCGCCGCCTCTGGTTCCGGCCAGCGGCGGAGCCGGCGCGGCCACGCCCAGGCCGCCACGCCGGGCGCCGGGTGGGTGCCGACCGACGAGCGGTTCCGCGACCCCACCACCCGGGTGATCATGCGGGTCTGGGTCGACCCGTCCGATCAGAGCCGCCACTACGTCCCCGAGGCCGAGTAGTATCCGCGCCGAGCTGGCGAACGACCGGCATACAGGCGATTGTCAGGGTCGGTGGACCGGCGTACGGTCGAGTGGCAGGGGAGCGAAGGGGGAGCGCAATGAGCAATGTCCAGCTAATGCAAGATCTTTACGACGCCTTCGGGCGGGGCGACATCCCCACCGTGCTCGGGGCGATGGATCCGGACATCGAGTGGAGCGAAGCAGAAGGCAATCCGTACAAGCCCGACGGCAAGGCCTGGATTGGGCCGGACGCGGTTCTGAACAACCTGTTCATAAGGCTCGGCACAGAATTCGATGGCTTCACCGTTCATCCCGTCGAGTTCTACGACGCGGGTCCGGTGGTCGTCGTCGAAGCGCGCTACACCGGGACCTACAAGCAGACAGGCAAGGGTCTCGACGCTCAGGTCTGCCACGTGTGGAAAATCCGTGACGGCAAGGTGACGAGCTTCCAGCAGTACGTCGACACCGCCCACCTCCAAGACGTGATCGGCGTCGGCTGAGCTCACCCTTTGCCGCCGACCGTGATGTAGTGCGCCGGCGCGGTGATGTCCTGTGGTCGCCCGATCTGGCTGAACGTCACGGTCACGGTCACGCCCGGGTCCCTGACCTGCTCGGTGGTCACCATGCCAGGCTGCCGCAGCAGCCCGGCCAGGCCGGTGTTCCCCGCCACGGCCTGCGCGTGGGCCCACGCGATAAGCGTTCCGCGCTTCTGCAGCGTATTCACGTTGATCGTGAGGCCATGCTCCTTGATGTACTGGCGCAGCGCTTGGGCGCCTGCCGCGGTCAGCATCGAGACCGTGTCCGTCCCGCTCACCGTGAACTGGGCCTTGAGCACGACATCGGACGGATTGACCCACAGGTCGAGCGCGGACACCCGGGGATGGTCCGGCTCGGTGCCGATGAGCGGGTTCAGCGGCTGGAGTGGCACCGCGGCGGGCGTGGTGGCGCGCAGGTGCTCCGCCCTGACCCCGTTCACGGTCGTATACCCGTCGGTGACGAACCCCGCCGACGGCGACAGCACGCCGAGCAGCGTCCGCGGGTCGGGGATGTTCAGCGATGCCCCCGCGCCGGGCGCGATGATGTGCATCCACTCGGGAACGATGTGCGGCGTCGGCTTGAACGCGAAGGCCGGGTAATGGTAGGCCTGCCCGTCTACGGCCCTGTTGATCGACTCCCCGGTCCAGGAGAGCGAATGCGGGGTCCGGTGGATCCGGATACGCGCGCCCGGGTTCACCACGTCGTTCCAGTTCGCGCCGTCGAACGTGACCTGCTGGACCAGGGTGCTCCCGCCGGTGGCGGTGGCGATGCTGGCCTGGCCAGAGGTCATCGCCGCCTGCGACGCGGCGGCTACGTGCTTCAGCATCGCCGCGGTGACCACCGCCGGTGTCCCCGCCGCGGTCCCGCCGCCGACCTGGCTGGCGACCAGCGCCCCCGCGATCCCGGCCGCCGCCAGGCCCGTGGCCGCCACGCCGAGCCGCACCTCGCGCCGCACGGGCATCGGCCGCGCCCTGCGTCCGGTCATCACCGCCCTCGCCCTGACTTCACCAAGTGAAATGGGCTGTGCCCCCTCGTCAACGCACTCCCTGATCATGACCGGAAGCTCCCTGGTGTTCATCGTTCACTCCTCGTCGTGATGTCTGCTGGCGGTACCACCCCGAGCAAGTCCCGCAGCCGGCGGAGCCCGCGTTCTACGTGGTTCTGCACCGTCGTGATCTTGACGCCGGTCAGGTCGGCGACCTCGCGCAGCGTGTAGCCGAAGCCGTGCACGAGCACTACCGCGACTCGCTGCCGTTCCGGTAGCGAGGCCAGGGCCGCTGGCAGCCCCGGTTCGAAACGGTGCTCACTCCCCGGCGGAAGGGTGAGCAGCGGCGCAGGCCGCCGCCAGCGTCGGCCCCGCGCGGCGCTGGACCGGGCGACTCGGAACAGGTACCCGGCGGCGTTCGGCATCTGGCGGACCCGTGCCCAGTGCTCCCACGCGTAGGCCAGCGCCTCGGCGGCCGCCTCCCTGCCGTCCTCATAGCCGTAGACGGCGACCAGCGCGCGGCGCAGCGGCGGCTCGGTGGCGAGCACGAACGCCTCGAACCCCGCCGGGTCGCCGGGCGCCTCCGGCGGGGCGCCCGTCACGTGCGTGGTACGTTGCCGCAAGCGGCCTCCTTCCCGGGTGGACAGTCATCACCCAGTAAGAGCCCGCAACGCCGCGTTTTTACCACAGGCCCGGGCCTATTTCGCGGCCAGCTGATCCACAGCCAGCGCATTACTCATCCGTGCATGGTCACATGGCCTGCTCGTCGATGAGCGGAAGCAGATGGCTGGTCACCAACGAGTGCCGGTGCTACAGATTGTTTCGTCCGGCCAACCGGCCGATCCCCGATGGTGGAGGCCCGGTCCCAGCATGGCCGAACTCGACGAGGAGTGAGCACCGATGACCACACTGACCGGCCTGGCGTATTGGCCTGCCGACACCAGCCGGCCCGTGCTGGAGCTGACCACCGGGGATCTGCTGCGCCAGGCCGCCGAGGACGCCGGGACACATACTGCCCTCATCGAGGTCGCGCCGCCGGGCACGCCGTCGCTGGCTGGCGCGAAGCGCACCGACCGGCGGTGGACCTACCGGGAGCTACTGGCCGAGTCCGAGCAGTGCGCGCACCCGACGGCTGGCTGCGCACCGGGACCTCGGCGTCCTCGATGACCGCGGCTACCTGCAGGTCACCGGCCGGCTCAAGGACATGATCATCCGGGGCGGAGAGAACATCTACGCCACCGAGATCGAGCAGGTGCTGTTCACCCACCCCCGCGTCCGCGACGTCGCCGTGCTCGGCCTGCCCGACCCCACCTGGGGCGAGATCGTGGCCGCCGTGCTCGTGCCCGCCGACCCCGGCAGCCTCCGGCGGCCAGCGAACTCCACGATCTCTGCCGCACCCACCTGGCGCCGCACAAGACGCCTGCCCGCTCGTTCCAGGTCACCGAGCTGCCGCTCACCGGCTCCGGAAAGATCCAGAAATTCCGCCTCCAGGAGCAGATCAACGGTGCCGAACTAGACGAACTGCCGCCCACGTAGCTGCCCGCCAAGCGGAAAACCAGGGTGGCGAGGTCACGGGTTGCGGGGACAATGGCGTCGTGCCCTCGAACGATGATCTCCTGGCCCTGCGCGAGCAGTGCACCCGCTTCCTGGCCTGGCACGGGCTGGTCACGGCCGGCGACCTGCTGGCCACCATCCCGGCCGACACCGCTATCGACCGTTACGGAGACGGGGGGGTGGTGGCCGATCTGGAAGGCGAGATCGCCACGCTGCTCGGCAAGGCCGCCGCCGTGTTCCTGCCGAGCGGCACGATGGCCCAGCAGTCGGTGCTGCGCGTGCACGCCGACCGGCGCGGCCGGCGCACGGTGGTCTTCCACCCCATGTGCCACCTCGACCGGCACGAGGGCGAGGCCCACCAGCGGCTGCACCACCTGACCGGCCGCCGGGTCGGTGACCCGAACCGGCTCATCGGCCGCGACGACCTCGACCAGGTCCACGAGCCGGCCGCCGCGCTGCTGCTCGAGCTGCCGCAGCGGGACCTGGGCGGCCAGCAGCCGGAATGGGCCGAGCTCGAAGCGCAGGTCGCATGGGCCCGCGACCACGGAGCCGCCGCGCACCTGGACGGCGCCCGGCTGTGGGAATCGGCCGCCGGATACGGCCGTCCGCCGGGCGAGATCGCGGCGCTGTTCGACACCGTCTACGTCTCGTTCTACAAGGGCCTCGGGGCCCTGCCCGGCTGCTGCGTGGCCGGGCCGGACGACGTTGTCGCCGAGGTCAGGGAGTGGCGCAAGCGGATGGGCGGCACCCTGTTCGGCCTGTGGCCCAACGCGGCGTCGGCGCTGACCTGCGTGAAACGCCGGCTGCCGCTGATGCCGCGCTACCTGAGCCACGCGCAGGCGATAGCCGACGCGTTGAAGGACCTCCCCGGGGTCCGGGTGGTCCCGGACCCGCCTCAGGTCCCGATGATGCACCTGCTCCTGCCCACCAGCCAGGAAGGCTTCGCCGCCGCCTCGCGGCGGCTCGCCGTCGGGCAACGAGCCTGGACCTGGCCGGAGGCGGCGACCACGGGCGACCCCGGCGTGCAGCGCGTGGAGCTGTCGGTGGGGGACGGCACGTGCGCCCTGGAACCCGCCGAGATCCGCGACCTCATCGCCGCCCTAGTCGCCTAGCCCTCGCCTAGTCCGGGGAAGCGCGGCTGGCTCTGGCGCTTAGGCCTTCACAAGGCGATCAGAGGCAGGGCGGGGTCAAGTGCGCGCAAGTCAGTCGGATCGGACGTCACGACGGGCTGGTCGCTGCGGCGGGCGCAGATAACCACGTGGGCATCGACGATGTCGGATGTTCCGCTCGCGGCGAGGAGTCTTCCCACGTTCCTCGCATCCACTCGGCCTAGGTCGGGAACATCGGTCGTGGGCTGGCGGATCAGCCGTGCCAACCGGGCCTGCCGGTCCGGCCGCCTGATGGCCTGGGCCAGCGCGGTCGCTGGAGCCGTGACGCGAGCCCCCGTTTCTCGGGCGCGGGCCAAGAGGATAACTATGCGGCGGTCGTTACGGTCCAGGGCTATCAGCCCTCCGGTGTCAAAGGTCACGCCCGGCATCAGGCTGCCGATTCGCCGGGCCGGCTGCCGGTGCCGAGCACCTCATCGGCCCAGGCACGCTCGTCGTCGGACATCGCGCCGCCGGTTTGCCGCAGAGCCTCGGCGAGCATCGCGCCCCATCCCGCTACGTCGTCCAGGGCGACCGCGACGGCGTGCTGCACGAATCCGGACACGCTCGGCGCGGTCCCGGCCTGTACTAGGGAGCGGATCTGGTCCAGCTGCGCCTCGTCCAGTGTGATCGTGACCTTCTTGGTCGCCATACCATTTACCATACCAGCCAGGCGCCGCCGTGCCGCGACCAGGCGTCTAGCCCGCCTGTCCGGCCGCGACGGGCAGGATGATCGCTGACGGATGGTCGGGATCATGGTGGACCTGCTGGTCCGCGGCGACCAGCGTGGTCGCGGTGGCGAGCGGCTCGCCGGTACCGGTATTGCGGGCGTACCGGGGGTGGGCGCCGCTGGAGACCTGGAGCCGGAGCCGGTTTCCGCGCCGGAAGCGGTGCGCGACCGGCCAGAGGAGGAACCGCACCCGGGTGGTGCCGTCCGGCCCGGCGCCGGCTGGCCGGGGACCAGGCGGAACAGCGCGTCACAGATGTTGACCGACGCGCCGGCCGGGTCGACCTCGCACAGCCGGGCGAAGAAGTCGGTGTGCTCGCGGCTGGACCGCACGAACAGGTCGGCGGCCACCCGGCCGAACACCTCCAGGTCGCCGGGCAGCGCCGTGCTCGTGTAGGTCAGCACGTCGGGCCGCGCTTCCAGGATGCGATTGTCTACCCGGGCCCGGCCGGTCAGGCCGACGGCCCCGCCCAGGCTGGGCGTCGGGTCGGCGGGGTCGTACCGGTAGCGGTCCGGCTCGCCGGGAACCGGAAGCTCGGGAGCAAGGGCCCCGTCCGCCTGCAGGTGCCACCGCTGCTCTTGCGTCTCCGGCGGCCACGCGGGCAGGTCGCGCCATTCCTCCGCGCCGGTGACGAAGATCCGGACCGGATCCGGCCGCAGGCCGTCGCGGTCGCCGAGCAGGTGAGCGCCCAGCCAGGCGACCGAGTCCCTGACCCAGGCGGCCACCGCCTGCTGATCGGCGTGCCGCCACGGGCCGATGGTCAGGTAGGGCTCCTGTCCGGCGGCGCGCAGGGCCGCGTAGTCGCGCAGCTGGAGTGGCAGGAAGATGTCGTTCCAGCCGCCAACCATGCTGACCGGCGCGGTCACGCGGTCCAGGGTGTCGGCGTAGCGGCGGCCCTTCCAGTAGTCGTCACCGGGACCGTTGTGAATGAGCCAGTCCTGGTAGTACGGCACGTGCTGGCCGGTGGCCAGCTGGTCGAGATCACGTAGCGGCAGGTGGTCCAGTATGATCCGCAGCCTGCGCGCGGCTCGCGACTGCGTGGCGAAGGAGAACCGCCGTTCCTGCCGGGCGACCTGGTCGACCCAGCCCAGCGCGGTCTCCAGGTAGAACGCCTCACCCGCGTAGAACGCGGCCCGGAAGTCCGAGGTGGTGACCTGCGGAGCCATGGCCTGGAGGTCCGGTCCGGCGTCGGCGGCGATCGCCCACTGGACCATGCCCAGGTAGCTGGGGCCGGTGGTGCCGAACGCGCCCGGGTACCAGGGCTGTTCCCGCAGCCACGCGACCGTGGCCAGGCCGTCGTCATGCTCATCCGGGCCGAACGGGTCGAGGGTGCCGCCCGAGCCGAACGTCCCCCGGCAGCTCTGGATGACGACCTGGAACCCGTGTTCGGCCAGCAGACGGCCGAACATGAGCCCCCAGACGCCCCGCCGCCCGTACGGCGAGCGCACCAGCACCAGCGGCGGCCGCCCAGCCCCGCCCGGGATGTACCGGTCGGCGAGCAGTTCCACCCCGTCGGGCATGGGGATCTGCAGGTCGCGCTGGACTTCCACGGCGTGGTTCGTCGCGGGCGGAAGCTTCAGGGCCCGCTCGAAGAAACGGCTGGCGATCGTCATGGCCCAACGGACTCCTCGGCCGGTTATGTCCGCTTCAGCCTAGCGTTTGCCGGGCCGGTTCCATGATCGTGGTCGATCTGAGAGGCTGGGACTCGTGGCTGGTCCCGAGCGGCGGTTGATAGTGCTGCGGCACGCGAAGTCGGCCTGGCCTGAGGGGGTGCCCGACCATGATCGCCCGTTGGCCCCCCGTGGGCGGCGTGACGCTCCGGCCGCCGGGCGCTGGCTGCGCAAGTCCGGCCTGGTACCCGATCGCGTGATCTGCTCCACGGCAGAGCGCGCTCGCGAGACCTGGCGGCTCGCCGAGGAGAAGCTGGGCGCCCACCCCGCCGTCTTTGACGAGCGGGTCTACGGGGCGACCAGCGCCGAGCTCCTGGCCCTGGCCCGCCGCACCCCGGCGGGGGTGCGGACCTTGCTGATCGTCGGTCATGACCCGGCTATGCACGAGCTGACCCTGGACCTGGCCTGCCCGCCGCCCGACGACAAGAGCCGCGACGCGCTCGACCGGGTCCAGATCAAGTTCCCGACCGCCGCGATCGCCGTCCTGGAGTTCACCGGGGCCTGGTCCAAGCTCGGCCCCGGGCAGGCGCGGCTGGCCGATTTCGTCGTGCCCAGCGACTTCCGCTCCAGGGCCGACGGCAAAAGCTGACGGTCCTCGGCATCGGGCGCGGCGAGCTCATCGCGGCCCAGGAGAAGACAGGCGACGGCACAAAGATCGAGATCAGCCGGTCCTGCAGGTCTGCGGCGACCAGGTCCAGCGTGAGCTGGCGCCCCGAGCCGGCCGGGTACTCGACCGTCAGGTCATCGCCGAAGAACCGGTGATACCGCCCCAGCACGCTGATCAGCAGGTAGTTCAGCGGGAACCAGACCGGGCCCCGCCAGTTGGAGTTCCCCCCGAACAGCGGCGTGGTGGACTCGGCGGGCTCGTAGTCGATGGTCGCCCGCACGCCTTCCACGTCGATGTCATAGGGATGCTCGCGATGGTAGGCCGACAGCGACCGCAGGCCGTGTGGCGACAGGAACTCCGCCTCGTCGAAGAGCCGGGGGAGCAGCCTCCGCAGCCGGGGCAGGCCGGCCACGCTCAGCAGCAGCCGCTGATGACCGGGAGTACCGCGCATCATCCCGGCGTGGGCCAGCCTCGCCGGGTCGGCGAGGCCGTGCGCCTCCAGAAGGCTGGCGAACTGCTTGCCGACAACCACGGGTACTCCCACTTGTCCGGCATCGACATGATGTCGAGCGCGTCGAAGCTGCGCCACCGGCTGTTGCGGCCCGTGGCGCGCGACGCGGGCGGCGGCGGCTGGGCCGGGTCCCCGTCCAGCCATTGAGCCACGTCGTAGTAGTAGAACTGCTTGCCCCACAGCATGCCGGCGAACGCCTGGCGCATCACCATGGCCTCGTCGGCGGACGCGCCCTCGGGAGTCAGCTCGGCGTAGAACTCATCCGCCTCGGCGCGCCGCAGCGCGATCACCCGGTCGAAGTCGCCGCCGACCGCGGCCGTGCCGGCCGGGGCGTGCTCGGCCGCGGCCAGGGCCGGCCGGGGCGTACCCGAGTCCCAGGACCAGGTGTTCCGGAACCACGCGGTCGGCAGCACGTACAGGGTGTCGGCCTCCGGGCCGGCGTTGGTCACCTGAACCACCATCAGGATGTCGTCCGGGTCGGCCTTCGCGTAGTGCACCTCGACGATCCAGTACCGGTTCTCGTCGAACGCGCCGGTGTCCAGCCCGAAGCTGGCCACGCGCTCTCGCTCTGCACTCACCCCGGGGATCGTACTGGGAGCGGGGCGGGCGGGGCTGGACGGGCCCGGCGGGCGGCCCGAGCTGGGCGGGGCTGGACGGGCGGCGCCGGGAGGTTGCAGGATCGGGGCAGGCCGCCGGGACGAGCCAGGCGGCGAGGACCAGGCCGAGGAGGCATGGCGCATGACCGAGCTGAAGGCGGACGCGGACCCGGCCGAGGTGGGCTTCGACCCGGCGCGGCTGTACCGGATCGACCGGCATCTGTCCCGGTACGTGGACGACGGCCGCCTGCCCGGATGGCTGTTCACGGTGAGCAGGCGGGGCCGGCTCGCCCACGTGTCCGGCTACGGCTCGCGAGACATGGAGGCCGGGCTGCCGGTCGAGACCGACACCCTGTGGCGCATCTACTCGATGACCAAGCCGATCACGTCGGTCGCGGCGATGATGCTCTACGAGGAGGGCGCGTTCCAGCTGACCGACCCGGTGAGCGCGTTCATCCCGTCCTTCGGCGACGTCCGGGTGTACACCGGGGGGTCCGACCTGCGGCCGGTGACGGTGCCCGCCACGGAGCCGGTGCGGATCTGGCACCTGCTGACCCACACTTCGGGGCTGACCTACGGCTTCCACCGGGTCCACCCCGTCGACGCCCGGTACCGCGACGCCGGGTTCGAGTGGGGCACGCCGCGGGGCATGGACCTGGCGCAGTGCTGCGACGCCTGGGCGGCCCTGCCGTTGCTGTTCCAGCCCGGCGCGGAGTGGAACTACTCGGTGGCCACCGACGTCCTCGGCCGGGTGGTCGAGGTCGCCTCCGGCCAGAGCCTGGACGAGTTCTTCTCTGCCCAGATACTCGGCCCGCTGGGTATGGCCGACACGGGCTTCTGGGTTGACGAGGCCGACATGGGCCGGCTCGCCGCGCTCTACACGCCGGTCCCCCCGCCGAGCGGCCCGGCCAAGCGGTTCGACGCGATGAGCAAGGTCGCCAACCATCCGCCTCGGGTGCTCAGCGGCGGCGGCGGGCTGATCTCCACGGCGGCCGATTACCACCGGTTCACCCAGATGCTGCTCGACCGGCCGGGCAGCCCGGGCGGCGAGCTGGACGGCGTGCGCCTGCTCGGCCCGCGAACCCTGGCCTACATGACCCGCAACCACCTGCCGGGCGGGGTCGACCTGGAGACCTACGGCCGGCCGCTGTTTGCCGAGGCCCCGTACCGCGGAGTCGGCTTCGGCCTGGGGTTCGCCGTAGTCATCGACCCGGCGGCGGGCAAGACGCTCGGCTCGGCAGGCGAGTTCTCCTGGGGCGGCGCGGCCTCCACCGCGTTCTGGGTGGACCCGGCCGAGGAGCTGACCGTCTGCTTCTTCACGCAGCTGCTTCCGTCGAGCGCGCACCCGATCCGGTCCGAGCTGCGCCAGCTGGTCTACCAGGCCCTGACGTGACGCCGGCTACGCGTCCGGCCCGCGTCCAGGCGTCCGGGTCTCCGGCCTGGCGGCCGGTGCGGTGGTCGCGGCGGCGGCCGCCTCCTTCCTGACCTCACGCAGCCGGTAAAGGATCAGCCCGACCAGGGCCACGACCGCCAGGGCCACGATCACGTAGCTGGCGGCTGAGACGTAGTGCGAGACGGTGGGCCAGGTGCTGCCGAGCGCGTAGCCCAGGAGGGTGAACGCGGTGACGTAGATCGCGGTGCCGATCAGGCTGAGGACGCCGAACATGACGGCCGGCACCTCGACCAGGCCCGCGACCAGAGACGCGAACGCGCGGATGACCGGCAGCATCCGGCCGACGGCCACCGTCCAGGCGCCACGCCCGGCGAAGAACCGCTCGGCCCGGTCGATGTCCTTGCTGGTGACCAGCGCGTACTTGCCGAGCCGCTCGACTACGGGCCGTTCTCCCACCCGTCCTACCGCGTAGGAGGTGTACGAGCCCGCCATCTCGGCCAGCGTCCCGATGATGATCACGAGGGCCAGGTTGAGGTGACCCTGGTAGGCGAGCACGCCAGCGAAGCCGAACGTGACCTCGGAGGAGATCGGGATGCAGCACGCCTCGAGGAAGCCGAAGACGATGATCGCCGCGTAGCCCGCGTGGGTCAGGAAGCTCTCCATGGCCATCTGTTCTACCGCATGTGCCTGACCGGTACATGACGACCGCGGCGACCGCTGCGGCTTATGAGGCGGTCCAGTTGCCCGGGTCCGGGGCGCCGAGCGGGGCGGTCGCGGTCGAGGCCGGCACGGCCGAGGGGCTGACGAACGTGCTGCCGCTGGGCCCGGCCTCGACGGCCTCGCCGGTCGCGCTGCCCTTCAGGTACCGGGCCCACGGCAGGAACCACATGGTCCAGCCGTTGTCAAAGGTGCCGGCCCGCGGGCTGCCGGTGACCGTCACCGGGTCACCGGGGACCGCCATGTTGTAGTAGATCTCCGCGTCGGCGGGCGGCATGTTCACGCAGCCGTGGCTGACGTTCGTGAAGCCCTGCTCGCCCACGGACCAGTAGGCGTCGTGCAGGTAGTCGCCGGACCAGGTGAACCGGACCGACCAGGGCACCTCGAGGTTGTAGCCCGGGCCCTTCATATCCACCGGGTTGGCCTTCTCGATGGTCAGGTAGGTGCCGTTGGGGGTGTTGTCCCCGGGCCGGCCGGTGCTGATCGGCCAGTGGGCGAACAGCGTGCCGTTGCGGTAGACGTTCATGTAGTGCGTGGCGGTGCTGGCCGTCACGATCAGCGACGGCCCGATCGTGAACGACTGCGTCAGCGTGTGGTCGCCGTAGACGCCAGGGGCGACCTCGACGCCGTTCAGGTGCCCGGTGAAGCTCACCTGGGTGTTCGGCGGCCAGTAGCTCTCCGGCCGGAAGTACAGGCAGACCGGCGCCATGTTGCACGAGTCGTCCCAGTACCAGGCGCCCACGATCGGCTTGGAGGACGTCACCTGCAGCGCCCGCTCCACCGCCGCCTTGTCGGTGATCTGGTGGTTGAAGTACAAGATGATCGGCATGCCCACGCCGTAGGTCTGCTGGTACCCCTCGAGGATCTCGGTCGTCACCGTCTGCGACGGCGTGAGCGTGCGGAACGTGGACGTCTGGGTGACCGTCTTCCCGGTGCCGGTCGCCTTCGCGGTCACGGTGTAGCGCTGCGACACGTCCAGCGCCCAGGTACTGTGCCACACGGTGCCCGCGGCGTTCATCGTCCCGCTGACCTGGTCGCCCGCCGTGGTCACGGTCACGTTGCTGAGCTTGCCGTGCGCGGCCGTGACCGTGATGCCCTGGCCCGGCTGGGCGTCGCTGCTGCCGTTGCCGGGCGTGATCGACACCTGCACGCCGGACGGCGCGGAACTCGCGGCGTGCTGGCCGCCCGAGCCCGAGCTGGTACTCGAGCCGCCGCCGCCCGAGCAGGCCGCGGTGACCATGCCGAGCACGCCGCAGATCGCGATCGCGGCCAGCCAGCGGCGCCTGCGCGCGGGTGAGGGGCCGGTTGCGCCCACGTCCGAACCTCCCAGTGCGGATTGCGACGGCTCTGGTGTAGGCCTCACCGTCGAGGCTCACTGATCGGATGGCAGCCCGGCGGCCGACCGGTCGCGCGGGGGATTGCCGTCCCAGGGTAGTCCGGTCGGGCGGTACCGACTAATCCGTGACCGATCGGCCCGGATCAGCCCGATGACCGCGGCCAGCACCGCGATACCCACGGCGGTCCACGGGACGTAGTCGCCCAGCCGGTCATACAGCGTCCGGGCGGACGTCGGCGGGAGGCCGAGCCGCACCACGGCGACCCCGCGGAAGGTGGAGCCCTTCCAGGTCAGCAGCCGGCCCCGGTCATCGAACGCGACCGAGTCCCCGGTCAGCGCGGCCTGCACGACCGGGCGGCCGGTCTCGGCGGCGCGCAGCGCGCTGAGCGCGGCGTGCTGCGCCTGGACCCACTCCCAGCCGGCCTGCCAGGTGGAGTCCGAGGTCTGGTAGACGATCAGCTGGGCCCCCTGGTCGGTGTCCACCCGGGACATATCGGGGAACGCCGACTCGAAGCAGATCAGTACCCCGATCGTGAGCGGGCCGCTGGGCGTGGTGACCGTCAGGACGTGCGCCCCGGTCCCCGGGACCATGTTCTGCGCCGCCGCCTTGCTGATCTTGGCCAGCCAGCCGAGTTCCTGCCGGAACGGGATGTACTCGCCGAACGGCACCAGCCGGGTTTTGACGTACCGGCCGTCGATCCCGTTGCTGCCGATCAGCAGGGCCACCTTGGAGTGGTTGCCGTCGACGATCGAGTCCTGGTTGACCAGCAGCTGGGCCCCGTCTGTCGCCGACAGCCGTTCCAGCTGCCGCAGCCGCGGGGCGGAGCTGGGCAGGCTCAGGTCGACCGCGACGCTGCTCTCCCCCCAGACGATCAGGTCGGCGTGGTCGCGGCCCAGGCCGGCCGACAGCCGCTGGCTGGCAAAGGCGCTGAGCGAGGGATTATGCACCACTCCCGGCTGGACCAGCGCGATCGTGACGGTCCGGCTGACCGGAGAGGGCGACGTCAACGCGAACGCCACCGGGCCGGCCGCGATCGCGACGGCTGCGGTGGCCGCCCCGATCAGCCGGAGCGAGACCGGCCGGGCCGCCAGGAGGATCAGGATGCCGGTGTTGGCCGCGACCAGCGCGAAGCTGACCAGCCAGACCCCGCCGATCGCGGCCAGGGCGAGGATGGCGGGGTGCTGCCACTGGCTGGCCCCGTACACCGACCACGGCCCGCCGAACCCCTGCCAGGAGCGGACCCAGTCGGCCACCAGCCAGCTGCTCGGGACGACCACGAGCGCGGCGAGCGCGCGCCCCGGCGTCACAGGGTCGCGCAGCAGCCCCCAGGTGGCGACGCCGAAGCCGGTCCACAGCAGCCCGATGAACGCCGTCACCAGCAGCAGCCCGGGGCCAAGGTTGGGTGCCAGCCAGTACAGCGAGGCGAGCAGGAACCCGGTGCCGAACCACCAGCCGCGCACGGCCGCCTCGCGACCCGACGGCGCGGCCCGCAGCAGCAGCATGCCGGGGACCAGGCCGAACCAGGCCACGAACTCCAGGTTCGGGGCCGGGAAGGCCACGGCGGGCAGCGCGCCAGCCACCAGCGCCGCGTAGCGAAGCGGCTGGCCGAACGCGTGCCGGACCCCGCGCCAGAATCCCACGACTCTATTGTGCGGCTCTACGGGCGGCCCGGCGCCGGTCCGCGATGCTCAAGGCGACCGCCCAGGCCAGCGCCGCGACCGCCAGCGCGCTGAGCACGATCTCCGGCCACTCGCCCAGCCGCAGCGCCAGCGTGGCGTTGCCCAGCAGCGGCACCCGGGCCTCGAGCACGGTCCGCTGCCAGGTCCGGCTGCTGGTGATCAGCGTCCCGTCCGGCGCGATGATCGCGCTGACCCCGGTCGTGCACGCGACCACCATCGCGCGGTCGAACTCGACCGCGCGGATCCGGGCCATGGCCAGCTGCTGCAACGTCTCGCCCAGCTGGCCGTCCAGCTCGAAGTCGGCGTCGTTGGTCTGCACGGTGAGCAGGTTCGCGCCGGCGGTGACCTCCGAGGAGACCAGGTTGTCGAAGCCGACCTCGTAGCAGATCACGTCGCCGAGCCTGATCTTCCCGATCCGGAACACCACCGCGCGGTGCCCCGCCGTGAAGTTGACCGGCTGCAACGACGGCAGCGAGCTGAACGAGGAGATCAGGCCCCGGAACGGGATGTACTCGCCGAACGGCACCAGCTGGCGCTTGACGTAGATCGCGACCGGCCCCCGCCCCGGCAGCCAGAGCTGGCCGACGTTGCGCCGGGGGTTGTTCAGCACCGCCCCGACCAGCACCGGCCGGTCGACCGCACCGACCGCGTTGGCGATCGTGGCGTAGACGAACGGGTCCTGACCGGGATCGATGTCGGTCGAGTTCTCCGGCCAGATCACCACGTCGGGAGCGGGGCGCGAGCCCGCCTTGACCTGCTCGGCGAGCTGCTCGGTGGCGGCGGCGTGGTTCTCGGTCACGGTCGTTTCCCGCAGCAGATCCTGCAGGGAGTGCGATCGCGGCACGTTGCCCTGCACCGCGGCCACCTCCGCGGCCGGGCCCCCGGCGCCGGACGGGCCCGCGGGCAGCAGGGCGCCGGCCAGGGCGAGGCCCGCGGCCGCGGCGAAGGCCAGCGCGGGAACGGCGCCGCCGGCGGATCGAGGCGCTATTCGGGGCCACCAGCACCCAGGCCAGCGTGGTCCCGGCCAGGGCCACCAGGAAGGTCAGCAGCGGCGGGCCGCCGACCGACACCCAGCGGACCGTCGGCGCCTCGGCCTGGCTCATGGCCAGCCGGCCCAGGGAAAGGCGTACGGCCACCGGTCGCGGAAGGCCTCGACCGCCACCCACCAGCAGGCGACCGCCACCGGCCAGGCCGGCAGCCGCAGCATCAGCCGCTGGCCGATCACGAACACCGCGAAGATCACCGCCTCGGCGATGGCGAGCGCGGCCCACGCGTACCAGGCCAGGTTGATCAGCCAGGAGATCAGCGGGACGAAGAACGCCAGGCCGAAGCAGAGCCCGATGGCAAAGGAGCCGCGCAGGCTGCGCTGCCACAGCGCGACCACGAGCAGCGCCGGGCCGGCCGCGGCCAGCGGCCAGATCCCGGTCGGCGGGAACGCCGCGGCGAGCGCCAGGCCGCCGGCCACCGCCACCAGCACTGCCGGCAGGGTGCGCAGCCCGCGCCCGGCGCCGGGCCGCGGGTCCAGGCCGGCCCTAGCGGCGCCGCCGGCGTCGGCCGGGACATCAGCGGCCGGGACGACCGAGGCGTCAGCGGCGGAGCCGCCCGCCTTGCCGGTCGCGCCGGTCTGCGCCACCGCACCTCCCGCCTGCCCGTTCCGGTCTCTGCCTGCTGATGCGAGCGTAGTCCGGAATCTTCCCGGTGCCCTCAGCCGGCCGCCAGCCGCGCCATGCATTGTGATGCTCCCGTCACCGTTCATTGATGGTCGGGGGAATGCGGTGAGCGAGGACCGGTGCTGATGAAGGACGGTGCCGACTACAGGGGAGGTCTGCCGTGAGCCGCCGGGGCTGGGCGCTGTTCGCCGCGATGAGCGTCATCTGGGGTATCCCGTACCTGCTGATCAAGGTCGCGGACGGCGGCGTCGAGGTGCCGGTGCTGGTGCTGGCCCGGGTGGGGATCGGCGCGGCGCTGCTGCTGCCGGTGGCCGTCCGGCGACGGCAGCTGGGCACGCTGCTGCCGCACTGGCGCTGGCTCGCGGCGTTCGCGGTCGTCGAGATCATCACGCCCTGGCTGCTGTTGTCCGAGGCCGAGCGCAGGCTGCCCAGCTCGACGACCGGGCTGCTGGTCGCGTCGGTGCCGATCGTCGTGGTGGTGCTCGGCCGGCTGACCGGCGGCACGGACCGGCTGACCGCGATCCGGTGGACGGGACTGCTGGCCGGACTGGGCGGCGTGGCCCTGCTGGCCGGACCGACGGTCGCGGGCGGCGATGTGCTGTCCGTCGCCGAGGTGCTGCTGGTCGCGGTGTGCTACGCGACCGGGCCGCTGATCGCGAGCCGGAAGCTCGGCGACCTGCCGCCCCTGGAGATGACCGCGGTGTGCCTGGGCTTCGCCGCGATCGTCTACGCGCCCCTGGCCGCGCTGACCTGGCCGAGCGCGATGCCGTCGGTGCAGGTACTCGCCGCCCTGGCGGCGCTGGCGGTGATCTGCACCGCCGCGGCGTTCCCGATCTTCTTCCAGCTGATCGCGGAGGTCGGCCCGGCCCGGGCGAGCGTGATCACCTACGTCAACCCGGCCGTGGCCGTGGCCCTGGGCGTCGCGGTGCTCGGCGAGCAGTTCACGCCCGCGATGGCCGGGGCGTTCGCGCTGATCCTCGGCGGCTCGGTGCTGGCCACCCGCGGTGGCCGGCGCGGGTCGGCGCCAGAGCCGGAGCCCGAGCCCGGCCCCGTTCCGGCGCCGGGCCGGGGATAAACCCGGTCCGCAGCGCGGGGGTCGCCGCACTACACTCCTCAGGGTGATTGACCTCAAAGCCGCGCGGCAGGATCCCGACCGGTACCGGACGGCGCTGGCCCGGCGCGGTGCGGCCAAGGACTTTGACGCGCTGCTGGACGTGGACGCCAGGTGGCGCGAGTACACCGAGCGGGCCGAGACCCTCCGCGCCGCCCAGAGGAGGTCGTCCAAGGGCGGCCCGCCGTCCCCGGAGGAACTGGCCGGGCTGCGCCTGCTGGCCGCCGAGTTCACCGAGGCGACCGAGGAGCAGGCGCAGGCCGCCCGGGAACGCGATGAGCTGCTGGCCCGGATCCCCAACCTGCCCGACCCGACCGCGGCCGACGGCATGGACGAAGAGGACTCGCAGCTGGTCCGGACCTGGGGCGAGCCGCCCCGGTTCAGCTTCGAGCCCCGTGATGCCCTGGACCTGGGCTCGCCCCGCGGGTGGATCGACATGGCGCGGGGAGCGCGGCTGTCCGGCTCCAGGTTCGCCTACCGGATCGGGGACGTGGCGCTGGCCGAGATGGCGCTGTACCGCTTCGCCATCGACACCCTGGTCGGCCAGGGCTTCCTGCTGGTGCTGCCGCCGGTCCTGGCCGGCGAGCGGGCCATGTACGGGACCGGTTTCCTGCCCACCGAAGAGTCCAACCTCTACCACCTGGAACGGGACGACCTGTACCTGACCGGCACGTCCGAGGTCGCGCTGGCCGGGATCCACACGGACGAGCGGCTGGAGGAAGACCAGCTGCCCGCGCTGTACGCCGCGTTCACCACCAACTTCCGGCGCGAGGCCGGGGCGGCCGGCAAGGACACCCGCGGCATGTTCCGGGTGCACCAGTTCGACAAGGTCGAGATGTACATCTACTGCGTCCCGGAGGAGTCCGGGGAGTTCCACGAGCGACTGCTGGCCTACGAGGAGGAGATCGTCCAGGCCCTCGGCCTGCCCTACCGGGTGATGAACATCGCGGTGGGCGACCTCGGCGCGTCCGCGGCCAAGAAGTACGACATCGAGGCCTGGTTCCCCACCCAGGAGCGGTACCGGGAGATCACCTCCTGCTCGAACACCACCGACTACCAGGCGCGGCGGCTGAACATGCGGTTCCGCCGCGACCGCGACCTGGAGTTCATGCACACGCTCAACGGCACCGGGGCGACCGCCCGCGCGCTGCTGTCGATCATGGAGAACTTCCAGGACGAGGGCGGCACGGTCACCGTCCCCGAGGTGCTGCGCCGCTATGGCGCTCCCGCGACCCTCGGCGCTCTGCCCTAACCGGGGAGGGCCGCCGGACGCCGATGTGCGGCGTCCCTTCGGTGAGGTGGCCTCGGATCCCGATGAGCAGGCCCGGGCGGTCATCGGCCTCCTGGCCTTCCACATTCTGGATCGACGCGCGAAGGCGAGAGGAATAATCAGTCGATCGCGCCCATACCCGTTCATGCTGTAAAGTCGCTTGGCGATTCGTTTGCACACCTCACACCGTCGCTTGGCGATTGGTTTGCACACCTCAAACCCCTGTGGCGAGAACGCCGATAACGGGCCGACGGGAGCCATGACGAGCCAGCAAGAGCACGGTACGGCGCTGTCAGCCACGCGGGATGGCGGTACCGGGACCCCCAGGCTGGGGAACCCGCTGCTGCCTGGCCTGATCGCCGCGGCCGCCGCGTTCGCATTCGTCGTCGCGCGCTGGGCTACCTGGGCACATCACAACCTCGCGAACTTCATCCTCGTCGGCCGCCTCTACTCCAACCCCGCGCAGCTGCCCCCCGGCATTCCGGTGCAGCCGACGTGGGGCTACGACGGCCAGTACTATTACCGGCTGGCTCTGAACCCGGCCAACCTGGCGAAGATCGCCTACGGGATCAGGGTCGACCGCAGCTACCGGTTCATGCGGATCGGCTATCCCGCCGTTACCTGGCTGCTGTCGTTCGGGCAGCACTCGCTGGTGCCCGCCATGCTGATCGCGGTCAACGTCGCGGCCGTCGGGGCGATGGGGTACTTCGGCGGCGTGCTCGCCCGCCAGGGCGGCCGCCACGTCCTGTGGGGTCTGCTCATTGTTGCCTACTTCGGCCTGGTCACCAGCGTCGCGCGGGACACCGCCGAGCCGCTGGGAGCGGCCTTCTTGCTCGCCGGCCTGGTCGCGCTGCGAGCCCGGCGGCCATGGGCCGCCGGGCTGACGCTCGCCTGCGGAGCGCTGACCAGGGAAACCGTCATGGTCGCGGTGGCCGCGATCGGGGTCGTCCGCGTCATCACGCTGCTGCGCGCCAGGCAGCGGCCCGGACGGGATGACCTGCCCTGGGTGCTGCCGAGCGCGGTGTTCGCGGCGTGGCAGCTGGTGATCCTCGCCGTCACCGGCAGCCTCGCGGTGGCCTCCGATGGCAGCAAGAACGCCGGCGTGCCGTTCAGCGCCCCGCTGCACGCGCTCGTCGTCAACCTGCAGCACATCAACACGGCGTCGCCAGGCCAGTACGACCTGTGGCTGCTCGAGTTCTTCGGGCTCGTGCTGGCTTGTATCCTGGCGACCGCGGCGTTGCGTGTCAGCCGCGCGGCATCGTGGGAGAAACTCGCTCTCTACCTGTACGTCATCGAGATCTGCCTGGTGACGCCCACCACCTGGAGCAGCCTGGACGCCGACATGCGATCGTTCATCGAGGTGTACCTGTTCGCGGTGGTCATCCTGCTCAGCGTGCCGGCCGGACGGCTGGGCGCTCGCTTCGGCTGGGCGCTGCCGGTGCTGGCGGCGTGGATGATCCTGGCCGTAGGGGTCGTCGTGCAGCGGCGGCTGCACCACGTCCTTCCAGGCGCTGCGCCCAATCCTGCGTTCTGCCGTGCGCGCCGTGCCGGGGCAACTCGGCGCCCGCTCGATGGCAGGGCCTGCCTTCTGCGCGAGGCAGGCGACCGAGGCGCGGCTGGGCCCGCCCTCTGTATCTTGTCCGTGAGATGCGCGGGATTCGGTGAGGGGAACGGACGGATCATGTGGCCAGCGATCGGCGAGCGCAACGGTCACGCGCTCCCGGACACGACCGTGACGGCGCCCGCGCGCCTGCCGACCTCGGGTTCGCTGGCCGCACTGCAGGATCGCGCGGCCCGCACCCGAACGCTGGTCGCCGGGGCCGAGCGCTCCCCGGCCGTCCAGGGGCTCGCCGCGCTGGTCATATACCTGGCCATCTGGATCCTCACCGAGACGTTCCCGCTGCTGGCGCACCCCGGGCGGCCGCAACTCGACCAGCTGAGCACCGATCCCAACTTCTATGTCTGGAGCCTGCGCTGGTGGCCGTACGCGGTCGCGCACGGCCTCAACCCGCTGTACTCCACGCTGATCGGCGCGCCCGCTGGCTACGGCCTGGCGTGGGTGACCTCGATCCCGCCGCTGGCCCTGGTCGCCTTCCCGGTCACCGAGCTGGCCGGGCCAGTGGTCACGTTCAACCTGCTGGTCATCGTCGCCGTCCCGCTGTCCGGCTGGGCCGCGTTCGTGCTCTGCAGGCGCCTCACCAGGCGGTTCTGGGCCTCGCTGGCCGGCGGCGCCGTCTACGGATTCTCGGCCTACGAGATCAACCACATCTTCTCCGGGCAGCTGAACCTGGCCTTCGCGATGCTGCTGCCGCTGATGGCGTACCTCATGCTGGCGTGGCGGGACGGGGCCATCGGCTCGCGTACCTTCGTGGTCCTGCTGGCGCTCGCGATGGCGGTGCAGTTCTACCTGTTCCTCGAGACCTTCGCCGACATGACGGCGGTGCTGGTGCCTAGGGCTGGCGGTGGGCTACCTGCTGGCCGACCGGCCCGACCGGAAGCTGATCGCCGGGCTCAGCCTGCGGGTGGGCATCGCCTACGCGATCGCCGTGGTGCTCGCCGCCCCTTATCTCAAGTACGCGCTGAGCCACCAGCCGGCGGTTCTCGAGCCGGCCGGAGAGCACCTCGCTCAAGCTAGCGTCCCTGGTGGTCCCCGGGTCGAGTCAGACATTCGGGCTTGGCTGGCTGGTGCGCGCCGCGGCGCCGCTGGCCGGGCCGGATCTGGACGGCTACGTGAGCATCCCGCTGCTCGCCATCGCGGTGGCGCTGTGCGCCGTCGCCTGGCGGCGCAGGATGACCAGGTTCCTGATCGTGATCGTCGTGCTGCTGATCCTGCTCGCGCTCGGGCCGACGCTGCACATCGACAGCTTGTCCGCGGTGGGCAGGCTGCCCTGGGGGCGGGTGTGGAGCCTGCCGATCGCGCGCAGCGCCTACCCCGTCCGGCTGATGGTCTTCGTGTTTCTCGCGCTCGCGGTGATGACGGCGCTGTGGCTGGCGGGGCCGTCGAAGCGATGGTGGGCCCGGTGGCTGCTTGCCCTGCTCGCCGCGGCCGCCATCGTCGCGAACACCCCCCCGCTGGCGCTGCAGGACCAATCCGGCTTCCCGGCGTTCATCACGACCGGCGAGTACCGCCAGTACCTGACTCCGGGCGAGACCGTGGTGGTGCTTTCCGAGCGCGGCAACGTCGGGTTGCTGTGGCAGGCGCAGACGGATTTCTACCCCAAGGTGGCCGGTGGGTTTATCAACAAGGCGATCACCGGTTATGACGGCGTGCCCGCGCCGGTGGCAGAGCTTGCCATCGGCGGCCTGACGAAGCCTGACGTTCAGCGGTTCCGCTCCTACCTCACGACCGCCAAGGTCGGCGCGATCCTCGTGGAGGAGAACGAGGCCAGGTCCTGGCCGGCGATCTTCACCCGGCTCGGGCTCCACGGCCAGGCCGCCGGCGGCGTGATCGTCTACAAGACCTGAGCCGTGCCGGGCGGGGGGCGGCGGTCCCGGGTTAACCCCGGCGCAGCAGCACGTGGTACGGCTTTGCCGTTGTGCCTGGCGGCGCGGGAGCCTTCCGGCCGGGCCGACCGGGTCGACCGGGCCGCATGCCCGGGGAGGAGGGGGGCGGCTGTTCGGGCACTCCAAGGACCATCGCGACGACCTGCCGCAGGTGGTGAGCGCGATGGCGTCCGGCAGGGCCGGCCCCAGCCCGGCTCGCGGGGGTTAGTAGCTGCCGGGCGGCAGCAGCGCGACCGGGATGTCGACGTGCCGGGACCGCAGGTACTCGCCGAGGCCCTTGGCTTGCGGGTCGGGCCGGGTCGAGGCGGCCACGCCCAGCCCGAGCAGCCCGGCCACGACGAAGTTCAGCGCGTACAGGTTGGGAGCTCGTACCGGCGCACCTCCAGGCCGGCGGCTTCGCGGCAGCAGCTCCCGAACCGGGCGACGTCGAGGTAGGCCCGGAGCCAGTCGTACGCTTCCGGGTCCCTGGCCCAGAGGCCGACGTTGGCGTTCTGGCCCTTATCCCCCGAACGCGCGCCGCAGATCAGTCCGAGCGGTGCGCCGGGTCGGCCCGGCGGCAGGCGCCCGCGCGGGCGGCACGCCCGGTACCGCGGGCGACCCTCCGGCCCGTCCGCCCGCTTGGCGCGGGCCCGCTTCCTTCCCGCCGCCGCTTCCCCCGGCCCGGTCCCGTCTCCTTGCCCGCGCCCCAGCCACTGCCCCCGCCCGGCCGGCGGGATGACCTGGCGGCGTCCGTCGGGCAGCACGACCGCGTGCTCGACCACGCCGGCGGGCACGAACGCCGGCCAGTAGACGCCGTACGCGCTCTCCGCGGTCGGCGGGGTCGTGGTGAAGAACCCGGGGTACCCGGCCAGCGCCAGCTCGATCGTGGCGTTGGAGAACGACCGGCCGACCTTGGCCGGATCGGGGTCGAACACCGTGATCCGCAGCTGGGCGGTGGCCTGCTCGTTCGTCGGCGCGTCGGGCCGGTCGGAGCGGATCAGCCGCACGTCGACCTGGCCGAACCGGTCCTTCCCGCCGAGCAGGCCGAACAGCATCTCCTCCGCCCGCGACGCCTTGGCCTCGATGTCCAGGCCGGTCAGCACGAACGTCATGGTGTTGCGGAATCCGCCGAGGTGTTCAGCGACACCTTGAGCGTGGGCGGCGGCGGTTCGCCGAGCACGCCGCTGATCCGCACCCGGTCCGGGCCGTCGGCGGACAGCCGAATCGGTGTCCATGCGGGCGTGACGTCGGGGTTGGCGTAGCGCGGCCCGGTGATCTCGTAGAGCAGCTGCGCGGTGACCGTGTCGACGCTGACCAGCCCGCCGGTGCCCGGGTGCTTGGTGATCACCGACGAGCCGTCGGCGTCGACCTCGGCGATCGGGAAACCGGCGGTAGCGCCGAGTCCGGGCAGCTCGGCGAGGAACGAGTAGTTGCCGCCGGTGGCCTGCGACACCGCACTCGATGACGTGCCCGGCGACCACGGCGCCGGCCAGCTGGTCGTAGTCGGCGCGGCCCCAGCCGGTGCGCGGCCGCCGCGCCGACGATCACCGAGGCGTCGGTGACCCGGCCGGAGACCACGACGTCCGCGCCCGGTTGAGGCAGTCGGCGATGCCCCACGCCGCCCAGGTAGGCGTTGGCGGTGACCGGCGTGACGCCCGCCTTGGCCAGCGGCTCGCCGGTGTCGGCGTTGGCCAGCGGCGTGCCCGGCCTCGGTCAGCTCGCCGAGCCGGCCGAGCAGGTCGTCGCCCTCGACATGGGCGATCCGGCGCCAGGCCGAGCCGCTCGGCGAGTCGCGCACCGCGCCGGCCAGCCCGGCCGGGTTGAGCCCGCCCGCGTTGACCACGATCGGATCCCGCGGTCCAGGCAGGTGCCGATGACCTCCTCGAGTGGCGTCAGGAAGGTCTCGCGCGTAGCCGCGGTCCGGGTCCTTCTCCGGCGCCGGCCCAGGATCAGCATGGTGAGCTCGGCCAGGTAGTCGCCGGTGAGTAGTCGATCGGGGCCGCCCTCGACCATCTCCCGCGCCGCCGACCGCCCGGTCGCCGTAGAAACCGGAGCAGTTGGCGATCCGCACCGCGCGCTTCATGCCCGCTCCCCGCTGGCCGCCCGGCCGCCCGCTGCCGGCGCGGCTAGTGCAGCATCTGCTGCCAGCCGTGCGGTACCCGGCCCGATGGCCCGGGTACCGGCTGGTCGAGCGGGTGATGCTCGGGCGGGGTGAGCTGCGGCCCCTCGTAGGTCTGCTGCGTCTCGTAGCTCCAGAACCAGTTCTCGCCCGGCTCGAAGCTGCGGATGAACGGATGCCCGGTGGCCCGCGCGTGCGCGGTCGCGTGCTGGGACGGTGAGGTGTCGCAGCAGCCGATGTGCCCGCACTGGGCACACCGGCGCAGGTGCAGCCACCATCCGTCGGCCGCCTCGCACTCGGCGCAGCCGGTCCCGCTCGGCGGGACGGAAGTGTCGATTCCTGGCACCTCGGTCATCGGGGCTCCTCCTGCTCCTGCCTGTCGGGTTCCGGGGCGGTCAGCGGGAGCCACACCCGGAATCTGGTGTCACCGGGGACCGACGCCACCTGGATCGCCCCGTGGTGCTTGTTCACGACGATGCGCCAGGAGATGTCGAGCCCGAGCCCGGTGCCCTCGCCGACCGGCTTGGTGGTGAAGAACGGCTCGAAGATCCGGTCCTTGATCTCGGGAGGTACCCCGGGACCGGTGTCGCCGAACTCGACCACCAGGACTCGTCGCGCTCGAGCATGGTGCGCACGGTCAGCGTGCCGGTCTCGCCCATGGCCGACACCGCGTTGTCGATCAGGTTGGTCCAGACCTGGTTCAGCTCGGCCGGCGTAGGCGGGGATCGCGGGCAGCGTGCGGTCGTAGTCCTTGACCACGGTGATCCCGGGAGCGATCTTGCCGCCGAGCATCAGCAGCGTGCTGTCCAGCAGTTCGTGCACGTCGACGACCTGGTAGCGGGGCGCGGTCCAGCTGTGAGTACTGCTTGGCCGCGCCGACCAGGGTGGAGATCCGCGTGGTCGAGTCCTCGATCTCGTTCATCAGCAGCTCGGTCTCGACGGTGTAGCTGAGCCAGCGCACCGCGCCCTCGAACGTCGGCTCGTCGACGGTCGCGGCCGCGACGTGCTCGAGCCAGGCGGTGTCCAGCCCGGCCTGGACGAAGATCGGCGCCAGGTCCCAGCCGTCCGCGATGCCGTGGTCGTCGAGCCAGTCGGTGATGGCGTCCTCGGGGTCGGACGTCTCGATCGGGCTGAGCGAAGGCGCCTTGGCGACCCGCTCCACCGCGCGTTCCTGCAGCCGGATCAGGGTCTCCAGGGTCTCCGGGGTGAACGGCCCGCCGCGATCGTGCCCAGCTTGTGCCGCATGCCGGCGACCCGCTCGCGCAGCGCCGCCGTCGCGCGCACCGCGGCGGCGGCCGGGTTGTTGAGCTCATGGGTCAGGCCGGCCGACAGCGAGCCAAGCGCGAGCAGCCGCTCGCGCTGGCCGATGACCTGCTGGGTGTTCCGGATGCCGAAGAACAGCCCCTCCAGCAGGTGCACGGGCATCGGGAACCACTCCCGCATCAGCTGCGCGAAGTCCGCTGGCGCCGAGCACGAAGAACCTGGATGGCTCGGTGCACCCGCATCGAGTTGTTGTAGACCTGCGGCTCGCCGTCGATGTAGGCGTTGAATGCGCCGGAGTAGACGCCGCGGCTGGAGGTCCTGTTCACCTCGATGTCGTCCGCGCCGACCCGGCGGGACAGCACCAGCGGTGCCTTCAAGCAGCACGTAGAAGACGTGGCCGGATCACCCTCGGGGTAGACCGGCCCTGGCTCGAGGCGCTCGACGTGGCCGTGCTGGCACAGCCAGCCAGCTGCTCGTCGATCAGCTTCTCGAACAGGAACCTTCGCGGCACAGCCAGGCCAGCTGCTCATCCGGTGAGCTTCTCGAACAGGAACAGCGTGCGCAGCTCATCGGCGCTGCACGGCAACTGAGCCGTAGTCGGTACCTCCGCCTGCCGGTCATAGCTTCTCCAGGTAGCGATGCACGAGCATGACGGCCATGGCGCCCTCGCCGACGGCCGAGGCGACCCGCTTGGCCGACTCGGACCGCGCGTCGCCGGCGACGAACACCCCGGGCACGCTGGTCTCCAGGTGGTACGGGAGCCGGTCCAGCGGCCAGCCCGGGGGCCTGCCCCCGTCGGGACAGGTCGGGACCTGCAAGCACGAAGCCGCGGTCGTCCCGGGCGACCACGCCGTCGAGCCAGTCAGTGAGCGGGGCGGCGCCGATGAACACGAACAGCCACTGCGCGTCGACGGTCTCGGTCGCCGCCGGAGGAGTTGTCGCGCAGCGTCAGGCTCTCCAGGTGGTCGCTCCCTGCGCCGCCGCGACCTCGGTGCAGGTGCGGACCGAGATGTTGGGGATGTCTCTCGATCTGCTGGATGAGGTAGTACGACATCGACGCGTCCAGCGACGCGCCGCGGACCAGGATCGTCACCGACCGCGCGCCGCGCGACAGGTAGACCGCGGCCTGCCCGGCCGAGTTGGCGCCGCCGACGATGTACACGTCCTGATCGGTGCAGCCGCCGCCTCGGTGAGCGCGGACCCGTAGTAAGACGCCGCGCCCGGTCATCTCGGCGAGGCCGGGCGCGGCGAGCTGCCGGTAGGAGACGCCGGTCGCGAGGATCACGGTGTGCGCGCTGATCGCCGCGCCGTCCGCGAACCGGACGCTGCGGCCCGACCCGTTGACCTCCAGGCCGACGACGTCGCGGGTGGTGAGCACCTCGGCCCCGAACTTGGCGGCCTGGCGCCGGGCCCGGTCGGTCAGCTGCGCGCCGGACACGCCGTCCGGGAAGCCGAGGTAGTTCTCGATCCGCGAGCTCTGGCCGGCCTGGCCGCCGGTCGCGGTGCGCTCGACCAGCACGGTGCGCAGCCCCTCGGACGCGCCGTACACCGCGGCGCCCAGCCCGGCCGGGCCGCCGCCGATCACGATCAGGTCGTAGAAGTCGGTGGACGGCGTGGTGGTGAGCCCGACCTGGCCGGCCAGCTCCGCGTCGGTCGGCGCCACCAGCACCTCGCCGTCGGTCGTGATCACGACCGGGAGCCTGAGCCCGTCGCCGTCGACGGCGGCCGGCCGCCTTGAGCAGCCGCTCTCCCTCCGGCTCGTCCGAGGCGTACCAGCGGTAGGGCACCTGGTTGCGGGCCAGGAACTCGCGTACCTCGGTGGAGCGGGCCGACCACCGGTGCCCGACCACCTTGGTCTCGCGGACCGGCCGGTGGTCCGTCGTCAGCCACGCCTCGAGCAGCGCGTCGACCACCGGGTAGAGCTTCTCCTCCGGCGGATCCCAGGGCTTGAGCAGGTAGTGGTCGAGGTCGACGACGTTGATCGCGTCGATGGCCGCGTTGGTGTCGGCGTAGGCGGTCAGCAGCACCCGCCGCGCCGCCGGGTACACGTCCATCGCGAGCTCGAGGAACTCGATGCCGTTCATCTGCGGCATCCGGTAGTCGGCCAGGATCACCGCGACCATGTCGCCGCGCAGCTTCATCTGGCGCAGCGCGTCCAGGGCCGTATCGCCGGATTCGGCGCGCACGATCCGGTGCGCTCGCCGTAGCGGCGCCGCAGGTCGCGGGCGACCGCGCGGGACACGCCCGGGTCGTCGTCGACAGTGATGATCGCCGTGCGGGTCGCACCGTCGGGCGCCGTCACCGGCATCCGCATCCCACCTGTTCTCAGGTTTTCAGGTTCCCGTCCAGGCCTCTGCATTACCTCATCGTAAGTTCCGGGCCTAACCCTCCTGTTCCCCGGTACCCGCCGCTCCGAGCCGGGATCGCTAAGAGCAGAATCCCGGCGAATCGCTGCCGCTCACTGCCGCCCCGCGCGCCCACCTCTGGCAAACCCCCAATGTCTCGCGCGCCCCACCCCTGGCAAGGCCGCCGAGCCTGCCGCGGGGTTGCGGCGGGCTAATCACGGGGTGGTGCGTTTGGTGTGGCCCGGATGGCTTCTCGTTCAGGCTCCTTATTGTTATGGGGTGGCGGTCACGTCCAGGCAGGAGGCAAGGATGCGCATCGGCGTGGTGTTCCCGCAGACCGAGATCGGTGCCGACGCCGGCGCGGTGCGCGCCTACGCCCAGCGGGTCGAAGAGCTCGGCTACCGCCACGTGCTCGCCTACGACCATGTCCTGGGCGCGGACCCGGCGGTGCACCGGGGCTGGCAGGGGCCGTATGACCTGACGACCACGTTCCACGAGCCGTTCGTGCTGTTCGGCTACCTGGCCGGGATCACCTCGCTGGAGCTGGTCACCGGCATCATCATCCTGCCGCAGCGGCAGACCGCCCTGGTGGCCAAGCAGGCCGCCGAGGTGGACCTGCTCAGCGGCGGCCGGTTCCGGCTGGGCATCGGGCTCGGCTGGAACGCGGTCGAGTACGAGGCGCTCGGCCAGGACTTCGCCACCCGCGGCGGGCGGGTCGAGGAGCAGGTGGAACTGCTCAGACGGCTGTGGACCGAGCCGTCGGTCACCTTCCACGGCCGCTTCGACGAGGTGACCGGCGCGGGGCTGGCGCCGCTGCCGGTGCAGCGGCCGATACCGGTGTGGTTCGGCGCGCAGTCGGAGCCCGCCTACCGGCGGGTCGGCCGGCTGGCCGACGGCTGGTTCCCGCAGGTCCCCCCGGGGCCGAAGCTCGACCAGGCGCGCAGCGTGGTCGAGCAGGCGGCCGCGGAGGCGGGCCGGGACCCGGCCGGCCTCGGCCTGGAGGGCCGGGTCAGCTGGCGGGACGACCCCGGCAAGCTGGCGGAGCACGCCGCGACCTGGCGCGAGGCCGGCGCCACTCACCTGTCGGTGAACACCATGGGCGCCGGGCTGCGCACCGTCGACGACCACCTCCGCGCGCTGGAAACCATGGCCGAGGTCCTCCAGCCGCAGGCCAGCAATGGCCCGCCGGCGGTTGGAGGTCATCCGTAACGCGCGGACGCCGTCATTCCAGCAGCTCGACGGTCACGAACCGGATCGGCCGCTCGCCGGCGTTCTCCAGGTCGTGGATCGCAGCCTCGTCCGGGGTGGGCTCGGAGTAGCTGGTGTCGGCCGGGTCGAAGGTGCCTTCGCTGATGATGGTGGCGGCCATGTCATCTCCTCGGGATGCAACCGGATACCGGACTATCCATAACGGTCAGCGGCCCGGCTCGTGCAGCCCGAAGATGAGCCGTGGGTCGCCGGGGCGGAAGGTGCCAGAGAACTGGGAGCTGTCGCCGATCTCGCGGGTGCGGGCCAGCACCCGTCGGCCGACCTCCAGCTGGCGCCGTTCCCAGGCGACCAGCGCGGCGGGGACGTTCCCGCCCGCGACCGTCAGTTCCTCGGCGAGAGCCCAGCCGTCGTCCGCGGCCTTGGCCGTGCCGGCCGCCGCATGCGGCCGCAGGGCGAAGGCCGCGTCGCCGATGAGGCAGACCCGGCCGGACGCCATCCGCGGGACCTCGATGTCGTAGATCACCTGGACGAAGGGCTCGGCCACACTGGTCACGACCTCGGTGATCGGCACGGCGAACACCTCCGCCGCCGCCCGCCGCATGGCCGCCACCGCCTGGTCGGTCGCGGCGCCGGGGGGCAGCGACACGGAGCGGCGGATCCCGTCCCGGCCGGTCATGAGCCGGTCGAGGTCCGGGCCGGCGGCGACGTTCACGTACCAGACCATGTTGATCAGCCGGTCGCCCTCGGCCAGCGACCCGTCCAGCGCGGGGATCGGGTAGACCAGGATGTGACTGTCGGCCAGGACCTGGTAGATGATCGCGTCGTCGAAGGCCTTGCGGGTGGCCGGCGAGAGGCTCCGCTCCGGGAGCGTGCCGCGCCAGGCGACGTAGCCCGCGTACGACGGCGCCACGTCCGGGAGCAGTCGCGCCCGGGCGACCGAGCTGACCCCGTCGGCGCAGACCAGCAGGTCGCTGCGGGCCTGCGACCCGTCGGCCAGGGCGACGCTGACGCCGCCCCCGTCCTGCTCGAAGGCCACCACCTCGTGGCCGAGCAGGTAGCGCCCGGCGTACAGCAGCGGGAGCAGCGCCCGGTAGATGGTGTTCCACGACGAGAACCGGTAGCGGTGCCGCTGCTCGTACTGGATGCTCCCGTCCGAACGCAGGAAGCGGATCCAGCCGGTCGACGAGCAGACGTCCTCAGGCCGGTAGCCGCCGCGTTCGACCAGGTAACGCAGCGTGGCGTCGAGCGCGGCGATGCCGGCGCCGCGCGCCTGCAAGGCCGGCGAGGACCGCTCGAACACGCGGACGTCACAGCCCGCGTCGCGGAGCACCAGCGCCGCGGTCAGGCCGCCGAGCGAGCCTCCCATGACGATGACGCCGGGCATCCCGGGCCCGGCGGGCGCGCGGCCGTCGAGGTCTACGGGCGGCCGAATGTCGCGACCTTCACGACGTCGAGTTCGAACAGCACCCGGCGCTCGTCAAACGACGGATCGCGCAGCGCGTAGGGCGGCTCGTTGCCGGTGTACTTCACCCAGATCCGGTCCAGCTGCGCGGTGACGCGCGGGCCCTCGACCGGGTCGTCCTCGGAGATCTCCCGGGCCACCTTGGTCTTGATGCTGACCCAGTGGTACGCGTTCTCCGGGTTCATCAGCAGGAACGTGGCGTACGGCGTCTTGCGGAGCCAGGGCGCCTTCTTGCGGTGCGTGGCCAGGTTGAGCAGCACCGTGTCGCCCTCGTAGTCGAACCAGACCGGGGTGAGGTTCGGCAGAGCGTCCGCCCCCAGCACCGCGATGACCGCGGTGACCGGGTCGTCCAGCAGCCGCTTGTAGCTGGGATCGAGATCGGCCAGGCTGGCCACGCTTTCCCGGTCCCCGATCGTGAACTGCCCAGGCTGGGTCCCGTCGGCCACATCCTTGAACTTCGCTACCGTTATGGTCACTGCGCACGCTCCTGTTCGCTGTACCGGTCGATGAGCTGTCGGATGATGACGTTGCGCTGAATGTCGTTGGTGCCTTCGCCGACCACCATCAGCGGCGCGTCGCGGTAGTAGCGCTCCACGTCGAATTCGGCGGAGAAGCCGTAGCCGCCGTGCACCTTGATTGCGTCGGACGTGACCTGCAGGCAGGCCTCGGACGCGAACAGCTTCGCCATCCCAGCCTCCAGGTCGCTGCGCCGGCCCGCGTCCAGCGCGGCCGCGGCGCGCAGGGTCAGCAGCCGCGCGGCGTCGACGCGGGTGGCCATGTCGGCCAGGCGGTGGCCCACGGCCTGGTGCCGCCAGATCGGCTGTCCGAACGTCTCCCGCTGCTGCGCGTACCGCATCGAGTCCTCGAACGCCGCCCGCGCCACGCCGACGGCCCGCGCGGCCACCTGGACCCGGCCGAGCTCGAGCCCGCCCATCATCTGCCGGAACCCCTGGCCCTCCTGCGCGCCGAGCAGCGCCCCGGCTGCGCACTCGTACCCGTCGAAGACGATCTCGCAGCTCTCCAGGCCCTTGTAGCCTAGCTTGGGCAGGTCGCGGGAGACCGTGAAGCCCGGGCCCTTCTCGGCGAGCAGGATGCTGATCCCGCGGCTGGCCGGGACCGCATCGGGGTCGGTCTTGCACAGCACGGCGATGACGTCGGCCGTGCGCGCGTTGGTGATCCAGGTCTTCACGCCGTCGAGCCGGTAGCCCGCGCCGTTCGCGGCCGCCCGGGTGCGGATGGCCTGCAGGTCCGAGCCGCCGGCGGGCTCGGTCAGCGCCATGGCCGCGCGAGCCTCGCCGCTGGCCAGCCGCGGCAGCCAGCCGTCCTTCTGAGCGTCGGTGCCGAACATCGCGATCAGGCGCGCGACCACGCTGTGCCCGCCCATGGCCCCGGCCAGGCTCATCCAGCCCCGGGCCAGTTCCTCGGTGACCAGCGCGAAGCAGGGGGTGGAGACCCCGGAGCCGCCGTAGGCCTGGGGCACGGCCAGCCCGAACACGCCGAGCCGCTTCATCGCGTCGATGAGCTCGCCCGGGTAGGCGTTGGCGTGCTCGAGGTCGCGCGCGACCGGGCGCACGCTCCCCTCGACCCAGTCGTGGACGACCGAGACGATGTCGCGCTCGTCCGGGTTCAGGTCGGAGATCTCAGGTGCGGCCATGTCATTCATTTTCCTGATCCATAACGGACGGCAGCGTCCCACTCTGGTCCGGCGCGCCGGCCGCCGTCGCCGCGGGTCAGGTCGAGCAGGGCCGGGTATCCCGCCGGGCCGACCCGCGCGTCGATGAGCGTGGGCCCGTCGCGGGCCAGCGCCGCGGCCAGCGCGGTCGCTAGTTCCCCTGGGCTGGTTACGGAGGCGGCCGTCGCGCCCATCGCCACGGCGGCCGCGGCGAACGAGGTCCGGGCGTAGCCGACCGCCTCGGCCCCGCCCTGGCCCGTTGCGCTTTGCTTGATCTTGATCAGGCTCAGCGCGGCGTCGTTGAACACGATCACGATGACCCGCAGCCGGTGCCGGACCGCGGTCTCCACTTCCATCAGCGTCATCCCGAGGCCCCCGTCCCCGGTGAACGCGATGACCGGAACGCCCGGCGCGCACAACGCCGCGGCGATCGCGGCCGGCAGCGCGAAGCCCATGGTGGCCAGGCCGCTGGAGATGAGCAGCCAGGCGCGGCTCGTCCACCGGCCACAACGGCATCACCGCGAGCATGTGGGCACCGGAATCCACGGTGACGATCGCCTCGGGCGGGGCCTGTGCCCGCGCCGTGGTGGCGACGTCCTGCGGCGTCAGCGATCCCGGCGCGGGGACGGCGGCCTGGCGCAGCCGGGCGGTCACGTCCTGCTTCGCGGTCCGGCCTGCCGCCGCGGGCCACCGGTGCCCGCCCCGGCCGTTGGCCAGCACGTCCAGGGCAGCGGGCAGCGGGGCGACCAGTTCGGTGCCGCCGGTGAAGTACCCGGCGGATCCGGCCGGGTACTCGGTGACCAGGAGCGCGCGCGCGGCGTAGCCCCAGGCCGCGGGGATCAGCTCGACCGGGTCGACGCCGAGGCCCACGATGAGGTCGGCGGCGGCCAGCAGCGGTGACTCCATCGTGCCGCCGGTGAACAGCCCGGCCGCCTCAGCCCCGGAGTCGGGCACGATGCCCCGGGCCCGGTAGGTGTGCAGGGCCGGGATGCCGCGACCCGCCAGCACGGCGCGCACCGCGCCCGCGTGACCGAGAGCCCCCAGGCCCAGGAGCACGGCGGGCCGCCGGGCCGCCCGCCACGCGTCGGCGAGCGGCGTGAGGTCATCGCGCGGATCCGCCCCGCTGGCGGCCGCCCGTGCGCCTATCTCCAGCGCTCTGCTCGCGGCGGCCGTGTCCGGGTCGACGTTGACCACGACCGGCCCGGCGGGCCGGCAACCGCCAGCCGGACGGCGAGGTCGGCGGTCCGGTCGGCCTCGTCGCCGCCGAGCGTGAGCGTGGTCTTGGCCACGGCCTGGCCGAGCGTGTCCTGGTCCAGGCGCTGGTGGCTGATCCGGGCTCGGTCCCCCGCCGGGACGGTATCCGCGATCACCACCAGCGGCAGCCGGTCCAGCGCGGCGTGGGCGATGCCGTTGACCGCGCTGGCCAGCCCGGTCCGCGGGTGACCACCAGGGCGCCCGGTGACCCGGTGAGGTCGGCGCAGGTGGCGGCCATGATCGCGGCGGCGGTCTCGCTGTGGGCGAGGACGAAGCGCAGGCCCGCGTCGGCGGCGGCGCCCACGACGTCCAGGTTCGGCCCGCCGCCGGGCAGGCCGAACAGCAGCCGGGTTCCGGCCGCGGCCAGCGCGTCGGCCAGCGCGGCCGCGGCGCGCCGCGAGGCAACAGGCGCGCCAGGCGGTGCCGGATCGGGGGAGCGGGCCGCACCGGGCGGCTGGCCGGGGGAGCGGGCCGCACCGGGCGGCTGGCCGGGGGAGCGGGCCGGGCGCCGCAGCAGGTCCCCGGTCACCGCGGGCCCGCTCCCGGGTCGGCCGGGTCCACGCGACGCAGCTGGAGCCGGTAGGAGTAGCGATCGGGGTTGAAATGGTTGACGGCGAGTTCCAGCGGCCGCAGCTCGCGGTCGCGGTACAGCCGGTCGATGCGCAGCACCGGCAGGCCCGCCGCGCAGCCCAGCCGCCGGGCCAGCTCGGCGCTGGCCGCCTCGGCGGTCGCGTTCTGCAACGCGCCGTGGATCGGGTGGTCGCTGACCCGCTCGATCAGGCCGATCACCGTAACCCGGCCGCGGGCCCCGGGCTCGGCCAGCCCGGCCAGTTCGGGGAGGTCCCGGAGCCTGCGGCCCAGTTCCATTGGGACGTGGACGCGGGTGTAGCAGAACGGCGCGCCGTCGTGCAGCCGCACGAACGACATCGCCATCACCATGTCGTCGTCGACCTGGAGCTGGCCGGCCGCCTCGAGGCTGGCCAGCACGTGCAGCGGCTCGACCACTTGCATCTCGGTATCCAGCGACAACGCCATCAGGTCGTCGACACTGCCGAACGACCGCAGGTACTTCCCGTCGCCGGGCACCGCGAACGTCCCGCGGCCGCGTACCCGGTAGATGGCGCCGTCGGTGACCAGCTCCTGGAACGCCCGGCGCACGGTCTGGCGGCTCAGCCCCGTGGCGGTGACCAGCTCAGCCTCGGTGGGCAACCGCTGGCCCGCCGGGTACTGCCCGGCGGCGATCGCCCGACGCAGACCGGAGGCCACCTGGCGGTACGCGCTGCCCGCGGACGACCCTTCCGGCACGGCGCGCGGCGGAGGAGAAACGGCTCTGGCGGTCAACCCCGGCTCCTTGTCCTCCCCGCGACTGTTTACGCACTCTGAAACTGAGCACGACAGATGGAAAGGTTCGCTTTAGACGGCCATGGTGCGGACCGCCGGTGCGTTCCGTCAAGGCTTGACAGCGATATCCGCCGCTAGGCTTCTTGAGATCCGGGCCGATTTGGCCGGTCAAATCCGTGACGTCCCGATGGCATCCTGGAGTGTGCAGTGGAGATCGTTCCTGACGGCCGGCCGCTGGACGGGGTACTCGTGGTGGCCTTGGAGCAGGCCGTCGCTCTCGCGTTGGCCACGCGGCATCTCGCCGATCTCGGCGCGGGGGTGGTCAAGCTGAGCGGCCCGGCCGCGGTGACTTCCCCGGATTACGACAGCGCCGACGGGGACGGCATCTCCACGTTCGTCTGGCTGAACCGGTCCAAGCAGTCGTTGTCGCTGAATCTGCGCCACAGCGAGGGACTCAAGGCGCTCGCTTGCCCTGATCGGCCGCGCGGACGTGTTCATGCCGATCTTCGCCCCGGCCACCATCCGGCGACTTCGGAGATGTCGGTCGGCGCAGCTGGCGCCCGGCGCCCGCCGCTGATCGCCTGCGGGGTCGGCGGCTACGGTGACCACAGCCCCCTATGCCGACCGCAAGGCCTACGACCTGCTCGTCCACAAGGCCAGCGGTACTGCCGCTGACGCGGTCACCAGCGAAGCCCGCCAGGCCAAGGCGGGCATCGTCGTCGCTGACATCACCAGCGGCTGGTTGTTCTATCCTCCAGCGGCGTCCTTGGCTGCTGCTGCAGCGCGAGCGCACCGGCCGCGGCGGCACCGTCGCGGTGT
>CAWIDQ010000058.1:0-13916 GCA_963834695.1 uncultured Actinomycetota bacterium
GTACTTCGGCGGCGTGCTCGCCCGCCAGGGCGGCCGCCACGTCCTGTGGGGTCTGCTCATTGTTGCCTACTTCGGCCTGGTCACCAGCGTCGCGCGGGACACCGCCGAGCCGCTGGGAGCGGCCTTCTTCTTGCTCGCCGGCCTGGTCGCGCTGCGAGCCCGGCGGCCATGGGCCGCCGGGCTGACGCTCGCCTGCGGAGCGCTGACCAGGGAAACCGTCATGGTCGCGGTGGCCGCGATCGGGGTCGTCCGCGTCATCACGCTGCTGCGCGCCAGGCAGCGGCCCGGACGGGATGACCTGCCCTGGGTGCTGCCGAGCGCGGTGTTCGCGGCGTGGCAGCTGGTGATCCTCGCCGTCACCGGCAGCCTCGCGGTGGCCTCCGATGGCGGCAAGAACGCCGGCGTGCCGTTCAGCGCCCCGCTGCACGCGCTCGTCGTCAACCTGCAGCACGTCAACACGGCGTCGCCAGGCCAGTACGACCTGTGGCTGCTCGAGTTCTTCGGGCTCGTGCTGGCTTGTATCCTGGCGACCGCGGCGTTGCGTGTCAGCCGCGCGGCATCGTGGGAGAAACTCGCTCTCTACCTGTACGTCATCGAGATCTGCCTGGTGACGCCCACCACCTGGAGCAGCCTGGACGCCGACATGCGATCGTTCATCGAGGTGTACCTGTTCGCGGTGGTCATCCTGCTCAGCGTGCCGGCCGGACGGCTGGGCGCTCGCTTCGGCTGGGCGCTGCCGGTGCTGGCGGCGTGGATGATCCTGGCCGTAGGGGTCGTCGTGCAGCGGCGGCTGACCACGTCCTTCCAGGCGCTGCGCCCAATCCTGCGTTCTGCCGTGCGCGCCGTGCCGGGGCAACTCGGCGCCCGCTCGATGGCAGGGCCTGCCTTCTGCGCGAGGCAGGCGACCGAGGCGCGGCTGGGCCCGCCCTCTGTATCTTGTCCGTGAGATGCGCGGGATTCGGTGAGGGGAACGGACGGATCATGTGGCCAGCGATCGGCGAGCGCAACGGTCACCGCGCTCCCCGGACACGACCGTGACGGCGCCCGCGCGCCTGCCGACCTCGGGTCCGCTGGCCGCACTGCAGGATCGCGCGGCCCGCACCCGAACGCTGGTCGCCGGGGCCCAGAGCGCTCACCCGGCCGTCCAGGGGCTCGCCGCGCTGGTCATATACCTGGCCATCTGGATCCTCACCGAGACGTTCCCGCTGCTGGCGCACCCCGGGCGGCCGCAACTCGACCAGTTGAGCACCGATCCCAACTTCTATGTCTGGAGCCTGCGCTGGTGGCCGTACGCGGTCGCGCACGGCCTCAACCCGCTGTACTCCACCCTGATCGGCGCGCCCGCGGGCTACGGCCTGGCGTGGGTGACCTCGATCCCGCCGCTTGGCCTGGTCGCCTTCCCGGTCACCGAGCTAGCCGGGCCAGTGGTCACGTTCAACCTGCTGGTCATCGTCGCGGTCCCGCTGTCCGGCTGGGCCGCGTTCGTGGTCTGCAGGCGTCTCACCGGGCGGTTCTGGGCCTCGCTGGCTGGCGGCGCCGTCTACGGATTCTCGGCCTACGAGCTCAACCACATCTTCTCCGGGCAGCTCAACCTGGCCTTCGCGATGCTGCTGCCGCTGATGGCGTACCTCATGCTGGCGTGGCGGGACGGGGCCATCGGCTCGCGCACCTTCGTGGTCCTGCTGGCGCTCGCGATGGCGGTGCAGTTCTACCTGTTCCTCGAGACCTTCGCCGACATGACCGCGGTGCTGGTGCTGGGGCTGGCGGCGGGGTACCTGCTGGCCGACCGGCCCGACCGGAAGCTGATCGCCGGGCTCAGCCTGCGGGTGGGCATCGCCTACGCGATCGCCCTGGTGCTCGCCGCCCCTTATCTCAAGTACGCGCTGAGCCACCAGCCGACGGGGTTCTCCAGCCGGCCGGACAGCACCTCGCTCAAGCTAGCGTCCCTGCTCGTCCCCGGGTCAAGTCAGACATTCGGGCTCAGCTGGCTGGCGCGCGCCGCGGCACCGCTGGCCGGGCCGGCCCAGGACGGCTACGTGAGCATCCCGCTGCTCGCCATCGCGGTGGCGCTGTGCGTCGTCGCCTGGCGGCGCAGGATGACCAGGTTCCTGGTCGTGATGGTCGTGCTGCTGATCCTGCTCGCGCTCGGGCCGACGCTGCACATCGACAGCTTGTCCGCGGTGGCCAGGCTGCCCTGGGGCCGGGTGTGGAGCCTGCCGATCGCGCGCAGCGCCTACCCCGTCCGGCTGATGGTCTTCGTTTTTCTCGCGTTCGCGGTGATGACGGCGATGTGGCTGGCGGGGCCGTCGAAGCGATGGTGGGCCCGCTGGTTGCTGGCCCTGCTGGCCGCGGCCGCGATCGTCGCGAACACTCCCCCGCTGGCGCTGCAGAACCAATCCGGCTTCCCCGCGTTCATCACGACCGGCGAGTACCGCCACTACCTGACTCCGGGTGAGACCGTGGTGGTGCTTTCCCAGCGCGGCAACGTCGCGTTGCTGTGGCAGGCGCAGACGGATTTCTACCCCAAGGTGGCCGGCGGGTTCATCAACAAGGCGATCACCGGCTACGACGGCGTGCCCGGGCCGGTGGCAAGACTCGCCATCGGCGGCGGCCTGACGAAGGCTCACGTCCAGCAGTTCCGCTCCTACCTCACCACCGCCAAGATCGGCGCGATCCTCGTGGAGGAGAACGAGGCCAAGTCCTGGCCGGCGATCTTCACCCGGCTCGGGCTGCACGGCCAGGCCGTGGGCGGCGTGATCGTCTACAAGACCTGAGCCGTGCCGGGCGGGGCCGACGGTCCCGGGTTAGCCCCGGCGCAGCAGCACGTACGTGTCACGAGCCTGTCATGCGGCCCCTACACCCTGATCATGGAGAGCGTCTCTGGAATCAGCCCGCGCCGGCGGCCCCCGTGGTCGTGGTGGCGGACAGCTGGCTGAGCAGCGCCGTCCCGTTGGGCGAACCGAGGCCGGTGCAGGCGTCCCAGCCGGGCCCGGCCGAGAAGGCGCCATTGTTGCCCTCGGTGATGTCCTGGAATCCGGGCGCGGCCTGGCCGGCGGTGACTCCCGCGTACAGCTGCTCCTGGATCAGCCCGAACGCTCTGCCGGTGGCCTGGGCCAGCCGGCTGACCAGCGCGGCCCACAGCGGGGCCACGGCGCTCGTGCCGCCGATCACGGTCTGCTGGCCGTCGACGAGGATCTGGTAGCCGGTTTCCGGGTCGGCGTTGCCTGACACGTCGGGCACGCCGCGGCCGGAACCGCCGCTCGCGTTGTCCGGCACGCCCGCGCTGGCCTGCCAGCTCGGCAGCGCGAACACGTCGCTCACCCCGCCGCCGGTGGCGCCGCCCTGTGAGCCGTCGTTCCAGACCGTCTCCGAGCTGATCACCCCGGTGTCCGGATCGGCCTGCAGGGTGGTCCCGCCGCAGGCCAGCGCGTGCGGGCTGGACGCGGGGAAGTCCACGTGCGGCTGGCCGTCGGTAGCGCCGTCGCTGCTGCCGTTGTCGCCCGCGGCCACGGTCACGGTCACGCCGAGCGCTGCCCCGTCGGCGATGGCCGCGTCGAGCGCGGTCCGGGACTGGGCGGTCCACGAGTCCTCCGACTGGCCCCAGCTGATGCTCACCGCGACGGGCGTCGGCGTCGCCTGTACTGCGGTGGTGACCGCGTCGATGAAGCCCTGGTCGGTGTTGGGCGCGAAGTAGACGACCTGGGCCGCTCCCGGTGCCACCGAGCCGGCCACCTCGATGTCGAGCTCGACCTCGCCGTCCGCGCCGTTCGGGTCCTGGCCGGGCACGTTCGTGGCGCCGTCGACGCCCTGGGCCGTCACCGACGGGACCGGGAGGCCCAGGCCGGAGAAGTAGGTGTCGAGGTCGCTTTCGGAGAAGCCGCCGCCGAGCTCGATGATCCCGACCGTCTGCCCGGTGCCGTCGGTGCCGACCGGGAACTGGTAGATCCCGGCGATCTGGGGCGGGGTGTAGGAGGTCCCGACCTGGGCCGGGTCGGCCATCCGGGACTGATACCGGGCCTGCGGCCGGTTGTCCAGGCCGAGCACGGCCACCACGATGCCGTCGAGGGCGGCCGGCACCTGCAGCGAGCCTTCGCGGTAGCGGTGCGTCACCCGCCGCGAGTCGTTCAGGGCCGGGCTGGTGACCAGGGCCAGCTCGGCGCCGAACGCGGCCGACAGCGCCGACACCGTGCCCGTTGCGAAGACCCGGCGAGAGCCGGCGTCCTGGCCGGTCACCTCCAGCCCGAGCCCGGACAAGGTCTCGACGACCAGGTCGAGATCGGCCGGGTCGGTGCCGTTCCGCCGCCGCAACTCCTCCCGGGTGATCCTGGCCGGCGCGCCGGACGCATCACGCCGCAGTTCCTCGCGCCGCCTCGTCACCAGGGTGACCTCGATGCGCTCGGACCCGTCGATGGGCCCGGCCGACTCCGCGCCCGGCAGCGCGCCGCGCTCGCTGCCGGGCAGCGGCACGAAGGACTCGTCTGGCATTGGTCTGCTCCCCCCGCTGCTCCCGTCGCCCGTCCTGGGCCCGGTGGTGGGGCAGGATGGTACTCCGGCGTCAGTCGCTGCTGACCAGCGGCCTGGTGTCCCGGGGGTCGACCGGCTCGCCGCACGCCTCGCACACGAGATGAGTCACCAGCGGGTGCCCGCAGCGGTGCTCAAGGACCAGCGGCGGCCCGTCGGCTCCGGCCAGGTGCTCGTCCCCCCAGCGCATCAGCGCGACGATGACCGGGTACAGGTCGCGGCCGGCTTCGGTCAGCCGGTACTCGTAACGGGCCGGATGCTCGCAGTACTGCCTGCGCTCCAGGATCCCGGCGCCGGTCAGCGTGCGCAGGCGGGCGGCGAGCGTGTCACGCGGCGCCCCGGTACGGCGGACCATCTCGTCGAACCGGCGGTTGCCCAGGAACACCTCCCGCACGGCGAGCAGGGCCCACTTCTCCCCGACGATGTCGAGCGTGCGCGCGATCGAGCACGGTCTCGGCCCGGACGCGCGGGATGCGTCGGTCATGCCCGCAGTATACGTGGTGGGTTTGAAATCTGGATGCACCCTGATAGTGTACATCCAGATTTCGGACTGACTCTGCGACACAGGAGACGCCCGTGAGCCTCAGCCACCCGGCGACCGCCGCCCCGCCCGGCGCCACCCCCACCGCCCGCCAGGTGACGGCGGTCGTGGGCGTTCTGTCCCTGGCCGTGTTCATGTCCAGCCTGGACCTGTTCATCGTCAACCTGGCGTTCCCCTACATCGCCCGGGAGTACGCGGGCACCAGCCTGGGCTCGCTGTCCTGGGTGCTCAACGCCTACACGATCGTGTTCGCCGCGGTGCTCGTGCCCGCCGGCCGCTGGGCGGACCGGGTGGGGCGCCGGCGGCTGTTGGTCGCGGGCCTGGCCGCGTTCGGCGCCGGCTCACTGCTCTGCGGCCTGGCGCCGGGCGTGGCCGCGCTGATCGCCGCCCGGGTGATCCAGGCGGTCGGAGCCGGCCTGATGGTGCCCGCCTCGCTCTCGCTCCTCCTCGCCGCCGTGCCGGCCCAGGCCCGGGCCCGCGCCATCGGCACCTGGTCGGCCATTGGCGCCCTGGGCGCGGCGCTCGGGCCGGTGATCGGCGGGCTCCTGGTCCAGCTCAGCTGGCGCTGGGTGTTCTGGATCAACCTGCCGGTCGCGCTGTTCGCGGTCCTGGCGGCCCGCCGGGTGATACCCGAGAGCAAGGACGAGCATGCCGCGGGGCGCCCGGACATCATCGGCGCCGCGCTGCTGGCCGCAGCCGTCGGCCTGGTCGCCCTGGCGCTGGTCAAGGCCCCGGACTGGGGATGGGGCTCGCCCCGCTTCCTCGGCCTCCTGCTGGCGTCGCTGGCCTCCGGCGCGGCCCTGGTGGCCCGCTCGCACCGGCACCACTCCCCGGTCATCGAGCTCGGGCTGCTCCGGTCGCGCACGTTCAGCGGCGCGTTCGCGGCCTCGATCCTCTACTACGCCGCGTTCGGCGCCTTCGTGCTGAACTCGGTCGAGTTCCTCACCGGCGTGTGGCACTACTCCGCGGTCCGGGCCGGCCTGGCCATCGCCCCCGGCCCGCTCATGGTGCTCCCGTTCGCCCGGATGGTCGCTCCCCGCCTGGCGGGCCGGCTGGGCGGCCCCGGCCGGGTCGCGGCGATCGGCTGCGCGGTCAACGCGGGCGGCCAGCTGCTCTGGCTGACCCAGATCCAGGTCCAGCCGGCCTACCTGACCCACCTGCTGCCGGCCCAGCTCCTCGGTGGCGCCGGGGTGGGCCTGGCTATCCCCTCGCTGCTCGCCGCGGGCAGCGCGTCGCTGGCGCCCGCCCGCTTCGGCACCGGCAGCGGGATCCTCAACATGGCCCGCCAGGTGGGCACCGTCATCGGCGTGGCCAGCCTGATCGCCATCCTGTCCCACGTCGTCCCGGGCGACCCGCTGGCCGCGTTCCGGCACGGCCTGGTCCTGATCATCGCGTTCTTCGCCGCCGCGGGCGTCGTCTGCGCGGGCCTGCTGATCGCCCGCCCCCGCCCGGCGCCGGCCCCGGAGAGCTCCCAGGGGGTACCGTTGGGCCGGTGACGGCACGGCTGCTGGGGCGCGGCGAGGGCGAGAAGCGCTACACCGCCCGCGGCAGCGTGATGCTGTTCAAGGCCCTGGCGGAGCAGGACGGCGGCGACTTCTCCCTGATGGAGCGCACCTTGCCGCCCGGCGGCCGCCGCCCGCCGCCGCACCGCCACGCCAACTGCTCCGAGGCTTACTTCGTACTGGACGGGCTGGTGTCGGTCACGGTCTCCGGCGACGAGCTGACCGTCGGGCCCGAGGGATTCGTCCTGGTTCCCCGCGGCGTCCGGCACACGTTCGGCAACGCCGGCGACCGCGAGGCGAGGCTGCTGGTGCTCCACGCTCCCGCGATCGACGCGTACTTCGCCGGGCTGCACGAGCTGTGGAACCGCGACGAGCCTCCGTCGCCCGATGAAGAACGAGCGCTCATGGCCCGCTTCGGCATGCAGACCGGATAGTCTCCGCAGCCATGGGCATCCGCGCGACCGTGGAGAACACCGTGCGCAGACAGGGCGGCGGCGAGCGAGCGGACGGCCACCGAACCGGTCACCTGATGGCCGTGGCGGCGCTGACGGTGCTCGCGGCCGGCGTCTACTCGGTGTTCGCTCTGGCCCAGTACTACACCTTCAGGACCTCGTCGTACGATCTGGTGATCTTCGATCAGGCGGTGCGGTCCTACGCGCACTTCATGCCCGGGATATCGATCATCAAGGGCCTGCACAACGGATTCGGCCCGCACTTCTCGATCCTCGGCGACCACTGGTCGCCGATCATCGCGTCGCTGGCGCCGCTGTACTGGATCTGCAACAGCCCGGTCACCCTCCTGGTGGCGCAGGCCGTGCTGTTCGCGCTGGCGATCCCGCCGCTGTGGCTGTTCACCCGCCGCGCGTTCGGCGGCGGGCGCAACGCGACCGCCGCGGCGTACCTGGTGTCCGGGGCGTACGCGCTGAGCTGGCCGATCGCGTCGGCGCTGGCCTTCGATTTCCACGAGGTCGCGTTCGCCCCCGTGCTGACCGCGGTGGCGCTCGAGCGCCTGCAGGCCGGCCGGCTGCGGACGGCCCTGATCGCGCTCGCGGCGCTGCTGCTGGTCAAGGAGGACATGGGCCTCCTCGTCGCCGGGATCGGACTCTACCTCGCGGTGGCGCGGCCGCGCGTGGTGCGCAGGCAGCTGGCGGTCGGCACGGGCCTCATCGTCGTGGGGCTGGCCGCCTCGCTGGTCGCGATCTACGTGCTGATCCCCGCGTTCGGCGGGCGCTCCGGCTACTACTGGGCGTACACCGCCCTCGGTCGCGATGCGCCGCAGGCGCTCGCGCACCTGATCACCCATCCCGGTTCGCTGCGGCTGCTCGTCACGCCGCGGGTCAAGCTCGAGACCGTGCTCTGGCTGCTCGGCGCGTTCTGCTTCCTCCCGCTGCTGTCGCCGATAACCCTCGCCGCGGTCCCCCTGCTGCTGGAGCGCATGCTGGCGAACCTGTTCCCCTACTGGTGGGGCACCACCTATCAGTACAACGCCTACCTGGTGATCATCCTCGCGTGCGCCGCCGTCGACGGCGCCGCCCGGCTCGACCGCGCGATGCAGGCCCGGCGGCGGCGTGCCGCCCAGGGTGGGGGCGAAGGCGGCGAGGCGCCGGCGGCGGGCCCGCCGGCTGCCCCGCGCGCGGGGGCGGTGGGGCTGGCCTGCGCCGCCGCGATGTGCGCCGTCGCCGTGGTCCTGGTCCCGCACTTCGCGTTCGGGGCCGCGCTGCGTCCGTCCTTCTACCAGCGCAACGCGCAGGCGAGGGCGGCCGCCGCCGCCGACGCGGCCGTGCCGAGCGGCGTCACCGTCCAGGCGGTGGACAACCTCGGCCCGCAGCTGTCGGCGCGGGACACCGTCTTGCTCTGGGACGGAGACGGGAGCACCCCCCCGCTGGGATCCGCGTGGGTGGTCGCCAACATCAGCCGGCCGCAGTTCACGTTCGCGAGCGTGCGCGAGCAAAGACAGCGGGTCGCGCTGCTGGAACGCCACGGTTATCAGGTGGTCTTCCAGCGAGACGGGTACCTTGTGCTGCATCGCGGCGGTTCGCGGGCGGGTGCCGCAGATGCTAAGGAGTCTTCATGATGAGGGCCCGGGCCCAGGCCGAGACCTCCGGTCCCCCGGTGTCCGGATCGGCCGGCCGCGACCCGGCGGCTCGCCTCCCGGACGCCGCCGGGCGGCTGCTCGGACGGGTGTCGGTGCTGCCGGCGCTGCTGATCATGGCCTGGCTGCTGGTCGGCCTGCCGCTGCTGCTCGCGGGCGCCTTCACGCCCGCGCTCACGCTGGCGCTGTCGGTTCCGCTCGCCGCGGCGCTCGCGGCCCTCGGCCTGCGCTGGACGCCGGGCCGACGGCTGGACGCCGAGCCGGCGCCCGGGCCAGAGCAGGCGCGCACGCCCTGGTGGACGGTGGCCGGCGTGATCGTCATCGCGGTCGCGTTTGGCGTCGACCAGCTGGTCTACCACTCGCAGTTCATCATCGTGACGCGCGACCCGGCCTCCTATTTCCAGTTCGGGAACTGGATCGCCCACCACGGCTCGCTGCCGATCCCGCAGGACCGCGCCGCGTTCGGCGGCACCCACCACGTGCTCGGCTTCGCGAGCTTCGCCTACTACCAGGTCGGCAGCACCGTGGTGCCGCAGTTCATGGCCGGGCTGCCGATGCTCCTGGCGCCGGCGTTCTGGGCCGGGGGGGCAGGGGCGGCGGCGGCCATGGGCGCCCTGTTCGGGGCGGCCGGGGTGCTGACCTTCGGCGGCCTGGTCGCCCGGCTGGCCGGGCCGCGGTGGGCTCCGCTCGGGGCTCTCGTCCTCGCGCTCGCCCTCCCGGAACAGTTCGTCAGCCGGTCGGCCTACAGCGAGCCGGTGGCCCAGATCCTGTTCCTCGGCGGGCTCTGCCTGGTCATCGACTCGCTGCGAGTCGACGGGGTCGCCGCCCGGGTGATCGCGGCCATCGGCGGCCTGGCCCTCGGCCTGACGCTGCTGGTGCGCATCGACGGAGCCGCCGACATCCTGCCGCTGATCCCGTACTGCGGGATACTGCTCATCGGCCGGCGGCGGCAGGCGCTTCCCCTGGCCGGCGGCCTGGCGGTCGGCGTGATCTACGGCGTTGTCGACGGGCTGGTGCTGAGCAGGCCCTACCTGTCCAGCATCAAGAGCTCGATCGTGCCGCTGGTGCTGCTGGCCGGCGTGGTGGTCATCGCCACGCTGATAGCGATGGCGCTGCTGTGGGACAAGGGCCTGCCGACGGTACACGGGAAGTGGCTGCCCAACGCCGTCGCCGCGGCGGTGGTCGTGGTGATGGTCGGCTTCGCGCTGCGCCCGTACGTCCAGACGGTGCGGGCCAAGTCGACCGCGTTCTTCGAGTCCATCATGGCCAGCTACCAGCGAGCCGATCACATACCGGTACAGCCGGAGCGGCTGTACTACGAGCTCAGCCTGCACTGGGTGTTCTGGTATATCGGCGTGCCGGCCGTGGTGCTCGCCACCGCCGGCGCCGTGCTGATCTCGCGCCGGTGCCTGCGGGGCCAGGCGCCGGCCTGGACGCTGCCCTTCATGATCTTCGCGTGGGCCATCGTCACCACGCTGTACAAGCCGGCGATCACTCCCGATCATCCCTGGGCGAGCCGCAGGCTGGTCCCGACCGTGCTGCCCGGCTTCATCGTGCTGGCGGTCTGGGCCTCGGGCTGGCTCAGCGGCTGGCTGCGGCGCACCGGCACGGCCCGGGTGGTCCGGCTCGGCGTCATGGTGTGCTGCGTGGCGGCCCTGGTACTGCCGGCCGCGATCACCACGTTCGGCCTGAAGGTCAAGGGCGGCGGTCCCGTCGGGATCAGGCTCGCCGCGGACGGCCTGGGCACCGCCCGGACCTACCAGGGCGAGATCGCGGCGGTCGACCGGCTGTGCGCGGCGATCCCGCGCGACGCGTCGGTCGTCTTCCTCGGCGGCACCAGCGGCGGGGACGCATCCCGGCTCACCCAGGTCGTCCGCGGGATGTGCGGCGTCCCGACCGCGCACATCAGCTCGCCGCGCCCCCGGAGCGTGGAGCAGGTTGTGCGGGGTATCGAGCAGGCGGGCCGCCGGCCGGTATTCCTGGCCGGGTCCTCGTCGCGGCTCGCGCCGTACGGCGGCCAGATCAGGATGATCATGAACCTGCACACCACCCAGGACGAGAACTCCCTCACCGCTCCGCCCACGCACACCCTGCCGCTGGACGTCCCCGTGTGGATGTCGGAGCCGGCCCGATGACCGCCGCCCCGCTCGGCCGCCCGCGTGATGGGGCCGCGGAAACGGTAGTAGCCTCGGGCCCTGTGAGCGTTCCGTCACCGCAGGATCCCTACGTCTCGATCATCCTGCCCTGCTATAACGAGCAGGATCACGTCACCGCCGAGGTGGCCCGGATCTGCGCGGCCATGGATTCCAGCGGGTACTCCTACGAGCTCCTGGCGTTCGATGACGCGTCCACCGACCAGACGCTCGCCCGGCTGCACGAGTCCGCGCCCCAGTTCCCGCACCTGCAGGTCGTGCCGTTCCACCGCAACGGCGGCTCGGGCACCGTCCGCCGAATCGGCACCCAGCGGGCCCGCGGGGACATCGTCGTGTGGACCGACGCCGACATGACGTACCCGAACGAGCGCATTCCCGAGCTCGTCCAGATGCTGGAGAAGGACTCGAACCTGGATCAGGTGGTCGGGGCGAGGACCAGCGAGCAGGGCACCCACAGGCTGCTGCGGATACCGGCCAAGTGGTTCATCCGCAAGCTCGCCGAGCGGCTGACCAACTCGCAGATCCCGGACCTGAACTCGGGCCTGCGGGCGTTCCGGCGCGAGGTCGCGCTGCCGTACCTGAGGCTGCTGCCGCCCGGGTTCTCCTGCGTCACCACGATCACGCTCGCGTTCCTGTCCAACCAGCACGAAGTGCGTTACGTGCCGATCGAGTACGCCAAGCGGGCGGGCACGTCGAAGTTCCGCTTCGTCACCGACGCCTACCGCTACATCCTGCAGGTGCTGCGGATGGTGATGTACTTCAACCCGCTCAAGGTGCTGATGCCGGTCGCGCTGGTGCTGCTCGGCCTGGGCATCGCCAAGGGCATCTACGACATGGTGGTGCACCCGTTCCGCTTCGCGGACGACACGATCCTGATCTTCGTGACCGGGCTGCTCATCGCCTCGCTCGCGCTCCTGGCCGACCTGATCGTCCGCTCCCGCGGGGATACGTAACCTCCAGCGGTGGAGGCGAACGAGCCCGGCCAGCGCCCGGTAGCCGTCGGCAGCACTCCGGCTCCGGGGCCGCCCGCCGGGCCGCCGGGACGAAGCCGCGCGGGCCTGGGCCGGGCCGTGCGGGTCGTCGACGCCGGCCCGCGCTACTTCTACCGCTCGGCGCTCGCCTCCCTCGCCGTGACGTGCGTGGCGGCGATCCCGGTCGCCCTGCACGTGCGGCCGCCCGGCCCGCTGCCGCGACCGCAGCAGGTGACGATCGCGGCCTCGGTGGCGGCTCTCGGCGTCGTTGTCCTCCTCGCGCTGGCGGGGCTGTGCTGGCCGCCCGGCAGGCGGGGCCGCTGGATCGACCGCATGGCCGCGCCGCAGCAGCGCGCGGCCATCTGGCTCGCGCTGACCGCCTGGTTTCCGCTGCTGCTCGTCGTGGTGTACTTCAGGGCCAGGGCGACGGTGCCGCCGGCCGTGACGTGGCTCGCGTTCGGGTACCTCGACAAGCGCTGGGTGACCAGTGCGTACCTGCTGGGCGCCTTCGCCCCGATGCTGCTGCTGGTCGCGGCCGCACGCGTGCTCGCCGCCGGGCGCGAGCATCCCCAGACCTGGCGATCATGGCTTTCCGGCCTGGCGCCGCGGCGCCCCGTTGTCGCGGCGCCGGTACCCGCGCCGTCGACTCCGGCGGCGCCGCGGACGCGCCCGGTGCGCGCCGCCTGGCGCGGTCTGGCCAGGGCCCCGGCCACGCGGGCCACGGCCGGCGTCCTGACCTCGATCGCGATCGGCTGGTACTTCTACGGCCCGCCGTGGTACCTCAGCCAGCCCGGCGCTGGCGGAATCGGAGTTCAGGAGAGTGTCTTCCTGAGCGGCTTCCAGGCGATCTCCAAGGGGGCGATCCCCTATATCGGCCCGGCCTCGGTGCAGTACGGGCCCGGGGCGCAGTTGCTGTCGTACCTCTACATGCGGCACATCGGCACCTTCTCGGTGGTCGGCTTCCGCGAGTCGTGGGCGCTGTTCCAGTGGGTCGGCGCGACGATCCTGTTCGTTGTCTTTTTCCTGGCGTTCGGTTACCTGCGCGGGCTCGTCGCGACCCTGCTCTCGGCGCTGATCTACCCCGCGCTGCAGGAAGTGGGGTTCCTGCCCACGGGGTCCTACGGCGGGTTCTTCGGCTGGTCTGACCCGCTGCGCTACGCGGGCGCGATCGCGCTGATCCTGCTGCTGCCCGCGATCATCAGGTGCTGCCCGGCGCGGCGCGGCCTGGCCGGCGCGGCCACGCTCGGCCTGCTGTTCGGCTCGATGTCCTATCTCGCGCAGGAGAACCTGGTGGCCGGAGTGGTGGGCGCGGCCGCGGTCAGTGCCGTGTTGCTGCTCAGCGCCACCTCATCGGCCCGGGCGGTGGTCACGGCACTGCTCGCCGCGCTAGCCGGGTTCCTGATCGTCTGGGTGCCGGTGCTCGCCTACTACGCCGCCCACGGCCTGGCGGGCCGGTTCCTGCACCTGTACTTCCTGATCCCCCAGGCGGTCGCGGGCGGCTACAGCAACACGCCCTTCGGCGGCTACCAGATCACGGCCGCCGCGAAGGCGGCCCAGGCGCGCTGGGAAACGTTCTTCTACGCCCTGCCGTTCATCCTCGCCATCCTGGCGCTGCTGGTGGTGGTTCAGTTCCGCCCGTTCCGCGTCGCCTGGGAATGGTCGCGAGAGCGGGTCGCAGCGGTCGCGATCGTCATCACCACGATCCTGCTCTATCAGGGAGCGCTGCTCCGCTCCGACGCGTCGCACCTGTACGGCACGATGCTGGCCGTTCCGGGCCTGGTGATCGTGGCGGCCACGGCCCTGCCGCGGCTGGTCGGCGCCTGGCGCCCGGTAACTCTGGCCGTCGCCGGGGCCGCGGTGTTCGCCGCGTCCTTCCTGCTGCTCCCGCGGGGCGCCGTCAGCCCGGCGAGCGTTCATGCCGTGGCCGCGGCGCCCTACCGGGACCGTCAGCGCCCGGCCGCGGAACCCGCGCCAGCCGCGCCGGCGACGATCGCTGGCCTGCGAGTAGGCGCCGGACTGGCGACGGCACGGCAATGCTGCCAGAACGCGAGCGTGCCGATGCCCCGCCTCATCGCGTTCATGGACCAGCTCCACGCGATCATCGGCGATCGCGTGACCTACGTGGTCAGCTTTCCG
>CAWIDQ010000059.1:0-2500 GCA_963834695.1 uncultured Actinomycetota bacterium
GCGGGTCCGTGATCCCTGGGCGGTCGCCCGGCTGCTTCCTTCGGGGCCCCCGGCGCCGTCGAACCGGCTGCGGCCCCGCGGTTCAGAGCCGGGCCCGACAGGTCCGCTGCGGCGGGCCTGCTGGCTACCGGAGCGGCTGGCCGGACCGTCGGCGGCCGACTGCCGCCTGGGCCGGGACTCGGGGCGCCCGCCACCGCCGTCCCGGCTGGCAGCAGCAGGCCGACCGCCGCTCGGGCGGCTGCCCGCACGGCCCGTATCGCCTCCAGCACCCGCGCCGCGGTTCGAACGGCCCCGGCCTCCTGCGCTGCCAGCGCCGCTCGGGCGGCTGGCACTAGTCGAGCGGCTGCCGCTCGCGGAACGGCTGCCGCTCGCGGAACGGCTGCCGCTCGCGGAACGGCTGCCGCTCGCGGAACGGCCGACGTTAGTCGAGCGGCTGGAGCTAGTGGAGAAGCCGCCGCCAGATGGACGGGCGCCGCCGCGCGGGCGGCTGGCGCCGGTGCCGTCGCTGCTGGCGGCACGGCCCGCTGACGCGCCCCGCCGGTTCGCTCCGCTGCTGGCGGCACGGCCCGGGGACGCGCCCCGCCGGTTCGCTCCGCTGCTGCCCGCCTGGTTCGCCCGCGCGGCCTTGGCGGCGCCAGACCCCGGCACACGCTTCGGGCCAGCGGGACGGCCCTTCGAATCGCCGTTCCTTCGCCCGCGCCCGTTCCCGGCCACCGCCAACTCCCACCTTGCGCGCATTCGCCCCGGCGCCTGTGCCGTTGGCATGTCAAATACACCGTAAACGCATCGAGGGCCGCTGCCAGCACGGCAGCGACCCTCAGCGCGAAGATGTCCGGCGGCGTCCTACTCTCCCACGCGGTCCCCCGCGCAGTACCATCGGCGCTGAAGGGCTTAACTTCCGGGTTCGGAATGGGACCGGGTGTTTCCCCTTCGCCATGGCCGCCGAAACTCTATGGAGATGTCAGGCTCTGCGCCTGAGCGCAGGCCGACCGCATCTCGGGAACCGCACAGTGGACGCAAGCACAAATATAAGTAGAAGCCAAGCCACTCGGCCTATTAGTACCGGTCAGCTACACACGTCGCCGTGCTTCCACCTCCGGCCTATCAACCCAGTCGTCTAGCTGGGGGCCTTACCAGGTTAACCCTGAGGGAGTCCTCATCTTGAGGCGAGCTTCCCGCTTAGATGCTTTCAGCGGTTATCCCTTCCGAACGTAGCAAACCAGCCGTGCTCTTGGCAGAACAACTGGCACACCAGAGGTTCGTCCGTCCCGGTCCTCTCGTACTAGGGACAGCCCCTCTCAAGACTCCTACGCGCGCAGCGGATAGGGACCGAACTGTCTCACGACGTTCTAAACCCAGCTCGCGTACCGCTTTAATGGGCGAACAGCCCAACCCTTGGGACCTGCTCCGGCCCCAGGATGCGACGAGCCGACATCGAGGTGCCAAACCATCCCGTCGATATGGACTCTTGGGGAAGATCAGCCTGTTATCCCCGGGGTACCTTTTGTCCGTTTAGCGACGGCGCTTCCACATGCCACCGCCGGATCACTAGTCCCAGCTTTCGCTCCTGTTCGACATGTCTGTCTCACAGTCAAGCACCCTTGTGCACTTACACTCGACACCTGATTGCCAACCAGGCTGAGGGTACCTTTGGGCGCCTCCGTTACCTTTTAGGAGGCAACCGCCCCAGTTAAACTACCCACCAGACACTGTCCCTGATCCGGATCACGGACCCAGGTTAGACATCCAGAACGACCAGAGTGGTATTTCACCGTTGACTCCACAGAAACTAGCGTTTCTGCTTCACAGTCTCCCACCTATCCTACACAAGACGCCCCAAACGCCAATGTCAAGCTGCAGTGAAGGTCCCGGGGTCTTTCCGTCCTGCTGCGCGTAACGAGCATCTTTACTCGTAGTGCAATTTCGCCGGGTCCGTGGTTGAGACAGTGGGAAAGTCGTTACGCCATTCGTGCAGGTCGGAACTTACCCGACAAGGAATTTCGCTACCTTAGGATGGTTATAGTTACCACCGCCGTTTACTGGCGCTTAAGTTCAGAGCTTCGCAGCCGAAGCCACTAACCCCTCCCCTTAACGTTCCAGCACCGGGCAGGCGTCAGTCCGTATACGTCGTCTTGCGACTTTGCACGGACCTGTGTTTTTAGTAAACAGTCGCTTTCCCCTGGTATCTGCGACCGCATTCAGCTCGGAGAGCAAGTCTCGTCACCGAACGCGGCTCTCCTTCTCCCAAAGTTACGGAGATAATTTGCCTAGTTCCTTAACCACGGTTCACCCGATCGCCTTGGTATTCTCTACCTGACCACCTGAGTCGGTTTAGGGTACGGGCCGCAAAGATGCTCACCGCGAGGCTTTTCTTGGCAGCATGGGATCACTCACTTCGCCTAAATCGGCTCGGCGTCAGGTCTCAGGCTTAATGGTGCGCGGATTTGCCTACGCACCGCCCTACACCCTTACCCCGGGAACAACCATCGCCCGGTAGAGC
>CAWIDQ010000059.1:7500-74327 GCA_963834695.1 uncultured Actinomycetota bacterium
TTGGTCCCGTCCGGCTTGGTGATCAGCGGCGTGGCCAGGGCGTGCACGGCATCGCCGGTGACCCGCCGGATCAGGTCGACGCCCGACACCAGGTTCCCCCACTGGTCACTGCCGCCGACCTGCAGCGAGCAACCGTGTCGGCGGTGCAGTTCCAGGTAGTCGTTAGCCTGCAGGATCTGGTAGCTGAACTCGGTGTAGCTCATCCCGCCCTCCTCGAGCCGGGCCCGGACGACCTCACGGGAGAGCATCTGGTTCACCGGGAAGTGCTTGCCGATGTCGCGCAGGAAGTCCAGGGCGAGCAGGTCCCCGGTCCAGTCCAGGTTGCTGACCAGCAGCGCGCTGGCCGGGCCCGGCTCGAAGTCCAGGTACTGACTCACCTCGCGCCGGATCCGCTCCACCCAGCCCGCGACCACGTCACGGGAGTTCAGCACCCGCTCCGCCGACTTGCCGCTGGGATCGCCGATCAGTCCGGTCGCGCCGCCGACCAGCCCGATCGGGCGGTGGCCGGCCAGTTGCAGGCGCCGCATGGTTAGCAGCAGCACCAGGTTCCCGATGTGCAGCCCCGGTCCGGTGGGGTCGAACCCGCCGTAGAACGTGACCTGGCCGGCGTCCAGGGCCGCGCGCAGCTCGTTCAGGTCGGTGGACACGGCGATCAGGCCGCGCCAGGTCAGGTCGTCGATGATGTCGGTCACGGGGGAATCGTCCCACCTGCTCGGCCCGGACCGGTAACCGGTTTCGCCCGGGTGCGCCGCGCAGCGTAGGCGCGGTAGGGGGACACCGTGGGCTCGCCGGTGATCCAGAACCGCCAGGCCACATCCGCGGCGCGGCTGATCCCGACCCGCGGACCGCGGCTGATGTCGGCCGCGGGCACGGGCGCCTGCGCGGCGAAGGCCCGCAGCGCCGAGGCGGGATCGACGGCGTCGGCGCCGTCGTGTGAGAGGTCGACGGCCAGCGCCTCGCAGAGCCGGGCCGGGCCACGGGCCAGGTCGACCTGTCGCGGGGCGGTCCGCGACAGGCGCCGGGCCCGCCGGGCCGTGGCCAGCGGCACCCCGTCGATGACCCGCCCGGCCCGCAGCAGGACCGCCGAGGCACCGTGTTCAGGCTGGCAGACCAGGTTCATGCAGAAGTGCATGCCGTAGGTGAAGTACACGTACACGTGGCCCGGCGGGCCGAACATCACGGCGTTGCGGGCGGTCCGGCCGCGGTAGGCGTGCGACGCGGGATCGTTTTCCCCGTCGTACGCCTCGACCTCGGTCAGCATGACCGCGACCAGCCCCTCCGCGGTCTCGTGCACGATCACGCAGCCCAGCAGCTCCGGCGCCACCTGCACGGACGAGCGCGCGAAGAAATCCCTTGGCAGCACCTCGGTACCGGCCGACCATGATCGTGGAGACTCTTGCGCGCTATCTGCCGAGAACTCGCCACGATCACGGAAACCGGGGTGGGCGGGGCCACGAGGGCCGGAGCCGACGAGACCACCAGGCGCGACCGGGTCCGGGCTACCAGGAACGGCCGGGTCCGGGCCACCAGGAACGGCGGGGTCCGGGCCACCAGGAACAGCCGGACCGGGAGGTCTATGGCGGGGAGTCATCAGGCTGCGGTCCAGGCTGCTTGCTCCTCCACGGCGGCCCGTAGCTGGGTCAGCTGCTCGGCCACCCGGTCCGGGGCGGTACCGCCCGGGCTGCGCCGCGCCGCCAGCGCGCCCGGCACGGTCAGCACCTCGCGGACGTCCGGGGTCAGCTGTGGGGAGACCTGAGCCAGGCCGGCGTCGCTCACGTCGGCTAGCTCGCAGTCGTGCACTTGGCACCAGACCACGAGGTGGCCCACGACCTCGTGTGCCTCGCGGAACGGGACCCCGCGCCGGACCAGCAGCTCGGCCAGGTCGGTGGCGAGCGCGTGGCCGGCGGCGGCGCCCGCGGCGATCCGCTCGGAGTTGAACCGCAAGGTGGCGACCAGGCCGGCCATCGCGGGCAGTACCAGTAGCAGCGTGTCCACCGCGTCGAAGACCGGTTCCTTGTCCTCCTGCAGGTCGCGGTCGTAGGCCAGGGGCAGGCCCTTGAGCGTGGCCAGCAGCCCGGTCAGCCCGCCGATCAGCCGGCCGGCCTTGCCGCGGGCCAGCTCGGCCACGTCCGGGTTCTTCTTCTGCGGCATGATCGACGACCCGGTCGCGTAGGCGTCGTCGATCTCAGCCCAGCCGAACTCGTGCGACGACCACAGCACGACCTCCTCGCCGAGCCGGGACAGGTGCACGCCCAGCAGCGCCGCGGCAAAGCAGAACTCGGCGGCGAAGTCGCGGTCGCTGACGGCGTCCATCGAGTTGCCGAACGCCGAGTCGAACCCGAGCTCAGCAGCGACCGCCTCCGGGTCGAGCGGCAGCGACGACCCGGCCAGCGCGCCGGCGCCGAGCGGGCTCACCGCCGCCCGGCGGTCCCAGTCCCGGAGCCGTCCCGCGTCGCGGGCGAAGGCCTGCACGTGCGCGAGCAGCTGGTGGGCCAGCAGCACCGGCTGGGCGTGCTGCAGGTGCGTCATCCCGGGTGCGGGCGTACCCAGGTGCCGCTCAGCCTGGTCGATCAGCGCCGTCTCGAGCTCGGTCAGCCGCGAGACGACGAGCCGGGCATGGTCGCGCAGGTAGAGCCGCAGGTCAGTGGCGATCTGGTCGTTGCGGCTGCGGCCGGCCCGGAGCTTGCCGGCCAGCGACCCGGCCCGCTCGAGCAAGCCCCGCTCCAGCGCCGTGTGTACGTCCTCGTCGGTGGCCGCTGGGCGGAACCGGCCGGTCCGGCACGCGTCGTCCAGGTCGTCGAGCGCGGCCAGCATCCGGGCCAGCTCGGCCTCATCCAGCAGCCCGGCGCGGTGCAGCACCCGGGCGTGCGCCCGGGACGCGAGCAGGTCGTAGGCGGCCAGCCGCCAGTCGAACTGCACGCTGACCGACAGTCGGGCCAGGGCCTCGGCCGGGCCGGACTCGAACCGGCCGCCCCACAGCCGGACTGGCGGCGTCCGCTCCTCGTCACCCACGGCGCTCCTCTCGCTCCTGACGATCACGCGCATTGTGCCAGACCACCACCACCACGGAAGAGAATCCATAACGCGAACGCCGCACCCGGCCTGGTCGCGCCCGGTGGGCCTAGCTGGCGGCTGCCCGGTCCCGGCCTGGCCGGGCCGGGCGAGCCTAGCTGGCGGCTGCCCGGTCCCGGCCTGGCCCGGCGAACCTAGCCCGCAGCCTTCCGGTCCCGGTCCGCGGCGACCTTGCTGGGCAGGCCCCAGAGCTCCACGAAGCCCTTGGCCAGCCCCTGGTCGAACGTGTCGCCAGTGTCGTAGGTAGCCAGCGCGTAGTCGTACAGGCCCACCGGGCTGCGGCGCCCGGTGACCAGGGCCCGGCCGCCGTGCAGCCGGAGCCTGACCTCGCCGGTCACGTGCTGGGAGGCCGTCGTCATGAACGCCTCTAGCGCGTGCCGCAGCGGCGAGAACCACAGCCCGTCGTAGACCAGCTCGGTCCAGCGCTGCTGGGCCCCCTGCTTGAACCGGGCCAGGTCGAGCTCCATGCACACGCTCTCGAGCTCGGAGTGCGCGGTGATCAGGGCGATAGCGCCGGGCGCCTCGTAGATCTCCCGGCTCTTGATCCCGACCAACCGGTCCTCGACCATGTCGATCCGGCCGACCCCGTGCGCCCCGGCGAGCGCGTTCAGCTCGGTGATGATCTGCAGCGGGGTCAGCGGCCGGCCGTCGAGGGCCACCGGGAGGCCGTCGGCGAACGAGATCGTGACGTCCTCTGGCTCCTTGGGCAGCGCCGGGTCGCTGGTGTATCCCCAGACGTCGTCGTGCGGCGCCTCCCAGATGTCCTCCAGGTGCCCGGTCTCGCAGCTGCGGCCCCACAGGTTCTGGTCGATCGAGTACGGCGAACGCGACGTGACGTTGATCGGCAACCCCTTCTCGGCGGCGAACGCGATCGCCTTGTCCCTGGTCATCCCGGAGTCGCGGATCGGCGCCAGGACCTTCACCTCCGGGGCGAGGCAGGCCAGGCCCACCTCGAACCGCACCTGGTCGTTGCCCTTGCCGGTGCAGCCGTGCGCGACCATGGTCGCTCCGCGCTCGCGCGCCACGCGGGCCAGGTGCTTCGCGATCAGCGGCCGGGACAGCGCGGAGACCAGCGGGTAGTGGTTCATGTACAGCGCGTTGGCGCGCAGCGCCGGCATGCAGTACTCAGCGGCGAACTCCGCCCGCACGTCGGCGACCACGGCGTCGGCCGCGCCGCAGGCCAGCGCGCGCTCGCGGATCGTGTCCAGGTCCTCGCCGCCCTGGCCGACGTCCACCGCCAGCGCGATGACCTCGGCGCCGGTCTGCTCGGCGATCCACCCGATGGCCACGGAGGTGTCCAGGCCACCCGAGTAGGCGAGCACCACGCGTTCTGTCATTGGTTCCTCCCTCAGCGTCCCCGGTCCGGGGATGTTCCTGTCACTGGTGGCCGCGCCGGTCCGCCAGCCGCAGCAGCGCGCGGGCCAGGTCTGCCCCGCCTGCCGGGTCCCGCGCGATGACCAGCACGGTGTCGTCGCCCGCCACCGTGCCGAGAATGGACGGCCAGGCCGAGTGGTCGATCACTGACGCCAGGAACTGCGCGGCCCCGGCCGGCGTGCGCAGCACCACCAGGTTGGCGCTCGCCTCGGCGGTGACCAGCAACTCGGCCGCGACCCGCGCCAGCCGGCCCGACGGCTCGGCGGGCAGGTCGGCGGAAGCCGGGGCCGCCCACTGCGGCGGCTCGGCCTCAGCCAGCCCGCCGGGCAGCGAGCCGGGGCCGCCCGCCTCGCCCGGCAGCGCGTACACCAGCCCGCCATCGGCGGCGCGCAGCCGCACGGCCCCGAGTTCCTCCAGGTCCCGGGAGAGCGTCGCCTGGGTGACCCGTACCCCGCGCTGGCTCAGCCGCTCGGCGAGTTCCTCCTGGGACCTGACCGGCGGATCGGCGTGGGCCAGGATCGCGGCGATCTGCGCGTGCCGCGCGGTCTTGGTGACCGGGCTGACGGTGTTCATCGCGAGTGCTCCAGCAGCCACGCCAGCAGCGCCTTCTGGGCGTGCAGCCGGTTCTCGGCCTCGTCCCAGACGGCGCTGGCCGGCGGCGGACCGCCCTCGGATCTGGCGTCCATCACGCCCCCTGTCCGGCCAGCAGGCTCGCGGAGGACAGGATCGCGGGCAGTTCGGCGGTGAACGAGTCGGCCTGCTCGGCGCTGAGGATCAGCGGCGGCGTCAGCCGGATCGCGTCCGGCTGAACGGCGTTGACCAGGAAGCCGGCCCGCCGCGCGGCGGCCTCCACGGCGGCCGCAGCCGGGGTGGCGAGCGTGATGGCCCGCCAGAGCCCGCTGCCGCGCACCCCGGTGACCAGGGGATCTTCGATGGCCTCGATCCCGGCGGCCAGCCGGTCGCCGACCTGCGTGACGTTCTTCAGCAGGCCGTCGCGCTCGATCGTGTCGAGCACCGAGAGCGCGGCTGCGCAGGCCACCGGGTTGCCGCCGAAGGTGCTGCCGTGATCGCCCTTGCCGAGCGCGGACCCGCACCGGCCGATCCCGACGCAGGCGCCGATGGGCAGGCCGCCGCCGAGCCCCTTGGCCAGCGTGATGACGTCGGGGATGATGCCCTCGCGCTGACAGGCGAACCAGGCGCCGGTCCGCCCCACCCCGCTCTGCATCTCGTCGAGCACGAGCAGCGCCCCGGCCGCGTCGCAGGCGTCGCGCGCGGCGCGCAGGTAGCCCTCGGGGGGCGGGATGACCCCGCCCTCGCCCTGGGACGGCTCGAGGAACACGGCAGCGCAGTCCGGGCCCGACCGCCGCGCGCAGCGCGTCGGCGTCGCCGTACGGGACGAACCGGACGTCGAGACCGAACGGCGCCGAACGGCTCCCTGATCGAGCTCTTGCCGGTCAGGCTGAGCGCGCCCATGGTCCGGCCGTGGAACCAGTGCTCGGCGGCCACGATCACCGGCCGTCGGCTGCCCTGGAGGCGCCGGACCAGCTTGATGGCCGCCTCGTTCGCCTCGGCGCCGGAGTTGGCGAAGAACACCCGGCCGCGTCGACGCCGAGCAGCCCGACGTCCGCTCCGCGAGCAGAGACCTGGGGACATCTCCTCGTGCAGGTAGAAGTTCGAGGCGTGCGCGAGCCGCCCGACCTGCCGGGTCACCGCCGTCGACGATCGCCGGGTGGGCGTGCCCGAGCGCGCTCACCGCGATGCCGGCGACCAGGTCGAGGTAGGCGTTGCCGTCGACGTCCCACACCACGCAGCCCTCGCCGCGCGACCAGCGCGACCGGCGGGATGCCGTAGGTCGGCATCAGCGCGGCGGCGTACCTGTCCTGGAGCTGTTCCGTGATGGTCATGCGTTTCCTCCTGGGTCGCGGGTCACGTGCGGGCCGGAGTCCGGCAGCACCATGGTGCCGATCCCGGAGTCGGTGAAGATCTCCAGCAGGACAGCGTGCGGCAGCCGTCCGTCCAGCACGTGCGCCCGCGGCACGCCGCCGCGCACCGCGGTCAGGCAGGCCTCCATCTTCGGGATCATGCCCGCCGTCCAGGCCGGGCAGCATCGCGGTCAGCGCGGCCGCGCTGAGCTGGCTGATCACCTCGCCGGGCCGGCCGGCGGTCACTGCGCCCGGCCCGGCGGGCGGCCAGTCCGCGTACAGTCCGGCCACGTCGGTCGAGCAGGATCAGCTTCGCCGCGTCCAGCGCGACCGCGATCGCGGCGGCCGCGGTGTCGGCGTTCACGTTGTAGATCTCGCCCGACGCGCCGCGGGCCACGCTCGAGATGACCGGGATCCGGCCGTCGGCGATCAGCGCGCGGACCGCCCCGGGATCGACCGTCTCGATCTCGGCCGACCTGGCCGAGGTCGACGGCCTCGCCGTCCACGGTGGCCTGGGCGCGGGCCGCGGTGAGCAGGTTGGCGTCCTCGCCGGACATCCCGACCGCGAACGGCCCGTGCCGGTTGATCAGGCCGACCAGGTCCCGGTTCACCGCCCGGTGAGGACCATCCGGACCACGTCCATGGTCTCCGGCGTGGTCACCCGCAGCCCGGCGCGGAACGTGCTCGGGATGCCCAGCCGGTCCGAGGTGCTCGCTGATCTGCGGGCCGCCGCCGTGCACGACCACCGGGCGCAGCCCGGCGTACCGCAGGAACACCACGTCCTGCGCGAACGCGAAGCAGAGGTCCTCGTCGGCCATGGCGTGCCCGCCGAACTTGATCACGACGGTCTCGCCGTGGAACTGCTCCAGCCAGGGCAGCGCCTCGATCAGCGTCGCGGCCTTGGCCAGCGCGCCCTCCTGATCTGCCGGCGGTGCCGGTCACGTTCATCGCCGTCACGTGGAGTACGCCGAGTTCTCGTGCACGTAGGCCTCGGTCAGGTCGGTGGTGCGGATCCTGGCCGCATGCGGCCCGGCGGACAGGTCGATGGTGATGGTCACGTCCCGGGGCCCGAGGTCCACCTGGGACCGGTCCTGCGCCGCGAACCCGTTGCGGCAGACCCAGACCCCGTTGATCGCCACGCTGAGCTGGTCCGGCTCGAACACGGCGGCCGTGGTACCGACCGCGGCGAGGACCCGTCCCCAGTTCGGGTCCTCTCCCGCGATCGCGCACTTGAGCAGGCTGCACCGGGCGACGGCGCGCCCGACGGTGACCGCGTCGTCCTCGCTGGCCGCGCCGGTCACCTCGATGTCGATCGCCTTGCTGGCTCCCTCGGCGTCGAGCTGCATCTGCCGGGCCAGGTCCGCGCAGCCCTGGGTCAGCAGCGCGGCGAAGTCCCCCGGGCGGGGCCGGACGCCGGACGCGCCGCTGGCCAGCAGCAGCACCGTGTCGTTGGTCGACATGCAGCCGTCGGTGTCCAGCCGGTCGAACGTGACGGCGACGGCCTCCCGCAGCGCGGCGTCCAGCTCCGCCGCGGCCAGGTCCGCGTCGGTGGTGAGCACCGCGAGCATGGTCGCGAGCGCCGGGGCGAGCATGGCGGCGCCCTTGGCCATGCCGCCGATGGTGTAGCCCGCCCCGGCCACCTGGCAGGTCTTCGGGACCGTGTCGGTGGTCCTGATGGCGTCCGCCGCCGCGGCGCCGCCGCCAGGCGACGCGGCGGCGACCGCGGCGTCCACGCCGGGCAGCAGCCGGTCCATGGGCAGCCGGTCCCCGATCAGGCCGGTCGAGCAGACCGCGATCTCCCCGGCGGACGCGGACAGCGCCTTGGCCAGCCGCTCGGCCGTGAGGTGGGTGTCGGCGAAGCCGTCCGGCCCGGTGCAGGCGTTGGCGCCGCCGGAGTTGAGCACGGCGGCGCGGACCCGGCCCCCCCGGACGACCTGCTGGGTCCAGAGCACCGGGGCGGCCTGGACCCGGTTGGCGGTGAACACCCCCGCCGCCGCGTCCGACGGGCCGTCGTTGATGACCACGGCCAGGTCCGCCTGCCCGGACTCCTTGATCCCGGCCGCTAGGCCTGCCGCCCGGAACCCGGCGGCTGCGGTAACGGTCACGGGGCGACTCCGCAGGCGGTAAGGCCGGCCGTCTCCGGCAGGCCGAGCATGAGGTTGGCGTTCTGGATGGCCTGCCCGGCGGCGCCCTTGCCGAGGTTGTCGATGGCGGCCACCGCGGTGGCCCGGCCGGCCCGGGCGTCGGCCGCGGCCTGCAGGTGCACGCCGTTCGACCCCGCCACGGCCGCCGTGGTCGGCCACTGGCCCTCGGGCAGCACGCAGACGAACGGCTCGCCGGCATAGGCCTCGGCCAGGGCCTCCCGGAGCAGTGCGGTCGCGCGCTCGCCGCGGGCCGGCGTCAGCCGCGCGGTACAGGTCGCGAGGATCCCGCGCGGCATGGGCGCCAGGAGCGGGGTGAAGCTGACCGTCACCCCGGCCCGGGCCGCGGCCTCGCCGAGCGCCTGCTCGATCTCGGGCGTGTGCCGGTGCGTCCCGCCGGCCTGGTACGCGCTGACCGCGCCGATCACCTCGCTGGCGAGCAGCTCCGGCTTGGGTGCCCGCCCGGCGCCCGAGGTGCCCGAGGCGGCGACGATCACGATGTCCTGCGGCTCGATCAGGCCCGCGGCCAGCAGCGGCGCGAGCGCAACGATGGCCGCGGTGGCGTAGCAGCCCGGGACGGCGACCCGCGTCGCGGCCCGGATCTGCTCCCTCGCCCCCGGCAGCTCCGGCAGGCCGGTCATCCAGCGGCCCGCGTACGGCAGGCGGTAATGCCTGGCCCAGGCGCGGGCGTCGGTGAGCCGGAAATCGGGTCCCAGGTCGACGAGCCCGACGCCCTGGCCGAGATCACCGGCCAGCCGCGGCGACTGCCCGGCGGGCAGCGCGAGGAACGCGAGGTCGCAGCCGGCGCCGGCCACGGTCTCGGCAGCCTCGAACCGGCGGCCCGCCAGCGACGGCACCCCGGCGAGATGAGGGTGCACCTCGCCGATCGGGCGGCCCGCGTTGCTTTCCGCGGCTACCGGGCCCAGTTCCAGGTCGGGGTGCCCGGCGAGCAGCCGGAGCAGCTCGCCGCCGGCGTACCCGCTCGCGCCTGCCACCGCTACCCGTGCACCCATCCGCACCCGCCCTCCGCCCGGCCCGTTGTGAATTATTATGCAGATAGATGATTGATTATGCAAATGCGAGAGCGAGCGCCGGCAGGGGCGGAACCCGGCCACTCAGACCGCGGCGAGGCGGCATGATGAGGGTCGCGGAAAGGAGACGGCCATGGGCGTGCGCCGGCCGCGGGCTTGGCCCCGCGCACGGCTGACCGCACCGGCGGGCGGCATCGCGGCGGCCGCGGTACTGCTGGCGGCCAGCGCCGGCTGCGGATCGCCGGCGTCGTCCGCGGCGTCGACGGGCACGACCGGCACGACCGTGTGCGGGACCACGCGGACCGCGGCCAACGTCCCGGTGCACATCCAGATCGCCCACGGCCAGGTGTCGTGCGCCGCGGCGCTCTCGGTAGAGCGCGCCTACGCCAAGGCGATCGAGTCCGGCCAGGTTCCCGGGACCGGCGGCGGCGCGCCGGTCCGGGTACGCGGCTGGACCTGCCAGGGATTCACCACGCCCGTGGTGCTCAAGACCGGGCAGGCGTCCAAGTGCGTCCAGGGCGGCAGCGAGATCCTCGCGGTCCTGCCCGCGCCCAGCTAGCCGCGCGCCTGCCGCGGCGGCGACGGGGCGCGGGCCCTGAGATCATGCACTCAGACACCTGCCACGCCGAACGGGGAGGCCGGCCATGCCCAGCATGCCAGTCGCGGTTCACCACGCCGATGTGCCCACGTCCCGCCTGCGGACCCACGTGCTCACGGCGGGCCCCGGCGGCGCGCCGGTGCTCGTGCTGGTGCACGGCAACGTCTCGTCAGCGCGGTTCTTCGCCCCGGCCATGAGCGCCCTGGGCGGGCAATACCGCTGCCTGGCCCCTGACCTGCGCGGGTTCGGGCTCTCCGAGACCGTCCCGGCGGACGCGACGCGCGGCGTCCGCGATTTCGCCGACGACCTGCACGCGCTGGTCACCGAGAGCGGCCTGGTGCCGGACGGGCAGCCGGTGCACCTGCTGGGCTGGTCGCTCGGCGGCGGGGTGGTGCTGCAGTACGCGATCGACCACCCCGCGGCGGTGGCCTCGGTCGTGCTCGAGAGCCCGATGTCGCCCTACGGGTTCGGGGGCACCCGGGATCTGGCCGGCACGCCGTGCTGGCCGGACTTCGCCGGCTCCGGCGGCGGCACGGCCCATCCCGAGCTGGTCCGGCGCATCGCCGAGGGCGATCGCGGCGGCGACGACCCCACCTCGCCCCGCCAGGTGCTGACCACGCTGTACGGCAAGCCGCCGTTCCGGCTTCCGGCCCAGCTCGAGGACGAGCTGGTCGACGCGATGCTGCAGATGGCCACCGGGGACGACTTCTACCCCGGTGACGCGGCGGCCTCGCCGAACTGGCCGGGAACCGCGCCCGGCACCCGGGGCGTCAACAACGCGATCTCGCCGCGGTACTGCGACGTGTCCGGCTTCGCGGAGATCACCGCCGGCCCGGACGTGATGTGGGTGCGCGGCGACAGCGACCAGATCGTGTCGGACGCCTCGCTCGTCGACCTCGGCTACCTCGGCCAGATCGGCGCGGTGCCCGGCTGGCCTGGGGCCGGCGTCTACCCGCCGCAGCCCATGGTCAGCCAGATGCGCGCCGTCCTGGACCGCTACCGCGCGGCCGGCGGGCGATACCAGGAGCACGTGCTGGCCGACTGCGGGCACTCACCGCACCTGGAGAGGCCGGCCGAGTTCCACGCGCTGGTCGGTGACTTCCTGCAGGAGGCGGCCGCCGCCGCTGGCCGGGCCTGAGCCCGGCCGGTCAGGAACCGTCGCGCAGCACGGCCCCGGTACGCCCAGCCGCCGCGGCCACCGCCGCGTCCCGGGCGGCGCTCACCTCGTCGGCCGTCAGCGTGTGATCCGGGGCCCGGAAGCGCAGCGTGTACGCGAGCGACTTGCGCCCCTCGCCGGCCTGCTCCCCGGTGTAGACGTCGAACAGGCGCACGTCCTCCAGCAACGGGCCGAGGCCAGCCTCCGCCACGCCGTGGGCGAGCGCCGCCGCCACGTCCGCGGCCGGCACCGCGGCCGGCACGATGAGCGCCACGTCCTGCGTGGCCGGCGGGTAACCGGACACCGGCGGGGCCTGGACCGGGCCGAGCCCGGCGGCCATCCTCTCGATCGGCGACAGGTCGAGCTCGGCCGCGCAGGTGCGCGGCGGCAGCCCGAAAGCCTGGACCACGCGAGGATGCAGCTCGCCGGCGTGCCCGGCCAGGACCTCGGGATCATCCCCGGCGTCCAGGTACAGCGCCGCGCACCGGCCCGGGTGCCACGGCTCGTGCTGCGCGGCCCGGACCGAGAACGGTACCCGGCTGGAGTCGATCACCTGCCGGGCCGCCTCGATCGCGTCGTAGAACGAGGCCCGGCCCGCGCCCCACCACCCGGACAGCTCGCGGTCGCCCGCGAGCACCACCGCGAGGTGCCGCGGCTGCTCGGGCAGGGCCGCCTCCAGCGCGGCCTGCTCGTCCGGCGTGGGCACATGGTCCACGAGCGGGATCGGCGCGACCCGCTGGCCGCCCGGCCGGGTGAAGAAGACCAGGCCCGTCTCGAACAGGGCGACGTCGGCGAAGCCGCGGCCCAGGTTGCGGTTCAGGACCCGCAGCAGCCCGGGCAGCAGCGTCGTCCGCATCAGCGGCTCCTCGTCCCGGATCGGGTTGACCAGCCGGGGCGCGCGGCGGCGCGGGTCGTCCGCGCGCAGCAGCATCCGGTCGTCGTCCGCGGCCGAGCCGAACGGGCTGCTCAGCACCTCCACGTACCCGGAGCCGGCCAGGACGCGCCCGATCGTCCGGCGCAGCCGCTGCGGTTCGGTGAGGCCGCGCCCGGCGGTCGCGCGCGGCATCCGCACCGGTAGGTTCTCGTAGCCCTCCAGCCGGATGACCTCCTCGGCCAGGTCGGCCGGGTCGGTGAGGTCGGGCCGCCAGGACGGCGGCCGGACCTCCAGGACCTGCCCGGGGGGCGCCTGGCTGACCTTGCAGCCGACCTGGCGCAGCCGCCGGGTCACTGTGTCCGGACCGTAGGACATCCCGGCCACCTGGTCCGGGTAGTCGGCGGCCATCGTGATCGAGACCGGGTCCACCTCGACCTGCGCGTGCGTGCAGCCGGGCACCACGCCCCCCCCGGCCAGCGCGCCCAGCATCGACGCGGCCTTGGCCGATGCGCGCAGCGGCAGCTCCCGGTCCACCCCGCGCTCGAACCGGGCCGAGGCCTCGGAGAACAGCCGGTGCCGCCGGCTCATCCGGGCCGTGCCCGCCGCGGAGAAGTGCGCGGCCTCGATCACCAGGTCGCGCGACTCCTCGGTGATTTCGGTGGCCAGCCCGCCCATGGTCCCGGCCATCGAGATCGGGCCCGAGGCGTCGGTGATCAGGATGTCGTCCGGGTCAAGGTCCCGGACCACGTGATCGAGGGTTTCCAGCCGCTCGCCCGGGTGGGCCCGGCGGACCACGATCGGCCCGGTGAGCCGGTCCCGGTCGAACGCGTGTAGCGGCTGGCCGAGCTCCAGCATCAGGTAGTTGGTGATGTCCACGGCCAGCGACACGCAGCGCATCCCGGCGCGGGCCAGCCGGACCCGCATCCACAGCGGGGTCGGCCGCGTGACGTCCGCCCCGCGCACCTCGCGCAGCACGAACCGGTCGCACGCGGTCGGGTCCTCGATGCTGGCCGGGTACACCTCCGGGTAGACCTCGTTCACGTCCGCGGGCAGGCCGGTGTCCGCGGGGTCGGTGAACTCCGCCTCGAACGCGATCGCGAGCTCGCGCGCCAGCGCCGCGCACCGACAGCGCGTAGCCCTTGTCCGGGGTCACGTTGATGTCGAGCACGTGATCGCGCAGGCCCGCGTACTCCGCGAAGTCCTCGCCCAGCGGAGCTTGAGGGGGCAGGGGAGGTTGGTGGGGGCAGCACCAGGATCCCGGTGTGGTCGTCCCCGATGCCGAGCTCGGCCGGCGAGCAGATCATCCCCTCCGACATCCGCCCGTAGGCCCGGCGGGCGCCGATCTCGAAGCCGCCGGGCAGCACCGAGCCGGGCCGGGCCAGCGGCACCCGGTCCCCCACGGCAAAGTTCACCGCGCCGCAGATCACGTGCTGCTCGCCGGAGCCGGTGTTCACCCGGACGTACCGGATCGGCTTGCGAAACTCGGTCAGTTCCTCGATCTCGGCCACCTCGGCGACGATCACGCCGCTGATCTCGTAGCCGACGCGCTCGACCGACTCGACCTCCAGGCCGGCCGCGGTGAGCCGCCGCGCCACCTCGGCGGCGTCGGTGCCCGGGTCGACGGCCGCGTATTCGAGCAGCCAGGACAGCGGAACCCGCATCACGCCTCCATCCCGAACGCCCGGCTGAACCGCACGTCGCCCTCGACGGTGTCCCGGATGTCGGTGACCCCGTCCCTGATCATCAGCGTGCGCTCGATGCCCAGCCCGAACGCGAACCCGCGGTAGCGGTCCGGGTCGATCCCGCAGGCGACCAGCACCCGCGGGTTGACCATGCCCGCGCCCGCGATCTCGATCCAGCCCTGCGACCGGCACACCCGGCAGGGTTCCCCGCCCGGCCGGACGCCAGTGCTGCGAACACCTGTGCCGCGGCACACGTGGCACTCCATCGACACGTCCACCGACGGCTCGGTGAACGGGAAGAAGTCCGGGCGGAGCCTGGTCCGCAGCCCTTCTCCGAACATCGCGCCGACGAACGCGGTGATCGCGCCGCGCAGGTCGGCCATGGTCAGCCCCTCGTCCACGGCCAGGCCCTCGATCTGGTGGAACACCGGGCTGTGCGTGGCGTCGAGCGTGTCGCTGCGGAAGCACTTGCCCGGGCTGACCACGTACAGCGGCAGCGGCCGGGTCAGCATGGCCCGGATCTGCACCGGCGAGGTGTGCGTGCGCAGCACCACGCCCGAGCCGGCACCGGTGTTTGAAGCCCTGCCGTCCGGCCCGGCCACGAAGAACGTGTCCTGCGTCTCCCGGGCCGGGTGGTCGGGCGGGAAGTTCAGCGCGTCGAAGTTGTACCACTCGTCCTCGGCCTCGGGGCCCTCGGCGACCTCGTAGCCCATGGCCACGAACACGTCGGTCAGCCGTTCGGCCACCGTGGTCACCGGGTGCCGGGCGCCGGCGGGCTGGCGGTCCCACGGCAGCGTGACGTCGGCGGCCTCCTCGACCAGGACTCGTACGTCGCGCTCTGACTCCAGGACGTCCTGCCGGGCGGCGAGCGCGGCGCGGATCGCGGCGCGCGCGGTGCCGACCCGCTTGCCGGCCTCGGCCCGGGCGGCCGGCGGCAACGCCCCGATCTCGGCGTTGGCCAGCGTGATCGGCGCCCGGTCGCCTGCGTGGGCCAGCCGGGCCGCCTTCAGCTCGTCGAGGTCTGCGGCCTTGGCGATGGCGGCCAGCGCGTCGTCGAGCGTGCGCTGGACCTGCTCCGGCGACAGCGCCGTCACCGCCACGGGGTCGTAATTCTTATTCGGTGCGGACATGGCCTGCTGCTCTCCTGCGATCACCGATCGTTTTCCCCAACGAACCGTCCGGGCGCTGGTCTCGCGGGCCAGATGCCGTCGTCACCGGGGAGTCCTGGTCACGCGGCGGCCGCGGTGCGCCGCTGCGGGCCCGCCGGTCAGCCGAAGTCGGGCGTGCCGGCGGGCATCGTAAATCGGAACTCGGCCCCGCCGCCGGGTGCCTGGTGCACGGTGATCGTGCCGCCGTGCGCCTCGACCAGGCCCTTCACGATGTACAGGCCCAGGCCCGCCCCGCCGCGCCGCTTAACCCGCCAGAACTGGCGGAACACCCGCGGCGCGAGCTCGGGCGCGATGCCCTGCCCCTGGTCCCGGACGGAGACCGCCACCCCAGGAGCGTCCCCGGTCTGGGCCGGCTCCACCATGATGGTTACCGTACCAGCCCCGTGCCGGAGCGCGTTCTCGATGAGGTTGGCCAGGATCTGGAAGATCTTGTCCGCGTCCAGCCAGGTCTCCGGCAGGCGGTCGTCGACCACCAGCCGGAACCGGTCCTCCGGTTCCCCGGCGGCGATCCGGCCCGCGATGACCTTCATGGCCTGCTCCGGGATGTCGACGAGCTCGCGGTGCACCTCGATCCGGCCGGACTCGATCCGGGACACGTCGAGCAGCTCGGTGATCAGCCTGGTCACCCGGTCCGCGTCGGAGTTGACCGTCTCCAGCATGACCAGCTTCTGGTCGTCGGTGAACCGCGGCCACTTGGCCAGCAGCGTCGCGGTGAAGCCCTTGACGCTGGTCAGCGGCGAGCGCAGCTCGTGGGCGACGGTGGAGACCAGGTCGGCGCGGCTGCGCTCCGCGCGGGAGCGCTGCTGCGTGCCCCGCATCGTGATCGTCAGCCGGCGGACCGTGCCCGGCTGGTGCTGCCATCCGCCGTTCGCGCTCCGGTCCCGCACGTAGCCCATGCTGACCAGGAGCTCGGTCCCGTCCGGCAGGTAGAGCGACCGCTCGGGGTGCCTGCTGCGCGTGCACAGGCCGTGGTACGGCTGCGTCTGCGCCCACCAGCAGCGGTCCTCGGCGTCCACGAGCGGGAGCACCTGCCGCACGTCCCGGCCGAGCGCGGCGGAGGCGGGAATGCGGGTGAGCCGCGAGGCGGCCCGGTTGAACACCGTGACCTGGCCGGCGTGGTCCGCGATCACCAGGCCGTCGGGCAGGTCGTCGGCGTGCACCAGCCCGTCGGCCGACCCCGGCATGATCCCGTCCACTCGAACGCCGCCTCCGCCCGGCCCGTTGCGCCCATGACTGCCCCCGGGCTGCCTTGCTGGCCGGCCCGCGGTTCGGGGGCAACCCGCGGGCCGACGCGCCGCGCCCGTGCCCTGACGGCGGTAACGCCGGCCGGGCAACTCATGACGCAACGTGATCAGATCAGACTCTAGCGCGTCCGGAGCGGTGCGCGGCACCCCGAGGTGCCTAAGAATGAGAACGGTTGCACAAAGTCAGCTCGCGGACACTGGTGCCGCCGCGCCGCGGCTGCGCTGGGCGCGGGCGGACGCGTACAGACAGACCGCGGCCGCGGCGGCCAGGTTCAGGCTCTCCGCCCGGCCGTAGATGGGCACGGCGACGGCCTCGTCGGCCAGCGCCAGCAGCTCGCGGGGAAGGCCCCAGGCCTCGTTGCCGAACAGCCACGCGGTGGGAGCCGCGAGCCCGTGGCCCGGCTCGGGATCGTCGAGCTCCCGCCCGGCGCTGCCGTCGGCGGCGAGGACCCGCAGCCCGGCCCGGCGCAACGCCCCCGCCGCCTGCGGCAGCGGGGAGCCGACCACGACCGGCAGGTGGAACAGGCTGCCCGCCGAGGCCCGCACGCACTTGCTGTTGTAGGGGTCGACCGACGCGTCGGAGAAGACCACCCCGTCCGCGCCTGCCGCGTCCGCCGTGCGCAGCACGGTCCCGGCGTTCCCGGGGTCACGGACGTTCGCCAGCAGCACCACCAGCCGGGGCGCGGCGGCGGTGAGCCGCTCCATCGGGACATCGACGAACCGGCACACGGCGAGCAGGCCCTGCGGGGTGATGGTCTGTGCGAGCTCGGCCATCACCTCGCCGCTGACGGCATGCACGGCCGCGCCGGGCCCGGCCGCCGCCTCGACCAGCTCGCCGTACCGGGACCGGGCGGGCGCGGTGACGAACAACTCGGTGACCAGCCCGGGCTCGCCGGGCCAGCCCAGGGCCTCCCGCACCGCCTGCGGGCCCTCGGCGAGGAACAGCCGCGCGCGCTGCCGGGCCGAGCGCCGGGCCAGCTGCCGGACGGCCTTGACCCGGGGCGACCGGATGCTGGTGATCTCACCGCCGGTGATCACGGCCTCCGCGACAGCAGGCCCGCTCAGGCGGCTTCGGTGTCCGCGGCCTGGTCGTTGACGTTCGCGGGCAGCGCCTTCTTGGCTACCTCGACCAGCGCGGAGAAGGCCGGCGGGTCGGCCACCGCGAGCTCGGCGAGCATCCGGCGGTCGACGTCCACGCCCGCGATCTTCAGGCCCTGGATGAACCGGTTGTAGGTCATGCCGTCCGCCCGGGCCGCGGCGTTGATGCGCTGGATCCACAGCCGCCGGAACGCGCCCTTGCGGTCCTTGCGGTCGCGGAAGGCGTAGGCCATCGAGTGGAGGGTCTGCTCCTTGGCCTTGCGGTACATGCGGGACCGCTGTCCGCGGTAGCCACTGGCCCGCTCGAGGACGACCCGGCGCTTCTTGTGGGCGTTGACCGCCCGCTTCACGCGTGCCATTTGTTCGACTCCCTTAAGCGGGCCGGGTCACTTGCCCAGCAGTCTCTTCATCTTCTTCAGGTCAGCGGGCGAAACCGGCACCTCGTTCTTGAGGCGGCGGGTTCGCGTGCTCGGCTTGTGCTCAAGGTAGTGAGCGCGGTTGGCCCGGCGGCGCATGACCTTGCCGGTACCGGTCAGCCGGAAGCGCTTGCCGGCACCGCTGTGCGTCTTCATCTTCGGCATGTCGCCGTCGTCTCCGTTCGTGGAGTGCCGCGGGCCGGCGCTTCCGGCGCCTGCCTGCGGCACGTGCTTGCTTGCTCTGGTGCCTGCGGCACGTGCGTGACGCGCCCGGGCACAGTGTCCTATCTAACCTGCCGGTGGCACGTGGTTGTTAACGCTAACGTGCCCGGGGCACGCGCTACCGGTCGGCGGGCCGGGCGGCTTGCGCCCAGCCGGTCAGATCGCCGTTGGTGCGTCCGCCGCTCCCTGCTCGGCGGGTTCGGCCGCCGCCGCCGCCACCGCGGGCGCGGGCCCGTTTTCCCTGGCCCCCCGCGGGGCCGGTACCGGCCGGTTCGCCGCGCGCTCGGCCTTGGTGTCTGCCTTGCGCTTGTGCGGTCCGATAACCATGATCATGTTCCGGCCGTCCTGCTTCGGCTGCGACTCGACGAACCCGAGTTCTTCGACGTCGCCGGCCAGCTTCTGCAGCAGCCGGTAGCCGAGATCTGGCCGGGACTGCTCACGTCCGCGGAACATGATGGTCACCTTGACCTTGTCTCCCTGCCGCAGGAACCGCTCGACGTGGCCCTTCTTGGTCCCGTAGTCGTGCGGATCGATCTTCGGCCGGAGCTTGATCTCCTTGATGACGGTCTGTGCCTGGTGCTTGCGCGACTCTCTGGCCTTGAGAGCCGACTCGTACTTGAACTTCCCGTAGTCCATGAGCTTGGCGACCGGCGGCCGTGCCGTCGGCGCGACCTCGACCAGGTCCAGGTCTGCCTCCTGGGCCAGCCGGAGCGCGTCGTTGATGGCGACGATGCCGACCTGCTCGCCGTTCGGCCCTACGAGCCGCACTTCGGGCACGCGGATACGTTCGTTGATACGGGGCTCAGTGCTGATGTGACCTCCTTGTGTCACTCTGGCCGCCGCGGGACCTCCCCGCGCGCGGACCGCGACCTTCTGCCGGGCCCGGATATGCGAAAGGCCCCGCATCGCAGGCGTGCAGGGCCACAATGACGCGACGCCCCGAGCCTGGTGATGCAGGATCGGGTCCGCCACGAGGCGCCTGGCGCCGTCGCTATCGCGCGACGCCGGTGCGCCCGGCCAGGCCGGCCCGTAAGCCTGCCGGTCGCCGGACAGCTCCCGGGGGAAGCTGCCCAGCCGTACCCGCCAGCAATCTTGCTGGCCAGGTGGGAGGTGGCCGAATGTGGTCCTCCGCTTGCGCGTCCGGCGCGCGGTGCGCCGGACTGGTCGTCTCACAGGGTAACGCATTCCGGGGCCGTTGTAATCCCGCTGACCGCGCGTCCCGGGGCGCCGCGGGTCAGGTCCCGGGCGGCCGCTCCGCGGCGCCTTCCGCGCGCCGCCGCAGCTCGGCGAGGCCGGCCCGGCGCATCGCGGCGGTCGGCGCCGTCCGGGCCGTCATCAGCTCCACCTGCCGGGCCGCCTGGTGCAGCAGCAGGTCGAAGCCGCCGATCACGACCGCCCCGGTCTGCTCCGCGGCGGCGGCCAGCCCGGTCGGCCAGGGGTCGTAGACCACGTCGAGTACCGCGGCCGGGACGAGATCCCCGCGCAGTACCCGTTGCGCATAGGCGTCGGCGGCCCTCGCCGGAACCGTCGAGATCACCAGGTGCCAGCTCACGGCCGGGGGCCCCTGGCCGAAGTCGGCCAGCCGGACGGCCACGCCCAGCCGGCCGGCGGCGGCCAGCAGGCCCCCGGCCCGCGCCGGATCCCGGACGGCCGCCGTTGCCTGTTCGGCGCCGAGCCCGCGCGCGGCAGCGAGCGCGGAGCAGGCGGTCGCCCCGGCGCCGAGGATGAGCACCGGCCCGGAGCCGGACACCCCCGCCGCGGCCAGGGCCGTGATCATGCCGGGCACGTCGGTATTGTGCCCGTGCCGGGCACCGGCCGCGAAGATCACCGTGTTGGCGGCGCCCACGTCGGCCGCGAGCGGCTCGGTCACGTCGAGCAGCGGCAGCACCGCCCGCTTGAGCGGCATGGTCAGGGACAGGCCGGCCCAGTCGGGGCCGCACCCGCCGAGCAGGTCCGGCAGCCGTGCCTCGTCGCACTCGATCGCCTCATAGCTCCAGCCCGCCAGGCCCAGCGCCTCGTACGCGGCCCGGTGCAGTGCCGGCGACAGCGAATGGGCGACCGGCGACCCGAGCACCGCGGCTCTCATCGCGGCGGCCTCAGCACGCGTTGTTCTTGTCGCACTCGGCTACGAACTGCTGGAACTGGGTGGCGCTGCTGGTGAACTTGGTGAGGCCGGTCTTCAGGTTCACGGTCACGAAGTACAGGAAGTTCCCGTGAGCCGGGCTCAGCGCGGCCTTGATCGCGAGGTCGCCCGGGTTGTCGATCGGGCCTGGCGGGAGCCCGGTGTGGATGAAGGTGTTGTAAGGCGAGTTGACCCGGAGCTGTGCGGCTGTGAGGTGTACTCCGAACCGGTGCAGCGCATAGTTCACCGTGCTGTCCAGCCCCAGCTTCATGCCGATATTCAGCCGGTTGTAGATCACCTCGGCCACCTGCGCGTAGTACTTGGGGCTGCCTGCCTCGGCCTCCAGGATGCTGGCCACGGTGATGACCTGGTCCTCGGTGAGCTGGGCGGCCTTGGCCGCCGCGGGCAGGTTGATGCTGGCCGCTTCCACCTTGAACCGCGCCACCATGGCCTGCAGCATGGCGAGCGCGCTGGTGCCCGGGCTGAAGTCGTAGGTGGCCGGGAACAGGTAGCCCTCGGGGTTGCCGTGCGCGTACGCGGGCAGCCCGAGCGCGCTGGTGTCCTTCGCGGCCGCAGTGAACGCGCTGACCGGGATGGTGCGCGCGGATTTCTGCTCCAGCGTGGTCAGGATCTGCGACATCCGCAGGCCCTCGGGGATCGTGACCACGGTCTGGATCCGCGAAGCCGGGTTGAGCAGCATCTGGAACGCCATCGCCGAGTTCATGTGCTTGTGCAGGCTGAAGAAGCCGGGTTCCAGGCCGTCTGGGTTGCGGCTGTGCTTCGCGGCGCTGATGAAGGAACTGGTGCTGGCCACGACCCCGAGCCTGACCAGTTCCGGCGCCAGGGAGGTGGCCGAGGCGCCGGGCAGCACCTGGACCGTGACATGCCCGAATCCCGGGCCCGTGAAGTCCTTGGACTGGAACCTCTGGTAGATGTCGTAGCCGCCCGCGACCAGCACGCACAGCAGCGCCACGGCGAGCAGCGGCGCCAGCACCCGGCTCACCCGCCGCCGGGGCCTGCGGGCCCGGCCCGGCCGGGAGTCCGGGCCGTCCCAGAAGCCCGGGATGAGCCCTTCCCGCGGCGGCGGCGCGTCGTCCCGCTCGCGCGGCTGGTTGGGCTCGGGCGGCCGCGGCCGTCGTCGCACCGGGCCCGCCGGGTCCGGCCCGGGCCGCTGCGATCCGGTACCGGTGTCGTCCGGGCCGGGCCGGAGCTCGGCGAACTCGCCAGGTTCCTGGCTCACGTCCCAATCTTGCCCCGGGTCCTGATCCCAGTCACGGGGCGGGGGCGGCGGCTCCTGACCGGTCCCGCTTCGGTAGCCGGGCCGGGCGTCCGTCCGTTCCGGCCCGGCAGCGTCCGGCGACGGCTGCCACCGGAACGGGGGGTGGTCACCGGGACCCGGGGCGGCCGGGTAGGCGTCCGGCCCCCGGTAGCTGCTGCGCTCCTGGTACTCGGGGCGCCGGTAGCCGTTCTGGTCGGGGTCTTCCGGGTGCCGGTAGCCGTTCTGCTCCGGGTATCCTGCCCGCCGGTCGCCAGCGCCCGGCCCCCGGTAGCCGTTCTGGCCCTGCGGGCCGGTCAGCTCGTCGTAGGAACCGTGGCCCGGGCCGAAGGCCTCCTGCGCGGGGTAGCCGGGGTGGCTGTAGGGATCCGGCGGCCGGGCCGGGTCCGTCTGGGCGGTCGGATCCCCGTACTGGTCGGGCGCGGCGTAGGGATCGGGCGCCGCGTACCGGTCGGGCGCGGCGTACGGATCGGGCGCCGCGTAAGCGTCGGGCGGAGCGTAAGCGTCGGGCGGGGCGTAAGCGTCGGGCGGGGCGTAGGCCTCGGGCGCGGGGTGGTAGGGATCCGGCTGGGCGTACTGATCCGCGTAGGGGTCCGGCTGGCCAGGCGGCGCGTACTGCGGCGGCGGCGCCGGCAGATCGGGACGGTCGTACCCCTCAGGAGGGCGGCTGTGCCGGCCGGAGTTGCGCGGCGTCTGATGGTCCGGCCAGTCCTCCTGCCTGTCGCGCGTCACCTGGTACCTCCCGGGGATGAGCCAACCAGCTCCCCCGCAGGCTGACCTGTGGAGCGCTCCATGTCCAGCGCTCCCTGCAGTAGCAGCGCCGCCGCCGCCCTGTCCACTTTAGGCCGGCGGTCCTTGGCGTCGCTGCCGCCCTGCCGCAGCGCGTCGTGCGCGATGACCGTGGTGAACCGCTCGTCCACCAGGCGGACCGGGACCGGCGCGACCCGGCGCGGCCAGCGCGGCCGCGAACGTCCTGGCGTCCGATGCGGCCCGTCCTTCCCGGCCGGAGAGGCCGACGGGCAGGCCGACGATGATCTCGATAACGCCATCGGCGGCGGCCAGGCCCGCGATCGCATCCAGGTCCCCGCGACCGCGCGCGGACGGTGGTCAGCGGGCTGGCAAGCAGGCCGTCGCGGTCACAGCGCGCCACTCCGATCCGTACCGAGCCGACGTCGATCGCGAGCCGGACGCCGGTCCTCAACAGACGGTCCCGGGACGACCAGGTCTCACCCAGGCAACGATACGGCTGCGGCACGGTCTCACCGTACGCTACCCGGCTCCATTATGTCCCTGAATGACCGTACCCGAACCGCCTCAAACGACTCTGCTATCGCGCGGGTCGCTCCGTCCCCGAGCGGCGCTCCGCCGCCCTGTGCCACGTCGTCCTTGCCGCCGCCGCGGCCGCCGAGCGCACCCGGCCGCCGATCGGCACGAGTGCCCCGGCGGCCAGGCCGCGCGCGCGTCCCGCGTCGTTGACCGCGACCACCACCGTCGGCCGGTCGGCGGGTATCGCCGACGACGACGACGACGCCCGGCCGGTCGGCGGCCAGCCGGCCGCGGATGTCGAGCGCGAGCTTGCGGATGCTCGTCGGCCGTGCGTGCCGTCGGGCGCCCGGTGCGCGACGTAGGACACCGCCGGCCACGTCGGCCGCGCCCTGGGCCAGCTCGGCCGCGGAGCCGAGCAGGCGGGCGGACTGCAGCCGCTCCAGGTCCCGCTCGGCGTCCCGCAGCCGGGTCACGATGCCCGCGATCCGGTCCGGCAGCTCTTCCCGGCGCGCCTTGAGCTGCTCTGAGAGCTGGCTGACCAGGACGCTCTCCCGGGCCAGGAACCGGAAGGCGTCCATGCCCACGAGCGCCTCGACCCGCCGTACGCCGGAGCCGATCGACGACTCGCCGAGGATCTTGACCAGCCCGAGCTGGCCGGACCTGGCCACGTGGGTGCCGCCGCACAGCTCGCGGGAGTAGTCGCCGACCTCGACCACGCGCACCTGGTCGCCGTACTTCTCGCCGAACAGCGCCAGCGCGCCCATCGTCCCTGGCCTCGTCGATCGAGGTGTGGAAGGCCCGCACGTCCAGGTCGTTGATCAGGACCTGGTTGACCTCATCCTCGGCGTCGGCCAGGACCGACGGCCGGCACGGCGCCGATCGCGGTGAAGTCGAACCGGAACCTGCCCGGTGAGTTCTCCGAGCCCGCCTGGGCCGCCGACTCGCCCAGCGCGCCGCGGAACGCGCGGTGCACCAGGTGGGTCGCGGTGTGCGACCGGGAGATCGCGCGGCGGCGCTCGATGTCGATCTCGGCGAGCACCGGCGCGCCGACGACGATCTCGCCCGCGGTCACCCGGCCCCGGTGCACGATGAGCCCGGGCACCGGCGCCTGCACGTCGAGTGACCTCGATCACCGCGCCATCGCCGGCGCCGCTGCCCGCGGCCCTGATCACGCCGGTGTCGGCGAGCTGGCCGCCGCCCTCGGCGTAGAACGGCGTCCGGTCGAGCACGACGTCGACCTCGGTGCCGGCGCCGGCGGCCGGTACCGAGACCCCGCCGACCAGCAGGCCGATGACGGTCGCGTCGCCGGCCACGTCGTCGTATCCGGTGAAGATCACGCCGCCCGACCCGCTCCAGGAACCGCCGCGAAGCACCGAGATGTCAGCGTTGCCGGTCTTCTTGCCGGCCGCGTCCTCCTTGGCCCGCTGCCGCTGCTCGCGTCATCAGCCGGCGGAACTCCGGCTCGTCGACGGACAGGCCCTGCTCCGCGGCCATCTCCAGGGTCAGGTCGATCGGGAAGCCGTAGGTGTCGTGCAGCTGGAACGCCTGCTCGCCGCGGATGGTGTCGCCGCCGCGGCGCCTGGTCTCCTCGACCGCCGCGTCGAAGATCGCGGTGCCGGTGCGCAGCGTGCCGCAGGAACGCGGCCTCCTCGGCGTCGATGACCGTGTGGATGTACGGCGCGTCCCGGAGCAGCTCCGGGTACTGCTCGCCGAGCGCGTCGATCGCGACCGATGCCAGGTCGTGCAGGTAGCGCTCGTCCTCGCGCCGCCGGCCGACCGCCCGACCCGCCGCGCTGCGCGCCGGACAGCAGCCGGAGATTGTGGACGCTGCGGCGCAGGATCCGGCGCAGCACGTAGCCGCGGCCCTCGTTCGACGGGATCACGCCGTCGGCGACCAGCATCACCGCGGTCCTCACGTGGTCGGCGACCACCCGCAGCGCCACGTCGGTCCGGTGGTCACGGCCGTACCGCTGCTCGGTCAGCTCGGCCGCCCGCTCCAGCACCTTCCACATGGTGTCGATCTCGTAGATGTTGTCGACGCCCTGCAGCAGCGCGGCCATCCGCTCCAGGCCCATCCCGGTGTCGATGTTGCGCGACGGCAGCTCGCCGAGGATGTCGAAGTCGACCTTGGCGCGGACCGCACTGAGCTGGTACTGCATGAAGACGAGGTTCCACACCTCGAGGTAGCGGTCCTCGTCCGCGACCGGGCCGCCCTCGCGGCCGTACTCGGGACCGCGGTCGTAGTAGATCTCCGAGCAGGGCCCGCCGGGTCCTGGCACGCCCATGTGCCAGTAGTTGTCGGCCAGGCCGCGGCGCTGGATCCGGTCCTCGGGCACGCCGACCTGGTCGTGCCAGAGCTTGGCCGCCTCGTCGTCGTCGGTGTAGACGGTGACCCACAGCCTGCTCTCGGGGAAGCCGAACCCGCCGTCGGACTCCGGCCTGGTCAGCAGCTCCCAGGCGAACGGGATGGCCTGCTCCTTGAAGTAGTCGCCGAACGAGAAGTTGCCCAGCATCTGGAAGAAGGTGCCGTGCCGGGTGGTCTTGCCGACCTCCTCGATGTCGGGCGTGCGCACGCACTTCTGCGCGCTGGTCGCCCGCCGGAACGGCGGGACCAGCTGGCCGAGGAAGTACGGCTTGAACGGCACCATCCCGGCGTTGACCAGCAGCAGCGTGGGATCGTCGGCGATCAGGCTGGCCGACGGGACCACGGTGTGCCCGCGCTCGGAGAAGTAGTTAAGGAAACGGCGGACGATCTCTGCCGACTCCATCAACGGCCATCCTTCGCGTAGTCGGTGCAGGGTGCGCGCGGCCGCGGCCCTCGTCGGCGGGACGCCGGGCGCGTACCTGCTGACCTTCGAGGGTACGGCCTGCCAGCCCCGGATGCCGATCCGTATACAGCTCCATGCCGTCGCGCACGTCCCGAGCGAACCGGACCGCGCCGCGCGCCCAGCCGGCGGCCATCCCCGCGCCACTCTCCGGTGCCACGGCCAGCCTGCCGCTCACGCCGACCGTGCGCGCCAGCCGGCTCACCCGCCGGTAGCCGGTCACCCCGAGCACCGCGCCCGCGCCCACCCAGAAGAGCCTGCGGATCAGCTCCGCACCTCCTCGCGGCCATCGCGGCCCGGGCGGCTGCGCGGCCTCGGCAGCTCGTGACCGGGCCGGACGAGGCGGCCGCCGGGCAGCGCGTCCCGCCCGCCGCCCGCCGCCTGCCGGTACGGCCGTGTGGCCGGATCCCGCGGCGCGGCCGCCGCGGCCCGGCCCGGCCGCCGCAGCGCCACGGCCCGGCGGACCCCGAAGACGAACGCGGAGACCCGCAACAGCGGCGTGCCGAGGCCGTCCGAGATTCCCCGCGCCAGGCCCGTGAGCGCCGATACGTGCCCGGACAGCTCGGCCATGTTGGCGGTCACGTCGTCCATGCTCGCGGTGATCGCGTCGGTCCGCGCGAGCTGCTCCTGGGTCCGGTCGACCGCGGCCTGCGCGCGCTCCATGAGCGTGCTGGCGCTGTCCCCGTAGTCGGTCAGCACCCGGTTGGCGTGGGAGATCAGCCCAGCCAGCCGCAACAGGACGTAGACGGCGGCGCACATGCCGACCGCGAAGAAAACGGCCGCGATGAGCGCCGCGAGCTGCCCGGCGTTCATCCGGAGCTCCGATTCGGTTGCCCTGCCTGGTCCGTCACCTGCCCGACCCTATCGCTGCGCGGCGGCGGCCGGGCGGGGAAGGGGACGCTGCGGGGAAGGAGGTCGCCGCGGCTGCCCGGCGGGGACTGACCGCGTGCGGCCAGTTGCCGACGTCCTCGCTGGCGTGGCCGGCGGCGACTAACCGCGTGCGGTCAGTCGCCGCGGCGTGCCCGGCGGGGACTGACCGCGTGCGGCCGACCCGGCCGGACCGGAGTGCTACTCGGCCGGCGGCGGCGCGGGCTCGCCGCCGTCGCCGTCGCGGCCCAGGATCGCCCGGATCTTCTCGGATCGCTCGGCGTACCTGGCCTCGGCGCCGTGCCGGGACGGCTCGTAGTACCGGCGCCCCGCGACCGGGTCGGGCGCGTAGGCCTGGGCCACCACGCCTTCCGGGTAGTCGTGCGGGTACAGGTAACCGCGGCCGTGCCCGAGCCGCGCCGCGCCGCGGTAGCTGGCGTCGCGCAGATGTGCGGGTACCGGACCCGCCTGCCCGGCCTGCACGTCGGCCTGGGCGGCGCCGATCGCCTTGATCACCGAGTTCGACTTGGGCGCCAGGGACAGGTGGATCACGGCCTGGGCGAGGTTGAGCCGGGCCTCGGGCAGCCCGACGAACTCGACCGCCTGCGCCGCGGCGACCGCCACCGGCAGCGCCGACGGGTCGGCCATCCCGACGTCCTCGCTGGCGTGCACGATCAGCCGCCGGGCGATGAACCGCGGGTCCTCGCCCGCCTCGATCATCCGGGCCAGGTAGTGCAGGGCCGCGTCGGCGTCGCTGCCCCGGATGCTCTTGATGAACGCGCTGATCACGTCGTAGTGCTGATCGCCGGCCCGGTCGTAGCGCACCGCGGCCCGGTCCACCGCGCGCTCCAGCCCGGCCAGGTCGATCACGCCGCCGGCCGGCAGCCCGAGTGCCGCCGCCTCCAGGTAGGTGAGCACCCGCCGGGCGTCGCCGCCCGCGAGCCGGATCAGCTGGTCGGCGACTCCGTCGCCCAGGGTCACGGCCCCGGCCAGCCCGCGCTCGTCGGCCAGCGCCCGGCCGATCACGATCCGCATGTCGTCGTCGCCGAGCGGCTGCAGGGTAAGCAGCAGCGACCGGGACATCAGCGGCCCGACCACCGAGAACGACGGGTTCTCGGTGGTGGCGCCGATGAACGACACCCACCGGTTCTCCACCGCCGGCAGCAGCGCGTCCTGCTGGGCCTTGTTGAACCGGTGCACCTCGTCGATGAACAGGACGGTCTGGGCGCCGGTCAGCCCGAGCTCGGTGCGGGCCGCGTCGATGGCGGCCCGCACGTCCTTGACCCCGGCCGAGACCGCGGACAGCTCCACGAACCGGCGCCGGGTCACCTGGCTCACGACGTAGGCCAGGGTGGTCTTCCCGGTCCCGGGCGGGCCCCACAGCAGCACCGACATCGGGGCGTCGTGCTCGGCCAGCTTGCGCAGCGGCGACCCGTCGCCGGTCAGGTGCGGCTGGCCGATGACCTCGTCCAGGGTCCGCGGCCGCATCCGCACCGCCAGCGGCGCGACGGCCTGCTCGGCTTCGGCCGCCACGTCGTCGAACAGGCTGTCGGACTGGCCCGCCTCAACCCTGGGCACGCCCCGACAGTACCTCGCTCTGCGACACGTTTCGTACGCCCGCCCAGGCCCGCCAGGTCGCGGCCGCGGGCGAGCCGCTGCGGCCGCCGAAGCCGTTCGGCGTCGCGCTGGACGCCGCCCGCCTGCTGAGTTAGGGCTGGCCGGCCGGCGGGATCACGTCGATGCCGGCCTCCTTGCGCTGCTCGGCGGTGATCGGCGTCGGCGCGCCGGTCAGCGGGTCGTGCCCCGAGGCGGCCTTCGGGAACGCGATCACGTCACGGATCGAGTCACGCCCGGTCAGCAGCATCAGCATCCGGTCCCAGCCGAACGCGATGCCGCCGTGCGGCGGCGGCCCGAAGCGCAGCGCGTCGAGCAGGAAGCCGAACTGTGACCTGGCCTCCTCGCGGGAGAGCCCGATCACGTCGAACACCCGCTGCTGCATGTCCGGCCGGTGGATCCGGATCGACCCGCCGCCGATCTCGGTGCCGTTGCAGACGATGTCGTACGCGTCGGCCAGCGCCCCGCCGGGCTCGGCCGCGAACTTGTCCGCCCACTCCGGCAGCGGCGCGGTGAACGGGTGGTGCACCGCGGTCCATCCCCCGGCCCCGTCCTCCTCGAACATCGGCGCGTCCACCACCCAGGTGAACGCCCACGCCGACGGGTCGATCAGGCCGCAGCGGTGGCCGATCTCCAGCCGGGCCGCGCCGAGCAGCGCGCGGGCCGAGTTCGCCGGGCCCGCGGCGAAGAACACGCAATCCCACGGCCCGGCGCCTGTCGCGGCGGGGAGCCCGGCGCGCTCGGCCTCGGACAGGTGCCGGGCGACCGGGCCGGAGTCGGACACCCGGCCGTCGGCGTCGATCAGCACGTACGCCAGGCCCTTGGCACCGCGGGAGCGGGCCCAGTCCTGCCAGCCGTCGAGCTCCTTGCGGGTCTGCGCGGCGCCGCCGGGCATGACCACGGCCCCCACGTGCGGTGCCTGGAACACCCGGAAGTCCGTCTGGGCGAAGTATCCGGTCAGGTCGGTCAGCTCGCAGCCGAACCGCAGGTCGGGCTTGTCCGACCCGAACCTGGCCATGGCGTCGGCGTAGGTCATCCGCGGGATCGGCCTGGGCACCTGGTACCCGGCGATCTCCGCCCACAGCCGCTGCACCAGGTCCTCGGCGACGTCGATGACGTCCTCGCGGGTGACGAACGACATCTCCAGGTCGATCTGGGTGAACTCCGGCTGCCGGTCGGCGCGGAAGTCCTCGTCGCGGAAGCACCGCACCAGCTGGTAGTAGCGTTCCAGCCCGGCGACCATCAGCAGCTGCTTGAACAGCTGCGGCGACTGCGGCAGCGCGTACCAGTGGCCGGGGCGCAGCCGCGCCGGCACCAGGAAGTCACGCGCTCCCTCCGGCGTGGACCTGGTCAGGAACGGCGTCTCCACGTTCACGAACCCACGGTCCCGCATCACGTCGCTGACCAGGTACGCGGCCGCCGACCTGGCCCGCAGCGCCGACGCCATCTCAGGCCGCCGGATGTCGAGGTAGCGGTACTGCAGCCGCACCTCCTCGTTGAGCTCGGCCGCGCCGTCGATCGGGAACGGCAGCGGGTCGGACTCGGACAGCACCTCGATCTCGGTGACCGCGACCTCGACCTCGCCGGTGGCGAGCTCGGGGTTCTCGTTGCCCGCCGGACGGCGCCGCACCGTCCCCGTGACCAGCACGCAGAACTCGGCGCGCAGGTCGTGCGCGACGTCCTCCTGGCGGAACACCACCTGCACGACGCCGCTGGCGTCGCGCAGGTCGATGAAGACGACGCCGCCGTGGTCGCGGCGGCGGGCCACCCAGCCGGCCAGCGTGACCTGCTGCCCCTCGTCCGAGGCGCGCAGCGTGCCTGCGTCATGGGTGCGGATCATGGCCTACAGCCCCGTCGGCCGGCGCGCGGCCGGCATCGTGGCCGTCGTGCCCCCCGGCCCCGTGGTTCCGGGGCCCGTGGTCCCAGGTACCGTGAGCCCGGCCAGGAACGGATTGGACCGGCGCTCGGCGCCGATCGTGGTCGCGGGCCCGTGCCCGGCCAGCACCACGGTCTCGTCCGGCAGCGGCAGGCAGACCCGGGCCAGGCTGTCCAGAATCGTCGCGTGGTCGCCGCCGGGCAGGTCGGTACGGCCGATCGACCCGGCGAACAGCAGGTCGCCGCTGAATAGCGTGCCCGGCTCGTCGGCGGCGGGCAGCCGGAACGTCACCGAGCCCGGGGTGTGGCCCGGCGCGTGGTCCACCACGACCTGGACCCCGGCCAGGTCGAGCACGGTGCCGTCGGTTAGTTCCCTGACGTCGTCGGGCTCGCTGAAGGTGATCCCGCCGAACAGCCGCTGCCCCGGCTGCAGCGACAGCCCGCGGCCCGGATCAGTCAGCAGCGCCCGGTCGGCCGGGTGGATGTAAGCCGGGATGTCCCGGGCCCCGCACACCGGGGCCACGGACCAGATGTGGTCGACGTGGCCGTGCGTGAGCAGGACCGCGGCGGGCTGGAGCCGGAACCGCTCGACGGTTTCCTCGATGCCCTGCTCCGCGTCCTGGCCGGGGTCGATGATCAGGCACTGCTCTCCTGGCGCGGCCGCCACCAGGTAGCAGTTCGCGGCGAACGAGCCGGCCGGGAACCCGGCGACAAGCACGGTTGCCTCCTCAGGGCGGGCGGGGACTGTGCGTACAGGCTATCCGCGGCGACCCGGGTCAGCGCCGGCGGCCTGCCAGGACACGGACAGGACGCGGTTAGCGCGGCGAACAGGTAACAGCCACGCCAATTGGGCCTGCGCGCAGGTACGCTTCGCGAAAGTTTCGCTGATCAGTGTACTCAGATGCGAACGGGCGCCAGCAGACGGCAACAGGAGGACCGCAGGGTGGCGGGCAAGAAAGAGCGCCAGCGCAAACTGGCCAGGGAGCGCTACGAGCGCCGGGCGGTCCGGCAGGTCCAGCGGGACCGGCGGACACGGCAGCGGGTCATCGCCGCCACCGCCGCCGTCGTGGTGATCGGCCTGACGGTGGGCGGCATCCTGTTCGCCAGCCGGTCCACCGGCTCCTCGGCCACGCCCGCGGCCACGCCGGGCGCTACCTCCAGCCCGACGCCGAGCCCCACGCCCACCACCGCGGCCGAGCCCGCGACTCACTGCACCTATATCGCGAACCCGCCGGCCGCGCGCAAGGTCACCTTCCCGCCGGCCACCCCGGACTACAAGGCCACGTACCAGGCGACGATCAAGACGAACCGCGGCCCTATCGTGATCGACCTGCTGAACAGCAAGGCCACCTGCACGGTGAACTCGTTCGTGCACCTGGCCGAGGCGGGTTTCTACAACAACACCCCGTGCCCGCGGCTGAGCAGCTCAGAGAGTCCGTACATGCTGCAGTGCGGTGACCCGACGGGCACGGGATCCGGTGGCCCGGGGTACGAGTTCGCGAGCGAGAACCTGGACGGCGCCACGTACCCGGCGGGGACGCTGGCGATGGCCACCACCGGCGCCGTGGACGGCAACGGCAGCCAGTTCTTCCTCGTTTATCAGAACTCGTCGCTACCGCCCGATTACACGCCCTTTGGCAAGATCGTCAGCGGGCTTAATATCCTCCAGAATGTAGGAAAGCGGGGATACGGGCCGCCGCTGAGCTCGGCCGGCGGCGGGGCGCCCAAGGAGAGTGTGGAAATCGAGAGCGTGACCATAACGAAGAAATGACTGGAGCGGCGTGACCCGTCAGGTACCTGGCGGGGCGCTCCGGGGGTCCTCCCCCGGCCAGCACCTGAGCAGGAGGTTCGCCGGTGAGCACGGCCAGCGATGCGTGGGGCAGGGTAGCCGACGACGGCACCGTCTACGTGCGTACCGCCGAGGGCGAGCGCGTGGTGGGCTCGTGGCAGGCCGGCAGCCCCGACGAGGCCCTCGCCTTCTTCGAGCGCAAGTTCGCGGCCCTGGAAACCGAGGTCAGCCTGCTCGAGCAGCGGATGGCGACCATTGACCTGTCTCCCGCCCACGCCGAGGCGACCATCAACCGGCTGCTGGCCGCCGTGGCTGACGCACACGCGGTCGGCGACCTGGACGGGCTGCGAAGCCGGCTGGAGGCGATGACCGGGCTGGTCGATCACCGGCGGGAGGAGCACAAGGCCGCCCGCGAGCAGGCCCGCACCGAGGCCCTTGAGACCAAGGAGCGCATCGTCGCCGAGGCTGAGCGGATCGCGGCCGAGGCGACGCACTGGAAAGTCAGCGGCGAGCGGATGCGCCAGCTGCTCGAGGAGTGGAAAGCCGCGCCGCGCGGCGACCGGACGACCGAGACCGCGCTGTGGAAGCGGCTGTCCGCGGCCCGCAACGCCTTCACCAAGCGCCGCAAGGCGTACTTCGCCAGCCTGGAGGAGGAGCGCGAGGGGGCCAGGGCGCGCAAGGAGAAGCTGTGCGTGGAGGCCGAGGCGCTGACCTCCTCCACCGACTGGGGGCCGACCGCGTCCGCGTTCCGCGAGCTCATGCGGTCGTGGAAGGAGGCGGGCCGGGCCGACCGCGCCGCCGAGGAGGAGCTGTGGACCCGGTTCAAGACGGCCCAGGACAGCTTCTTCCAGGCCCGGGCGCAGGTACTGCACGCCAGGGACGCGGAGCTGCGCGAGCACGCGAACGTCAAGACGCAGCTGCTCGCCGAGGCCGAGAAGCTGGTGCCGGTGACCGACCCGCGCGCGGCCCGGGCCGCGCTGCGCAGCATCGAGGAGCGCTGGGAGCAGGCTGGGCCCGTGCCGCGGGAAGCGCACGAAAAGCTGGAGGGCGGGCTGCGGCGGGTCGAAGAAGCGGTGCGCCGGGCCGAAGACTCGCAGTGGCGCCGGTCGAATCCGGAGGCGCTGTCGCGGGCTCGCGGGACGGTGGAGCAGATCCGGTCCGCGATCAGCCAGCTTGAGGCCCAGCTCGCGCGGGCGCAGGCGAACGATGACACCAGGGCGCGGCAGCAGGCCGAGGAGGCACTGGCGGCGCGGCGGTCGTGGCTGGCCGAAGCCGAGCGCACGCTAGCAGAACTCTCGGGGTAGAGGGCGCTGGTTCGCAGGGTGTAGAAGGCGCTGGGTCCGCGGGATGGTTCTTAGGCCAGCACGGCGAAGCAGTGCCAGCCGCGACGGCGGCCGAAGGTCGGCCCGAGCGGATGGCCGGGGGGCTCCGGGGGCGAAGCCCCCGGTCTGGGGGGTCCGGGGGTTATCCCCCGGGCTAACACAGTCAATTCGTGATGCGGTACACGTCGTAGACGCCGTCCACGGAACGGACCGCGCGCAGGACATGGCCGAGGTGCTTGGGGTCGCCCATCTCGAAGGTGAACCGGCTGACCGCGACCCGGTCCCTGGTGGTGGTCACCGACGCGGACAGTATGTTGACGTGCTGGTCGGAGATGGCCCGGGTGACGTCGGAGAGCAGGCCGGTGCGGTCCAGCGCCTCGGTCTGGATGGCCACCAGGAACATCGAGCCTTCCCGCGGCGACCAGTGCACCTTGACCACCCGCTCCGGCTGCGACTCGACCAGGTGGCGGAGGTTGACGCAGTCGGAGCGGTGCACGGATACCCCGTTGCCGCGGGTGACGAAGCCGGTGATGGAGTCGCCGGGCACCGGCGTGCAGCACTTGGACAGGCGCGCCCACACGTCCGCGGATCCCTCGACCACGACGCCGGAGTCGCCCGCGGGCTGCGGCTTGGGCGCGCGGGTGAGCAGCGTGGTCTCGGCCAGGTCCTCCTGCGCGCCCGCGATGCCGCCTGCCGACTTGACCAGCTTGGCCACGACCGACTGCGCGCTGACGTGACCCTCGCCGATCGCGGTGTACAGCGCCGACAGGTCCGCGTAGCGCAGGTCGTGGGCCACCGCGAGCAGCGCGTCGCCGGTGGCGAGCCGCTGCAGCGGCAGTCCCTGCTTGCGCATGGTCCGCGCGATCGCGGCCTTGCCGGTCTCGGCGGCCGCCTCCCGGCGCTCCTTGGAGAACCAGTGCCTGATCTTGTTCCTGGCGCGGGCGCTCTTGACGAACTGCAGCCAGTCCCGGCTGGGCGCGGCGTCCTGGGCCTTGGAGGTGAAGATCTCCACGGTGTCGCCGTTGTTGAGCTCGCTCTCCAGCGCGACCAGGCGCCCGTTGACCCGCGCGCCGATGCACCGGTGGCCGACCTCGGTGTGGATCGCGTAGGCGAAGTCCACCGGCGACGCCCCCTGCGGCAGCGCGATCACCTCGCCGCGCGGCGTGAACACGTACACCTCGGCGGTGCCGAGGTCGAACCGCAGCGACTCCAGGAACTCGGCCGGGTCGGTGGTCTCCCGCTGCCAGTCGACAAGCTGCCGGAGCCAGGGCAGGTCCGCGGTGCCGCGCCCGCCGCCCGCCATCGTCTCCTCCTTGTACTTCCAGTGCGCGGCCACGCCGTACTCGGCCCGCCGGTGCATGTCCCAGGTCCTGATCTGCAGCTCGACCGGCTTGCCCTCGGGGCCGATCACGGTCGTGTGCAGCGACTGGTACATGTTGAACTTCGGCATCGCGATGTAGTCCTTGAACCGCCCGGGTACCGGGTTCCACCGTGCGTGGACCGTGCCGAGTGCCGCGTAGCAGTCGCGGACCGAGTCAACCAGGACGCGGATGCCCACTAGATCATGAATATCATCAAAGCCGACATTCCTGGCTATCATCTTCTGGTAGACCGAGTAGTAGTGCTTCGGCCGACCGGTCACCCGCGCCTTGATCTTCGCGTCGCGCAGGTCGCCATCGATCTGCTCCTTGACCTGTTCCAGGAACACGTCCCGGCGCGGCGCGCGCTCGGAGACCAGCCGCGCGATCTCGTCGTAGCGCTTGGGGAACAGCATGGAGAAGGCCAGGTCCTCGAGTTCCCACTTGACGGTGTTCATGCCGAGCCGGTGCGCGAGGGGCGCGAAGATCTCCAGCACCTCGCGCGACTTCTGCTCCTGCTTCTCGCGCGGGAGGTAGCGGAGCGTCCGCATGTTGTGCAGCCGGTCCGCGAGCTTGACCACCAGGACCCTGATGTCGCGGGACATCGCGACCACCATCTTGCGGACGGTCTCGGCCTGGGCTGCGTCGCCGTACTTGACCTTGTCGAGCTTGGTCACCCCGTCGACGAGCGCCGCGACGTCGTCGCCGAACTCGCGGCGCAGCTCGTCCAGCGTGTAGTCGGTGTCCTCGATGGTGTCGTGCAGCAGCGCGGCGCAGAGCGTCTCGGCGGGCATGCCCAGCTCGGCCAGGATCGTGGCCACGGCGAGTGGGTGGGTGATGAACGGGTCGCCGCTCCTGCGCACCTGGCCGGCATGCTGGCGGGCCGCGATGTCGTAGGCGCGCTCAATGAGCCGCACGTTGGCCTTGGGGTGCGTCGCGCGGACCGTCTTGATCAAGGGCTCGAGCACTGGGTTGGCGCCCCCGCCCCGGGGGGCCCCGAGCCGGGCCAGCCGACGACGGACGGCCGCGGTACCCGCGGCGGCCGCGCCGGTGTCGCTCGCGGGCGCGGCCCGCGCGGGCAAGACGCCGCCGCGGGCCCGGCCCGGCAGGCCGCTGTTGCGCGTGCGCCCCGTGGATCCCGCGGATCTGGGCGCGGGGGCCTCGGCGGGGCGGCCGGCGGCGGGTCCGGCGCTGGCCGGAGGGCCATCGGCAGGCGGGACGGCGGCCTGCGGCACGGCGGCAGGCTCGCTGGCCTGCGGGACCGCGGCAGCCTCGCCGCCAGGTGACGCGACGGCCGGGGAGGCAGTGTCTGGGGATTCAGTGTCTGGGGGCACAGTGTCCGGGAACTCAGCGTCCGGGGCCGCGACGGCCCGCGATGGCGGCTGACCGGGCGCGCCGGGCGCAGCCGCGTCTGCCGCCACCTCACCGCCCGCCGCGGACAGCTCCTGTCCGGTCTGGTCCTGCTGCCCGGCGTCGGCCTGGGTGACGTCAGTTCCGGCCGTCCCGGCCGTTGCTACGTCACCAGCCACATGTGCTCCTCACGTCCGCTGAAGTGAACATTCTATCGGCGGACCATCCGTGACGGGCCCGGCTCCTTGCGGTGCGCTACGGCGCTCGCCGGTTACACCGCCAGCAGCGAGCGGACCTCGAGCCCGGGCAGGCTGGCGCGGCCGTTCAGGAAGCCGAGCTCCAGCAGGACCGCGACGCCGGCGACCTCCGCGCCGCTGCGGCGGACCAGGCTGGCGGTCGCGGCCGCGGTCCCGCCGGTGGCCAGCACGTCATCGACGATCAGCACCCGCTCGCCGGGCTCGAAGGCATCGGTGTGCACCTCGATCGTCGCCAGGCCATACTCGAGCTCGTACGACTCGGAGTACGCCTTGGCCGGCAGCTTGCCCTGCTTGCGGACCGGGACGAAGCCAGCCCGCAGGCAGCAGGCCGCGGGGGCGGCGAGGATGAAGCCGCGCGCCTCGATCCCCACCACCTTGTGGATCTCGCCCCACCCAGCCTCCCCCGGCCCTTCCGGGTGCCCGGCGGCGATCGCCGCCACCACCGCCGAGAACGCGGCGGCGTCGGCCAGCAGCGGGGTGATGTCCTTGAACACGATCCCCGGCTGCGGGTAGTCGGGGATATCCCGGATCCTGGCGCGGATCAGCTCGGGCAGACCGGAGTCGGCCGAGGCCGCGGGGCCGCTGGACACGGTGGCGACTTTACCGGCGCTTCTTCTTGCCCGCGGGCCGACGCCGGGCCGAGCTGGACCGCCGGGGCTGCTGCCGCGGGCCCGGCCGGGCACCGGGGGTGCCCCGCGGCACGGGGGTGCCGGAAGCCGACCGCGCCGCCGGGACCGGCTCGGCGGGCCCGGCGTCCGCCGGGTCCCCGTCGGCGGCGGCCTCGGCGTAATCATCCTCGAGCGGCTCGGCGGCCGTGTCGGCGGCGCTGCCGGACGGGACCTGCGAGCCGTTCCCGGCCGCGGCGTCTGGCCCGTTCCCGTCCCTCGCGTCCTGGCCGCGGCCGGCGACTCCCGCCTTCTCCGCCTTGGCCCGGGCCCGCTGGGCGGCGCGCCCGCCCGAGGCGCGCAGTGCCACGCGCCGGGCCAGCTGCTTGTACTGCGGCTCGCGCTCCTTCAGGTCCGCGAGCACCGGCGTGGCGATGCAGATCGAGGAGTAGGTGCCGGACAGCATGCCGACGAACAGCACCAGCGCCAGGTCCTGCAACTCACCGGTACCCAGGAAGATGACGGCGACCAGGAGGATCGCGGTGACTGGCAGCAGCGCGATCAGCGAGGTGTTGATGGACCGGACCAGCGTCTGGTTCAGGGCCAGGTTGGCCGCCTGGCTGTACGTACTTCGCTGCGTGGCGAGCAGCCCCGCGGTGTTCTCCCGCACCTTGTCGAAGACCACCACGGTGTCGTACAGCGAATACCCGAGGATGGTAAGCAGCCCGATCACCGTGGCCGGGCTCACCTGGAAGCCGGCCAGCGCGTAGATGCCCGTGGTGATCACGATGTCGTGCACGAGGGCGACGAACGCGGCGACGGCCATCTTCCACTCGAACGCGATCGACAGGTAGGCCACGATCAGGACCAGGAACACGATCAGCCCTTCCAGGGCCTTGTGCGTGATCTGCGAGCCCCAGCTCGCGCTGGTGAAGGTCACGCTGACCGCGCCCGGCCCCCCGCTCACGTGCAGGTCGCTGGCCAGCGCGTCCTGGACCTTACTCTGATTGGCAAAAGTCAGCTTGTCGGTCTGCACCTGCCACTTGGCCTGCTGGCCCACCCCGAGCTGGGTCACGATCGGGTCGTCCCCGCCGCCCGCGTCCTTCACCACCGAGGCGATCTGCGTCGTAGTAGACCCGGGCGCCTGGAAGAGGAACAGGTTGCCGCCCTTGAACTCGACGCTGAAGTTCAGCCGGAGGACCAGCAGCGCGACCACGCTGATCACCAGGATCAGCCCGGAGATCGTGTACCAGAGCTTCTGCCTGCCGACGAAGTCGAACGAGACCTCGCCGCGGTACAGCCGGCCGCCGATGCTGCCGAGCCGGGACATCACGCCTCCTTGGGGTCGGTCCGGGGCTGGGCAGGGGACGAGGCCCGGCCGGGCACGCGGCCGGGCTGGGCGGTGTCCGGCTGCGGCCGGGGTGCCGGGCGCCTGGAGCCGCGCCACGGCGAGCGCGCGCCGAGCCGGGCCGGGTCCAGCCCGGACAGCGGGTGCCCGCCGCCGTAGAACTTGGTCCGGGCCAGCAGCGTGACCATCGGCTTGGTGAACAGGAACACCACGACCACGTCCACGAGCGTGGTCAGGCCGAGGGTGAACGCGAAGTTCTGGACGTCCGAGATGGCGAACTTGTACAGCACCGCGGCGGCGAGGAAGGACACGGTGTCGGAGACCAGGATGGTCCGCCGGGCGCGGTGCCAGCCGCGTTCCACGGCGGTCCGCAGCGACTTGCCGTCCCGGACCTCGTCTCGCAGCCGCTCGAAGAACACCACGAAGGAGTCGGCGGTGATCCCGATCGCGACGATCAGGCCCGCGATGCCGGCCAGCGACAGGGCGAAGCTCTCGTACAGGCTGAGCAGCACCACCGACAGGTAGGTCAGCAGCGCCGCGATGGCCAGGCTGGAGATGGCCACGATGCCCAGGCCGCGGTAGTAGAGGAACGCGTAGAGCACCACCAGGAACAGGCCGAACGCGCCCGCGAGCAGGCCGGCCTGCAGCTGGGACGAGCCGAGCTGGGCGCTGACCGACTGTTCCGACAGTTCCTGGAACGTGATCGGGAGCGCGCCGTAGTTCAGCACGTTCGACAGGTTGTCGGCCTGGGTCTCGGTGAACGAGCCCTGGATCTGGGCCGTCCCGGTGTCCAGTACGGCTCCCATGTACGGCACGGAGACCGGCGTGCCGTCCAGCACGATGGCGAAGTAGTCCAGCTCATTGGTCGGCTGCCCGCTGCTGGCGTTGAAGTAGCTGTCGTACATCTTGGTGCTGAGCTGGCCGAACTTCTTGGTGCCCTCGGCATTGAAGGTCAGGTTGACGTACCAGTCACCGTTGGACTGCAGCGTGGTCGATGACCCGCCCAGCTTGAGCATCTCGCCGGTCACCTGGGCCTTGTCCAGCGCGTACTTCTCACCCTGGTAGCAGGCGACGGTCTGGATATCCGGGTTGTCCCAGTTGTTGGGGTCCGTACCGTAGATTTCCTTCTTCCAGTCCGCATTGCTGCAGTTCAGCTTGTCGAACTGGGCCTGGACCGCGGGGCTGACCAGGGCGGCGTTGCCCTCGGCCTCGGGGTCGCTGGTCGTGGCCAGCTTCGGGGTCGTCGACGCGGACGAGGCCGGCGACGGGCTGGGCGACGGGCTCGGCGAGGCGCTCGCCTTGGGCTTGGCCTTGGCCGCCGACGCGGTCCCGCCCGCCAGGCGCTGGGCGCTCACCGCCAGGCCGTGGGTGCCCGAGCCCTCGCCCAGCGCCGATGACGACTTGGTCGGTGACGCGCTGGCCTTCGCGCTCGCGCTCGGCGTCGGGCTGGGGCTGGGGGACGGAGTCGGGGTCGGAGTGGGAGTCGGGGTGGCCGAGGTGGCGTAGTTGGGGGCCACCAGCAGTACCTGGCGGAAGCGCAGCTGGGCGGTGGTGCCCACCAGGTTGACGACCTCCTGCGACCCCTTGCCCGGGACGGTGACGTTGATGAGGTCGTTGCCCTGCGACGTGACCGACGCCCCGTTGAAGCCCGCGCCGTTGACCCGGCCGTTCATGATCGAGACCGCGGTGGCCATGTCCGCCGCGAGCTGGGTCGGCGTCGTTCCCTTGGGCGGGACCGCCTTCAGGGTCACGGTGGTGCCGCTGGAGATGTCGAGGCCCCGGCCGATCTTGAACCGCGTGTGCCAGTTCGCAGGCTGGAACACCGTGCCGGCCAGGACGCCGAGCAGGAGAACGACGATCAGCGCGGCCAGCGCCAGCAGCGAGCGTCCCGGATGGGACGTGGTGGTAGGGGGGGCCAATGCTCGTCTGTCCTTAGATCGGTCGGGCCTAGGCGCTGCTAGATGTTCCGGTCCTGGGGGTTCCAGTCGTCGGCGCGGGGCTCGTCGTCACTCTTGCTTTCGGCCGGGGGCTCCGGGGACGGCTCGTGCACGGGGCCGGTGCCGCTGGCCGCATTCTGCGGGACGGGTACCACGGCCCGCCGCATCACCCGGACGTTGACCCCGGGGGCGATGTCGAGCATGACGTCATCGCCGTCCACGGACGTCACGGTCCCGTACATCCCGCTCGTGGTCCGGACCTGCGTCCCGGGCACGATGGTGTTCTGCGCCTGCTGGGCCTGGCGCGCCCGGCTGCGCCGCGTCATCGTCAGGTATACGACCATGAACAGCACGACGATGAGGATGATGGGCAGGAGGCTGCTTGACGACTTCGACGAGGAGGCCGCGAGAATCATGTTCCCCATTGCGGGGCATCCTTCCAGTTGATTGTGCAGTCGCCGGGCGACCAGCCCGGGCGCTGGGCCTGCGCGAGGCCGACACCCGCGCCAGGCGGCTATCGTAGGCCAACTGCCGAAGTGTAGCCGCGCGCAAGCGGCTAACCAACAGGCTACGGTGTCTGAGCCGTGATCGTGACCTGCCCTTGATGCGTTCGCCGTTAAGGAATCAGTCGAACAAGGTCGCGGAGTCCGCGGGGTCGGCGGCCCCGGGCGGCAGGCCGAGCCGCTCCCACGCGGCGGGCGTGGCCACCCGCCCGCGCGGGGTCCGCGCCATCAGCCCGGCCCGGACCAGGAACGGCTCGACCACCACCTCGACGGTCTCGGCCTCCTCCCCCACGGCCACCGCCAGGGTGGACAGGCCGACCGGGCCGCCGCCGAACCTGCGGACCAGCGCGGCCAGCACGGCCCGGTCCAGCCGGTCCAGGCCGGTCTCGTCCACCTCGTACAGTTCCAGCGCCGCGCGGGCCACCGGCCGGTTGACCACGCCGTCGGCGCGTACCTCCGCGTAGTCGCGGACCCGGCGCAGCAGCCGGTTGGCGATCCGCGGGGTGCCGCGCGACCGGCCGGCGATCTCGTCGGCGCCGTCATCGCGCAGCGCCACGCCGAGCAGCCCGGCCGACCGGCGCACGATGACGCCCAGCTCCTCGGGCTCGTAGAAGTCCAGGTGCGCGGTGAAGCCGAACCTGTCCCGCAACGGCGCCGGCAGCAGCCCGGCCCGGGTGGTCGCTCCGACCAGGGTGAACGGCGCGATCTCCAGCGGGATCGCGGTCGCCCCCGGGCCCTTGCCGATGACCACGTCGACCCGGAAGTCCTCCATCGCCAGGTACAGCATCTCCTCGGCCGGCCGGGCGACCCGGTGGATCTCGTCGATGAAGACGACCTCGCCCTCGCTGAGCGTGGACAGCACCGCGGCCAGGTCGCCCGCGCGCTCGATCGCCGGGCCGCTGGTGATCCGCAGCGGCGCGCCGAGCTCGGCGGCGACGATCATCGCGATCGTGGTCTTGCCCAGGCCGGGCGGCCCGGACAGCAGCACGTGATCCGGCGGCCTGCCGCGGCGCAGCGCGCCCTCCAGGACCAGGGCCAGCTGCTCGCGCACCCGGACCTGGCCGACCAGCTCGGACAGGCGCTTGGGCCGCAGCGCGCTCTCGATCACCCGGTCGTCCGCGTCGGCGATCGCCGACACCACGCGCTCGGAGTCCGCCTGGCCCTCGGCTGGCGCGGGCGCGGGGCCCCGCCCCTCCGGCTCGCTCATGTGCGCCCCAGCGCGCGCAGGGCCGCCCGCAACGCCACGGAGACCTCGACCGGCTGGCCGTCGGGCGTGCCGGTCAGCTCCGGCTCGACCGCGGCGATCGCCTGGTCGGCCTCGCGCGCCTGCCAGCCCAGGCTGACCAGGCCCGCCCGCACCTGGTCGCGCCAGGACGCCGCGGGTGCTCCGTTTCCTGGATGACCGGCCGGCACGCTTGGCTCACCCGCCGGGCCCAGCCGCCCGGCCAGCTCGAGCACGATGCGCTGCGCTCCCTTTCGGCCGATGCCGGGAACCGTGGTCAGCGCGGCCAGGTCCTCGGAGGCGACCGCCCGGCGCAGCGCGTCCGGTGTGAACACGGACAGCATCGCGAGCGCCAGCCGGGGACCGACCCCGCTGGCGGTCTGCAACAGCTCGAACGTGTTCCGCTCGTCCTCGCTGGCGAAGCCGTAGAGGGTCAGCGCGTCCTCCCTGACCACCAGCGAGGTGGCCACCCTGGCCCGCTCGCCGGTGCGCAGCCTGGCCAGCGTGCCTGGCGTGCACTGCACGAGCAGCCCGACCCCGCCGACGTCGATCACCGCGCCGTCCGGGGCCACGCCGGACACGGTCCCGTCCACGTGGGCGATCATGTTCATCCTCCCGTGCTGGTGCGGGCCGCGAGCGCGGCGGCCAGGCGGCGCTGGGCGCCGCCGCGCCACAGGTGGCAGATGGCGAGGGCCAGCGCGTCGGCGGCGTCGGCGGGCCGCGGGGGGTCGGCCATCGCGAGCACGCGGGTCACCATCTGGGTCACCTGGGCCTTGTCCGCGCGGCCGCTGCCGGTGACCGCGGCCTTGACCTCGCTCGGCGTGTGCAGCGCCACCGGCAGGCTCCGGCGCGCGGCGCACACGATCGCGACCGCGCCGGCCTGCGCCGTGCCCATCACCGTGCGCACGTTGTGCTGGCTGAACACCCGCTCGACCGCGACCGCGTCCGGCTGATAGTCCGTCAGCCATCGCTCGACCTGCTCCTCCAGGGCGAGCAGGCGCAAGCCGATCTCGTCGCTCGCCCTGGTGCTCACCACGCCGGTGGCCACCAGCGTCAGCGGGCGCCCGGGCTCGCCGTCGATGACCCCGAGCCCGCACCGGGTCAGGCCGGGGTCCACGCCGAGCACCCGCATCGCTCACCATCCCGGCTACCGGTCCGCGCGTCGCTGGCGAACACCTGTTCGGACGAGACATTACCGGCTCGGCGTCCCGCGGCGCCGCGAATCCCCCGGCGTGTCGCCACCCGGTCAGAAGCCGTCGAGCAGGAACGCCCGCCCGGCGAACGCGCTGTCCAGCGCGTCGTCGGCGCCGGCGTCGCCGCCGGCGGCCAGCCCGGCGCGGCGCAGCGTGGCCATCGGCGTGCCCGCGTAGAGCGCGGCGAAGCCGCGGGCGCCCAGCCGGACCGGCCCGGCCCGGCGCGCGGCTGGTCCGTGCGGACGCGGTGAGCGATCCCTTGCCGCCGCTGACCTCCAGCGTCCACAGGCCTGCGTTGCCCGGGCAGCTGCGCGTCGTCGAGCTGCAGCCGGACCGCGAGCTCAGCCGGGGCCGGGAAGCCGCGGCCGGCGATGGCCGCCGCGGCGTCCACGACCCGCAGCATCCACGGCTCGTCGGCGGGCCAGCTCGACGTCCGGCTCCCGGGTCAGCCAGCTGACCGGGTCGTCCGGGCCGACCATCGCGCGGACCCGCTCGGCGATCGAGGCGTGCGAGCCGACGGTCGCCCAGATCACCCGGGTCGTCTCCGCCGACGCGGCGACCGCCTGGCGGACCAGGACCTCGCGGTGGCCTCCGTGCCAGCCGTAGGCCAGGAAGCCGTCCGGCGCGCAGGTAGCAGAAGACGTTCTCGTCGCCCAGCCACCAGCGCCGGACCGTGGCCGCGTCGAAGGTGGCCGGACCGCAGTGCCTGGCCGACTCGTGCACGGCGCCGATGATGTCGATCACGTCGCCGGCGTCGTCGGGGCCGGCCCGCCGCAGGCCGGCGGCCCCGGCAGCGGCTGCGCGGGCCCGTCCGCTGGCAGCCAGCGAGGCCAGCGAACGGGCCGCGATCACGGCCCGGTACAGGCCGCCCGCCAGCTCCCAGCCCAGCGACCGGTAGAGCGGCGCGGTGGCCGGGTACAGCACGGACAGCGGGTAGCCGCGGCCGGCGATCACCCGAGCAGCTCGGTCATCAGCGCGCGGCCGACGCCGCGGCCGCGCTGCTCGGGCGCGACCTTGACCCCGCCGACGCCCGCCATCGGCAGCGCCCGGCCGTGCCACCACTGGCGCATGTCATGGAACGCGGCCGCGGCCACCAGGCGCGGCCCCTCGAAGGCCGCGTAGTACCGGCCGTCCGCCGGCGGCCGCCGTGACCTCGGCCAGCAGGCGGGACCGGGCTCGCGTCGTCGAGCGGGCCGAACGCCCGGTGGGCCAGGTCCACCTCGGCCTCGAGGTCGTCCTGGGGTCCAGCGGGCGGATGTCGCACGCTCAGTCCAGGTGCTCCATCACGTCGTCGGAGACCGAGTAGTTCGCGTAGACGTCCTGCACGTCGTCGGAGTCCTCGACGGCCTCGATCAGCCGGAACACCCTCTTGGCGTGCTCCTCGTCGAGCGGCACCTCGACCGACGGCAGGAACGCGGCCTCCGCCGACTCGTAGTCGATCCCGGCGTCCTGCAGCGCCTGGCGCACCGCGACCAGGTCATGGGCCTCGCTGACCACCTCGAACGACTCGCCGAGGTCGTTGACCTCCTCGGCGCCGGCGTCGAGCACGGCCAGCAGCACGTCGTCCTCGGTCACCCCGCCCGCCTTGGAGACGATCACCACGCCCTTGCGGTTGAACAGGTAGGAGACCGAGCCCGGGTCGGCCATGGAACCGCCGTTGCGGGTGAGCGCGGTGCGCACGTCGGCGGCGGCCCGGTTCTGGTTGTCGGTCAGGCACTCCACCAGGACGGCGACCCCGCCCGGGGCGTACCCCTCGTAGGTGACGGTCTCATAGGTCGCGCCGCCGGCCTCCAGCCCGGCGCCGCGGCGGACCGCCCGGTCGATGTTCTCGTTCGGGACGGAGCTCTTCTTCGCCTTCTGGATGGCGTCGTACAGCGTGGGGTTGCCGGCCGAGTCGCCGCCGCCGGTCCTCGCCGCCACCTCCACGTTCTTGATCAGCTTGGCGAATAGCTTGCCCCGCCTGGCGTCGACGACGGCCTTCTTGTGCTTGGTGGTCGCCCACTTTGAGTGGCCGCTCATGATCGTTCCCTTACCATGTCGACGAAAAGCCGGTGAATGCGCAGGTCCGGCGTGAGCTCGGGGTGAAATGCGGTGGCGAGCGCCGGGCCCTGGCGGACCGCGACGATCCTACCCGTGCGGGCCTCGGTCCCGATGGTCTCGACGTCCGGGCCGGTCTGCTCGACCCACGGTGCGCGGATGAACACGGCCCGGAACTCGGGCCCGGGCACGCCGGTGAGCGTGATGTCGCTTTCGAACGAGTCCACCTGGCGGCCGAACGCGTTGCGGCGGACGGTCATGTCGATCCCGCCGAGCGTCTCCTGGCCTGCGATACCGTCTTCAACGCGATCGGCCAGCAGGATCATCCCGGCGCAGGAGCCGAACGCGGGCAGGCCGGAGCCGAGCCGCTTGCGCAGCGGCTCGATCAGGTCGAAGATCACCGTGAGCTTCCACATCGTGGTGGACTCGCCGCCGGGAATGACCAGCCCGTCGACCTCGTCGAGCTCCGCTGGCCGGCGCACCGGCACCGGGCGCGCGCCGGCCGCGCGCAGCGCCGCGAGATGCTCGGCGACGTCTCCCTGCAGCGCGAGCACGCCGATAACCGGGCCCGGCGCCGGGACGCGGGCGAGCGCAGCACCTTGGGAGGCGGTCACGACGTATCACTCCAGGCACGGATAGAGGTTTGACCCGAGATTAGCCGTCTACCACTAACGCGGTCACCGGCCGCGGCCTTCCCTGCCCCGGTCCCCGGGCGCCGTACGGCGCGGCCGTCACCGGCCCCGGTCCGGGAGCGCGCCGTGCGGCGGGGCCGTCACCAGCCGCGGCCCGCGAGGCGCTGCTCGGGCGCGAGCGTCTCCAGGTTGATCCCCACCATGGGCTCGCCCAGCCCGCGCGAGACCTTGGCGATCACGTCGGGGTCGTCGTGGAAGGTGGTCGCCTTCACGATCGCGGCGGCCCGGGCCGCGGGGTCGCCCGACTTGAAGATCCCGGAGCCGACGAACACGCCGTCCGCGCCGAGCTGCATCATCATCGCCGCGTCGGCGGGCGTGGCGATGCCGCCCGCGGTGAACAGCACGACCGGCAGCTTGCCCGCGGCCGCCACCTCGGCGACCAGCTCGTAGGGGGCCTGCAGCTCCTTGGCCGCCGTGTACAGCTCCTCCGCGGACAGCGCCGACAGGCCGCGGATCCCGGCCCGGATGGCGCGCATGTGCCGGGTGGCCTCGACCACGTTGCCGGTGCCCGCCTCGCCCTTCGACCTGATCATCGCGGCGCCCTCGGCGATCCGCCGCAGCGCCTCGCCCAGGTTGGTGGCGCCGCACACGAACGGCACGGTGAACTCCCACTTGTCGACGTGGTGCGCCTCGTCGGCGGGGGTCAGCACCTCGGACTCGTCGATGTAGTCGACCCCGATGGCCTGCAGCACCTGCGCCTCGACGAAGTGCCCGATCCGGCACTTGGCCATGACCGGGATCGACACGGCGGCGATGATCCCGTCGATCATGTCGGGGTCGCTCATCCGGGCCACGCCGCCTGGGCCGCGGATGTCGGCGGGCACCCGCTCCAGCGCCATGACCGCGACGGCGCCGGCGTCCTCGGCGATCTTGGCCTGGTCCGGCGTGACCACGTCCATGATCACGCCGCCCTTGAGCATGTCGGCCATGCCCCGCTTGACGCGCGATGTCCCGGTCTCGGCTACCGCGCCGGCGGCCTTCGCGGGACCGGCGGAACTGGCAGAACTGGCAGAACTTTGGGACTGGCACGGCCACCTCGCTCGATCGTCATCCATCGATGCCCCCATGGTAGGCGCTGGCCAGGCGCGATCAGGCGGCTCGGCCCGGCGTCGGCCGGCGCGGTCCGGGCGCCCGGCCCGGGTCGGATGACCGCCGCGTCCCGGGCGTCCGGCCAGCTTGCGCCGGTCAGCCGGTGAGGTGCGGTATGTCGGCCCCCTGGCCGACCTCGCCGGTCCCGACCAGGGAATCGTCGATCTCGAAGAACTCCGGCAGCGGGGCCCCGCCGGCCAGCCGCAGCAGCCGGACCAGCGACCGGCGTCGGGCGTCCCGGGTCGCCGCGACCGCGTCGTTGTAGAACTTCCTGGCCAGGAACACCTGGTGGGCCGCGCTCTCGAGTTCGGTGAGCAGCTCCTCGGCGCCGTCCACGCCGTTCAGCGAGCTACGGAAGCCGGGCTGGCCGAACACGGCGCGCAGCGCGCGGGTCAGGTCGCTCTGCGCCAGCTCCGGGCCGTCCAGGGCCGACCTGGCGTCGTGCGCCACGGCGGCCAGCAGCAAGCTGGTGGCCGGGTCGAGCAGGCCTGATGCCGCGAGCTCCAGCGCTACCGAGCTGCGCCGCACCAGGGCGGCGTCCAGCGCGAGCGCTGGCGGCCTCCACCCGGGCGTGCAGCCGGTCCAGCCGGCCCGCGGGCCAGGACACGTACACGCCGATGATCGCGACCAGACCACGATCACCAGCAGGATGGTCGCGATCACCACCGGCGGTACCAGGGCCACAGCGACGCGCCCGGCGCCGGGCACCACGGCCTCGTACACGCGGACCACGTCCCGGGCCACCACCGGCCAGTCGTAGGCGCGTACCGCCGCGGACGCGGCCGCCGAGCGGGCCGCCCGCGAGCTCGGGCTGGTCCAGCAGCCGCGCGGCCGCGGCAGCCAGCCCCTCCGCGCTCCCGGTCGGAAACAGCTCACCCGCCTCGCCGCGGTGCAGTACCTGGCGGAACGCCTCCAGGTCGCTGGCCACGATCGGGGCGCCCGACGCCATGGCCTCGGCCAGCACGATGCCGAAGCTCTCACCGCCGGTGTTGGGGGCGCAGAACACGTCCACCGAGTGATAGACGCGGATCTTGTCCTCGTCGCTGACCTGGCCCAGCATCACGATCCGGTCCCGCAGGCTGGCCGGCATCCTGGCCAGGGCCTCGTCGGCGTCGCCGGGGCCCGCGACGAGCAGCCGCAGCTCCGGCCGCTCCTCCGCGAGCAGCTCGAAGGCCCGCAGCAGCACGGCGAAGCCCTTGCGCGGCTCATCCATCCGCCCGAGGAAGCCGAGCGCGCCGCCCGGGCCCGGCCAGCCCGGCAGCGGATCGGCCTTCTCGAGCTTGCGGACCGGGACGCCGTTCGGGATCAGCACCGCGTCCCCGCCGAAGTGCTCGACCAGCGTGGTGCGCGCCGCCTCGGACACGGCGATCCGGCCGTTGATCTTCTCCAGGGCCGACTGCAGGATCGGCTCGGCGGCGTGCATCGCGCGCGAGCGCGGGATCGCGGTGTGCACCGTGGCCACGATCGGCCCGTCGGCCACCCAGCAAGCCAGCAGCGACAGGCTCGGCGCGGCGGGCTCGTGCACGTGCAGGACGTCGAAGCCGCCCTCCCTGAGCCACCGGCGCACCCGGCTCGCGGACAGGAAGCCGAACGCGAGCCGGGCGACCGACCCGTTGTACGGGACCGGCACCGCGCCGGCCGGCCCCGACCACGTAGCCGGGCAGCGGCGCGTCGTCATCCGCGGGCGAGATCACCGAGATCTGGTGGCCGAGATCGATCAGCGCCTCGGCCAGGCCCCGGATGTGCTCCTGCACGCCACCCGGAACCTCCCAGGTGTACGGGCAGACCAAGCCGATTTTCACCCGCCGACCCCCCCTGTCCCGCCGGCCCCCCCTGTCCCGCCCGTCCCCTCAGCGCCGCCTGCCTCAGCCCCGGCCGCCTCGATCCCGCCTGCCGCCGCCCCGGCGGTCGCGGCCAGCCGCTCCGGGTCGAGGTCGGCGACGAACACCCGCTGCAGCATGTGCCAGTCCGCCGGATGCGCCCTGATGCCTGCCTCGAAGCTGCGCGCGAGCTCCTGCATCATCGCCGCCACCTTCTGCTTCCTGTTCCCTTCCGCGGGCACCGGGATCTCCTTGTCGACGAAGATCCCCCAGCGGTCACCCTCATAGAACAGGATCGCAGGAAACAGCGCCGCCCCGGTCCGCTCGGCCAGCGCCGCGGAACCGACCGCCATCAGGGCCTTCTCGCCGAAGAAATCCACTTCGAGGCCGGAGCCGGCGATGTCCCGGTCGGCTACCAGGCACACCAGCTTGCCGGCCCGCAGTCGCTCGGACAGGATCGCGAACGCGCTGACGGTGCTGCCGCTGGCCGGCAGGATCTCGAAGCCCAGGCTCTCGCGGAACGCCACGAACTCGTCGTAGAGCGACTCCGGTTTCAGCCGCTCCGCCACGGTGGTGAACGAGCCCGCGCCCTCATGGATGATCCACGCGCCCGCCTGGTCCCAGTTGCCCATGTGCCCCAGCGCGAAGATCACGCCGCGGCCCGCCTTGAGGTAGTCCAGCGCGACCCAGACGTCTCCCGAGGCGTCGGTCTCGGCGACCAGGCGCTCCACCGGGATCACCGGCAGCCGGAAGATCTCCAGCCAGTACCGGGCGTAGGAGCGCATCGCCTCCCGGGACAGCGCCCGCAGCTCGGCCCCGGTGGCGTCGGGGCCGAGCACCCGGCGCAGGTTTCCCTCCAGGACCTGGACGCGCGGTCCCTGGCGGCGCCAGGCGATGTCGGCCGCGGCCCGGAACGCCGACCGGGCCCAGGACTCGGGCACCCAGCGGACGACCGACCAGCCGAGGCCGTAGCCGGCGGTGACCAGCCGGTCCTTCACTCCGGGCATCCGCTACCTCCTCGCGCGTCGGCTCCCACGACTGCCGCGGCTTCCCGGCGCACGGCGAGAACCCGCTGCCCGAACGTGAACGCGCTGGCCGCCGCCAGCACCCATAGGCCTGCGGGAAGCACATACGGTACGCCCAGCCCGGCCAGCCCCGCGGCCACCAGGGCGATCAGCAGCCGCTCGGTCCGCTCGGCCAGACCCACGTCACAGCGCAGCCCCAGGCCCTCGGCGCGCGCCTTCGCGTACGACACCAGCATGCCGGCCACCAGGCAGAACAGCGCCACCCCGGCGAGCAGCCTGCTGTGCCCGCCGAGCAGGAACCAGATCGCGAGCCCGGCGAACACCGACGCGTCGCCGACCCGGTCGAGGGTGGAGTCCAGGAACGCCCCGAACACGCCGGTCGTCCCCTTGACCCGCGCCAGGGCCCCGTCCAGCATGTCGGCGGTAACGAAAAACCAGCAGACCATAGTCCCGGCGAACAGGTGGCCGGTGGGGTACAGCGCGAGCGCCCCGGCCGACATCCCGACGTTGCCCATGATCGTGAGAGCGTTGGGCGTGATCGGGGTATGCGCGAGCGCGCCGACCACCGGGTCCAGCAGCCGGGCGAGGAACGGGCGGAGCGCTTTCAGCATGGCCGTCTGATCCTACTGGCGGGCGGTTCGCCGCTGCCCTGACGCGGTGCCCGCGGGCCCGCTGCGATACGGGCGATTCCGGCTCAGGACTTGTGATCCGGAACCGGCAGGTAAAGGCTGGTCGTGCAGCAGCCAAACAGAGCTAACCAGGAGGCGATCGGATGGCGGAAAAGACGGGCACCTCAGGAGCCGCGGGCAGGGCATCCGCGGCCGGCCAGCCCGATAACGTCCGCAACGTCGTGCTTGTCGGCCACTCGGGCGCGGGGAAGACCACCCTGGTCGAGGCCCTGCTCGTCAGCACCGGGACGATCCAGCGTGCCGGGCGGGTCGAGGACGGGACGACCGTGAGCGACTTCGACGAGGTCGAGGTCAGGCAGCAGCGCTCGGTCAACCTGACCCTGGCGCCGGTGACGTACGGCGGGGTCAAGGTGAACCTGCTGGACACCCCCGGCTACGCCGACTTCACCGGGGACCTGCGGGCCGGCCTGCGCGCCGCGGACGCTGCCCTGTTCACGGTCGCCGCCACCGAGGGCGTGGACGGCCTGACCCAGATGCTGTGGGACGAGTGTGCCGCCGTCGGCATGCCGCGCGCGGTCGTCATCACCAAGATCGACCACCAGCGCGGGGACTTCGACGAGGCCCTGGCCTCCTGCCGGGAGGCCTTCGGCGACTCGGTCGCCCCGCTGTACCTGCCGGTCAACGACGCCCAGGGCGGCGTCCGCGGACTGATCGGGCTGCTGTCCGAGCGCTTCTTCGACTACTCAGGCGGCTCCCGTGAGGAGCACGACCCAGACCCGGCCGACGCGGACCAGATCGAGGAAGCGCGCAGCGCGCTGATCGAGGCGATCATCCAGGAGAGCGAGGACGAGAGCCTCATGGACCGGTACCTGTCCGGCGAGGCGATCGACGCCAAGGTACTGATCGAGGACCTGGAGAAGGCCGTCGCCCAGGGCAGCTTCTACCCGGTCCTGGCCGCGGCCGCGCCGCAAGGCATCGGCATGCTCGAGCTGCTTGAGGTGATGACGCAGGCGTTCCCGGCCCCGGACGAGCGCCCGCTGCCCGCGGTGACCACGCCGGACGGCAAGCCGGTCAGCGGCCTGTCGAGCGATCCCCGCGGGCCGCTGCTGGCCGAGGTCGTGAAGACCACCTCAGACCCCTACGTGGGCCGGATCAGCCTGGTGCGGGTCTTCTCCGGGACGCTGCGCCCGGACGCCACCGTGCACGTCTCGGGACACGGCCGGGCGGACCGGGGTCACGCCGACCACGACCAGGACGAGCGGATCGGCGCCCTGACCTCGCCGCTCGGCAAGCAGCAGCGCACGATCTCGCAGTGCGCCGCCGGGGACATCTGCGCCGTGGCCAAGCTGGCCAGCGCGGAGACCGGCGACACGCTGTCGGACAAGGACAACCCGCTGCTGATGGAGCCGTGGTCGAACCCGGAGCCGCTGCTGCCGGTGGCCATCACCGCGAAGTCCAAGGCGGACGAGGACAAGATGTCGCAGTCGCTGGCCAGGCTCGTGGCCGAGGACCCGACGCTGCGCCTGGAGATAAACCCCGAGACCCGCCAGCTCGTACTCTGGACCATGGGCGAGGCCCACGTCGACCTGCTCCTCGACCGCCTGTCCAGCCGCTACGGGGTCGCCGTGGAAACCGCGGACCTGCGGGTTCCGCTGCGCGAAACCGTCGCCGGCAAGGCGCAGGGCCTGGGCCGGAACGTCAAGCAGACCGGCGGGCACGGCGAGTTCGGGATTGCGCATATCGAGGTCGAGCCGCTGCCGTCCGGCAGCGGCCTCGATTTCGTCGACAAGATCGTCGGCGGCGTGGTGCCGCGGCAGTTCATCCCGTCGGTGGAGAAGGGCGTCCGGGCTCAGATGGAGCAGGGCGTGCTGGCCGGCTACCCGATGGTCGACATCAGGGTCACGCTGTTCGACGGCAAGGCGCACTCGGTGGACTCCTCCGACATGGCGTTCCAGAAGGCAGGCCGGGCCGCGCTGCGGGACGCGGCGGAGAAGGCGGGGGTGCTGCTGCTCGAGCCGGTGGACGAGGTGTCAGTGCTCGTTCCCGACGCCTACGTGGGCGCGGTGATGTCCGACCTGTCGTCACGCCGCGGCCGGGTGCTCGGCACCGAGCCGGTCCCCGGGGCCAGGACCCTGGTCAAGGCGGAGATACCGGAACTCGAGATCACCCGGTACGCGATCGACCTGCGGTCGATGTCGCAGGGCACCGGCTCGTTCACCCGCTCCTACCTGCGCTACGAGCCGCTGCCGTCGCACCTGGCCGAGAAGGTGGTGAGCGCCTCCAAGCAGGGCTGACTCAGGGGCGGGGCCACGCCTCGGCGAGCATCACGCGGGTGTCGGCCAGCAGCTGGGGCAGTACCCGCGTGTGCCCGATGACCGGCATGAAGTTGTTGTCGCCGCCCCACCGCGGCACGACATGCTGGTGCAGGTGCCCGGCGATGCCTGCCCCGGCCACAAAGCCCATGTTCATGCCGATGTTGAAGCCGTGGGCGCCGGACGCGGCCCGGAGCACGGTCATGGCTGTCTTGGTGAAGCTGGCCAGCTCCGCGGTCTCGTCCGGGTCGAGTTCGGTGTAGTCGGCCACGTGCCGGTACGGGACGATCATCAGGTGCCCGGCGTTGTACGGGTACAGGTTGAGCACCGCGTAGACCAGCGCGCCGCGGGCGACGATGAGGCCGTCGGCGTCGCTGAGCTTCGGTATCCGGTCGAACGGGCAGCCATCGCCGGCGTCGGTTCCCTCGGGCTTGCCCTCGCCCTTGATGTAGGCCATCCGGTGCGGCATCCACAGGCGCTGGAACCCGTCCGGGATCCCGGCCCCGTCTTGCGGGGCACCGGTGTCCCGCATGGATCCCTGGCGTGGATGGGCGCCCTCACCCGGCCGGACCGGTTCGTCGGAATCGGCTGCTGGCATGGATGCAGCATAGGGGCGGCTCCGCGCGGCCCGGCCGACACTCCCAGCCCGGGGCGGTCAGGGCGCGGTGCTATCCGCTGATCCTGATGCGGGGTTCGACGCAGAGGTAGCCGGGCTCGACGTGGCGCCGACCGTCGGCGCCGGCGTCGATGTCGGAGTGGGCGTCGGCGTCGGGGTAGGCGTCGGGGTAGGCGTCGGCGTCGGGGTAGGCGTCGGCGTCGGCGTCGGGGTGGGCGTCGGCGTCGGCGTCGGCGTCGGGGTGGCCGACCGAGTCGGGCAGCCGGACGCGCCGGGGCTCGGCGACGGGCTCGGGCTGGGGCTGGGGCTGGGTGACGGGCTCGGGCTAGGCGACGGGCTGGCGCTGGCCGCGGGGCGCGGGCACGCGCCCGGGCTCGTACAGGCGGGCGCGCTGGCCGCGCAGTGGCCGGACACCGTGTTCTGATGACCGTGCTGGCCGTGCGCGGCGCCGGTGGTGCCCGGCGCGCCGGGCTTGGTGCCGTGACCGGTCACGGCCGGGCCGCTGGCCGCGCCGACCGACCCGCCGCCATCGAAGGACCAGATCAGCGCGACAGCCTGGGCGGCCGCCTGCCGCGGCAGCGGAGCCAGCGCGAAGGTGACCACGGCCGCGGCGAGGACGGCGGCGGCCGCGACCACCGCGGGATGCCGCGCCAGGCGCAGCCGCCCGGGCGGCGGGCCCGGTGGCGCGGCCCGGGATCGCTCACGGGCGGTGCCGGGCGCCGCCCCCAGCCACGTCCGCGCCGACTCCAGCCCGCCCCGCGTCCAGCGGGTCACCGCGGAGGACGCCGCCATGATCCAGGCGACGGGCGCCGAACGCGGCGTGGTCAGCCGGGCGCGGATCCGCTCCAGGCCGTCCCCGGCGGGCTCTATGGAGTCCGCTTCGGCGTGCAGGGCCCGGCGCAGCAGCTCAGCATGATCAAAATCGGGATCGGTCACGCCTGGCTCTCCAGCGCGCTGCGCAGCGCCGACATGCCCCGCGCGGTGTGGCTCTTGACCGCGCCCGTGCTGATGCCCATGGCCGCGGCGATCTGGGCCTCGGACAGGTCAGCGTAATACCGCAGCACGAGCGCCTCACGCTGTCGTAACGGCAGCGCGCGCAGCGCTTCGACGACCGCGGAGCGTTCCAGCTGCGCGATCGCGCCCTGCTCCGCGCTCGGCATGTCCGGCGGCGGTTTCGGCGCGTTCTTGTCGATGACCATCCGGTGCCGCAGGACGGAACGGGACCGGTTGACCACGGACCGCCGCAGGTACGGCAGCGCCTTGTCGCTGTCCCTCAGCCGGCTCCAGCCGCAGTGCATGGCCACGAACGACTCCTGGACTACTTCCTCGGCCATGGCGGTATCCCGGATCAGGAACGCCGCCAGGCCCACCAGGGTCCGGTAGTGCTGGGCGAACAGGGCGGTCACCGCCTGGTACGCCTCCACGTCGAGCGGGACCGAGCCGGGTTCGGCGCGCGCCGCCGCGGGCCCGGCCACCTGACCAGGTGGCCCCGCCACCTCACCCGTCACCGCAGATCCTGCCGATCGGTCACCGGTGCGCCCCCTAGCCTGCACGACCGCTCGTCCGCCCTTATCTAGGGTGCTAGTTGGAGAGCGAAAGGTCTAGTCCCGATACATGCGAACTATGTGCGAAGCCGACAAAGGTCCGGTTCCGGCCGCCCAGAACTACCGCGCGTCATGGCGGTCAGACATCCGCTTAGCGGCGATTGCGGTACGTATGACGGCGACGTGCCGCTGGACCTGATCAGAGCCGACTGGATCAGACCTGGATGCGCCGCGTGACCGCGTCCACGATCTCGGCGACGGCCTGCCCCACCGGAACCCCGTTCTTCTGCTCGCCGCTGCGGTAGCGGAACGAGACCGCGCCCGCGGCCACGTCGTCGTCCCCGGCCAGCAGCATGTAGGGCACCTTCTGCTGCTGGGCGTGCCTGATCTTCTTCTGCATCCGGTCGTCGCCGGTGTCGACCTCGACCCTGATCCCCTGCTCCCGGAGCCGGACCACGACGTCCTCCAGGTACGGCACGTGCGCGTCGGCGATCGGGATGCCGACCACCTGAACCGGGGCCAGCCAGGGCGGGAACGCGCCCGCGTAGTGCTCGAGCAGGATCCCGAAGAACCGCTCGATCGACCCGAACAGGGCCCGGTGGATCATGTACGGGCGCTGCCTGGTCCCGTCGGCGGCCTGGTACTCGATCCCGAACCGGCCCGGCTCCTGGAAGTCCACCTGCAGCGTGGACAGCTGCCAGCGCCGGCCGATCGCGTCCCGGACGTGCACGTCGATCTTGGGCGCGTAGAACGCGCCCTCGCCCTCGGCGATCACGTACGGCAGCCCGGAGACGTCCAGCGCGTGCTTGAGCGCCGCCTCGGCCTCGTCCCACTCCCCCACCTCGCCGACGAACTTCTCCGGCCGGGTCGACAGCTCGGCCTCGAACTCGGTCAGCCCGAAGTCGCGCAGCAGGCCCACCACGAACGCCAGCAGCGAGGCGAGCTCATCGGCGAGCTGGTCGGGCCTGCAGAAGATGTGCGCGTCGTCCTGGGTGAAGCCGCGGGCCCGGGTCAGGCCGTGCACCACCCCGGACTTCTCGAACCGGTACACGGTGCCGAACTCGAACAGCCGCAGCGGCAGCTCGCGGTAGGACCGCCCGCGCGATGCGTAGATCAGGATGTGCATCGGGCAGTTCATCGGCTTGGCGTAGTACTTCGCGCCTTCCAGCTCCATCGGCGGGAACATGCCCTCGGCGTACCACTGCAGGTGCCCGGAGGTCTCGAACAGCTCGGACTTGGTGATGTGCGGGGTGTTGACGAACTCGTAGCCGGCCTCCACGTGCCGCTGCCGCGAGTAGTCCTCCAGGACCCGCCGGATGATCCCGCCCTTGGGGTGGAACACCGGCAGCCCGCTGCCGATCTCGGTGGGGAACGAGAACAGGTCGAGCTCGGCGCCGAGCCGCCGGTGATCGCGCCGCTCGGCCTCGGCCAGCATCGTCAGGTACTCGTCCTGCGCCTCGCGCGACGGCCAGGCGGTGCCGTAGATGCGCTGCAGCTGCGGGTTCTTCTCGCTGCCGCGCCAGTACGCGCCGCCGGTGCGCATGAGCTTGAACGCCGGGATCTCCCGGGTGCTCGGCAGGTGCGGGCCGCGGCACAGGTCCTTCCAGAGCCGCTCGCCGGTGGCCCGGTCGAGGTTGTCGTAGATGGTCAGCTCGCTGCCGCCGACCTCGACCGACTCCTCGGCGTGACCTCGGTCGGCGCCGTCGAGGCCCCGGGATGGCCGGGCTGGCCGCCCTTGAGCCCGATCAGCTCCAGCTTGTAGGGCTCGCCGGCCAGCTCGGCGCGCGCCTCGCGTCGGTGACCGGCCGCCGCGAGAACAGCTGGCCCTGCTTCACCATCTGGCGCATCTTCTGCTCGATGGCCTTGAGATCCTCGGGCCCGAACGCGGACGGCACGTCGAAGTCGTAGTAGAAGCCGTTCTCGATCGGGGGGCCGATACCGAGCTTGGCCTCGGGGAACAGGTCCTGCACCGCCTGGGCCATCACGTGCGCGGTGGAGTGCCGCAGGATGGCCAGCCCGTCGGCGCTGCCGATCTCGACCGGCTCGACCGTGTCGCCGTCGGCCAGCGGGCAGGCCAGGTCGCGCAGCTCGCCGTTGACCCGCGCCGCGATCACCGCGTCGCCCCGCACCGCGCCGTTGGGGATCCGGGACGAGAGCCCGCCGGGGCCGCCGAGCGCCTGCCCGGCCGTCGTGCCCGCTTCCACCACGTGCTCGCGGCCGGCGAGGGTGATCTGAAGCTTGTCGGCTGGCACGGCTGACTCCTGTCGTTGGCTGCTGGATGGCGCGGCGGCTCTCCCCCGCGCTCCCCGGTGCCCTCGATGCTATCGACGCGCGCGCAGGCGCGCGCCCCGCGTATCCCCCTGGCGCCCGCCTGCGGCGGTCAGGGCGCGGCGACGGTGACCAGCGTGCCGTAGGTCATGTACGGCCATACGAGTGCGCCTGGTCGTACGGCAGCTCGACGCAGCCGAGGCTCTGCGGGTAGCCGTAGGAGCCCCGCGGGAAGTAGTGCACGGCCTCGCCGGACCGGAAGTACGACACCCAGGACACCGGGTCCGCGTAGTGGCTTCCGTCCGGGTTGGTGCCCTTCATGATCTGGAAGCTGTACCGCAGGTACACCGGGGCGGTGCCGACGGCGGTGGGCGCGGCGGGAATGCCGGTGTTGGCCAGGGTGCGCAGGATCACCTGGCCGTCGTGCCAGACGGTCAGGGTCTCCGGGCTGGCCTCGCTGGCCAGCGCGTAGGTGTAGCCGTGCGTGTTGTTGTCGCCCGCGGCCACCGCGTTCAGCAGCGCGTGCCAGACCGCGGGCCCGGCCTGGCCGTCCATGGTCAGGCCGTGGTCGGACTCGAACGCCATCACCGCGCCGGTGATGATCAGGTTGGACTGGCCGGGCTGCCAGAAATTCTGCAGCTCCGACGGGTACCCGGGCTGCCAGGTGAACGTCCCGGGCGGCGGGCTGTAGGCCGCGCTGAGCTGGGCGTTGGCGTTGCCCGACGCGACCGCCAGGTTGCCGGTGACCGGCGACCAGTCCAGCGGCAGGTAGCCGAGCTGCGCGAGCAGCTGCTCCAGCCGCAGCGTGCTGTACGCGCCGGTCCAGAACTTGTCGACGACCTGCGTCGCCAGCAGCCCGCCGCTGGCCGACCGGACGCCCGCGGTCCCGGCTGGGATCACGACCCGGACCCGGGTCAGCTCGGGGTATCCCTGGGCGGGGACGAACTGGACGGTGCTGGGGCTGACCCGCTGCCAGCTGCCGGCGACCGCCGGGGTCAGCGTCGGCATCGGCGAGTCGGCGGCCAGCGGGGCGGAGAACACGACCTGGACCGGGCTGGCGCCGTTGACGCCGCGGGTGTGCGCCGCGGGCGTGACCGACACCACGGTCTCGGGCTGGGCGGATGCCTGGTGCGGATGCCGGGACGCCGCCTGCTGCGCGGCCTGGTCCTTGTCCTGGCCCTGCGCTGACGCCCTGGTCAAGGCGAACCACGTGCCGCCGGCCAGCAGCGCGACGATGGCTGCCGCGAGCGCCACGATCCGCCAGCGGAGTAGTCCCAGTCCGGACAAAACCTCGACCCCCTAGCTTCGCTGCCCGGTGACCCAGCGGGCGGACTGCACCTGCGCTGTTGTATACCAGCTAATACCGGTCTGGGTGGCATCTTGCGGGGGGCCGTGAGGCGGATGTGATAAAGACTTCACTTTGGCGTGGCTCGCCTGGTCCCGGCTCGCCCCGCCAGCGCCGTCATCGCCGCTCTCGCTGAGAGCATACAAGGGTGCCCGCTGAGCCCGCCGAGACGGCCGACCCGGAGTCCTTCGTGCGGTCGGCGTGCCCGCTGCGCCCGGTTCCCCAGGTCGAGGAGATCCGGCTGCACCTCGCCGGGGACGCGCTGGGGTTGTGGCAGCGGACGGAGGACGAGCGCGGGGCCGGCCAGCCGCCGCCGTTCTGGGCCTTCGCCTGGCCGGGCGGGCAGGCGCTGGCGCGCTACCTGCTCGACCACCCCGGTCTCGTGGCCGGCCGCAGCGTCCTGGACCTCGGGTCGGGCTCCGGCCTGGTCGCGATCGCGGCCGTGATGGCGGGCGCGGCCGCGGTGGCGGCCAGCGAAATCGACGCCCTGGCCGTCGCCGCGATCAGGCTCAACGCCCGGGCCAATGGTGTGCCAGTCCCGGTCATCGTCGGCGACGTCCTCGACGGCGACGGCGACGGCACCCAGGTGGTGCTGGCCGGCGATGTCTGGTACTCGAGGGAGCTGGCCGGGCGCGTGCTGGGGTTCCTCGAGCGGGCCACGGCCCGCGGCGCGTCGGTGCTGGCCGGCGACATCGGCCGGGCGTTCCTGCCGCGGCACCGGTTCCGGGTTCTCGACGCCAGGGATGTCCCGGTGCTCGCCGACCTCGAGGACGCCAGCGTCAAGCGGACGATGGTCTGGGCGCCGGATTGGTGACGGGCTGCCCGCGCGGCCGCCGGCGGTCTCGCGCCATGCTGGGTCCATGAACGATCACGTCATCCCGTTCCGCATCGACATCCCCGACGCCGACCTCGACGACCTGCGCGAGCGGCTGCGCCGTACCCGGTGGCCGGGGCGCGAGACCGTGGACGACTGGTCCCAGGGGATCCCGCTGGCCTACACCCGCGCGCTGTGCGAGTACTGGCTGGAGGAATACGACTGGCGGGCGTCGGAGGCCCGCCTCAACCGCTTCCCCCAGTTCCGGACCGGGATCGACGGCGTCGACATCCACTTCATCCACGCGCGCTCCCCGCACCCGGGCGCGCTCCCGCTGGTGATCACGCACGGGTGGCCGGGCTCCGTCGTCGAGTTCGGCAAGGTCATCGAGCCCCTCGCCGACCCGGTGGCATTCGGCGGGGACGCTACCGACGCCTTCCACGTGGTGTGCCCGTCGCTGCCCGGCTACGGCTTCAGCGGCCAGCCGGACCGGCCCGGATGGGGCACCGGGCGCATTGCCGACGCCTGGGACCAGCTCATGGGCCGACTCGGGTACCCGCGTTACGCGGCCCAGGGCGGTGACTGGGGAGCCCAGGTCACGACCGCGCTCGGCATGCGCCATCCCGGGCACCTGGCCGGCATCCACCTCAACATGCCGATCGCGTTCCCGGGCCCGGACGCCGGCGACCTGACCGAGCGGGAGCAGGCCGCGCTGGCCACGATCAACCACTACAACGACTGGGACTCGGGCTACTTCAAGGAGCAGTCGACCCGGCCGCAGACCGTGGGCTACGGGCTGGACGACTCCCCGGCCGGGCTGTGCGCCTGGATCGTGGAGAAGTTCTGGGCCTGGACCGACTGCGACGGCGCGTTGCGAACGTGGTGTAGGCAAAACCACCGTCGTGCCCATCGCCGTGCACTGATGTGGGCTTGACGAATGTTGGAAAGCGGTTACGATTACCTCTGCTCCAATCATCACCTTTCTTTTAGCGGCTCTCGCTGTCATTCGCTAATACTCTTCTGCGGCTCGGCATCTTCTTAGTCAAATCAACGTTGGAGGCTTGTTTCTATGAAAACCCTTACCGGGTCATTGTTGGGGATCTGCCTGCTGTTCGGCGGCATTGGAACGGTTGCGGCGCAGGATATGTCCAGCGGAGTGACGGCGCCGCCCAAAGTACTCCAGGTCATCGTGGAATATCTGAAGCCGGGCAAATCCGGCAGCCCGCATCAGGCGACCGAGAGCGGATTTGTGCAGGCTTTCCAGGCTGCGAATTGGCCTACTCACTATCTGGCAATGGATTCCCTGACGGGCGCGCCGCGCTCGCTGTTTTTCGTTGGCTACGATTCCTTCGCGGCATGGGAGAAGGACGCCATGGCTACCCAGAAGAATGCCATGCTCTCGGCGGCCGTAGATCGCGCCGCCATAGCGGATGGCGAGACTGCTCGAATCTTCTTGACAGTCGGCGCCTACGTCTATCGTGAGGACTACAGCCTGCGCGCGCCGGTCAATATCGGGCAGATGCGCTACTTCGAAATCCAGCGCTTCAAAATTCGTCCCGGACACGAGAAAGAATGGGACACGCTGGTGAAGATGTACGTCAACGGCTACGAAAAGACTGTGCCCGGTGCGCACTGGGCCGCCTATGAAAGTGTCTATGGCACCAACAATGGCGGCGTGTATGCGTTTATCACTCCCATGAAATCGGCCGGCGAGGTAGACCAGAACTTCCTCGACTCCAAAAAATTCATGGGCGCAATGGGCGAAGATTGGATGAAGAAAGCGGGCGAGCTCGCCGCAGCTTGTATCGACACCAGTCAAAACAACTTATTCATGTTCAACCCAAAGATGAGCTATGTGCCGGATCAGTGGATTAAGGCCGATCCCTCCTTCTGGAAACCTGCTCAATAGGCGGCGAAAATTGCGGTGCAGTTCGGCGCTTCCCTCCTGACACCCACCCGGGCACGACCAGCCTGGGTGGGATCGTTAAAGAGTCTGCGTGACAACTGTGCTGTGTCCTTGGTGTCGTTGTCGTGGCCGCAACTCGCGCTGAGCGCCGCAACCGCCCGCCGCATTTGGCGTAGAACCAGCCGCGCATCCGCGACATTTGTGTCAGCCGCGGGCGTAAGAGGCTGTTACGAAATGCGGTTTGCGGTTGCAACGGTGAAACACCCCCACAACCAGAAGTGCGCCGTAGGCGCGAAATAGTCTAGCCCAGCATGCAGCCGAAGGCGCAGTGCTGGGTCAAGTGGGAGATTTGATCCGAGTCCTGTAGGGACGACAGGGTTTCGCAACCGCCTCGCGAGCCCGCGGTCGAGCGGGACAACCCAGCCGCGGAGCGACGGTACAGCTACAGCTCAGACACCATGGGAACCATACGATTCTCACGCACACTTTAAACCACTGCCCGGTCGTCCTCACCTGGCATGCAGGTTCGCTGCCCGACTTCCGAAATCGAAAGATCCATCGCAAAAGAAATGTCTTGTTTTCAAAACTAGACAGCGAAATAATCCAGACTGGCCAGCTCAACAACAGCACTCGCTCCCACACTTGAATCCTATTCCGGGGTTGCACTCATGCAGGGCCGCGGTTCGCACCACTGTATTTCCAGGTCTCCACATTTTGTGAGGCGGGCGCGATACATCGTTTGTGGCGCCATTCTCATCGCGCTCATGGCCGCTCTGGCCGGCGGCCTGGCCGCCCAGCAGACGGTTTCCATCCCGCACGTGCCGCTCCCGGTTCGCAATGGTTCGGCCCATTACCTTGGACCTTACAACCCCCAGCAGATGCTGCGCCTGTCTGTGGCTCTGAAGCCGCCGCATATGGACGAGGAAGAGCAGTTCCTGCGCCAGCTACAGGACCCGGCCTCGCCGCTGTTTCACAAATATCTGAGTGCGGCGGAATGGAACCAGCGCTTCGCGCCGTCCGCTCAAGACGAGCAGGCGGTAGTAGCGTGGGCGCAAGCCCAGGGCCTGACCATCACGCAACGTTTTCCCAATCGCTTAGTGGTCGATGTCGAAGCTCCCGTGGCCGTCATCGAAAGCGCGCTGGCCCTCAGCATCAACTCCTACCAGCTCGACGAGTCCACATATTTCTCCAACGATCGCGGGCCTTCGATTCCCGCCGCGCTGGCCAACGTCATTCACTCCGTGCTCGGCCTCAACAACATTGAGGTGGCACACTCCGCTTCCAACATCAAGGACACCACCTCCTATCCTGTCTATTCTCCCGGACCTGCCTACGCCCTGGGCCCACACCTGCAACGCGACGGCGACCGCCGGGAACTGGACGCCGCGATGGCAGCGCACAGAAAGGGAGTCAGCCACGATTCCTCCAACGGCGCCTACGACCCCACGGATTTATACAGCTCCTACGCTTACAACTATGTCGCACTGCAAAACCTGGGCCACTGCTGTAATCCGCTGAACAATCCCAACAACTCGCCGCCGGAATCATCCATCGCCATCGCTATCTGGGGCGATTTCAGGGATTCCGACTACTCCGGTTTCCTGGCCACCTACTCCTACCTGGCTTCGAACATGCAACGGCATTTCGTCGACGGCACTCCCCCATGCTGCAACGCCGAGGCCACGCTGGATCTGGAGTGGAGCACGGCCATGTCCAATAGCTTCGCCTCCGCCGCCAGCACCGCCGAGATCCACGTCTACGAGGGCCCTACCTACGGCGTAAACGTCCTGCTGGACGTGTTGCAGCACGCCCTGGCTGATGACGAAGCGCGCGTCCTGAACATGAGTTGGGGGATTGGGGAATACATTGATGGTGACGGCAACATCGACGAGTATCACAGCGTCTTCAATCAGATGATCGGCGAAGGCTGGTCGCTGGTGGCCGCGGCCGGGGACGGCGGCTCCACTACCGGCTGCGAGCGCATTTCGGTAAGCTATCCCGCCTCCGATCCCGACGTAACCGCGGTGGGCGGAACGTCGCTCTCCACCTACCCATCCAGCTTTGGCCAGGAGGTCGCCTGGACCGGCGGACCTTACGGCTGCTCCAACAACGATGGCGGGACCGGCGGCGGTTGCAGCGTCGTCAACTCCACCAGCTATCAAGGTGGTACGGCATGTAGTTCCAATATGCGCAGCGTCCCCGATGTCGCCTTGAACTCCGACTGGGTTAACTCTCCGCAAAACTTTTTACTGGGATGGCCAACTGCTACCCACCGGCGGCACCAGCATTGCCACGCCGGAGATGGCCGGCTTCTTCGCCCAGGAGAACGCCTACCTGCTGTTCATTCAGGGCCTGGTCGGCAATACCTGCGGCTCCTCGCTATCGGCCCCGTGCGCACCCATGGGCAGCGCCAACCCATATATCTATAGCGAAGGCCTCACCCCACCCGCCCCACACTATCCCTTTTACGACATTACTGCCGGATGCAATAACAACGACATCACCCGGGACAGCCACCTGGGCTACTTCTGCGCTTCTCCCGGTTACGACCGCGTAACCGGCTGGGGCTCCGCCAACATGTTGCAGTTCGCGTGGATGATCAACTACTTCCTCGCCGGCGATGGCCATGGTCCCTCGGCCTCATTCACTGGGCCGCCAGTAAATCAGTGGTTTAACTACGCTGCCGATATCAGATGGACATTGACGGATGCCGGCGGAAACCATCATCTGCCCAACGGGCCGGCGGGCTCCAGCGCAGCTTGGGATACCGATCCGGGCAATCCTTACAGCCAGCCTGCGCCCGGCGCGGGCAACAACTTTTACGGCCCACAGTTTTATGGCGACAACGGCGTGATCACGCTCCAAATCGAAGAACAGGGCTGCCACGTCGCCAAAGTTCAGGGCCTGGGACAACGCCGGTAACTCCGCTCTTTCCTCGTATGGACCTCTTTGCCTCGACGTGATTCCACCGCAAACGACAATCACCCTAAGCGGTAACTTGCAACCGGACGGGAATTATGACGGACCAGTCTTAATCACGCTCACGGCAACGGACAACCTGAGCGGCGTCGCCGCTACCTACTACGAAATCGACGGTGGTCCCGAGCAGACTTATTCAGCCCCGTTCTATGTCTATCTGCCGGGCATGCATACCGTGAACGCTATGAGCGCGGATGTGGCTGGGAATTATGAGGGGTGGTACCACTATACCCCGTTCGACATCGAGCAGAACCAGCAGTTCGCCTTGACCATATCCAAGACCGGCACGGGCAGCGGGACCGTCACCAGTGCGGACGGCGGTATCAATTGCGGCAGCACGTGTTCGGCCAACTACTGGGACGGTCAGCCGGTGACCCTGACGGCTTCGCCGGCGCAAGGCTCCATCTTCACCGGCTGGCAGAATTGCGATCTCAGCTTCGGCTTGACCTGTACTCTCACCGTTACCGCGGCCCGCACTGCCACCGCCATCTTCAATATCCCGGTTGCACTACAATTCGTCCCGGTCACGCCGTGCCGCATAGTAGATACTCGCGGGCCGACCGGCCCATTTGGCGGTCCATCCCTGCAAGGGGGTGGCGCCGCGCGCAGCTTCGCCATACCCAGCGGTCCCTGTTCCGGCATTCCCTCCAACGCGGCAGCTTATTCTCTCAACGTCACCGCCGTTCCTCACGGCAGCTTGAGCTATCTGACCGCGTGGCCAACCGGACTGACCCAGCCGTTGATCTCCACGCTCAATTCGTACGATGGACGCGTCAAAGCGAATGCCGCCATTGTGCCGGCGGGTGACGGCGAGGCCGTCAGCGTTTACGCCACCAACACCACCGACCTTCTGCTCGACATCGATGGCTATTTCCTGCCGTCCAGCAGTTCGACCTTGGCGTTCTTCCCGCTGACGCCCTGCCGCGTCGTCGACACGCGAAATACCGACGGCCCCTTGGGCGGACCCATCCTGACCAACGGGCACACCCGCGACTTCCCCGTCCTTCAGGCCACTGCCTGCAACATCCCCAGCACGGCGCAAGCCTACTCTTTCAACTACACGGCCATCCCGCAGAACGGGGCTCCGCTGGGCTATCTGACTACCTGGCCCAGGGGTCTATCGCAGCCGGTGGTTTCTACCCTGAATGCCCCCACCGGAACCGTCACCGCCAATGCCGCCATCGTCAACGCCGGCCAGGGTGGCGATATCGAAGTCTATCCCTACGGCAACAACACCGACCTGGTCATCGACATCAACGGCTATTTCGCGCCCGCCGCTTCCGGTGCGCTGTCGTTGTATAGCTTCGCCCCTTGCCGCGTACTGGACACTCGCCAGACTAACGGCGCGTTCAGCGACGAGCTTACGGTCAACGTGGTGAGCAGTCCGTGCGAGGTGCCCAGCGCCGCCCAGGCCTACGTGCTGAACGCGACCGTGGCGCCGACGGGTCCGCTCGACTACCTGACGCTCTGGCCCGACGGTCAAGCGCAGCCGTTGGCGTCGACCTTGAATGCCTACGACGGCGCCGTCACCTCTAACCTGGCGATCGTGCCCAACAGCGATGGCTCCATCGATGCCTACGCCGCCGGACTAACGCAACTCATCCTGGATATTTCCAGCTATTTCGCACCCTGAACGAGGTGGTCCCGGAACTCATGCGGCGCGGTCATGTCCTACATTGTAGGATATGACGCAATGTAGGATAGGAATAGGGAGCAAACATGGCTTCTATCTCACCAAAGCCCGCGACTGAGGGGCTGTGCGAAGACCAACTTTTCCTTCGGGCGGTAGCGTTCTAAGCGGGCTTCAGCCGGCCGCATCGGCTAGATTTTCCGCAGCCTGATCGAGCACGGCAATCCGCTCCTGGCCGGCCAGGTTGCGGTTCCACGACTCCGCACCATACAATCAGTGCTGCGCGGAGAGATGGCCGAGTGGCTGAAGGCGCACGCTTGGAAAGCGTGTGTACTCGAAAGGGTACCCAGGGTTCGAATCCCTGTCTCTCCGCCATGTTTTCAACAACTTAGAGGCAAATGGCGGTCAACGCGGTCAAATTAGCCGAATCACTGAATAGCCATCCTGACTACTGCGCTGTTGGCAACCCTCATCCCCTCGGCCATCGAGCTACCGTACTTCGTGGTCATGGTGATGTTGGCGTGCCGCATTAAATCCTGCTGTATCCCGAGCGGCGTACCGTTCGCGTCCATCCAGGTCCGGTATGTGTGCCGGAAGGTATGCCAGCCCACGGATTCGCCCAAACCTGCACGCTTACCAGCCGGGATGATGTAGTCGCGCTGCACCGCGTTCAGGTAGTACGGCATGGCCCCTGCAACCCAGGGGGATGCCCATACCCAATCGCTGTCAGCCTTGAACTCCGAGATTGCCCGCCAGTCCTCGAGCACTGCGATGAGCGCCGGATCGAGCGGTAGCCGCGCCTTGCTCTTCTTCGTCTTCACGGCATCTTCCCGGTTGGCGATCACGCTTCGCTGAATCAATACCTGCCGGTTTACCCAGTTGAAGTCAGACCATTTCAGGCCGGAAATCTCGGAGCGGCGAAGCCCGAGACACATTGCAACCAACATCATCGTGCGGTAAGGCTCGGTGACGATCTGCTGCAACAATCCGCCGAACTGCTCGGGCGTCCAGTATCAGCGGGTCCTTATTGGTCAGCGTCCCGCCCTCAATACGAATCAGGTCCATCGGGTTGCGCTGCATTTCGAACAGTTCGCACAGCATCGCGTACTCGAACACCTGGCGCATGACGCTCTTGATGTGAGCCTTCGTCTTTTGCGCCAAGGGTAGGGTGAGGAACCAGCGATGCACGGCCAGCGGTTTCACTGCGCCGAGGTCAAGGTCTCCCCATACCTCGCCAAGAAGATTTCTCAAGTGCTCAATGCGCAACACATCGAACCCCTGAAGGACTTAGAACCGCTAAAGTCGCGCCTCGGCGAACTTGAGGATCTCCCGCGGCGCCTCGGTGCGTTCGCCGGGTTACTGGGCGGCTTTGTGAGGCTCTTCGTAGGAAAAC
>CAWIDQ010000060.1:0-18086 GCA_963834695.1 uncultured Actinomycetota bacterium
GCACGGCAGCGCGCGTCCGGCTCCGGCGCTGGCCAGAAGGGCCGGGTCGGCCAGAGCGGTGCGGGCAGGCCAGGCACAGCGCCACGACGGGCGGGCGGCACCGGCGGTAGCGCCGCGCCCCGCTCAGGCAGCGGTGGCCGTCCGGCGGGCAGTGGTGGCGGCCGCCCGTCCGGCGGCACTGGCGTGGCCCGCTCGGGCAGTGGTGGCGGCCGTCCACGCAGCGGCAACAGCGGCGGCCCGGACGGCAGCACCGGCCGCGCGGGGCGCGCGGCGAGCCCGGCCCGGCGGCGCGGAAGGCCGTCCGAAGAGCGCGGGTGGCCGTTCGGGCAGCGCCAGTGGCCGTCCGAAGAGCGCGGGGACTCGTTCCGGCACTGACGGCGCTCGCCCCAAGGGCCCGGATGGCCGCCCGGGCAGTAACAGTGGTCGCCCGGGGAGCGCGGGGACTCGTTCCGGCACTGACGGCGCTCGCCCCAAGGGCGCGGGTGGCCGCCCGGGCAGTAACAGTGGTCGCCCGGGGAGCACGGGTGGTCGTTCTGGCGGTGGCCGCACCGACGCGCCGGACCGTGACCGTCGGCCTGCCGGACCCCGGCGCGGGCCAGGTTCCGGTGCGGATGAGCGCGAGGGCAAGCCCGCTCGCCCGGCCAGGGGCTCGTCCCGGACGCGTGACGCGGCAGAGAGCCCCCGGCCCGGCCATCGGGACCGGCCGAGGCCGCAGCCGAGTTCCGACGAGACCAGCAACCGGCGGCCAGGCGAGCAGTCGGCCCGGCGGACAGCGTCCGGGCCACGGACCGGGGGAGCGCCGGGCCGGGCGCGATCCGGGGAAGCCGGCGATGACCGGTCCCGGGCAGCTGGCCCCAACCGGTCCCGGGGAGCTGGCCCCAGCCGGCCTCGGGGAGCTGGCCCCAGCCGGCCTCGGGGAGCCGGCGATGACCGGTCCCGGGCAGCCGGCGCCAACCGGTCCCAGACAGCCGGCGATAACCGGTCCCGGGCAGCCGGCGCCAACCGGTCCCAGACAGCCGGCGATGACCGGTCCCGGGCCCGGCAATCCGGCCCGGGCGCCGCGAGCGACCGGTGGCCCGACCTTCCGGTGAGCATCACCGCCGACCAGCTGGATCCGGAGGCACGCGCCGAACTGCGGACCCTGCCCGGCGACCTCGCCGACGCGGTGGCCCGCAGGCTGGTAGCCGCAGGCCTTGAGGAGGACCCGGCCCTGGCCTACCGGCACGCCCAGGCGGCGCGCCGGCTCGCGGCCCGGGTCGGCATTGTGCGCGAGACGGCCGGGATCGCGGCCTATCATGCGGGCCAGTGGGCGGACGCGCTGACCGAACTGCGGGCCGCGCGGCGACTGACCGGCCGGGCAAGTTACCTGCCGCTGATGGCGGACAGCGAGCGGGCCCTGGGCCGCCTGGACCGCGCGCTTGAGCTGGTCACCGGCCCGGAGTCGCAGGGCATCGACCGGACCACCGCGATCGAGCTGCGGATCGTGGAATCAGGGATCCGCCGGGACCAGGGCCTCCCCGAGGCAGCCGTAGTGGCACTGCAGATTCCCGAGCTGACCAACGGCCGGGCGGGGACCGAAACGGTGCGGCTGCTCTACGCCTACGCCGACGCTCTGCTCGACGCAGGGCGCGAGGACGAGGCTCGCGACTGGTTCGCCCGGGCCGCCGCCGCGGACGTCGATGATGAGACCGACGCGGCGGAGCGGTTCGAGCAGCTTGACCCGGTGGTCTTCGACGACCTGGACGATCCCGGGGAGCCCGAGGAGCCGCTCACGGAGAGTTCCTCGGCCGGCCCGTGATCCCCCAGGCATCAGGGCTGGCCGGGGCGCGGGCGGACGATGAGAGCGGCCGAACCCCCGTTACGGTTCCGGGTTCTGGCGGTCCAGCCAGTGCGAGATACCGGCCACATTGGCGGCGGTGCTGCTGGTCCGGTCGTATTTCTCGGCCATGGCCGGGTCGGCGTCGTCGCGGAGGATCGCGTAGCGCTGCCTGGTCCGCTCGGCCACCATGGCCACCGCGTGATCGAGCTCCAGGCCGTGGTTCCGTGCCCGCCTGGTCTCGTCCACCCAGACGTTGATCTCCTCGGCCGAGCGGTCCAGCGTCTCGGTGACCTCGTCTACCGGGCCGTAGTGGCTGAACAGCAGCCGCGTAGGCCGCAGCGCGGCGAACGTGCGCAACGACGCCAGGGCCGTGTCCAGGTCGAAATCCGGAGGCGGCGTCAGGGGCCGCAGGTCGCCGGTGTCCGGGATGTAGACGCCGGCCGCGTCCCCCACGTACAGGTCGCCGCTCACCGAGTCGATCAGGGCGATGTGGTGCCGGGCGTGCCCGGGCGCGTAGTGGCTGTCCAGGCGCCGGCCCCCGCCGAGGTCGATCGTGCCGGCCTGGTCCACGGCGCGGATCCGCTCCGCCGGGGTCGGCGCCAGCGTGCCGAACAGCTGGTCGAGCTCGTCGCCCCACACCGCCCGCGCGCTGGCCATCAGCCGTCCCGGGTCGGCCAGGTGGCGCGCTCCGCGCTCGTGCACCACGACCTGGGCACCGGGGAACATCCCGGCGAGGTCACCGGTGCCGCCCGCGTGATCCAGGTGGATGTGGGTGACCACGATCGTGGCCAGGTCGGCGGGACCGACGCCGAGCCGGGCCAGGGCATCGCGGACCAGCGGCGCCGACGGCGCGGTCCCGGTTTCCACCAGGCACGGCCGCTCGCCGCGGATCAGGTAGCCCGCGGTGATCTGCTCGTACCCGGCCATGAACGTGTCGATCTGGTACACGTCGTGACCCAGGTCCACCACGGCTTCGGCGGCGCCGGGGCCGGATGCTGCGGTGCTCACGCGCCCCATCCTCGCAGACCGAGCGGGTAGGATCTGGTGGCGATCGCGACGGGGCACAGACGCTTCGGTTCGGCTGCCACAGGCCCGGCCGGGCCAGCTCTGCCCCGTCGCCGGATTTCACCCGAAGCCCGCGGGAAGTAGCCAGCTGTGAGCGGAACGACTGTACGCCCGGCCGCCGGTTCCTCCCGCCGCGCTGCGGCGAGGCCGGGGCGGCTGCCGTTCTCGCTCACCCCGGTCGGCGCGGTCATCGTGGCCGCCACGCTGGTCGCACTGGGGCTCCGCGGCTTCCAGATCTTCCGGCCCGGTCACCTGCTCGGCGTCGGCGACTACGACGACGGGACGGACTTCGGCAGTGCCCTGCGGCTGATCCACGGCATCCTGCCGTACCGGGACTTCATCATCGTGCAGCCACCCGGGATCGTGCTGCTGACGATCCCGGCCGCGGCGCTGTCCCCGCTGATCGGCACGGCCGGGGCCATCGCGGTCGCGCGGGTTCTCACCGTGGCGGCCAGCGCGGCGGCCGTGGTGCTCGGCGGGCTGCTCGTCCGGCACCGGGGCGTGTTCGCGACGATCGTGACCTGCGGTGTCATCGCGATCTACCCGGGCAGCGTGCAGGCCGCACACACGGTCCTGCTCGAGCCGTGGCTGACGGTATTCTGCCTGGCCGGAGCGGTCGCGGTGTTCGACGGCGACCGCCTGGCCAGCAGCGGCCGGAGGCTGGCCTGGGGGGGCGCGGCCCTCGGCTTCGCGGGCGCGATCAAGGTCTGGGCGATCATCCCGGTAGCCGTGATCGTCGCACTGTGCCTGCTCGGCGCCGACCGAGCCAGGCGGACCACTCGCTTGCTGGCCGGCGCCGCGGCCGCTTTCCTGATCCCCGTGCTCCCGTTCGCCGTCCTGGCCCCCGCGCGCTTCTACGACAGCGTCATCGTGGCCCAGCTCGTCCGGACCAACGCGCGAACCCCGCTGGGGTACCGGCTGCAGTACCTGACCGGGCTGGTCGCCTGGAACCTCTCCACGGTCACGTACCTGATAGCGGCCATCGTCCTGGCCGTGACCGTAGCCGGGACGCTGATCGCGGCCTGCCGGGTCACCCACCGCGGGCCGCCGCCGCTGGAGTGGTTCAGCGTGCTCACCGCGGCCCTGATCGTCGTCGCGTTCCTGGTTCCCGACGATTTCTACTATCACTACCCCGCGTTCCTCGCGCCGTTCCTGGCCATGGCGTTCGCGCTGCCCGCGGCCCGTCTCCTCGACGGCTGGCCAGCGTCGTCCGGCGGGGCGGCGCGGCGGGCCACCTGGCTCAGGCGGTCCGCGGCCGCGGCGCCGGCCTGGCCGTCCTCGTGCTGCCGTTCGTGGCGGGCGGCGCCGAGAGCAGCCCCACGCCGACCTTCGCCAGCGCCCTGCCCGCCGTGGACCGGGTGATCCCTCCCGGAGCCTGCGTGCTGTCCGACGAGGTTGCGCTGCTCATATCCATGGACAGGTTTGTCTCCTCCGCACCGGACTGCTCGATCATGGTGGATGGGTTCGGCACTAGCTACGCGCTGGCCCACGGCCAGAGCTCGCTCACGGCCGGCCGGGTGGCGGCCGTGGCGGCGGTATGGCGGCAGGCGTTCGGGGTCGCGCAGTACGTGCTGCTTACCTCATACGCCCCGAACCGGATCGCCTGGACGCCGCAGCTTCGGGAGTATTTCCGGGCTAACTTTGTCCCAGTCACCGGGAACTGGGCCCCGCTGCAGCTCTATGTCCGGAAGGGGACGGTCAGCCGCTGACCAAAGGACGACGGGCGGATGATAAGGGTGGGGAGGGCACATGTCGGAGGACGCGGCCGGCCACCAGAATCCGGAGAACCGGGAACCGGGAGACCAGAACCCGGCGGACCAGAACCGGGCGGACCAGAAGGCAGAGGCCCAGAAACCGGGGGTCCAGAAGGCAGAGGCCCAGAAACCGGCCCCAGGCGCGGTGTTCTCGCTGGGATGGCTGATGGCTCAGCTTTTCGGTTCGCTGCGGCCCCAGTCCTCGCCCGCCGCGCCGGCCGCGGTGCCCGGCCTGGCTCCGGCTGGCGCGGCTAGCCCGGCCGCCGCCCCCGCTCACCTGCCCGTCTCGGGGAGTTCAGCCGGCCCAGCTGGCCACGCTGCAGGCCTGGCTGGCCAAGGCGAGCGCGACGCTTCCGCCGCTGTCGGCCCCCACGGTCAGCCGGTCCCTGCAGAACTGGCAGGACTGGACCGACATCAACGCGTCGCGGCTGGCCGGCGGCTGGGTGGGGGACCGGCCGGTGGTCGTGGCCGCCCTGCAGACTCAGGGCCAGGCCTGGCACGCGCTGCTCGCCGGCCAGACCGACATCAGCGGCCAGACGAGCGTGGACGCGTGGGTCGAGGCCGGCGAGTCGATCCTGCGCAGCACCCGGATGCTGGGGCTGCGGATCCTGCGCCGGTTCTGGCCGGTGGTGGTGGTCATCCTCGCCGCGACCGGCGGGCTGCTCTACGTGGTGAGCGCGAACGCCAAGGGAACGCAGGCGGTGTGGGCGAGCCTGGTGACCGTGGCCGCCGCGTTCGGCCTCAGCGGGGCCAGCCTGCGGGCGGCGGCCAAGAGGGCCTTCAGCGGCCTCGAGCAGGACCTCACGCGCGCGGCGGAGATGGACGCGCGGGCGTGGAGCGTCACCTGGCTCCCGACGCTGCCGCAGGGCTTGATGCAGCAGCATGAGCTGCGCAGCCGCGGGGTCGACGCCCCGCACGTCAAGAAGGGTCTGGAAACCGCCCGGCTGTCCGCGACGGCTTTCAGCCCTGAGCGAACGTCCTGATCACCAGCCCGGTCCGCGGCTTGGGGCCGAACGAGGTGGACTTGCGCGGGACGCGCTCGCCGCGCGCGGCCACGTCATAGACATCCCAGGTCGACATCGACGGGCAGATGACCGCGGTCCCGCCGGTCTCGTCGGCCTCGGTGATCGCCGCGGCCGCATCGTTGTGCACGATCTGGACGTCCGGTTCGGCGTCGTTGATCCCCCACAGGCGGGGCATCAGCAGCTCCTGCAGGACCGAGGCGGCCAGGGCGCGCCAGCGCGGCGAGTGGCCGGGCGGCATGACCGCGTCGAGGAGGACCGGGTCGGGGTCGGTGAGCAGCAGGACCTCGCCGCCGCCCGCGACCAGGAACGCCGGGCCGTGGCGGTTCGCCTCCGCGAGCTCATCCAGCGCGGCGGCCAGTGAAGGGGGCGTGGACAGGGCCAGTGAAGGGGGAACGGGGAGGCGGACGGGGGGCGGGGGTAGGGCGTTCCGCCGGGCAGCCGCTGCACGGTGAAGGCCGCCTTGGCCAGCTCCGCGGCGGCGGACGGGGCCAGTCCCGGGATGACCCGGTGGATCGCGCCGATCTCCGGCGGGTAGGCCGAGGCGTCCACCAGCAGCGCCAGCCCGTAGTCCCACGGGCCGGGCCCGTCGCCCGCGGCCCGGCGGCGGCCCTGCAGCTTGAGGTAGGCGGAGTACCGGTGGTGCCCGTCGGCGATCAGCGCGCTGCGCGGCGCCAGGTCGGCGGCGATCGCGGCCAGCTCAGCCGGGTCGGCGACGGCCCAGAGCCGGTGCCGGATCCCGTCCCCGGTCACCGTGTCGACCAGCGGCCGCCGGGCGGCGGCGGTCTCGTCCACGATGCGAGCCGACGCTCCGCGCTCGCTCCCGTCGTACAGCAGGTAGATCGGCTCCAGGTTGGCCTGGGTCGCCTCCATGAGCTGCAGCCTGCCCGCCACCGGCCCCGGCGCGACGTCCTCGTGCGGCCGGACCACGCCCGCCTCCAGCGGGCTGAGCCGCAGCGCCCCGATCAGGCCGCGCTGGAGCACCGCGGGCGCTTCCTGGCCGCCGTGGCCCGGCGGGCCGGGCACGGCCTGCTCGTACACGTACAGCGACGGCTCGGGATCGGGCCGCAGGATCTGCTCGTCCTGCCACTCGCGCAGGGTCTCGGCGGCGTCGTCGTAGACGTTCCCCTCGTGCCCCGGCGCGTAGCGTGGCAGGATCAGCCGGACGACGTTGTGGGGGTCGGCCGCGATCAGCTGGTCTTCGATGTCGTGGGCGATGACGTCGTACGGTGGAGACGTGACCTCGGCGAGCCCGCTGACCTTGTCCCGGGCATAACGGACTCCGCGAAAGGGCGCCATCGCGAGCCCCGGCTGGCCCGGTGCTGCTGGCTCGTGGCCGGACGGAAGGATCTGCACATATGTCAGAAGGAGCAGCCGGCGGCCAGGATTCCCGCCCCGGGCCAGAGCCGTCCGCCCCGGGCGCGGGGAATGAACATGAGGCGGCTGACAACGGGGCCGCCGACCCGGCCGGCCACGACACCTACGACCTGTACCAGCGCGGGCTGGACCTGCTCGGCCGGGGCAGCGCCGCCGCGGCCGCGCAGCTCCTGGAGCGCGCCGCCGCGGCCGAACCGCAGTCCCGCAGCGTCCTCGAGGCGCTGGCCCGGGCCCAGTTCGACGCCGGCCAGTACGCGGCCGCGGCCGGGAACTTCCGCCGGATCGTGGAGGCCAGCCCCAGCGACGACTACGCGCAGTTCGGCCTGGGCCTGGCGCTGGCCAGGACCGGGAACCCCGACGCCGCGGCCGAGCACCTGGCGCTGGCCGCCGCCATGCAGCCGCACCTAAGGCACTACACCGACGCGCTGCGCAGCGTCCGCGCCACGCTGCGGGCCAGGACGCAGGCCCGGGCCGACAACCCCGAAAATCCGCAACGGGACGCCCGCGATGTCTGACCCCGCCACGGCACGCCCGGCCCGTGCTGCCCGCGAGGCGGAGCTGCCCCGGGGCACCGAGCGTCCTCCCGCTGACGTCTACGACGCCGCGCTGCTGGACCTGGACGGGGTGGTGTACCTGGGCGGAGCGGCGGTAGCGGGCGCGACGCAGGCGCTGGCCGAGGCCAGGCGCCGGGGGATGCGGATGGCGTTCGTAACCAACAACGCCTCCCGCTCGCCGTCGGCGATCGCCGCGCAGCTGAACCGCCTGGGCCTCCCGGCCGACCCGGCCGAGGTGGTCACCTCGGCGCAAGCGGCCGCGCGCCTCATCGCCGAGCGCCTGCCCGCGGGCTCGCCGGTGCTGGTGGTGGGCGGCATCGGGCTGCGGATCGCGCTGCGCGAGCGGGGGCTGCGCCCGGTGTCCACCGCGGCCGAGCGGCCCGCCGCCGTGGTGCAGGGCTACGCGCCGGGCATCGACTACTCGATGCTGGCCGAGGGCGGGCTCGCGGTACGGGCGGGCGCCTGGTTCGTGGCCTCCAACGCCGATCTCACGCTGCCGACCGCGCGCGGACTGCAGCCGGGCAACGGGTCGCTCGTGCAGGTGATCGCCACCGCGACCGGCCAGCAGCCCGTCGTGGCCGGCAAGCCGGAGCCGCCGCTGTACGCCGAGGCGGTGGCGCGGTCCGGCGCCGCACGGCCGCTGGTGGTGGGCGACCGGCTGGATACCGACATCGAGGGCGCGGTGCGGGCCGGGGCCGACAACATGCTGGTCCTGACCGGGGTCACCCAGCCGGCCGACGCCGTGCTCGCTCCGGCCCGCCAGCGGCCCACCTACCTGGCCCACGACCTGTCCGGCCTGGTCGAGCCGCACCCGCCGGTGACCGTCGCCGGCCACGAGTTCTGCTGCCGCGGCTGGACCGTCCGGCTGCAGCCCGTTATGGCAGGTCAGGACGGGCAGGCCGCGCGGCTGGAGATCGATGGCGAGGGCGCGGCCATCGACGGCCTGCGGGCGCTGTGCGCCGCCGCGTGGTCGGCGGGCGCGGTGACCGCCGACAGCGCGCGCTCGGCCGTCGGCCGCCTCCGCTTCCCGGCGTAGCCCCGCCGGGCCGGATATCCCTCTGCGGTCGCACCCGAATCAGCCCTGCGGGCGACGCGGGCCTGGCAGCGGCCCGGCCAGACTGAGAGGGCCGGCCCGGGGATCCGTCATGGCCGGCAGGAAGGAATGAGCAGACATGATCGAGGCACGGGGGCTCACCAAGCGATACGGTGACACGCTCGCCGTCGATGACCTCTCGTTCACCGTCGAGCCGGGGAAGATAACCGGCTTCCTCGGGCCGAACGGGGCGGGAAAGACCACGACCATGCGGCTGATCCTCGGCCTGGACCATCCCACCAGCGGGACGGTCACCGTCGACGGCCAGCCGTTCGAGCAGCTGGCGTTCCCGATGCACGAGGTCGGCGCGCTGCTGGACGCCAAGGCGGTGCACGGCGGCCGCAGCGCCTACAACCACCTGCTGTGCCTGGCCGAGACCAACAACCTGCCACGGCGGCGGGTGGACGAGACGCTGGCGCTGGTCGGCTTGAACGAGGTCGCGCGCAAGCGCTCCAAGGGCTTCTCGCTCGGCATGGGCCAGCGCCTCGGGATCGCCGCCGCGCTGCTCGGCGACCCGGCGATTCTCATGTTCGACGAGCCGGTCAACGGGCTGGACCCCGAGGGCATCCTGTGGATCCGCAACCTGATGAAGGCGCTGGCCGCCGAGGGGCGCACGGTCTTCGTCTCCAGCCACCTGATGTCGGAGATGGAGAACACCGCCGACCACCTGCTGGTGATCGGCCGCGGCCGGCTGATCTCGGACTGCACGGTGGCCGAGTTCATCGCGGCCAACTCCCGGCAGTCGGTCCGAGTGCGCACGCCGCAGCCTGCCGAGCTGGCCACGGTGGTCACCACGGCCGGCGGCACGGTACGCGAGGACGGCGACGGCCTGGTGATCGTGCAGGGCCTGGACGTCGCCGAGGTGGGGGATCTGGCGTTCGAGAACGGGGTGCGGCTGCACGAGCTCGCGCCCGCCCAGGCGTCGCTCGAGCAGGCGTTCATGGAGCTGACCGCCTCGAGCGTGCAGTTCCGCGCGGGGGCGCCGGTCGAGCCGGACCTCCGGCCCGTTACCGCAGGAGAGGCGGCCTGAGATGGCGACGACGACAGCAGTACCGGCCAGCCACGGCACCCCCCACCCACCTCCCCATCCCGCTTCGCGGCCCGCCACGCGGGGGCGGGCGGGCCTGCGCGGCACGCTCCGCTCCGAGCTGACGAAGATCCGCTCGGTCCGCTCCACCTACTGGTCGCTGATCGTGCTCGTCGTGATCACGGTCGGGATCAGCGCGCTGTTCGCCTTCGGCCACGCGCAGAACTTCAGCCAGATGCCCCCGTTCGCCCAGGTGCACCAGAGGGCCCAGTTCATCTCGCAGGCCACCGAGACGAGCCTGTTCGGGCTGATCCTCGGCCAGCTGGTCATCGCCGTGCTCGGCGCGCTCACGATCACGTCCGAGTACTCGACGGGCATGGTGAGGACGTCGCTGTCGGTGATGCCGCGCCGCGGCGTCCTGTTCGCGGCCAAGGCCGTGGTGTTCGGGGCGATTGCGCTGGTCACTGGGCTGGTGACGTCCTTCGCCAGCTACTTCGTGGGCCAGGCCATCCTGTCCACCCAGCACATCAACTCCACGATCGGCCAGCCCGGAGTGCTGCGCGCGGTGATCGGCGGCGGGCTGTTCCTCGCGGCCTGCGGCCTGCTCTCGTTCGGCCTGGGCGCTGTGCTGCGGCACACCGCCGGGGCCATCACCGCCGCGATCGGGGTGCTGTTCGTGGCCTTCATCCTGAGCGGGTTCCTGCCCTACAACTGGGCGCTGCACATCGACAAGTGGATCCCGTTCAACGCGGGCGGCGCGATCTGGGAGAACGTCTCCGGGACGTCCATGTTCAGCCCGTGGACCGGGTTCGCGGTGTTCTGCGGCTACGCGGCGATCGCCCTGGCGGCCGGCCTGATCCTGTTCCGCAGGCGGGACGCGTAGCGAATCGCGTTGGGCGACGGGAGCGGCGGGCCGGGGACAGCGTCTCGGCCCGGCGGCCAGCCCGCGCACGTATCCGCATCTAAGCTGGGAAGCGGCCGGCGGTGACCGACCGCAGGGCAATCGGCTCAGTCGGGCTGGCAGCGAGGGCACCAGAAGACGTCTCGCTCTTCCGGGGCGGCGCCCTGACTGGCCTTGCGGACCGGCGTGCCGCAGCGGCGGCACGGCCGCCCGGCCCGGCCGTAGACCCAGGTTTCCTGGCCGCGGGACCGGTTCCCGGTGGTGACCTGGCCGATGCGCTCCTTGTTGGCGTCGAGCAGCCGCTGGGCCAGGCCGACCATCTCGGGCAGCCCGTCGACGTCGCCGGCCGGCCGCCAGGGATTCACTCCGCGCAGGAACAGCGTCTCCGCCCGGTACAAGGTGCCGATGCCGGCCAGGTTGCGCTGATCAAGCAGGGCCTCGCCGATGGCCCGGTCCGGGGCGGCCTGCAGCCGCCGCACGGCCTCGGCCGGGTCCCAGCCGGGGCCGAGCAGGTCGGGGCCGAGGTGGCCGACGGCGCGTTCCTCCTGCCCGGTGGGCAGGACCTCGACCACGCCGAGCTGGTACCCGAGCGCCTGCCTGAAGTCGTTGGCGAGAACGAGCCTGATCCGGTGATCCCGCGGCAGGTAGTCAGCGGCCGGGCGGATCTGCCAGGATCCGTCCATGCGCAGGTGGGTGTGGACGGTCAGCCCGCCGTCCACGCGGGTCAGCAGGTGCTTTCCCCGGGAGACGGTCCCGGTCGCCGCCCGCCCGGTCAGGTCGGTCGTGGCAAACCGCGGCACCCGGAAATCGCTGCGGGTCAGCGTGCGGCCGGTCAGCGCCTCGTCGAGCTGGCGCGCCGTGCGCCAGACCACATCGCCCTCTGGCATGCCGCCAGCATCGCACCGAGCGGGCCCGGGGCCGAATCCAGGACTGTCAGAGCTTCCTGGCACAGTGCCGCCCATGGGCCGGATGGCGTTATGTCAGCAGCTTCCTCAGGCGCAGCAGGTCGAACACGTTGCCCTGGACCTTCAGCCGACCGGTCAGCCAGGCCCGCGCGAAGCCTCCGGGATCGTCGGCGATGGACACGACCACGTCGCTGTTGGCGATGAACCGGACCTGAGCGGGGCCGTCCCCCTCGCCCGCCTCCCGCACCGGATCCGCCCCGTCCGGTCCCAGCCGGGTCAGGAACGTCACCCCGAGGTCCGGGATCTCACAGCTGAGGGTCCGGTCGGCCAGGTAGGCAGCGCGATCGTCCGGGCTCATGTTTGAGATGCGCGCCGTAAGGCTTTCCAGTGCCTTACGGCATTCTTCCGCGGTCGCCATCGTCACCTCGCTTCCAAGGTCATTCTCCGTCCGGGGGGCTGGCCGGGTCCAACTCGGCGTGCCGGCGTGGCCAGGTGAGCCAGCCTGGTGCCCGCGGACGGTAGCGTTCCAGACAGGGCCGGACGCATGCCAGCGCCACCCGGCCCGGCGCGAGGAGAGTGATGGCTATGGAGAGGGAACGCGACATCGCTGATGAGCCGTTCCAGGAGCTGGCCGAGGACTTCCGCGAGCCGGCGGCAGAATCGCGCGAGCCGGACGGGCTCTTCGGCGAGCCGGCGGAGGACTTCCCCGATCCGGACCGGGACTTCCGCGAGCCGGCCGAAGAATCACATGAGCGGGCCGGGCAGTTCCGGGCCCTGGGCGAGCGGCGCCCGGCCACCGGCGAGCCCCGGGTGGACGCGGCGCTGGCCAGGCTGGACGAGCTGGCGGGCCGCCCGGTGACCGAGCACCGGGCGATCTTCGAAGACGTGCACCGGCGCCTGCGGGAGGTACTCGGCGAGCTGGACACCCGCCAGCCGCCGCAGGCCCAGGACGCCGCGGGCACGGTGAGCAGGCCGGCCCGCTGACCGGAACGCTGGCGAGTCATGGTGAGGAGGATGCGGCTGGACACCGAGCTGGTGCGCCGGGGGCTGGCCCGGTCCCGGGAGCAAGCGGCGGAACTGATCACGGCCGGCCGGGTCGCCGTAGGCGGGCAGGCCGCGATCAAGGCGGCCACTCAGGTGGGCCAGGACGCGGCGATCACGATAGCGGACCCGGTGGCCGGCCCGGACTACGCGTCGCGGGGCGGCCGCAAGCTGGAAGGCGCGCTGGCGGCCTTCGCCGACCTGGCTGTAGCCGGGCGGCGCTGCCTCGACGCCGGCGCCTCGACCGGCGGCTTTACCGACGTGCTGCTCCGGGCCGGGGCGGCGCACGTGGTCGCGGTTGACGTCGGCTACGGCCAGCTGGCGTGGTCGCTGCGCAGCGACCCGAGGGTCACCGTGCTGGACCGCGTCAACGTGCGCCAGCTCACCCCCGAGCAGGTGGCGCCGGCGCCCCGCCTGGTCACGGCGGACCTGTCGTTCATTTCGCTGACGCTCGTGCTCCCCGCGCTGGCCGCCTGCGCCGCCCCCGACGCCGACTTCGTACTGCTGGTGAAACCGCAGTTCGAGGTGGGCAAGGGAAAGGTCGGAGCCGGCGGCGTGGTCAAGGAGCCGGCCCTGCGCGCCACGGCGGTCGAGTCCGTGGCGGCCGCGGCGTCGCAGGCCGGCCTGGGCGTGGCGGGAATCGTGGCCAGTCCGCTCCCGGGGCCGTCCGGGAACGTGGAGTATTTCCTGTGGCTGCGCCGCGCGGCGCCGCCGCTGGACCACGCGGCCCTGCGCCAGGCCATCGCGGAAGGACCCCAGTGAAACCCCAGCGGACCGTGCTCGTCGTCGCGCACGTCGAGCGGCCCGCCGCCGTGCGCGCGGCCCGCGTCGTCGTGGACCGGCTGACCGCTGCGGGGATGACCGTCCGGGTCCTGGAGCCTGAGGCAGCGCAGCTGGGCACGGTGGAGACCGAGACCGTGCCGGCGTCCTTCCTGGCCGCCGACGGCGCGGAAATGGTCCTGGTCATCGGGGGAGACGGGACCCTGCTGCGCGCGGCCGAGCTGGCCCGGCCGGCCCGGGTGCCGCTGCTCGGAGTCAACCTCGGCCACGTGGGCTTCCTCGCCGAGGCCGAGCCGGAAGACCTTTCCGAGGCGGTCGATCAGGTCGTCGAGGGAAAGTACACGATCGAGCGGCGGATGACGGTGGACGTGAGCGTGCGCGCGAACGGTGACGTGACCACCATGACCTGGGCCCTGAACGAGGCCTCCGTGGAGAAGGTCGCGCGGGAACGGATGCTCGACATGGTGATCGAGGTGGACGGGCACCCGCTGTCCCGGTGGGGATGCGACGGAGTGGTATTCGCCACCCCTACCGGCTCGACGGCGTACGCGTTCTCCGCCGGCGGTCCCGTGGTCTGGCCGGAGGTCGAGGCGCTCCTGCTGGTGCCGATCAGCGCGCACGCCTTGTTCGCCCGGCCGATGGTCGTCTCACCGCAGTCCGTGCTCGCGGCCGAGGTGATAGGCGCCGCCTGGGGCCAGGGTGAGACGTCCCGGGCCGTTTTGTGGTGCGATGGACGTCGTAGGGTGGACCTGGATCCGGGAGCGCGCGTCGAAGTGCGGCGCGGCAGCGAACCGGTGCTGCTGGCCAGGCTGCGTGGCGTCGGCGCGGACGTCGAGGGAACCGAGATCGGCGCTCCGTTCACGGACCGGCTCGTGGCCAAGTTCGACCTCCCGGTGGCGGGCTGGCGGGGCAAGGGCGACCGGCGGCAGGCCGAGCACGACGCGCCGGCCGCGCAGCAGGAAACCACGGCAGCGGGTCAGGGAACCGGGGCCGCGCGCCACCGAGATGAGGAGCCGGGCGGCGATGCTTGAGGAGGTCCATATCACCGGGCTGGGGGTGATCGACGACGCCGTGCTCGAGCTCTCCCCGGGCTTCAACGTGGTCACCGGCGAGACCGGCGCCGGCAAGACCATGGTCGTGTCGGGACTTGGCCTGCTGTTCGGCGGCCGGGCCGACCCGTCGCGCGTGCGGCCGGGCGCGGACCGGGCGAACGTGGAGGGAAGGCTGAGCGTCGAGGCGGACGGCCCGGTGGCCCGCCAGGTCAGCGACTCAGGCGGTGACCTCGACGACGAGGGCGGCACGCTGATCCTGAGCCGCTCGGTTTCGGCCGAGGGGCGTTCCCGTGCCTACGCCGGCGGCCGGTCGGTCCCGGTGTCGCTGCTCACCTACCTGGCCGACGACCTGGTCGCCGTGCACGGTCAGGCCGGTCAGCAGCAGCTGCTCAAGCCCGGCCGGCAGCGCGAGGCGCTGGACCGCTTCGCCGGAGCCGACCTCGCCACGCTGCTGGCCAGCTACCAGCGTGCCTACCAGCGGCACCGTGAGGTCCGCCGCGAGCTCGACGAGCTGACCTCGCAGGCCCGGGAGCGGGAGCGGGAGGCTGAGGACCTGCGACACGGCCTGGCCGAGATCGAGCAGGCGGAGCCCGCCGACGGCGAGGACGTCGAGCTGCTCGCCGAGGAGGAGCGGCTTTCGCACGCCGACGCGCTGCACGCGGCGGCCACGACCGCCCACGAGGCCCTGCTTGGCGACCCTACGAGCGGCCAGTTCGACGCGGCGGACGCGGTCACCCTGCTCGGCGTGGCCCGGCAGGCGCTGGAGACCGCGGCCCATCACGACGCCGCCCTGGCGGCCCTCGGGGCCAGGGTGTCCGAGGCGGTGTACCTGGTCTCCGACGTAGCGGCGGACCTGGCCTCCTACGCCCAGTCGGTGGAGGCGGACCCGGTCCGGCTCGCCGCCGTGCAGGAACGCCGGGCGACGCTGAGCCGCCTGATCCGGATGTTCGGCGGGCCGGCCGCGGGACCGAGCGCAGTTCCCGGGCCCGGCGATGCCCGACCAGCCGGCGAGGCACCCGGCGCAGGGGAGACTGCGGAAACCGTCCCTTCGGGCGAGGCGGCTGGCCCGGGCGCGCCGGATGCCGGGGCCGGCGGCGTGGCCGCCGTGCTCGCGTGGGCCAAGCGAGCCAGCGCCCGGCTCGCGGAACTGGAGGGCGACGATGACCGGATCGCCCGCCTGACAGAGGAGGAGGCCGGCCTCGCCGCGGACGTCGGACAGCTGCGGCCGGCTCAGTGCCGCCCGGAAGGAGGCAGCGGACAGGTTCGCGGCCGAGGTCACCGCGGAGCTGGTCGCGCTCGCGATGCCGCACGCCCGGCTCACGGTGGCGGTGATGCCGCTGAGCGAGCCTGGCCCGCACGGCGCCGACGACATCGAGATCAGGCTGTCGGCCCACCCGGGCGCGCCGGAGCTCGCGCTGCACAAGGGAGCTTCCGGCGGCGAGCTGTCCCGGGTCATGCTGGCCATCGAGGTGGTCTTCGCGGGCGCGGATCCGGTGCCGAGCTTCGTGTTCGACGAGGTGGACGCCGGCGTCGGCGGCAAGGCCGCGGTGGAAGTCGGGCGCAGGCTGGCCCGCCTCGCGCGGCGCGCGCAGGTGATCGTGGTCACGCACCTGCCGCAGGTGGCCGCCTTCGCCGACACCCACCTGGTGGTCGAGAAGGCCGACGACGGCTCGGTCACGCGGAGCGGGATCGCCCGGCTGGACCAGGCCGGCCGGGTCCGGGAGCTGTCGCGGATGCTGGCCGGCCTGGAGGATTCCGAGTTCGGCCGGGCCCACGCGGAGGAGCTGCTCGCCGCCGCCGCTGCGGAGCGCGCCCGAAGCTGAAGCCAGGCTCCGGAGTTCCTCACGATTGCCGACCGTGATCGAACCTGTGTCATCTAAGGGAACCGGAATCTGGCAGACTAACTGTGCGATGAAGGCACAGCCTCGCAAAATCCTCAGGATCCACCGGAAAGTGTCCGAGGACCTACCCGGTGTAACTGCGACGGCGCGCCTGGACCGCCGGACCAAGAAGCTGGCCACACGGCTGTGCCCCGGCGACATCGCCATCATCGATCACCAGGACCTGGACCTCACCGGCGCCGACGCGCTGGCGGGCTGCCACGTGGCCGCCGTGGTGAACGCGGCGCGAAGCATCAGCGGCCGGTATCCCAACCGCGGCCCGCAGCACCTGATCGAGGCAGGCATCCCGCTGATCGACGACGTCGGCTCTGAGGTGTTCGACCGGGTCAAGGAAGGGCAGCGCGTCCGCCTGGACGGAGACACCCTGTACGCGGGCGACCAGGTCGTGGCCAAGGGCAGGCAGCAGGACGCCAGCACGGTGGCGGCCGCGATGGCGGAGGCCAAGGTCAACGTGGCCGCCGAGATCGAGGCGTTCGCCGCGAACACGCTGGACTACATCAAGCACGAGTATCCGCTGCTCGATCCACGAGCTCATGGCGTAGCCGCTGCCGAGCTGTTCAGCCTTCCACGCGCGCAGCGGTTCCAGGCTGTGCGTGGTCATGACAAACGGGATGCCGAAGAGCTTTTTCGCCAGGAATCCGGCCATCGAAACATACCACGTATGCGTGTGGACGATGTCGATCTGCGCGATCGCAATCATCTGCGCCAGGTTCAGGCTCATGGTTTCGAGAGCAGTTTTGAACTTCTCCTGCGTGCCTTCGCTGATGAGCCGCCAGGGCTCGGCGCCGCGCACGTGCAGGTTGCCATGGTCGGATCGCTGATCGCCCCAGCAGTGCACTTCCACTTCGATCTTCTTCGCCAGTTCGCGGCTCAGGTATTCCACATGCACACCGGCTCCGCCGTAGACATAGGGCGGGTATTCGCGCGTCATCAAGCCCACTCGCACAGGGAAACCTCCGAAACAGCAGTGTAGGGCATCGGGAGGACGAGTTACGCGGAGCCCGCGCGCTGTGACGCGATCAGGCCGCTCGCGTCGATTCCGCGTACGCTACCAGCACCACGGTGGCCACGCCAAGCAACAGAACCGTTTCCTCCACCAGCGTGCTGCGGTTGTGCAGGCGGTTGAAGTCGGCAACCAGCGGATTGGCGCGGTCCTGCGTGTTGATGGCCCCGCCGGCGGCGATGCGGTCGCGTTCCATGGCCGGAATGATGCCCCACTGCGAGTACGCGGTGCACGCAATCATCACCACCAGCAGCACCATCGGCGCCAGAACTTTCTTCGATTTATAAATGTTCCACGCCGGCGCCAGCGCCAGCAGGATCAGCGCCACCACTCCGGCCACCAAGCCCATGGAGTGAAGAATGCCGCAAAGCTGACCCACCACGGTGCCCGCCAGGTGCGTATCCGGCACGGTCATGAACGTGACGGCGGCGACCACGGGGAAGAACACCTCGGCGCCCAGCCACACAATGAGCGCCAGGTAGAGCAGCGTGCGTAGCAGCGTCTTCATCGGGGGAAGAATACAACAGAGGGTGGAGGGTCAGTCACTGAATAAGTGAACAAGTGAATCAGTGAAAAAGTGAATGAGTGAAAAAGTGAACATGCCGCTTGGTCACCTGGAACAGCGCCAGAAACCGCTTCACTTCTTCACTTTTTCACTCATTCACTTCTTCACTGTTTCTTAGCCGTTCAGCACCGTCTCCAGCGCCGCCTTTTGTTACCCGTACTCTTCCGGCGTAATCGTAGAGAGCTTGTCGCTTTCCAGCGCGAACAGCTCCTCCTTAACCGAATCGC
>CAWIDQ010000061.1:0-65335 GCA_963834695.1 uncultured Actinomycetota bacterium
AGCTGGACATGGCCTGGGAGTCGATCGCGGCGAACAAGCGGCGCACCTCGTTGTCGGTGAACACATACGGGGGCTGGTGGCGGACACGGACCTGAGTTGCCGCGGCCGGGGTGCAGGCATCCCAGCCGGCCGCCCGGGCGTACTCGGCCAGCTGGCGCAGCGCCAGCTCGTTACGCCGGACCGTGGAGGACCGCAGGTGACCGCCGTAAAGGAACCCGTCGACCGCTTCTTTGGTGATCGACCCGTCCGGGTAGCCCTCCCGCCGGCAGTGGTCCGCGAACTGGCGCAGCACCCGTTCCTGGACTTTGAACCTGTATCCGCCAGCGCGGCGCGAGGCGACCAGGTCGGCGACCAGGCCCGGCAGCGTCGTGTCAGGCACCGCGCTCACCCGCCCCCGCCTGGCCGGTGACGTCTTCGACGTCCAGCGCGCAACATCGCAGCCGTTCGACGTCGAAGCGCAGGTAGTAGGCCTGGGTCGTGTCGCTGGAGGCGTGTCCCAGCACGGCCGATATCACCGGCATCGGCGCACCGTTGCCGATCATGGCGACGGCCAGCGCGCCGCGCAGGGAATGCATCCCGCACGCCTGGCCGGGCGGGAACTCGATCCCCGCGCGGGCAGCGTGGCGCGGTCAGCCGGCAGGCGACCGACGAGGCGCACCCGAACGCGTCGAAGGGATGGCGGTGCTTGATGAACACCTTCGGGCAGGCGGTTTCGGGGCGGCCGTGCCGGACGTAGTCGATGATCGCCCAGCCGACGTCGTCCAGCAGCGGCAGGCTTAACGGCCGGCCCGTCTTGTGCTGGACGATCGTGATCCTCTTCGCCCGCCAGTCAAGGTCGCCGAGCTCGAGCTGGCGCAGATCGGAGATCCGCAGGCCGAGCCGCGCGGTCATCAAGATCATCGCGTAGTCGCGTTTGCCGGTGGCGGACTGGCGGTCGATCACGGCCAGCACCCGCCGGATCTCGCCTGCGGTCCACAGGTGCGGCTCGGACTCGTGGCGGACGTGCCGGTGCGGCGGCAGCCGGCCGGCCAGACTCTGCGGTGTCCGGCCCGCGGCGGCCAGGAAAGCCAGGAAGTCCGCCACGGACGACCTCATAGCGGCGATGGTCTTGCGGCGCAGCCCGCGTTGCCGCAGAAAGAAACCCGACACGTCCCGCACGCCGAGGGCAGCCAGATCCCCGACGCCCACGTCCTCCAGGTAGCCCAGGAACCGGCTGACCGCCTTGTCCTTCGCGGCCACGGTCGCCTCGGCGTTACCGCGCGCGCGGCACGAGGCAACGTAGTCGTCTCTGAGCGGACGGAACCTGGCGGGACAGCCGTCCTTCGCCGGGATCACCGACCGGTCGACGACGACCGCCCGGCCTGCCAGCGCCTCCGCCATCAACACCACCGGCCGCCGGACCGCCTTGACATCCCTGTCCGCCACCGGCTCCCGCAGCGTCCCCAGCCTGATCCCGGTCTGGTTCGCGATGAAATCCGCGCACACCTGGTCGCTGGCCGTGTTCAGGCCGCGTCCGGCCAGGAAGGCTGCGAACCGGTCCAGCACGACCTGCTGGCGCCGGATTGTGCCCTCCGACCTCCCAGCCTCGCGCAATGCCGCCAGGACACGGCCCACGGCGGCCCTGACATCTGCCTCTCCCATGAGAATCACCTCTGCGTTCAGCTAGCGGAATGAACGAACAAGGTGACTCTTCGCCGACCCGAGCATGCGGCGCAGCGAGATTATGCGGACTGCAACACGAGCTCCGCCGCCCCTACCAGCGGAAACACCACGGCAGGGCGCATAACCCAGCAGTCCGCCTAATGCCGAAGATCATAAAGCCGCGGCCGGCGTGTTCCCGTCCCGGTGGTGATGCCGGCCGCGGCGAGCAGTCCGGCGAAAGTGGTGCTGGCATTGGTGTGGTTGAGCCGGGTCCCGGCGCCGGACAGGAAGAACGCCGGGGTGGCCGGCTGCGGGCACAGCTGGTCCCGCCGGACGGCGTACCGGGCGAGCGCCGCGGTGGTGGTCGGGTGCAGCGGCAGCAGGCGGGACTTGCCCAGCTTGGAGGAGCGGATGGTGAGCTCGCCTTCGCTGAGGCCTACGTCGGCGCGGTCGAGGGCCATCGCCTCCCCGGTCCGCATGCCGGTGGCGGCCATCAGCCCGATGAACGTCTCGAACGTGACCGCCCGCAGCGGGCAGGCAAGCCGGCTGGCCGCTACCATCAGCGCCCGGACCTGCTGCGGGGAATACAGGTATGGCGCGGGCCGTGAGGCGCGGCCTGGCAGCAGCCCGCGCGGGAGAACCTCTGATGCTGGGTTGATCGTGGCGAGGTAGGCGGCGAAGCCGCGGACGGCCGAAAGCCGCTTGGCATGCCAGGCGCGATTCGCGTGCTCCGGCTGGGTGGCCCAGCCGAGGGCAGCGGCAACGGTGACCCGGTCCAGGCCACGTGATTGCAGGCAGCTGGCCAAGCTGGCGAGCAGCTGTTCTTCCTGGCGCAGCTTGTAGCCAAGCGAGCGGCGCAGCGCCAGGTAATCCTCCACGGCGCGGTCCAGCGCGGTCACCGCTGCGCTCCTGGCCACGGACGGACGACCAGCCCGAGGGCGGCCCGGTCGATCTTGGCGTAGATCGCCGTGGTGTCTTCGGAGTGGTGCCGGAGAACTTCGGCGACCTGCGGCAGCGACGCCCCGTGACGCAGCATCTCGGTCGCCGCGGTGTGCCGCAGCCGGTGCGCCCCCACCACCGGCAGCCCGGCCCGGCGTGAGGCGCTGCGCGGGACCATCGTCACGCAGTGGCCGGTCATCGCGCCCGCCGGCCCGAAGCTCCGCAGGAATACCGCGCGGCACCGCGATGCTGGCCGGCCGTGGCGCAGGTAGTCCGCGACCGCCTCGCCGGCATCGGGCGTCAGCGGCAGCTGGTCGATTCGGCCGCCCTTGCCGCGGATCACCACCGTGCCAGCCCGCCAGTCGATGTCATCCAGCCGCAGGGCCGCGACTTCTCCGGCGCGCAGCCCCAGGCGCGCCATCAAGACCAGGATCGCGAAGTCACGCCGGCCGGCCGGGCAGGTGCGGTCGCAGCTGGCCAGCAGCGCGGCGACCGTGGCCGGGTCAGCGCCAGCGGGCAGCGGAGCCAGTCGTCGGCTGGCGGCCGCCGGGACCGCACCGGACAGGTCGCGCGATGCCAGGCCGGCCACGAACAGGTACCGCAGCAGGCAGCGCAGCGGGCTGGCCATCGCCTTCACCGACATGGCGGTGCGCAGCCGCGCACGGGCGACCAGGAAGCCAGTCACGTCCGCAGCCGCCAGGCGTTCCAGGTCAAGCCCGGTACCGGTGACGCGGGGCGCGAGAAACTCGCGGGCGACATCCATCCGGGCCCGCACCGTGGAAGATGCCAGGCGGCGCTCGGCCACCAGGTACCGCCGGTAGGCCTTCAGCAGCATCTCCAGCGGGTCATCCGGCTCCGCCGGCCCGGCCGCCGGGATGGCTCCCGCCTGCCGCAGGTAGCTCACCAGCAGCCGCAGCGACCGCCTCGACCGCCACCGGCGGTAACCCTTCAGCCGTCGTGCCTGCACGAACCGGTCCAGCACCGGCTCGGTCAGCTGCCGTGGATCGATGCCCTCTACGGCCACCCATCGGCTCAGTTGAGCGAGCACGTACCCGTGATCCCGCGCGGTCCTCGGCGAGTAGCCCAGCCCCGCCAGTGCCGCGCGGAAGCCCTCCACATGCACCGCGAGCGGCCCCGCCACCCGGGCCTTCCGCTCTGTCATGACAACTCCTCTCAGGATCGGATTCCAGAAAGGAGCCTGGCCGCGGCACCGCCGTTATGCCGGGCGGTCCGCCACGCTCACCCCCGCTGACCTGCGCCAGCACCCGCCGGCGCCGGCCAGGCCCGGCATAACTACCCGCCCGGCATGATTCCCGCCGTGGTAGCCGCTGGTCTTCCCGGGGACCGTGTCGTGGGCCTTGACGATCTGGGAGTCCACGATGCACGCCGACGGCTGCACCGCGCGGCCCTGATGCTGGCGCAGCAGTTCCCGCAGCCGGCGGATCAGCTCCTGCGGCAGGCCGCGGCTGTTCCACCGCTCCCAGAAGGCGTACACCGCCTGCCAGGGCGGGAAATCGACCGGGAGGGCGCGCCACTCGATCCCGTTCTTCACCACATAGGCGACCGCGTCGCACATCGCCCGCAGATCATGGATCATCGGCCGGCCCACCGCGACCGTCAGCTCGGCCATCACCTGCCGTGCCCGCGGCTCCAGCACCAGCCACTGCTCATCGGTCAGGTCCGACGGGTAGCACGGCCCGCGGTCATGGCACAGGCAGCCCGGCGACGCGCAGCGAGTAGCGCCCCGGGCTGCGGCAGGGTAAACAGGCATCAAGACCCCTGGCGCAGGAGCTGGCTGGATACCTCTCCGCTACCAGGGGTCTCTTCGTGAGCTACGGCAACACGCCGCGCGGTGACCAGGTCGAGACGATCACGGCCCGCCTGCCCGGCCTACGCCCTTTATCAACAGGCTCTCAGGGAGCTGGTCACGCTGCCACCGGCACTCGAGTCGCCCTGCGCTCTCGGGAGGATCATGGTGGACGCTCCTTCTTGCCTCCGCCCAACACCCTAGGGCGGTCTTGCTGACCGGGCAGTGAGGGACGGCCCCGGGCCGCGCCCAGGGTGATAGCAGGTTTACGACAACACCCCGGCCGTCGCGTTGATGTCGATTTTTCGCTAGACCCGGCCCCCGCTCCAGACCGATGCTGGGCAGGTGCACGAGGACTCCGAACGCTGCATCCGGGCCGTCCAGGGCAAGGACGCGCGCTTTGACGGCTGGTTCTTCACCGCGGTGGTGACCACCGGGATCTACTGCAGGCCGAGCTGCCCGGTGGTGCCGCCGAAGCCGGAGAACATGCGGTTCTTCCCCAGCGCCGCGGCGGCGCAGCAAGCCGGGTTCCGCGCCTGCAAGCGGTGCCGCCCGGACGCCAGCCCGGGATCGCCGCAGTGGAACGAGCGCGCCGACCTGGTGGCCCGGGCCATGCGGCTGATCGCCGACGGGGTCATCGACCGCGACGGTGTTCCCGGGCTGGCCGCCCGGCTCGGCTACAGCGTCCGCCAGGTGGAGCGGCAGCTGCTCGCCGAGCTGGGCGCCGGCCCGCTCGCCCTGGCCCGGGCTCAGCGAGCCCAGACCGCCCGGCTGCTCATCGAGACTAGCGCGCTGCCGATGGGCGACGTCGCGTTCGCGGCAGGTTTCGCCAGCATCCGGACCTTCAACGACACCGTGCGCGAGGTCTTCGCGCTCTCCCCCACGGAGCTGCGGCGGCGCGCCCGCCGCGGGCATGCGGCCGCGGCGCCCGGGTTCCTGTCGTTGCGGCTGCCGTTCCGGGCGCCGCTGCTGCCGGACAGCCTGTTCGGCCACCTGGTAGCCACGGCGGTGCCGGGCGTCGAGGAGTGGCGGGACGGCGCCTACCGGCGCACCTTGCGGCTGCCGCACGGGCGGGGCATCGCGGCGCTCGCGCCCGGGCCGGAGCACATGTCCTGCCAGCTGTCCCTCACCGACCTGCGCGACCTGGCCATCGCGATCAGCCGGTGCCGTCGGCTGCTCGACCTGGACGCCGACCCGGTGGCCGTGGCCGACCTGCTGCGCCAGGACGCGGTGCTGGCACCCCTGGTGGACAAGGCCCCGGGCCGCCGGGTGCCGCGCACGGTCGACGCAGCGGAGTTCGCCGTGCGGGTGGTGCTCGGCCAGCAGGTGTCGACCGCCGCCGCCCGCACCCACGCGGGCCGGCTGGTGGCCGCGCACGGCGAGCGGGCCGACGACCCGGCGGGCGGGCTCACGCACCTGTTCCCCGGCGTGTCCGCGCTGGCCGCGGCCGATCCCGCCACGCTGGGCCTGCCGCGGGCGCGCCGGATGACCTTCAGCGCCCTGACGGCCGCGCTGGCCGGCGGCGAGATCGACCTCGACGTGGGCAGCGACTGGGAGCGGGCCCGCGCCCGGCTCGGCGCGCTGCCGGGGCTCGGGCCGTGGAGCGTGGAGACGATCGCCATGCGCGGCCTCGGGGACCCGGACGCGTTCATTCCCGGCGATCTGGGCGTCCGGGCCGGGGCGCGGCAGCTGGGCCTGCCCGGCCACGCCCGCCGCGCTGACCCGGCGCGCGGCCGGCTGGCGGCCCTGGCGCGCCTACGCGGTGCAGTACCTGTGGGCCACCGGGGACCACGCCATCAACCGGATGCCCGGGACCAGCCGGCGCGTCCGCTCAGGCAATGAGGAAGGATGATCCAGCATGAAGCCTCCCGCGCCCGCCGGGCACAGGTCGCACACCGTGGTCGACAGCCCGGTCGGCCCGCTCACGCTGGTCGCGGACGGCGGGGCCCTGGCCGGCCTGTACATGACCGAGCAGCGGCATCTCCCGCCCGCCGCGGAGTTCGGCGAGCCCGCGGACGACCCGGACGGCCCGCCGTTCGCCGAGGCATCCGCCCAGCTGCGGGAGTACTTCGACGGCGAGCGGACCGAGTTCGACCTCCGGCTCGCCCTGGCCGGCACCCCGTTCCAGCAGCGCGTGTGGGCCGCCCTGCGGGACATCCCCTACGGCCAGACGATCTCCTACGGGCAGCTGGCCGGCCGGATCGGGCAGCCGTCGGGGTCGCGGGCGGTCGGCCTGGCCAACGGGAAGAACCCGGTCGGCATCATCGTGCCCTGTCACCGGGTGGTGGGCGCCGACGGCGGCCTGACCGGCTACGGCGGCGGGATCGAGCGCAAGCGTTACCTGCTGGCCCACGAGCAGCGGGTCAGCGGCCAGACGCTGGCCTGAAGCCCGGAGCGCCGCCGGCCGGCCTAGGCGGGCCAGGTCGCGTACGCCCGGACCGGGAACGTCCCGAACCCGGCGATCCGCGGCGGGGCGGCGCTGAACCGGAACCCGGCGGCCGGAAGCGCATCCGGGCCGGTCAGGTGCTCGCAGACCGGGATGCCCGCGGCGAGCAGCAGCGAGTGCGCCGGGCGCTCCGGGTCCTCGGTGTCGTCGATGTTGATCGCGTCGATGCCCACGAGCAGGGCCCCTGAGCCCGCCAGGTGCACGGCAGCCTCCGCGGTCAGGAACGGGTGCGCGCCAGCGTAGGCGGCGCTCCCCCAGTGCCGGTCCCAGCCGGTGCGGACCAGGACCGCCTTGTCCCGGACCTGGTAGGGCAGGAAATGCGCGCGGCCGACCGCCCGGGTGCGGCTGCCGGTCACGTCGACCACCACGCCGTCCAGGCTGGCCAGCCGGCCGAGCGGCAGCGCGGCCAGGTCGTCTCCGTCCGGGTAGCGGTGGAACGGGCTGTCGAGGTAGGTACCGGTGTTGCCGCACAGCGCGATCTCCCCGATCGCGAACTCCACGCCCGGCGCGTACCGGCCGGGTGGAAGGCCCGCGCTCACCGAGTCCGCCCGGATCCGCGGCGGCGGCAGGCCCGGAACGGTGATCATCCCGTCCTCGACCGGGTGGCTGAGGTCGGCTCGCCGCAGCTCCCGGCCGGCCTCTCCCCCGTCCGGCGGCACCGGCCGCTTGTGACGTTCCGTGATGATGCGGTAACGGAGGATCTCGACCCGGTCCGCCATCAGCAGGCCCAGGTCCGCGACCAGGGCGGCCCCGAGCTCGGGCTCGGTGAGGCCGGGACCGGCGATGTCGATGCGGAATCCCTCACCGCGCAGGCTGCCGCCGTTGGAGAAGGTGATCTCGAAGTCGAGCTCGGCGCGGTACTGGGCCGCCGGGCCGCTCACTCCCCTGCGCCCTTCCCGCTCACTCCCCTGCGCCCTTCCCGCTCACTCCCCTGCGCCCTTCCCCGGCGGAGGTTCGCTGGCCAGCGCCCTGGCGACCCCGTCGGCGTACCGGCGCAGCTGGCTGCCGTCCGCGTCGTACGTGGGGTTGACCTCGGTCAGGACGAGCCCGGCGAACGATGGGTGGGCCCGCAGGACGCGCAGGCAGGCGACCGCGTGCTCGAGCCGCACGCCCGAGCCGTAGTGCGGGAAGTTGCCGAGCGGCAGGTCGCCGGAGTCGATCACGTCGACGTCGAAGTGGACCATGACCGGCCCGCTGGCCGCCGCGACCGCCGAGATCGCCCGCGCGGCGGCCGCCGCCGGGTCGGGGATGAACGCGGGCGCCTCGGTGAGGGCCACGCCCGCCCCGGCGAGATAGTCCCGGCCCGCGTCGTCGGTCTCCCGCGGGTCGGCGCCCACGATGGCCAGCCGGGCCCCGTCCAGCAGCGGCGCCGCGCCGTCCAGCCCGGCCAGCTCCGGCGCGCCCCGGCCGAGCAGGTGTGAGACCCCCATCGAGTCGAAGATGCCCGAGCCGCCGGAGTCCGGCACGCTCACGTCGGTGTCCCCGTCCACGTAGACCAGCCCGACGTCCGGATGACGCCGCCGCAATCCGGCGATGACCCCGAGGGTGATCGTGCAGTCACCGCCCACGACCAGAAGCAGCCGCCTGGTTCCGGCCGCCGCCGCCACGGCGTCGGCCACCTCCCGGGCCACCCGGGCGACCGCCGCCAGGTTGCGGGCGCCCGGATGCTCGTGGTCGACGGCGAACGGGGCCCGCGGCAGGTTCCCGGTGTCCTGCACGGACTTCCCCGCCGCCGCCAGGCGGTCCAGCAGCCCGGCCGCGCGCAGCGCGTCGGGCGCCTGGTCCTGGCCCGCGTGATGCGCTCCGGCGCTGCTGGGAACCCCGATCATGATCCAGTCGCCCATGCCCGCCTGCCTCCTCCGGCCCTGGCCTCATCCGTACGGTGACGGTGCCGAGCATAAGCCCCTTGCCCCATCGGAACATAGGAATATAGCTTGTCTCCTATGAGCACTGGGTCCATGAATACAGAGTCCATGACCGCGGGGTCGGCCGGGCTGTGGTCAGCCCCGCGCGGCGACGGCTCCACCCCGCGCCGGTACGTGATCGCGGACGTGTTCACCGACACCCCGCTGCAGGGCAACCAGCTCGCGGTGTTCCCCGACGGCCGGGCGCTGCCCGCGGAGCAGATGCAGCGGGCCGCGCGCGAGCTCAACCTCTCCGAGACCGTCTTCTTCCTGCCGCCGCAGCGCGACGGCGACCTGCGGATCCGGATCTTCACGCCGGCCAGCGAGCTGCCGTTCGCCGGCCATCCGGTGCTGGGGTCGGCGTTCCTGGCCGGGGAGCTGCTGCAGGCGGCGTCGGTGCGGCTGGAGACCGGCGCCGGGGTGGTGCCGGTCGAGCTCCGGCGCCAGGACGGGCAGATCGTGTCCGGCCGGATGGAGCAGCCGATACCGCAGTGGGCGCCCTACGAGCACCCGGAGCGGCTGCTGGCCGCGCTGGGCGTGGCCAGTTCCGGCCTGCCCGTCGAGGCCTACCGGAACGGTCCCCGGCACGTGTTCGTCGCGCTCGACGGCGAGGCGGCGGTGGCCGCGCTGCGGCCAGACCTCGGCGCCCTGGCCGGCCTGGGCGACATCGGCGTCAGCTGCTTCGCGGGCGCCGGGGCGCGCTGGAAGACCCGGATGTTCGCGCCCGGCCTCGGCGTGCCCGAGGACCCGGCGACCGGCTCGGCCGCCGGCCCGCTCGCCATCCACCTGGCCCGGCACGGCCGGACCGGTTTCGGTGAGGAGATCGAGATCCGCCAAGGCGCGGAGGTCGGCCGGCCATCGGTCCTGTTCGCGCGCGTGGACGGTTCTGCCCAACGGGTGGAGCGGGTGCTGGTCGGCGGATCAGCGGTGATCGTGGCCCGCGGCGAGTACCGGCTGGGCTGAGTCATGGCCGATGCTGAGCTCTTCGCGGCGCTGGCCAGCGCGCGGCGACTCCAGGTGCTGGAGTGGCTGAAGGACCCCCGGTCGCATTTCCCGCCGCAGCGCGACGGCGACCTGGTGAATGACGGAGTGTGCGTGTGCTTTATCGCCGAGAAACTCGGCGTGGCCCAGCCCACCGCCACCGCGCACATGCAGCGCCTGGCCCGGGCAGGCCTGGTCACGTCCCGGCGGATCGGCCAGTGGACCTTCTACAAGCGCGACGAGGACGCGATCACCGCGGTTAAGCGCGGCATCACCGCCGGCTTGTGACCAGCCGCTTAAACATTTCTTCAATTCCTGCTCGCGCCGCAAGACCGTCACTATGCTGGCAGGCTGGACTGGCATGAGCATGGCCGGCGAGGAAGTACCGGAATTCGATCCGATAAATGGTAATAGATCAGGTTCGCAGTTATTTTGAGGAGCCGAGCAGTTTCGTCGGCCGGGAGCGGGAACTCGGCGAGCTGCGCGCGCTCACGGCGTCGATGCGCGCCGTGACCCTCTGCGGGCCGGGCGGCATCGGGAAGACGCGGCTCGCGCAGCGGGTCCTCGCCGGGCTGGACGGCGAGTTCCCCGACGGGGCGTGGTTCGTCGAGCTCGGCGACCTGCGCCAGCCGGACCTGGTCGTGTCGCGGGTGGCGTCGGTCATCGGCGTGGACGAGGAGCCGGGCCGGGCGCTCGTCGACACCCTGGCCGACGCGCTCCGGCCGCGCCGGCTGCTGCTGGCGCTCGACAACTGTGAGCACCTGGTCGACTCCTGTGCCCGGCTGTGCCACCGGCTGCTGGCCAGCTCGCCCGGGCTGCACGTGCTGGCCACGAGCCGCGAGCCGCTGCGGATGGCCGCCGAGACCGTCTGGCAGGTGCCGCCGTTGTCCCTGCCCCAGCCCGGCGTGGCCGAGGCGCCCGAGGACCTGTGCCGCTACGAGGCGGTCCGCCTGTTCGGCGACCGCGCCGAGGCGGCGTTTCCCGGTTTCGCCCTGGGGCCGGCCAACGCGGCCGTGGTGACCGCGCTCTGCCGGTCGCTGGACGGCGTCCCGCTGGCGATCGAGCTGGCCGCCGCGTGGGTCCGGGCGCTGTCCGTCGAGCAGATCGTGATGCGGCTGGACGACCGGTTCCGGCTGCTCACGAGCGGTGACCGGACCGCTCCGCCGCGCCAGCGGACGCTGCGCGCGGCGATCGACTGGAGCCACGACCTGCTGGCCGCCCGGGAGCAGGTCCTGCTGCGCCGGCTGTCGGTGTTCGCCGGCTGGTCCCTGGAGATGGCCGAGCAGCTCTGCCCCGGCGACGACCTGCCCGCCGCCGACGTGCTCGACTTGCTGGCCGCGCTGGCCAGCAAGTCGCTGGTCGTGGCCGACGCCGCGGCGCGCGGCCAGACCAGGTACCGGATGCTCGACAGCATCCGCGAGTACGCGGCGGCCCGGCTGGCCGAGGCCGGTGAGACCGAGATGCTGCGGCACCGGCTGCGTGAGTACGCCCTACGCGAGACCGAGCGCCTGATGCGGATGGGGATGGCGCGGACCCGGGTCCCGTGGTCGGTCTCGGTGGAGACCTTCGACCGGTTCGACGACGATGTCGGCAACCTGCGGCAGGTGCTCGGCGGCTGCCTGGCCGGGCAGGACGCCGGGACCGGGCTGCGGATGTGCGCGGCCATAACGCCGGTGTGGATCGTGCGGGGCTCGTTCGCCGAGGGCGCCGAGTGGCTTGACTCCTTCCTCGGCCTCGCCGGCCCGCCGGTGCCGGCGTCGGTACGGGGGCCGGCCCTGGTCGGGCGGGCGCAGCTCGAGCTGGCCATGGCCCGCGACCCCGAGGGAGCGCAGGCGCTCGCCACGGAGGGGCTGGCGCTATGCCAATCGGTCGGCGAGGACTTCTGGACGGCAAGTGCCCTCAACCTGCTCACCGAGGTCGCGCTGCACGCCGGGCGCGCCGAGGAGGCTGCGGCGCGCGCGGAACAGGCCCTGGCCACGGCCCGGGTCGCAGGCGACCGGTGGAACGAGGGATACGCCCTCGGCACCATGGCGGCTGCGGCCGGGCAGCGCGGCGACCTGCCGGAGGCCCGGCGGCTAGGGGAGGCCGCGCTCGCGGTCATGCGCGATATCGACCAGCAGTGGGGGGTGGCCAGGACGCTGCTCGGGCTGGGCGACCTGGCCAGGGTGACCGGCGACTCCGGCGCCGCGCAGCGGCGGTACGAGGAGGCGCTGAGCATCCTGAGGGTGCTCGGCGCCCGGCCCGAGACCGCGCGGTGCCTGGCCGGCCTGGGCCGGATCGCGATCGACCGGGGCGACACCGCGACCGGCCGGCGGCACCTGGCGCAGAGCATCGAGCTGAGCCGGTCCACCGGCAGCCGCATCGGCATGATCCGCGGGCTCGAGGCCTTCGCCAGCCTCGCCGTGGCCGAGCAGCGCCCGGACCAGGCCGTGCTCCTGGCCGCCGCCGCGGCGGCCCTGCGCGAGACGGCCCACCTGCCGCCGCAGCCCGCCGCGCGCGCTGAGCGCTACCTCGCCGCCGCCCGCGGCCTGGGGCAGGAAGCGGTCACCCGGCTGTGGACGCAGGGGGCCGGCCTGGACGCGAGTTCCGCGGTCGAGCTGGCGCTGGCGCCCCCGCCGCCCGCGGGCGGCCCGGCCGGCGACGGCGGCGCGGCCGCCCTGGGAGAGCTGACCCCCCGGGAACGCCAGATCGCCGCGCTGATCGTCGAGGGCCGCAGCAATAAGGCCATCGCCGAGGAGCTGGTCATCAGCCCGGCCACCGCGGCCCGGCACGTGGCCAACATCCTGCTGAAGCTGGGCTTCAGCTCGCGGGCCCAGATCGCCGCGTGGGCGTCACGCCCGGGTCGGCGGGCCGGCCCGGCGGCTGAGCGCCGGCCGGGCCCGCGTCAGGCCGGCGCGTCGAACAGCGCGCTGACCGACTCCCCCTCGTGGATGCGGCGGATGGCCTCGGCGAGCGCCGGGGCGACCGACATCACCCGCAGCTCGGGGTCGCGCTCGCTCTCCGCGATCGGCACGGTGTTGGTGCAGACGACCTCGGTCACCTCTGGCTGCGCCGCGATCCGCTTCAGCGCGCCGTCGCTGAACAGCCCGTGGGTGCAGGCGATGCGCACGGAGCGGGCCCCGTGCTCGCGCAGCCGCTCGAGCAGCTCGATGGTGGTGGTGCCGCGGGCGATCTCGTCGTCCAGGACGATCACGCCCCGGCCGGCCACGTCCCCGATGATCGAGCTGATCGTCACGCTGGTGTCGCTGTGCCGCTCCTTGGCGCCCGCCGCGACCGGCAGGCCCAGCATCCGGGCGAGCACCGAGGCCTGCTTGGCGTAGCCGAGATCGGGCGAGACCACGACCATGCCGGTCAGGTCCTGGCGGCGGAAGTGGGTGGCGATCTCGCGCAGCGCGTGCAGGTGGTCGACGGGAACCGAGAAGAACCCGTGCACCTGCGGCGAGTGCAGGGTCATCGTGAGAATCCGGCTCGCGCCCGCGGTGACCAGCAGGTCCGCGACCAGCCGGCCGCCGATCGACACCCGCGGCATGGTCTTCTTGTCGGACCGCGCGTAGGCGTAGTACGGGATCACCGCGGTGACCCGGGCCGCCGAGGCTCCCCGCGCGGCGTCGAGCATCAGCAGCAGCTCGACCAGGTGCTCCTGGACCGGCGCGCTCAGCGGCTGGATCAGGAACACGTCCCGCTCCCGGCAGTTGGCCTGCAGCTGCACTTCGAGGCAGTCGTTGGCGAAGCGCTGCAGCCGCACCGGCTGCAGGGTCACGCCGAGGTGGGCGCATATCTCCGCCGCCAGATCCGGGTGGGCGCTGCCGCTGAAGACCGCTATCTCCCGCACAGGCCCCAGGCTAACCAAGGCCTCACGCCCCGGGCGTCCCTAGGTCCAGCGCGAGCATCCGGCCGGCCTCGCGGAGCCACCGCCCCGGGCTCGCCATCGCCCCCGCGGCCCCGCCGGCCAGCGCGTCCAGCGCCACCGCCGCGACGCCCGGCGGCGGGTCGGCGGCGATGACCCCGGCCACCACCGCCGCGGGCACGCCCGCCCGAGCCGCCGCGGCCAGCACGGTGCCGGTGATCTTTCCCTCGCCGGAGGTGGCGTCGTAGCGCCCTTCGCCGGTGAGCACCAGGTCGGCGCGGCTCAGCTCCCGGTCCAGGCCGACGGTGCGGCCCAGCCGCGCGGCCCCGGGCGTGATCTCGGCGCCCCACGCGGCGGCAAAGCCGTACCCGGTCCCCCCGGCGGCCCCGGCTCCCGGGGCGCCCGGGTCGCCGCCCAGCACCAGCGCCAGCCGGGCGAGGCCCGCCTCCAGGATCGCGACCTGCGCCGCGTCCGCGCCCTTCTGCGGGCCGAACACGGCGGCCGCGCCGCGCGGCCCGAGCAGCGGGGCCCGCACGTCGGTCAGGCAGGTAACACCGCCGGGCGGCGGGGGCCGCAGCCCGGTCAGGTCCGCCGCGGCGACGCCGGCCAGGGCTCCCCCGCCGGGCGCCAGCTCCCGCCCCGCCGCGTCGAGGAACCGGGCACCCAGCGCCGACAGCGCGCCGGTCCCGCCGTCGGTGGACGCCGACCCGCCGAGTGCGATCACGATCCGCCGCGAGCCCGCGTCCATCGCGTGGGCGATCAGTTCCCCGGTGCCGGTGGTCTGCGCGCCGAGCGGGTCGAGGACGGCCATCAGCGGCAGCCCGCTGGCCTGGGCGAGCTCGACGTACCCGGTGCCGTCGGACCGCTCCAGCCAGCGGCTGGGCACCACACCGCCGTCCGGGCCGGTGACCGGCGCCCGGTGCCAGCGGGCCGCCGGGTCGGCCGCCGCGATCACCTCCAGCGTGCCCTCGCCGCCGTCGGCGAGCGGCAGGCGCACCAGCTGGTCGCCGGGCCGTGCGCTGCGCCAGCCCTCGGCGAGCGCCGCCGCCGCCTCGGCCGCGCCGATGCTGCCCTTGAACGAGTCGGGCGCGACCACCACCCGCATCGGCGTCAGCCGGCCTCCTGCTGGGCCGGGTGAAAGGCCGGGAGGTCGAGCTTGGCCCGGATGGCCTGCTGGACCTCTACCTTGCCGGGCCGGGCGTCGACGGCCACCACGTACTCCTTGCGGCGGAAGATGTCGAGCACCGGGTTGGTCTTCTCGTGGTACTCGCGGAGCCGGACCGCGAGGGCCTCCTCGGTGTCGTCCTCCCTGGTCACGAGCTCGCCGCCGCAAGCGTCGCACTTTCCGGGGACCTCGGGGCTGCTGGCCAGGAGGTTGTAGTCGAGACCGCAGCCTGCGCACAGCCGCCGGGCCAGCACCCGGCGGCGGACCTCGCTGTCGGGCAGGTCGAGAGAGATCACCCCGTCGATGTCGTAGCTCTCCAGGAAGAACTCCGCCTGGCGCTCGTTGCGCGGGAACCCGTCGACGATGAACCCGTAGTTCCAGTCGTGCTCGGTCAGCCGCTCCCGCACGATGCCCTCGACCAGGTCGTCGCTGACCAGCTGACCCAGCGCCATGGTCCGCTTGACCTGGGCTCCGACCTTGGTGTGCTGCTGCACGTTCCACCGGAAGATGTCCCCGACGCTGATGTGGACCAGGTCCAGGTCGGAGGCGAGCATGATGCTCTGCGTGCCCTTACCGCTGCCCTGCACGCCCATGATGACGTATTTCCGCATGCCGCTACCCTGACACTCGACGGGCCGGCTGACCAGCGCGGCCGGGCCTAGCCGCGCGCCTGCCGGGTGCCCGCCGCGCCGCGCAGCGCGAACCGGCGCTCGCACCAGCGGCGCAGCTTCGGGTCCAGCGACACGCGGAGTACCGGCCAGTCCTCGGCCAGCAGCCGGGCGTTGAGGAAGCGCGCGACGTCGTTGCGCCGGCCCTGGGTCAGCACCACGCCGTACATGCTGCGGCGGTCGTGGTCGTCGGCCACGTCGAACTCGCGCATGCCCGGCCACGCCAGGTGCCTCGGCAGCACGATGACTCCCTGGGCCGGCCCGCGCAGTTCCTCCAGCCGGCGCGGCAGCCGCCGGGCCGTCTCCGCGTTCCCGGTGAGAAGGTCCCCAAGGGTCATGCTGACGATTATCGCTGACCGGCCGGGCCAGGCCGAAGCTAAAATGACCTGATCATGGAACGTCCTGGGGAATTACTTGCGCACGGGCCGGTGGTGCTGCGGCGCTGGCGGGCGGCGGACACCGATACGGTCTGCGACCTGGTCCTCGGATCGCTGGAGCACCTGCGGCCGTGGATGTCGTGGGCCGCGGAGTTCGGCCCGCAGGACGCGGCCCGGTTCACCGAGCAGTGCGAGCAGGACTGGGAATCCGGGACCGCGTTCAACTACGCCATCATCTCCGGCGGCGCGGCGGTCGGCAGCTGCGGCCTGATGGCCAGGACCGGGCCCGGCGGGCTCGAGATCGGCTACTGGGTGCAGCCCAAGTGCCTGCGCCAGGGACTGGCTACCGCGGCCGCGGCGGCGCTGGTGGACGCCGCGTTCGGGCTGCCCGGCGTCGACCAGGTGGAGATCGTGCACGACGAGGCGAACGTCGCGAGCAGCGGCGTGCCGCGCAAGCTCGGCTTCACCGAAATCGCCCGGCGGCCGCATCCCGACGGGCCGCAGGCCCCCGCCGAGTCCGGCACCGACGTGGTGTGGTGGCTGGCGCGGCCGGCGGGGTAACGGCCACCGTGCGCCAGCGCGCACGGCGCGGCGTTAGGCTCTGTGCATGTCCAGCGTTCCGGCCCGGCCGCGGTGGCGCGTCCTGTTCACCCCGAGGTGGCTGGGCTGGCACCTGTTCGCGGTGGTCGCGGTGCTCGGGATGCTGTGGCTCGGCGACTGGCAGTTCCACCGGGCCGAGTCGGGGAACGCGCTGAGCTGGGCCTACACCTTCGAATGGCCGATCTTCGCGGTCTTCGGCGTGGTCTTCTGGGCGAAGACCGTCCGGGACGAGCTCAAGCCGCCCGTCGCCTCCGCCCCGGTCCCGGCGGCCGGGCTTCCCGGCGGCGCGGGGCCGGCGCCGGGCGCGGGCTCGCCTGGCCAGGATGGCCAGGCGAGCGAGGAAGCGGACGACCCGGAGCTCGCGGCCTACAACGCCTACCTGGCCCGGCTGAACCAGCAGGTCAAAGGGCACGGCAGGTGGCACGGCCTGCGTTAAAAACCAGCACGGGGCCAGCTAGCCCGCACGCGGCCGCCGGGGACGGCCATGCGCTCGCGGGAGACGATATCGAGGAGGCAGGACGGTGCGTGCAGAAGCGCTGGCCAGGGCGGTGCGCCGGTACCGGATCATGGCGTACATCACCGGCGTGGTGCTGATCATCTTGTGCTTCGTCGGGATCCCGCTCCAGGTCTTCGCGCACGACGACGTCGTGGTGAACTACGTGGGCACCACGCACGGGATCCTGTACATCATCTACCTGGGTACCGCGTACTGGATGACCCGGCTGGTCGGAATGAAGCTGGCCAGCCCGCAGACCGTGCTCGTACTGCTGGCCGGGACGATCCCGGTGCTGACGTTCGTGGTAGAGCGCTGGGTTACCCACCGGTACATCGACCCGGCCCTGGCCGCGGCCCGCGCGGCCGAGGCACAGCCGTCCCCGGCGCAACCTCCCGCGCCGCAGCGGCCGAGCTAGCGGCGGCCGGGAAGGGGACCGGGGAGGCGGGCGGGGTGAGCCAGCAGTACTTCGCCGAGCGCCCGGCCGCGGCGCGGCGGCCGGGGTCGGTGCACGTCATCACCCCCGACCTGCACCTGGAGCTGGCCACCGACTCCGGGGTGTTCTCGCCGTCCCGGCTCGACCCCGGCACCCGGCTGCTGCTGGAGACGGCCCCGCCGCCGCCCGCCACGGGAAACCTGCTCGACCTGGGCTGCTGGGTACGGGCCGCTGGCTCTGGTCCTGGCGGCCAGGTCACCGGACGCCCAGGTCTGGGCGGTCGACCTGAACACCCGGGCCCTGGAGCTGTGCGCCCGCAACGCCGAGCGCGCGGCCCTGCCGAACGTACACTGCGCCGCGCCCGACGACCCGGCCGTGCCCGCCACGTTCGGCCTGATCTGGTCCAACCCGCCGATCAGGATCGGCAAGGCCGCGCTGCACGCGCTGCTCGCGGCCTGGCTGGCCCGCCTGGAGCCGGACGGCGCCGCCTATCTGGTGGTCCAGCGCAATCTGGGATCCGACTCGCTGCAGCGCTGGCTGGCAGGGCGCGGGCTGGACGGCCGAGCGCATCGCCGCGCGGGCCGGGTACCGGGTGCTGAGGGTGAGCCGGTGACCTCCTCCCCCGCTCCTTCCCCCCGGTCGCGGCCGCTGGGGCCTACAGAGGTCAAGCGGCTGAACCGGTCCTGGCGCCAGCTCGCCCAGATCCGGGTCGGGCTGCTCCTGGACTCGGTCAGCCAGCCGTTCAACGTCGGCTCGATCATCAGGACCGCGGCCGCCTTCGGGGTCGAGCGGATCTGGCTGTGCGGGGATACCGCCCCGCCGGAGCATCCGCAGGCGCGCAAGACCGCCCTGGGCACCGGCCGCTTCGTCACGTTCGAACGGGAGCCGAGTCCCCGGCTGGCCGCGGTCGCGGCGGCGGCCGACGGGCTGAAGGTCATCGCGATCGAGCTGGCCGCCGGCGCGGTACCGCTGCATGAGGCGCCGCTGGGCGGCGACGTATGCCTGGCGCTCGGCCACGAGGACCGCGGCTGCTCGGCCGCACTGCTCGAGGCAGCCGACGCGGTCGCCTATATCCCGCAGCTCGGCCGGGTCGGATCGCTGAACGTCGCCGCGGCTGCGGCGATCGCCCTGGCTGAGACCCGCCGCCAGGAGTGGCAGCGTGACCGGCCGCCGGGGGCATCGGGGGGATCCGCATACTGAGTGCTGTGCGTGACTTCCTGGACCTGCCGCGCCCGCTCGCCTTCGCGCACCGCGGCGGCGCCGCGCACTATCCGGAGAATTCCTGGCGGGCCTTCGAGCACGCGGTCGGCCTTGGCTATTCCTACCTGGAGACCGACGTGCACGCGACCGCGGACGGGGTCCTGGTGGCGTTCCACGACCGGACGCTGGACCGGGTCACCGACCGGGCCGGGCGAATCTGCGACCTGCCGTACAGCGCGGTCAGCGCGGCGCGGATCGGCGGGACCGACCCGATCCCGCGGCTCGAGGACCTGCTCGGCGCGTGGCCCGGGGCGCGGTTCAACATCGACGTGAAGGACGAGCCCGCGGTGCGGCCGCTGGCCGAGGTGCTCCGGCGCACCGCCGCCTGGGACCGGGTCTGCGTCACCTCGTTCTCGGCGCGGCGGCTCACCGCGGTCCGGCGGGTGCTGCCCCGGCCGGTGTGCATGGCCACGTCGCCGCTCGGGGTCGCCGCGCTGCGGCTGAGCGCGATGCGGCGGGGGTCGCCGCGCCGGGCCCTGGCCGAGCGGCTGCGCCGGCTGTCGGTGCGCTGTGCCCAGATCCCGGTCAGCGTCGCCACCGGCTCGTTCCTGCGCGCGGCGCACGCCGCAGGCCTGCAGGTGCACGCGTGGACCGTGAACGACCGACAGACCATGACCGGCCTGCTTGACCTGGGGGTTGACGGCATCATGACCGACGAGACGGCGGTCCTGAAGGACGTGCTGGACGCCCGCGGTCAGTGGCACGCCCGGCCCGCCGGATAGCCGATTTCTGTAATCTGCGCGGCCGACTCGGGTTGGAAAGGCCGGCTGGCGGGAATCTTGTCCGGGAACTCACCGTTGTCATCAGGGACGGCTGAGCGCCTGGGAGGCAGTAAACCATGGCCGAACGCGCACTACGCGGCACCCGGCTCGGAGCAACGAGCTACGAGAACGACCGTAACACCGATCTGGCCCCGCGTCAGGAGGTGGCTTTCGACTGCCCGAAGGGCCACCGCTTCACCGTGCCGTTCGCTGCCGAGGCAGAGATCCCGGTGAACTGGGAGTGCCGGGTCTGCGGCGCGACCGCGATCACCGCGACCGGCGACCTCCCCGCGCCCAAGAAGGTGAAGCCCCCGCGCAGCCACTGGGACATGCTGATGGAGCGGCGCACCGTCGCCGACCTGGAAGAGGTGCTGGCCGAGCGGCTGGCCGTGATCAGGGGCAGCGCAGCGCCGGGCACGACCAGCCGGGCGCGCACTCCTCGCGCCAGCGTAAGAGCGCCTAGCCCGGCCGGCTACGCGCCGCCCCGCTTCCGCCGCCCGCCGACGCGGTCGGCTACTCCCCACTGGGCCACCCGCCAGAACGCCTCGGCCATGACGGCCCGGCTCATCTTGCTGGCGCCCCGGGTCCGGTCGACGAACGTGATCGGGACCTCGGTCACCGTCAGGCCCGCGTTGAGTGCCCGCCGGGTGAGGTCGATCTGGAAGCAATATCCCTGGGACTGCACGGTGTCCAGGTCGATGGTGCGCAGCGTCTGCGCCCGGTAGGCGCGGTAGCCGGCGGTGGTGTCGTGGACCGGGACCCGGAGCATCAGCCGGGCGTAGGTGTTGGCGCCGCGGGAGAGGATCTCCCGTGATTTCGGCCAGTTGCGCACGGTGCCGCCCGGCACCCAGCGCGAGCCGATGACCGCGTCGGCGTCCTGCAGCGCGCTCAGCAGCCGGGGCAGGTCCTGCGGCTGGTGCGAGCCGTCGGCGTCCATCTCGACCACCACGCCGTAGCCCCGCTCCAGCGCCCAGCCGAACCCGGCGATGTAGGCGGCGCCGAGGCCGGCCTTGCCCGGCCGGTGCAGGACGTGGATCTGCTCGTCGCCCGCGGCCAGCTTGTCGGCCAGCTCGCCGGTGCCGTCCGGGCTGTTGTCGTCCACCACCAGCAGGTCGGCCTCGGGGACCGAGCTGCGCACCCGCGCCGCGATCGACTCCAGGTTCTCGCGCTCGTTGTACGTCGGCATGATGACGGCCACGCGGCCCAGCGGGCCCCGGGGCCGGTCGGTATCGGTCAATGTTCCTGCCTCAGCGTCCGGGAGCGGGCAAGCCCGCCGGTCGAAAAGGATATTCGATGCCGGGACCAGACCGGCATCGGCAGGCGCAAGGGGCGCGCCCGGGCCGCCCGGCCGGAGTCAGGGCAGGCCCGCCGCGGGCTTCCGGGCCGACCGCGCGCTTCGGGGTGCGCCCAGGGAACAGCCCGGGCATCCTTCGGACCGGAGTTCGTCCCGCCGGCAACGGGCTCGGCCTCCGTTGTCTACTGGGTGCCCGGGCCTCCCAGGTCCAACCCGCCGCCCAGCGGAGCCGGAGAGGGCCGAGTGATCCTCTCCGGGCACCAACGCGGCCGGGGCGGACCGCCCCGGCCTGCTGATCCGGTGCTGGACTCCCAGCAACTTACCGTTGATCGTGACGATGTCAACCGCCGCCGGCCATTAGACGGCCCCGCGATCACGCGGTGATCAGCGCCGCGCGGCCTGTTCCCCCTTGTCCTACGGCGATACGATTGAGCCCCCCGCTCGGTTGGCGACGACGGCTCTGTCCGCTTTTACGGGATTCATAGCTGGAGGACAAGGATGACAGAAAGTCCCGAGACACAGGTGTCCGAGACACAGATTGCGGTGCACTGGCGCGAGGAGGAGTACGTCTACCCTCCGCAGAAGTTCATCGACCAGGCTAACGCCAACGACCCGGCCATCTACGACCGGTTCAGCGAGGACCATTTCCCGGAATGCTTCAAGGAGTACGCGGACCTGCTCACCTGGGATGAGCCGTGGCATACCACGCTGGACACCAGCAACCCGCCGTTCTGGAAGTGGTTCACCGGCGGCAAGCTGAACGCCTCGTATAACTGCGTGGACCGGCACGCGGCGGCCGATCCGGACAAGGCCGCGATCGTGTTCGTGCCCGAGCTCGAGGACGACGAGCACGTGCGCATCAGCTACGGCGAGCTGCTCCGCCAGGTCAACGAGTTCGCCGCGGTGCTGCGCGACGATCTGGGCCTGAAGACCGGCGACCGGGTAACGCTGCACATGCCGATGGTCCCGGAGCTGCCGGTCACCATGCTGGCCTGCGCCCGGCTCGGCATCATCCACTCCCAGGTGTTCGGCGGCTTCAGCGGCAACGCCTGCGGCACCCGCATCGCGGACTCGGGCAGCCGGGTGCTGATCACCATGGACGGCTACTACCGCGCCGGCAACCTCATCGACCACAAGGTCAAGGCCGACGAGGCCGTCGCGGAGGCGGCCAAGGAGGGCCAGGAGGTCGACAAGGTCCTGGTCTGGCGCCGCCACCCGGGCCAGTACGCGTCGCAGACGCCGATGGCCGAGGGCCGGGACGTGTTCGTCGAGGACCTGCTCGCCCGGCACCAGGGTGCGACCGTCGAGCCGGTATCCCAGCCGGCCGAGGCACCGCTGTTCCTGATGTACACCAGCGGCACCACCGGCCGCCCGAAGGGCTGCGTGCACAGCACCGGCGGCTACCTGTCCTACGTGGCCGGGACGTCGAAGTACTACCAGGACATCCACCCCGACGACGTGTACTGGTGCATGGCCGACATCGGCTGGATCACCGGCCACTCCTATATCGTCTACGGGCCGCTGGCCCTCGGCACCACCACGGTGGTCTACGAGGGCGTGCCCAACTACCCCGACGCGGGCCGGCCCTGGCGGATCGCGCAGCAGCTGGGCGTGAACATCTTCCATACCTCGCCCACGGCCATCCGGCAGCTGCGCAAGATCGGCCCCGAGGAGCCGAAGAAGTACGACTACCACTTCAAGCACATGACCACGGTGGGCGAGCCGATCGAGCCGGAGGTCTGGCGCTGGTATCACTCCGAGGTCGGCAAGGGCGAGGCGGTCATCGTCGACACCTGGTGGCAAACCGAGACAGGCGGCTTCCTCGGCAGCGAGCTGCCCGCCCTGAAGCCGATGAAGCCGGGCAGCTGCGGCCCCATGGCGCTCGGGATCTACGCGGCCATCCTCGACGAGAACGGCGACGAGATCCCGGACGGCCGGGCCGGCAACATCTGCATCCGCAACCCGTGGCCGGGGATCTTCGAGACCATCTGGGGCCAGCCCGACCGGTTCGTGGCGACCTATTACGCCAAGTACAACGCCGACCCGGACAGCAAGGACTGGCGCGACTGGCCGTACTTCGCCGGCGACGGCGCAGTGAAGGCTGCCGACGGCTACTTCCGGATCCTCGGCCGCGTCGATGACGTGATCAACGTGGCCGGGCACCGGCTGGGCACCAAGGAGCTCGAGTCGGCCGCGCTGACCGTGCCCGAGGTCGCCGAGGCGGCCGCGGTCCCGGTGATCGACGACATCCGCGGCCGGGCCGTGGAGATGTACGTCTCGCTGAAGCCCGGCTTCGAGCCGAGCAAGGAGATAGAAGGCAAGATCACCGCGGCGATCGAGACCCAGATCGGCAAGATCGCCCGGCCGAAGAACATCTGGATCGTGCCCGACATGCCGAAGACCAGGTCCGGCAAGATCATGCGCCGGGTCATCGCGTCGGTGTCCAACTTCGCCGATGTCGGGGACGTGACCACGCTGGCCAACCCCGAGGTCGTCGACGGCATCAAGCACCACGTGCAGACCGAGAAGGTCGCCCGGGACGACGTCCCGCGTGAGCTGACCGAGCTGGAATACGAGGAGATCAAGCGCTTCGGCACCGAGTAACCACTCGCGCCCCGTAGCCAGCGGGCGGCGTGCGCCCAGGCCGGCCACGCCGCCCGCTACGGTGTCTGGGATGCCCTCCGATCCTCGCGATGCTGGCGGCGCGCCCCGCGCCGTTCGCCGGGCCGACGCGCCCGCCCGGGCACTGCTGCTTCGGCCGGGCCGTGTCGGCCCTCCGGAAGCGGCTCGCCGCCGGGTAATTACGAAAGGTTGCCGTCCCGTAACCGCTCCCGGCCCCCCCGGCTTGACCGGCTCGCTACGATGCCCGACTATGGCCGCATTGTTCAGCCGGATCATCCCGATCCTGTTCGTCGCCGACCTTGCGGCCGAGCGCGACTTCTACATCCGGCTGGGCTTCCACGTGACCTACGAGGGCCCGGAGTACCCGGACTTTGCCTCGCTCGGCAACGGATCGGTCGAGTTCGGCATCGAACGCCGGAGCGGGTTCCGGTTCGGCGCCCCGGATCACGTCCTGACCTGGCAGTTCGGTGTCTGCGACATCGATGAGGCCCGGAAGCGGCTGGCCGACGCGGGTGTCCCCTTCCGGGAAGAGCTGATGGCCCCCGCGCCGGACTGGAAGTACCGCGTGCTGCACGCCCGCACCCCCAACGGCTACCACCTGCTGCTCGAGGAGGGCAGCGAATAGCGTCCGGCCGAGGAGGGCGGCGAGGAACGTCCGGCCGAGGAGGGCGGCGAGAACGTCCGGCCGAGGAGCGCGGCGGCTAGTGGGGTGTCCACCAACGTCCACCGGGTTGATGGCGGCCACCAGCAGGGCGCAGACCCGGCGAAGGTATGTGGACACCGCACTAGCGTTCCGGCTCGCTGGCCGCGCCGAGCAGCCCGCCGAACCGCCGCCGGACGGTGGCCGCGGTGTCGTCGGGCGGCGCGTCCCACACCTGCTGGCTAAAGATCTCCACCTCGGCGTAGCCACGGTAGCCCGCCGCCAGGACCTGCGCCGTGATCTGCGCCAGGTCGATGCACCCGTCGCCGAGGTGGCCGCGGCCGAGCAGCGCGTCGGCGGGGAGCGGCTCGACCCAGTCGGCGAGCTGGAAGCACGCGATCCGGCCGCGGGCGCCGGCGATCTGGTCGGCCAGCTGGGAGTCCCACCACACGTGGTAGGTGTCGACGACGACGCCGACCGCCTCCGCCGGGAACCGCCGCGCCAGGTCGACCGCGTCGCCGAGCCGGGTCAGCACGCACCGGTCCGCGCAGAACATCGGGTGCAGGGCCTCCACGCCGAGCCGGACCCCCAGCCGCTCGGCCACCGGGACCAGCTCGGCCACCGCGTCGGCCACCATCCGGCGGGCCAGCCCCAGGTCCCGGCTCCCCGGCACGAGCCCGCCGCACACGAGGACCAGCACGTCCGCGCCGAGCTCGGCCGCCTCGGCCACCGCCGCGCGGTTGTCGGCCAGCGCGGCCGCCCGGGCGTCCGGGTCGGCGTGGGTGAAGAACCCCCCCCGGCACAGGCTGGACACGTGCAGCCCGGCGGCGCGCACCGCGACGGCCGCCCGGGCCAGGCCCAGCTCGGCGACCCGGTCCCGCCACAGGCCGATCGCCGGGATCTCGTGCCGCAGGCACAGGCCGACGGCCTGCTCCAGGGTCAGGTTCTTCACCGTGGCCTGGTTGAGCGACAGCCCGAGCAGCCCGCTCCCGGCCGCGGTCACCCCGGCACCGCCGAGGCCAGGTATTCCTGCATCCGCGCGACGGCCACGCCGGGCCGCAGCAGCGCGCCCGCGCCGGCCGCGAGCTCGAAGACCCGGATGAGGTGCCCGGGCGGGCGCTGCCGCTGCAGCTGGCCGAGCATGGCGAAGTGCGGCTGCAGGCCGTTGAGCCAGGCCAGGAACGCGATGCCCACCTTGTAGTGGAACGTCGGCGCCTCGAAGATCGCCCGGCTCAGCGGCATGGTCGGGCCGATGGCCGCGTCGTAGCCGGCCAGGTCCCCGGCGTCCAGGGCGTGCAAGGCCGCGGCGGCGGGCGCGGTGACCGCGGCGAACGCGCCCAGCAGCGCGTCACTGTGCCGCCCGCCGGATCGGCGGCCAGCACCGCGGCGTCCCGCGTCGCCGCGGATCAGCTCGTCGTAGTGGAAGTCGTCGCCGGTGTACAGCCGGACGCCCGCGGGCAGCCGCCGCCGCAGCGCGGCCTCCCGCCCGGCGTCCAGGACCGACAGCTTGACCCCGCCGACCTTCCCGTCCGCGCGCTCGGCCAGCCGGACGACCAGGCCGGCGGCGGCCTCGAAGTCCGCGGCGCCCCAGTAGCCGGACAGCGCCGGGTCGAACGCGGCCCCCAGCCAGTGCAGGATCACCGGCCGGTCGGCCTGCCGCAGCAGGTGCAGGTACACGTCCAGGTAGTCCCGGCTGTTCCGGGCGCTGGCCGCCAGCGCCCGGCTCGCCATCAGGATTACGCCGGCCCCGGCGGACTGCACCAGGCCCAGCTGCGCCTCGTAGGCCGCGATGACCGCTGGCAGCGGGTGCGGGCCGGGCGGCAGCTGGTCGGTGCCGACGCCGCAGGCGATCGCGGTGCCGCGCTCGGCCGCCCGGGCGGCCGACCGGGTGATCAGCTCGCGGCCCTGCGCCCAGGACAGCCCCATGCCGCGCTGCGCGGTGTCCATGGCCTCAGCGACCCCGAACCCGTAATCCCACAGGAAGTCCCGGAAGCCCAGCGTGGGCTCCCAGTCGATCTCGCCGTCGGGCCGCGCGGCCACGTGCGCGGCCGCGTACGCGCGCCGCGAGACCGGCGGCGGGTAACCCCGCGCCCAGCCGGGCTCGGCGATCGCCAGCGGCTCCGAGCGCCCGGGCAGCCGGATCTCCGCGGTCATATCACAGCCAGGGGCGGGACGTCGACGCGGCGGCCCTCGGCCGAGGACCGCCGGGCCAGCTCGGCCAGCTGCACGCCCTTGGCCCCCTCGGCCAGGTCCCAGCGCACCGGCGTGCCCTCCGCGGCGGCGCGCAGGAACTGCTCCCACTGCGCCTTGAACCCGTTGTCGAAGTCGGCGTTGTCCGGGATGTCGGTCCACTGCGCGGGGTAGTCGGCCGGGTCGGGCAGGTCCGGGTTCCAGACCGCGCGCGGGGTGGATACCCGGTGCTGCACCGCGCAGTGCCGCAGCCCGGCGACCGCGCTGCCGTCGGTCCCGTCCACGTGCAGCTCGAGGAGCTCGCGCCGGTTCACCCGGACCGCCCAGGAGGAGTTGACCGAGGCCATCGTCCCGCTGGCGAACTCCAGCACCGCGTAGGCCGCGTCGTCGGCGGTGGCGTCGTACGACGCTCCCGCCTCGTCCCAGCGCCGCCGGATGAGCGTCGCCTGCCGCGCGTACAGTGCCGTGACCGGGCCGAACAGGTCTTCCAGCAGGTACCGCCAGTGCGGGAACATGTCCAGCACGATCCCGCCGCCGTCGGCCGCGCGGTAGTTCCAGGACGGCCGCTGCGCAGGGATCTCGTTACCCTCGAACACCCAGTACCCGAACTCCAGCCGCACCGACAGCACCCGGCCGAAGAAACCCGACCGGACCAGCCGCCGCAGCTTGATCACGCCGGGCAGGAACAGCTTGTCCTGTACCACGCCGTTGATGATCCGGGCCTCGCGGGCCGCGCGGGCCAGCCGCAGCGCGCCGTCCAGCGAGCCGGCCACCGGCTTCTCGGTGTAGACGTGCTTGCCGGCCGCGATCGCGCGGGTCAGGCTCTGCTCGCGCGCGCTGGTGACCTGCGTGTCGAAGTACACCTCGACCTCCGGGTCCGCCAGCACCTCGTCCAGGCTGGTCGACCAGCGCGCCAGCCCGTGCCGCTCGGCGATCTCCCGCAGCCGCGCCTCATCGCGCCCGACCAGGATCGGCTCGGGGTACACGGCCGCGCCGCCGGCCAGCGGCACGCCGCCCTGCTCGCGGATGCTGAGCAGGGACCGGACCAGGTGCTGCCGGTACCCCATCCGCCCGGTGACGCCGTTCAGGGCCACGTGCAGGACCTTGCGTGCCATCGATCACCCTTCGAGCCCGGCGCGGCGGCCTGCCGTCCCGTCTGGGAAAGCACTTTCCAAGGTAGGCTGAGCCGGAAAGCCAGGTCAACCGCTGACTCGCCGCTGCGCCAGGAGCCAAGGTGACGGACGCTCGATCCCGGGTGACCCTGCAGGACGTCGCCGATCGCGCGGGCGTCTCGATCACCACGGCGTCCCGGGTGGTGAACGACGGCTCGCGCCGGGTCGGCCCGCAGCTGGCGCAGCGCGTCCGCCGCGCCGTCGCCGAGCTCGGCTACACGGCCAACCTGCAGGCCAGGGCCGTCGCTACCGGGCGCAGCAGCCTGGTCGGCGTCGTCGTGCACGACGTCGCCGACCCGTACTTCTCCTCGATCGCGGCCGGCCTGATCGAGGCGGCCGGGGCCCGCGAGCTGCTGGTCTGCATGTCCGCCGCGCCGGCCAGCGAGGCCGCCGAGCGGGAGTACGTGGCGCTGATGCGCGCCCAGCGGGCCCGCGCGGTCGTCCTGGTCGGCAGCCGGACCAACGACGCCGCGGCGCGCGCCGCCCTGGGCGAGGAGCTCGCCGCGTTCGCCCGCCAGGGCGGCCGCGCGGTCTGCGTGGGCCAGCCGCTGCTCGGCGTGGACACGATCATGCCGGAGAACGCGGCGGGCGCCGACGCCCTGGCCCGCGCGCTGGCCGCGCTGGGCCACCGGCGGTTCGCCGTGCTCGCCGGGCCGCGCGGGCTGCTGACCGCGCAGGACCGGGTCGAGGGGTTCCGCGCCGGGCTCGCGGCCTGGTCCGTGCGCCTGGCCGAGGCCCGCGTGGTGCCCGGGGCGTTCACCCGGGACGGCGGGTACGAGGCGATGAGCTCGATCCTGGCCGCCGGCGACCCGTCGCCGGACTGCGTGTTCGCGGTCAACGACGTGATGGCGGTCGGCGCGCTCGCCCGGCTGCGCGCCGCCGGCCTGGCGGTGCCGGGCGACATCGCGGTGGCAGGCTTCGACGACATCCTGACGCTGCGCGACGTCACGCCGCCGCTGACCACCGTCCGCCTGCCGCTCAGGCGGATGGGCGAGATGGCGGCCAACCTGGTGCTCAGCGACGGCGACCCGCAGCGGCCGCGGGTGGTCCCGGTGCCGGGCGAGGTGATCATCCGGGACAGCACGCTCCCCCGCCGCCCGCCCGGCTGACGGAGCGGCGGGGCAGAAGGGGCCGCGGGGCAGAAGAGGCGGGGAGGGACGGGAGAGACGCAGTGCGGCGCGCGGGTGGCGGCCCTTGCGCGACCGGGCTCGCCCAGGCCAGACTGGAAAGCGCTTGCCACGCTGGTAACGGGTGTGTCGCGGCCCTTCCCCTGGGGCAACGTCGCGTCCCACAATTTCAGGCAGGGCCGCCGACCAGGCGGCGAAGACGAGGGAGTGGACATGAGCGAAGCGGCTCGCATTCCGTTCTCGGAGACCAAGGCACCGGAATCCGCGGAACGGCTGCACCGCGGTGCCCTCGGCCTGGTGGACATCTCCGCCTCGACGATGGCGAACATCGGCCCGGCCTACAGCTTCTACTTCGGCTTCGCGGGGATCGTGATCGCGGCCGGCCTCGCCTCGCCGCTGGTCATCGTCGTCGCCATCGTGGCCATCGCCCTGCTCGGCAACACGCTGTCGCAGTTCTCCCGGGCGCAGCCGTCGACCGGCGGCTTCATCACGTTCATCGGCAAGACCTTCGGCGGCACCACCGCGGTGACCACCGCGCTGGTGGTCGGGGCCGGCTACATCATCGCGATCTCGTCGGTGCTGGTCATCTCCGGCGGGTTCCTGTCGATCATGATCGCGTACTACACGGGCACGAACATCCCGTGGATCATCTTCTCCGCCCTCTTCACCGCCGGCGCGATGGTGATGATGTTCCGCGGCGTGGCCGTGTCGACCAGGCTGGCCGGCTTCTTCTTCGCCTTCGAGCTGCTGGTGCTGCTGGTCGTGTCCATCGCCGTGCTGATCAAGAACGGCGGCCACCTCAGCTCCGTGCCGTTCCAGCCCAGCCACCTCACCAACCACTTCAGCGGCCTGGCCCTCGCGTTCCCGCTGGGTATCTACCTGTTCATCGGCTGGGAGAACTCGGCGGCGCTGGCCGAGGAGACGAACAACCCGCGGCGCAACGTACCCCGGGCCGTGTTCCTGTCGATCGCCCTCATGGCCTTCACGTACCTGCTGCTGTCCTACTCCACGGTCACCGGCTTCCACTACAACGCCGCGGCGCTCACGGCCCCCCTCATCCCGTTCATCAGCGTCGCCCACAGCGTCGCGACCTGGCTGACCTTCATCGCGTACCTGGCCGGGCTGACCTCCACCCTGGGCGTGCTCATCGCCGCGGTGAACTCCCAGTGCCGGCTGATCTTCAACGCCGGGCGCGAAGGCCTGCTGCCGAGCTGGATCGGCCGGGTCCACCCGGTCCGCCGCACGCCGGTCAACGCCATCATTGCCTTCGTCGCCCTCGCCGGGGCCATCACCCTGGGCTGGGCGATCGGCCACTGGATCGGCGGGAGCAGCGGCAGCCTGGACGCGCTGACCTTCTTCTTCGAGTCCAGCACGATGGGCACGATCCTGATCCTTTTCGTGTATTTCACGTCCAACGTGGCCCTGCCGTTCTACTACCGCAAGTACCGGCCGGCCGAGTTCAACATCGTCAAGCACGTCGTGCTGCCGGTCCTCGGCATGGTCGCGATCGCCGTCCCCATCTACTACCTGTTCAAGCCGCCGCAACCCCAGCCGTACAACTGGTTCCCGTGGGTTGCCGTCGGCCTCATCGTGGCGTTCATCCTCTACTCGCTCTGGCTGGTCCGGCGCGACCCCAGCCTGGGCGACCGGGTCGGCTCGATCGTGGCCGACGAGTAGGCCGCCCGCCCCGACCGGCCCGGCCGCACCCGGTGCGGACGGGCCGGCCCGTTATGGATTCCCTGGGAGTTTGGCATGACCGACACCGCGCTCAGCCGGGGCGAGGCGCCCGGCGCGGCCCCGGCCCATCCGCTCGAACCGGCCACCAGCACCGAGTACCTGGCCGGGCGGGAGATCCTGGCCGCCGCGGGCCTACTCGGCGACACGGTCCGGTTCGCCTACTACGGGCTCGACGAGCCGCCCAAGGGCGAGGTGCTGGCGGGCCCGACGCCGGACCGGCGGCTGCGGGCGTTCCTGATCGACGTCGCGACCGGGCGGTCCACGGACGCGGTGGTATCGCTGGGCGAGCGCCGGGTGGTCGCGCGGCGGGTGCTCGATACGCCCGCCGACGGCCAGGTGCCGATCTTCGCCGAGGAATTCGGCGTGGTCGAGGAGGTGGTCCGCGCCGACCCGGGCTGGCAGGCGGCGATGGCCCGGCGCGGGCTGACCGACATGACCAAGGTCCGGGTCTGCCCGCAGACCGCCGGGGCGTTCGGCGAGGGCGACGACGACCGGCGCCGGTTCGTCCGGGTCCTGGCGTTCCGGCAGGAGCGCGAGCACGACTACGTGTGGGCGCACCCGATCGACGGGGTCACCGCCTACGTCGATCTGGTGGAGCGCGCGGTGTTCCGGGTCGTCGACGAGTTCGAGCGGCCGGTGCCCGACGAGTCCGGCGACTACGACGACCCGGCGGTGCGCGGGCCGCTGCGCGAGGGGCTGCGGCCGATCGAGATCACCCAGCCAGAGGGGCCCAGCTTCACCCTGGACGGGAACGCGCTGACCTGGCAGGGCTGGTCGATGCGGGTCGGCTTCGACGCGCGGGAGGGCCTGGTCCTGCACCAGATCGGCCTGGACGACGCGGGCCGGGCCCGGCCGGTCATCTACCGGGCGTCCATCGCCGAGCTGGTCGTCCCGTACGGCGACCCGCGGTTCCGGTACTGGCAGACGTACTTCGACTGCGGCGAGTTCCTGCTCGGCAAGTGGACCAACTCGCTGGAGCGGGGCTGCGACTGCCTGGGCGAGATCGCCTACCTGGACGCGACCGTGACCGACGACTTCGGCGCGCCGCAGGTCATCCGCAACGCGGTCTGCATCCACGAGGAGGACTTCAGCATCCTCTGGAAGCACACCGACGTCTTCAACGGCTCGGCGCAGACCCGCCGCCAGCGCCGCCTGGTCGTCTCGTCCTGGGCCACGGTCGGCAACTACGACTACGGCTTCTACTGGTACTTCTACCTGGACGGCACGATCGAGCACGAGGTCAAGATGACCGGCGCGCTGTTCACCGCCGCCTACCCCGGCGGCGACGACCCGCACCAGGCCGAGGTCGCGCCGGGCCTGGGCGCTCCCGTGCACCAGCACCTGTTCAGCGCGCGCCTGGACATGACCGTGGACGGCCTGGCCAACGCGGTCGAGGAGGTGGACGTGCACGGGTTGGCGGCCGGCCCGGGCAACCCGCACGGCAACGCTATCGCCCGGACCGCCACCCGGCTGCGCAGCGAGGGGCAGGCCGCGCGGCGGTGCGACACCGCCCGCGGGCGGACCTGGCGGGTGATCAGCACCGAGCGGACGAACCGGTACGGGCGGCCGGTCGGCTACACCCTGTACCCGGACGCGGCGCCGGTGCTGCTGGCGGCCCCGTCGTCGCCGCTGGCTGCGCGGGCCGGCTTCGCCACCAACCACCTGTGGGTGACCCGGTACGACCCGGCGCAGCGGTACCCGGCCGGCGACTTCGTCAACCAGCACCCGGGCGGGGCCGGGCTGCCCGCGTACATCGCCGGCGACCGGGACATCGACGGCGCCGACATCGTGGTCTGGCACACGTTCGGGCCGACGCATTTCCCGCGCCCGGAGGACTGGCCGGTGATGCCGGTGGCCCGGTGCGGGTTCACGCTGAAGCCCACCGGCTTTTTCGACCGCAACCCCGCGCTCGGCGTCCCGCCGCCCGCCGGGCACGACGGGCACGCGGGGCACGACGGGCACGACGGCGGGCCCGGCCCGGGTGGCTGAGCCGGGCCGCGCCGTGATCCGGCCGGCCCGCCCCGGCGACGTGGCCGCGATCCACCGGCTGGTCCGCGAGCTCGCCGACTACGAGAAGTCCCTGGACCAGGTGGCCGCCACCTCCGATGACCTGCGGCGGTCCCTGTTCGGCGGGCAGCCCGCGGTGTTCGCGCACGTCGCCGAGCACGAGGGCGCGATGGCCGGGTTCGCGCTGTGGTTCCTGAGCTACTCGACCTGGACCGGCCGGCCCGGCATCTACCTGGAGGACCTGTACGTGACGCCGGCGCTGCGCGGCCACGGGTACGGCAAGGCGCTGCTCGCCGAGCTGGCGCGGATCTGCGTGGAGCGCGGCTACGGCAGGCTGGAATGGTCGGTCCTGGACTGGAACACGCCGGCCCTCGGCTTCTACGCCTCGCTCGGCGCGGTCGCGATGGACGAGTGGACGGTGCACCGGCTGGCCGGCCCCGCGCTGCGCGCGCTCGCCTCCGGCCCGCCCGGTCAGGTCCCGCGCGCGGCGCCGCCGAGGTAGAGCGCGCCGATCTCGGGATGCTCGAGGACCTCCTGGCCGGTGCCGGCCAGGCGCACCCGCCCGTTCTCCATGACCACGCCGTGCGTGGACAGCCGCAGGCCGGCCCGGGCGTTCTGCTCCACGAGCAGGATCGTCTTGCCGCCGGCGTTCATCATCCGCACCGCGTCGAAGACGGCCTTCAGGACCTTCGGCGACAGACCCATCGACGGCTCGTCCAGGATCACCAGGCCCGGGTCGAGCATCAGGCAGCGGGCGAACTCCACCAGCCGCTGCTCGCCGCCGGACAGGCTGCCCGCCTTCTTCCCGGCCCAGCCGGCGACCTGCGGGAACATCTCCTCGATATCGGCCCGCCTGCGGGCCAGCAGCCCGCGGTCCTTGATGGTGTAGCCGCCGAGCTCGATGTTCTCCCGGACCGTCATCTCCCGGAACAGGCTGTGGTTCTGCGGCACGTGCACCAGGCCCAGGCCCAGGATCTGCCGCGGGCTCTTGCCGACCAGCGGCTCGCCGCGGAACGTGATGCTCCCCCGGCGGGGCCGCAGCAGCCCGCTGACCGTGGCCAGCAGGGTCGACTTGCCCGCCCCGTTCGGCCCCACGACGCAGGTGATCCCGCCCTCGGGCACGGTCATGGACACGTCGTGCAGCACGTCGCCGCCGCCGTACCCGGACACCAGGCCCTCGATGACCAGCGCTGGCTCACCGGCCGGGGGCATCGTCGTCCTCCTCCGTCGCGCCGAGGTAGGCGTCGAGCACCCGCGGGTCGTTCCTGATGATCTGCGGCGGCCCGGTCGCGACCACGGTCCCGTAGTCGAGGACCGTGACCTGCGCGCACAGGTCCATCACGAACTCCATGTTGTGCTCGACGATGAGGAAGGTCTTCCCCGTCGCGTTGAGCTCGCGGATGCGGGCGGACAGCTGCTGGATGAGCGACGGGTTCACCCCGCCGGCGGGCTCGTCGAGCAGCACGATGGCCGGGTCCGCGACCAGCACGTAGGACAGCTCGAGCAGCTTGCGCTGCCCGTAGGACAGGGTCTCGGCCAGCGCGTCGGCGTGCCCGGCGATGCCGGAGAACTCGAGCATCTCCGCGGCCCGGCGCCGGTCGGTCCGCCCGCCCGCCCGGGCCAGCGGGTTTCGGGGCCGCCCGGAGTCGGCGTGCTGCGCGGCCACCAGCATGTTCTCCATGACCGTCAGCCGCGGGAAGATCCGGGTCAGCTGGAAGGTCCGGCCGATGCCGAGGGCGAACACCCGCTGCGGCTTCAGGTTCGTGATCTTCATGTCGCCGAGGTAGACGTCGCCGGCGTCGACGCGCTCGTAGCCCGTCATGGTGTTGAACAGCGTCGTCTTCCCCGACCCGTTCGGCCCGATCAGGCCGGCGATGCTGCCCTCTTCCACCTCGACCGTGCAGTCCCGCAGGGCCTCGACGCCGCCGAACGCCTTGGACACGCCCTCGGCCCGGAGCATGACGGTCACGGCCGGGCCTCCCTCGCCGCGGCCCCGGCCTCGGTGCCCGCTTCGTCGGCTTGCGTGCCCGCGGCCCCGGGAGCGGCGGGGGTGGAGGGAGCGGCGGCTTCCGCGCCCGCGGGTGCCGGCCCGGGGACGGAAGGCGGTCCCGCGGCGTCCGCCCTCCGCGAGCGGAGCCGCGCCCGGTACTTCGCGATCAGTTCGGCGCCGGTGGGTATCACCCCGCGCGGCAGGACCAGGATCACCAGCAGGAACAGGGCCCCGAGCAGGATCTCGCTCAGGTACTCGTTGGTGTACTGCAGCGTGAGCCACTGCTGGGCGGGCTCGATGATCAGGGCGCCCAGGACCGGGCCCGCTACCGTGCCGAGCCCGCCCAGGAACGCCATCACCACGACCGACAGGTCGAACAGCGGATCGAACGCGAACTGGGGTATGGCCTGGCCGATGAAGTAGAACCAGAGCCCGCCGGCGATCCCGGTCACGAACGCCGAGATCACGAACGCGGTCAGCTTCACCGGCATGGCGCGGACCCCGAGCCCGGCGGCCCGGTCCTCGTCGTCCCGGATGGCCCGCAGCTGCAGGCCGAACCGCGACCGCCGGATCAGCCAGGACAGCACGGTGGTGGCCGCCAGGAGAACGAGCGCGGTGTAGTAGAACGGGTTGTTGAACGTCGCGGGCGCCCAGTTCGGCGACGGCGCCAGGATCCCGCTCGACCCGCCGGTCACCGACAGGTTGGTGACCGTCAGCTGCGCGATGAAGAAGAACGCGATCGTGACCACCACGAAGGTGTGCCGCCGGACCCGCAGCGCGATCAGCCCCAGCGGCACCGCGAGAACGGCCGCCACCGCGGCGGCCAGCGGCAGCAGCGCGAACACCGCGTCCCCGGTCAGGTGCCAGGCCCGGGCGGCGATTCCCACCGTGTAGGCCCCGGCGCCGAAGAACACCGCCTGGCCCAGGGAGATGTAGCCGGAGTACCCGGAGAAGATGTTCCAGGCCACGGCGGACGCGGCAAAGATCAGCGTGTCCACCGCGATGGTGGTCACGGTCGCGTTGGTCATGACCAGCGGAAAGACAATGAAGATCACCAGGACGACCAGGGTGCCGCCGGGGCGCCAGGCGGCCGCGGCCCAGCGCCACCAGGCCGGGCGCGCCGGGCGCGCGGGCGGGCGGGCGGGCGACGGGACCTCGGCCCGAGGCTTGCTCGCCGCGGGCTGGGTCCGGTGGCTCTCGGTCACTGGGCCCTCGCCGTGCTCCGCCCGAACAGCCCGGCCGGGCGGAACACCAGTACCAGCACCAGCACCAGGTAGAACACCACCACGGCCCAGTCCGGCGACCAGATGTCGACCAGGGATTCGGCGGTGGTCATGACCAGGGCCGCGACCAGCGCGCCGCCGATGCTGCCCAGCCCGCCCAGGATGATGATGGCGAGCAGCCGGGAGATCAGGTCGTAGCCGCTGTTGGGGTTGAAGCCGCCGCTGGTGGCGCCGAACATCATGCCGCCCACGGCCGTGACCGCCACCCCGATCCCGAACGTCAGCGCGGCGACCCGGTTGACGTTGATCCCGACCAGGCGGGCGGCGGTCATGTCCTGCATGGTGGCCCGCACGCTGCGGCCGAACCGGGTCCGGTACAGCAGCAGGTAGATCGCCGCCACGCAGGCCACCGCGAGCACGAACCCGTACAGGTAGATATAGGGCAGGTAGAACCCGAAGACGTACACGCTCGAGGTGATGTACGAGGCCTTCAGGACCACGTAGTCCGGCCCGAAGATCCGGTACAGGATGCCCTCGATGATCAGCGCCACCGCGTACGAGGCGAGCAGCGACATCGACGTGCGCTCCCGCCCGCGCAGCGGCCGGATGAACAGCACCTGGATCGCGACGCCGATCACGAACATCGCCGGGACGGTGATCAGCAGTCCCAGGAACAGGCCGATGCCGAGATGGACGGAGAGCACGTAGCTGAGATAGGCGCCGAGCACCACGAGGATCCCCTGCGCGATGTTGATGATGTCGAGCACGCCGAAGATCAGCGTCAGCCCGACCGCCATCAGCGCGTAGACCCCGCCGCCGAGTATCCCGTCGACGATGGCCTCGTAGATCTGGTGGCCCATCTCAGCTCCGTGCCGCTCCGCCGCCCCGCGGCTCAGCTAGACCATTTTGGCTTGGGGTTGACGATCGCCACCGAGCCGCTCGCGCCGACCGGGAGGACCTGCACGAACTTCCCGTTCTGCCATTGGAAGATGAACGCGATCGCCTTGATGTTCTCACCCAGGGAGTTGAACTTCACCGGGCCCTGGACGCTGCTCAGCGTGACGCCGCTGTGCAGGTACGTGATGATCTTCGAGTTGTCGGTGCCGCCGGTCGCCTTCACGGCCTGCGCCGCCACCTCGCCCACCGAGTACGCCTCGGCCACGTCGGCGTTGACGTCCGAGGGGTTCCCGCCGTACTTGGCGACGTACTCGCTGACCATCTTCATGCTGGACGCGTTGTTGTAGCCGGGGTACCAGCCGTCGGGGACCATCATGCCGGTGGCATTCGCGACGCCGACCGCGCTGGTGAAGGCCGCGCCCTGGTCGGGCCCGGCGGTGGCCACGAAGATCTTCGGGTTGTAGTGCTGCTGCTCGAACGCCTGCATGAACGATGCCACGGTCGGCACGTCGGTGGAGCCGAGTATCACCATCTGCGCGCCGGTCGCGGCGACCAGGTCGGCGTTGGGCTTGTAGTCCGGGACCTCCTCGGGGAAGACCTTGGAGTAGACGGTCTTGACCCCCATGGGCTGCAGCTTGCTCTGCGCCAGCATGGTCTGCGGCGTGGCGAACGGGTCGTCGGCCATCGGGTAGGCGGCGGTGGCCGGCCGCTGGCTGGCGGACATCGAGCTGATCCAGTCGACCAGCGGATTGAGCTCGTTCGCGACCGGCAGGCTCACGTCGAACACGTTGGGCAGGTTCTCGCTGAACACCAGCCCTGACCCGCCCGCGCCCTCGATGAACGCGTAGCCGTACCGGTGCGCCACCTCCGCGGCGGGCGCGGTGAGCAGCGAGGAGAACGGGCCGAACGTCAGGTCGACGTGATGCACGGTGATCAGGTCGGTGTAGTTGGTGTCGACCTGGGTGGGGCTGCTGTTGTCGTTGAGTATCACCAGCTGCACCTTGCGGCCGAGCAGCCCGCCGCTGGCGTTCACGTCATGCGCCCAGAGTTCGTATCCGCGCTCGTACGCCTGGCCGTCGGCGGAGAAGTCGCCGGTCAGCGAGAGCGAGGCGCCGATGAGGATGGGCGGCTTACTGCTGCCGCTTGCGCTGGTGCTTGAGCTGCTGCTGCAGCCGGCCGCCAAGGCTACCGTCACGATGGCCGCGGCGCCGAGACCCAGGAACCGGGCGCGCTGAGATCTCATCCCCGGTCCTCCTTCCGATTCATGATCCTTACTGGCAAGGGTCCGGTCCGGGGCCGCGCGGCCCCGGCCGGGGTGTCAGGAGCGGCCGGCCGGCGGCGGGCCGCGGGTGGTGAGGCCAACGGCTCACCGTGCGTCGTCTCCCCCGGTGTTCCCTCCCCCTGAGCTCCTTTCTCCGGCGGGCACGCCCGCGTCGTCCGGCGGCTCCAGCCCGTCGGAGACCACCGCGTCCTCGCTGACCAGATGCAGCCCGGCCGACTGGGCCTCGAGCTCGATCAGCGCCGCGAAATCCTGGTCACCGTACCCGTGGCCGACCAGGCCCTGCACGATCTGATGCACCAGCGCGGCCACCGGCATCGGGACCTCGCGCTCCCGCGCCGCGGCCAGCCCCAGGTCGAAGTCTTTCCGCAGCAGCGTGGCCGTGAACGTCGGCGTGAAGTCGAGGCTGACGAACGCCGGCGTCTTGTACCGCGTGAACAGCGAGCCCATCACGCTAGCGTTGATGCAGGCCAGGAAGGCCTGCCTGGTGACACCGCTCTTTTCGGCCAAAACGGTGATCTCCGCCATGGACTGGGCCACAGTTCCCAATAGCAGATTGTGGCAGAGCTTCACGACCCGGGCTAGCTCATCCTCGCCCACGTACGTCGCGCCCGCGCCGAGCAGGTTCAGGTACGGCTCCGCGGCGTCGAACGCCGCGCGCGGCCCGGAGACGGCCAGGGTCAGCAGGCCCGCCCGGGCCACCCGGGGGTTCCCCATCACCGGCGCGGCGAGCAGCGCGGTGCCCCGCGCGGCGACCTGCTCGCGGATCCACGCGGACGCGTCGGCCGAGATCGTGGAGCAGTCGATGAGGATGGACGGCATCGCGGTGTCCGATGTCAGCCCGCCGGGCCCGAGCACCGCCTCGACGAGGTCCTCGGACGTGCCGACCGTGGCGAAGACGATGTCGCAGCCGGACAGGTCCGCGGCCGTGTCGACGACCTTCGCCCCCAGCTCGGCGAGCGGCAGCGCCTTGGCCCGTGTCCGGTTATACACAGAGACGTCACAGCCGGCAGCGAGCAGCCGGCGGGCTAGCTCCGCGCCCATGCGCCCGGTCCCCAGCCAGCCGAGCCGATGGTCACCGCGCTGATCAGCCATGTCATCACCGCCCGACCTTCGTTACAATCGTTTGCACGTCCGAGCGTTCCCCACCGGTCACCCGCTTGTCAACGCTTGTGAACGGCTGATGACCAAGCTGTTATCTGCGCGGCCGCTGGTCACGGCGGGCTGACGCCCGGCCGGCGCAGCAACGGAGAGGATAGCCGCATGACCGACCGGCGCGTCGCGATGGCCATCGAGCACTGGGCCGCCCGCTTCGTCGCCAACGGCGTGGACCCGGCGGACTTCGCCCGGGTGACGGCCGCGATCGCCAGCTGGGACGGGTGGTGCGCCGCGTGGTGCGCCGCGGGCGCGGAGCACGAGGACCTCGGCCGGCGGGCGCTCGCCGACGGGCGCCTCGCCTCGGGCGGCGGCCATCTCGCCCAGGCGGCCGTCTACTACCACTTCGCGAAGTTCCTGTTCGTCCAGGACCTCGTCCAGCTGCGCGAGGCCCACGGCGCCGCGGTGCGCTGCCTGAACGACGCGCTGCCGCACCTGCGCCCGCCGGGCGAGCGGGTCGAGATCCCGTTCGGCGGCTCGGTGCTGGCGGGGATCTTGCGCCGTCCCGCCGGGGCCGGCCCGCACCCGGTGGTGGTGCTGATCCCCGGGCTGGACTCGGCCAAGGAGGAGTTCCGCGCCACCGAGCAGCTGTTCCTGGACCGCGGCCTGGCCACGTTCTCCGTCGACGGCCCCGGGCAGGGCGAGGCCGAGTACGACCTGGCCATCCGGCCGGACTGGGAGGAGCCGGGCGCGGCCATCCTGGATGCCGTCGGCGCGCTGCCCGGTCTCGACCCCGGCCGGATCGGGGTGTGGGGGGTCAGCCTGGGCGGCTACTACGCGCCCCGGCTGGCCAGCGGCGACCCCCGGGTACGCGCCTGCATCGCGCTGTCCGGGCCGTTCAGCTTCGGCCAGGGCTGGGACCAGCTGCCCGAGCTGACCAGAGAGGCGTTCCGCGTCCGCTCGAAGTCGGCGACCGCCGACCAGGCCCGGCTCCGGGCCGGCGAGCTGACCCTGGCCGGCCGGGCGGGCCGGATCACCGTCCCGCTGCTGGTCGTGGCCGGCCGTCAGGACCGGATCGTGCCCTGGCCGCAGGCCCAGCGGCTGGCCGGCGAGACGGCGGGCCCGGCCGAGCTGCTGCTGCTCGACCTGGGCGGCCACGGCTGCGCCAACGTTTCCTACCGGCACCGGCCCTACGGCGCCGACTGGATGGCCCGTCAGCTCAGCCGTTGAGCCGGGCCCGTGCCGTGGAGCCGCGGATGACCAGCTCGGGGGCCAGGTAGAGGATCTTCACCGGGCCGGAGTGCTCCGCGATCCGCTCCAGCAGCAGCTGCGCGGCCTCGGTGCCGACCTGGTAGTGCGGGAACCGGATCGTGGTCAGCGGCGGCCGGAGCCGGTCGATGAACGGCATGTCGTTGAACCCGACCACCGAGATGTCCTCCGGGCAGCTCAGCCCGGCCTCGTCCAGCGCCGCGTAGCAGCCCACGGCGAGCATGTCGTTGCCGGCCGCTATGGCCGTGCACCCGGCCCCCCGGTCGAGCAGCAGGCGGCTGCACCGCACGCCCTCCTCGACCGTGAACGACTTGGCGAACACGACCAGGTCGCCGTCGACCGGCAGGCCGCTGGACTCCATGGCGGTGACGAATCCGCGGTACCGGCTGAGCCCGGTGGACATCTCCTGCGGGCCCGCGATGTGGGCGATGCGGCGGTGCCCGAGCGCGGCCAGGTGACCGACGGCCATCCGCACGCCGCGCTCGTTGTCCACCGAGACCGAGGGGAAGCTGTAATCCTGCGCCAGGCGGTTGATCAGCACGACCGGCAGGTCGGCGCGGGACGCCTCGGCCAGCAGCGGATGCCGCAGCCGCGCGGTGGCCAGCACCAGGCCGTCCACGTGCCGCGCTCGCATCTGGTCGAAGACCATGCGCTCGCGCTGGTCGTCGGAGTCGGTATTGCCGATCAGCGCCACGTAGCCGTTGGCGGCGAGCCGGTCCTCCAGGCCGCGGACGATCGGCGGGAACAGCGGGTTGTTCAGGTCGGGGATCAGCACGCCGACCGTGTGCGAACGCCTGGTCCGCAGGCTCCTGGCCACCGGGTTCGGGCTGTAGCCGAGCGCCTCCGCGGCGTCGAGGACCCGCTGCGCGGTGTCCTCGCTGACCAGGATCCGGGTCTCCGGGTTCAGCGCCCGGGAGGCCGTCGCCGGGTGCACGCCAGCCCGGACGGCCACGTCCCGCAGCGTCACCGGGTGGTCAGGCATCGGCGCTCACCTCCGCTCCGCGCGGCGTCCAGTCCTATGAAGCGTCCGCTGCTTCCCTGGGCATGCTATCTGCCTGCTGCGATGCGCTCGCAACCGTTTGCCCGAAGCCCGGCTCGCGCCAGGCTGGCCAGGTAGCCGGCGGAGAACCCGATCAGGCTGTTGACCGCGCCGTAGCCGAACATGACGAGGTAGATGAGCCAGACCTGGTCCCGGCCGCCGACCAGCAGCAGCGCGCACACCAGGGCCGCTCCGGTCAGGTTCGCCGCGATCAGCAGCGGCAGGCGCCGGACCTGGTCGACGATCATCCCGGACACCGGCGCGGCCAGGAATCCGCAGACGAACGCGAAGAAGGTCAGGCCGGCCGCGCTGTTGCTGCCGGTGAGGATCTTGACCCAGATCCCCATGGCCAGCCACAAGGCGCTGTCGCCGATCACGGACAGGCTCTGCCCGGCGAGGTAGATCCGGGCGTCGCGGTGGGAAAGCAGCCGTCGCACCTCAGCGCTCCTTCGGGCCGGTTCGGGAGGCGATGGGGTTCGGTGGCTCAGGCGTCGTCCGACGCCCCGACCAGGCGCAGGCCGATCTCGACCAGCATCCAGCCGGTCCGGTGCCGGACCGAGTTGCGGGGGCCCGCCGGGGTGACGTGCAGGCGGCTGCGGCCGGCCGCCACGCTCAGTTCGTCGGCGTGCTGGATGGCGAGCTGACTCATCGTGTACGGGTGCATGTCGGTGCTCCTCTGCTCGGCTGATCGCTCTGGTGCTTGCTCTGGTTAGATCTGGTCCTGGTCACCGCTGGCGGCGCGGACGGTGAGCCGGGTGCCGCGGAGATCAGCCGGCGCACGTCAGCCCTCCTTCGCGGGTGGCTCGGGAGAGTGCGGAGGATCGGTCAGCGGGTAGCCGAAGACCAGCACCTCGTGGGGCAGGCTGCCGGGCGGCCGCAGCGCGGCGTCGTGCCAGCGGGCCCTGTAGGGCTCGAGCAGCCGGCCCACGGCCTCGCTCAGCTCCTTGGCCTCCCGCGCGGTCAGGTACAGAGCGCTCTCCGAGGCGATGGCCGCCTCCTGCCACTCGGCCGGGTAGCCGACCGCGCGCATCAGCCGTTCCCGGGCCCGCTCCATCCAGCGCCCGATCCAGATCGACGCGGCCGCCCCCGCGGCGAGCCGGGCTCTCCTCGTCCTGCCACGGCGGCGCGAGCTCGAGGCCGCGGAAGCGCAGCCGCCACGGCCGCTCGCGCCCGCGCCCGCCGCCCGCCTCCTCGACAAACCCGTACTTGGCCAGGGTGCGCAGGTGGAAGGCGCAGTTGGCGGGCGACTCGCCGAGCAGGTCGCTGGCCTGCGTGGCGGTCAGCATCCCGGTGTCGGACTGGCCGATGGCCTCGATCAGCTGCATCCGCAGCGGGTGGGCCAGCGCCCGCATCATCTTCGGGTCGCGCACCTCGAGACGCGGGCGGTCCTTATCAGAAGACATGTTTCGAAACGATACGCTCGAAACAACTCTTTTGGCAAGGCCATCCCCCATTCACGGGGTCGGCGGGAGCGCGGGTTCGTGCGACGATGACGGCATGCGGATCACCGACGTGACCTCGACGGACCTGTTCGGCGGCAGCGCGGCCCGGCCGCTGGCGATCGTGCGCGTGACCGTGTCCGGCGAGGGATCCGGCGCCGGCGGTGCAGCCGGCAGGCCCGGCCGCGGTGCGGGTCGAAGGGCCCGCCGTGACCACCCCGGAGCCCGCGGTCATCGCCGGGCCCGGACCAGGCGAACAGCAGGAGGCCGAGGTCGGCGTGGCGGTGGCCGCCCCGTACACCGCGGGCCGCCCGCTGCCGGTCACGGTCATCGCCGAGGGCCCCGCCGGCGCGCCGCGGGCGGAGCGGGCGGCCGAGATCACCGCGGCCGAGCCGGGCTGGACGATGTGGATGGTGAGCCACTTCCACTACGACCCGGTGTGGTGGAGCACCCAGGGCCAGTTCACGCAGTCGCGCATCTTCCTGCCCGAGGCCGACGGCACGCTGCCGGACGCCAGGACCGCCTTCGAGCTGGTCCGGCGGCACCTCGACGAGGCCCGGCGCGACCCGGACTACAAGTTCGTGCTGGCCGAGCTCGACTACCTCAAGCCGCACTTCGACGCGCACCCGGAGGACCGGGCCGACCTGCTCGCGTTCATCAGGGCCGGCCGGATCGAGATCGTCGGCGGCAGTTACAACGAGCCGAACACCAACCTGACCTCGGCCGAGTCCACGATCCGCAACGCCGCCTACGGCCTGGCCTTCCAGCGCGAGGCGCTCGGCGCCGACCCCGCCGTGGCCTGGATGCTCGACGCCTTCGGGCTCGATCCCGCCTACCCGGGGCTGATGGCCGCGGCCGGGCTGACCGAGTCGGCCTGGGCCCGGGGCCCGTTCCACCAGTGGGGTCCGCACCGCACCGTGGGCGACAACCGGCGGATGCAGTTCCCGTCCGAGTTCGAGTGGCTGTCGCCAGACGGGAACGGCCTGCTCACCAGCTACATGGCCAACCACTACGGCGCGGGCTGGGTGACCCACACCGCGGCCAGCCTGGAGGCGGCCGAGCAGGCCGCGCTGGAGCAGTTCCGCCAGCTCGCCCCCGTCGCCACCACCCGCAACGTGCTACTGCCGGTCGGCGCGGACCACGTGATCCCGTCCCGCTGGGCCACCGGCATCCACCGGGACTGGAACTCCCGCTACGTATGGCCCCGGTTCGTGACCGCGCTGCCGTCGGAGTTCTTCGCCGCCGTGCGCAAGGACGCGGCCGAGCGCGACGTCTGGATCACGCCGCAGACCAGGGACATGAACCCGGTGTACACCGGCAAGGACGTGTCCTACATCGACACCAAGCAGGCCCAGCGGGCCGCCGAGAACGCCGTGGAGGACGGCGAGCGGCTGGCCACGCTGGCCTGGCTGGCCGGGGCGCGGTACCCAGCGGCCGAGCTGGACAAGGCGTGGCGGCTGCTGGCGTTCGGCGCGCACCACGACGCGATTACCGGCACCGAGGCCGACCAGGTCTACCTGGACCTGCTGGCCGGGTGGCGGGAGGCCTACGAGCGCGGCGACGCCGCGCGCCGCGACGCCATGGGCCATCTGGCCGGGCTGGCCGCCACCGCGGACGCCCTTCCCGGCGCGGGGGAGGACGCCCGCCCGGTCGTGGTCTTCAACACGCTGTCGTGGCCCAGGTCGGGCCTGGCCCGGATCACCCTGGACTTCGCCGAGCCCGGCACCTGGTGGGCCGGGCTGCGCGACGCTGCGGGCGAGGAGGTGCCCGCGCTCGCCGAGGGGGTCACCCGGCACGAGGACGGGACCCTGGCCGGCCTCACCCTGACCTTCCGCGTGTCGGACGTCCCCGCGCTGGGGTACCGGACGTACTTCGCGGTCCCAGCGCAGAGTTCCCAACGGGCCGGCGGCTGGCGGCCCGCCGACGGCACGGTGATCGAGAACGAGGCGTTCCTGGTCGAGGCCGACCCGGCCCGGGGCGGCACGCTGGCCCGGGTCCTGGACAAGCGCTCGGGCGTCGAGCTGCTGGCCGCGCCAGGCAACGAGCTGGTGCTCCAGGAGGAATACGACCGCCACCCGCGCTGGAACGAGGGCCCGTGGCTGCTCTGCCCGAAAGGACCCGGCCGCGGCTCGGCCGGCCAGGCCGCGCGGGTCCGGGCCGAGCGCTGCCCGGTCGGGGCCCGCCTGGTGGCCGAGTTTGACGTCGACGACCTGCGGGTGACCCAGGAGACGCTGTTGTGGGACGGCGCCGACCGGGTCGAGTTCCGTACCCACGTGGACGGCTCGATCGGGCAGGACCGGCTCATGCGGGTGCGGTTCGGCGCCCGGGTGCCCGGCGGGCTGCCGGTCTACCAGACGGCCCTGGCCGTGGTGGGGCGGCCACCCGGCTCGGCCGACACCGACGTGGCCCAGCACGAGTTCACGCTCGACAACCCCGCGCACGAGTGGTTCGGCCTCGGCTCCACCGCGCGGGTCGCGCTCGCCTCCACCGCAGGCGCGCCCCGGATGCGCGCGATCGGCGTCGCCGAGGTCGTCATGCCCACCGCCAGCGAGCGCTGCCGGGAGCCGGCCCGTGATCTCATCGCCGCGCTGGCCCGCGCCGGGGTCACGGCGACCTGCTCGCGGGCGGACGGCCCGCGGTACGGCTCGATCGACGTGGACTCCAACCTGCCCGACGTCCGCGTCGCGCTGGGCGGCCCGGCCGAGAACCCGTTCACCGCCGAGGTGCTGGCTACAGTAGGCCTGACCACGGGCGGGCTAGCCGCCGCGGGTCCGGCGCCGCTCTGGGTGCCGGCCACTCGGACCCGTGAGGACGCCTTCGCGCCCGATGCCGACCTGCGCAGGCCGCGTGACCTGCCGGTGCTGATCGTGGCGGGCGGCGACCTGGCCGCGGCGATCGCCGCGGTGACCGCGGACCTGGCCGACGCGGTGATCGAGGCCGAGGAGGCCGGGCCGGAGGCGGGCGGGGTCGACGAGCTGGCCGGCCACTCGGTTGCGCTGCTCAACCGCGGTACGCCGGGCAGCCTGGTCACCCCGGACGGGACGCTGAACATCTCGCTGATGCGCTCCTGCAGCACCTGGCCGTGCGGCGTCTGGATCGACGGCGACAAGCGCGCGACACCGGACGGCAGCAGCTTCGCCTGGCAGCACTGGAGCCACACGTTCGAGTACGCGCTCGTCGCCGGCCCCGGTGACTGGCGCAGCGCCGGGTTCCCGCTGGCCGGGCAGGATTACAACCGCGAGCTGCTGGCCTGCGAGACCGGGCGGCACGGCGGGCCGCTGCCGGCCGCGGCGAGCCTGGCCGCCGCCGAGCCGGCCACCGCCGTGGTGTCGGCGCTGAAGCCGCGCGGCAACCCGCTGTCCCCGGCGGTCCAGCCCCGCCGCCAGGACGGGGTGACCGTGCGGCTGCGGGACGTTTCGGGTGATGCGGCACCGGCGGCGGCGCGGGTGCGCCTGTCCGCCGGCCTGGCCGCGGCGCGCCGCGGCAGCCTGCTCGAGGAGCCGGATGGCCCGCCGCTGCGACTGGACGCCGGCGCGGCGGTCGCCGAGCTGCCCGCCGCCGGGACCGTGACCCTGGTGCTGACCCCGGAGGCGCGGCCGCCGGCTCCCCCGCCCGCGCCCGCCGGGCCGCCGGAGCCCGCCCAGCCCGTGTTCACCCGGTACTGGCTGCACGGCAAGGGCCCGGCCCCGGCCGGGAACCTGCCGGTGGCCGTACACCTCTCCCCGGCCCGGACCGCCCTGCCCGCGGCGGAGCCCCCGGACGCCCCGCCTGCGGCCGCGTACCTGCGGCTCACCGTGGCCTGCGGCCCGGCGCCGGCCCGCGGCACGGTGGACCTGGACCCCGATGACGGGCTGGTGGTCGAGCCCGCCGGGCCGCTGCGCTACGACCTAGGCCCGCGGGGCCACGCCGCCTGGGATCTCACGGCCCGGCCGGTGCCCGGGACCCGGCCCGGACGGCGCTTCGTGGCCGCGCGGATCGCCGGGGACGACGGCCAGGCCTTCGAGGACGCCGTGCTGGTCAGCATCGGCGAGCCGGGCCCGCCCGCCCTCGACCTGCCGCTCGGCCAGCTGCTCCCGCTCTACCTGGCCGACCAGGAGCGGGCCGCCGCAGAGCTCGACCTGACGCTGCTGAGCCCGCAGCTGGAGCTGCGGCCCGGCGGCCGCGGCGAGGTCGCCGTCCGGCTGCGCAACGGCACGGCGGCGCGGTTGCGCGGCGAGGCCCAGCTGGTCTCCCCGTTCGGCAGCTGGGCGCAGGCGCGGCCGTGGACCCGCGGCTTCACCGCCGAGCCGGGCCGCGACGCGACCCTGGCCTTCACCGTGACCGCCCCGGCCACCGCGAGGCCGGGACAGCACTGGTGGGCCCTGGTCAAGGTGATGTACTTCGGCCGGGTCCGCTACGCCGAGCCTGCCGCGGTGACGATCACCGATGCAGGTCACTGAACTCTGACGGGTACGACCACAGGCGGCGCGCTGATGCGACACTAGAACGGGACAAAGGCCGTGAGCGCGACCACCACCGAAGGACCAGGGCGATCCAGACCGCGATGAGCGACGGCAATCTCCCGGCGGAGCCGAACAGCTTCGTCGGCCGGGAACGGGACCTGGCGGAACTCGCCAGGCTGCTCGGTGATGTCCGCGCGCTGACCCTGTGCGGGCCGGGCGGCATCGGCAAGACGCGGCTCGCGCTGCGGCTGGCCAGCCAGACCCTGCCCGGCTTCCCCGACGGGGCCTGGATCGTCGAGCTGGCCGACACCACGGACGCGTCCCTGGTCACCCGGCGGGCCGCGGCCACGCTCGGCGTCCGGGACGAGCCCGACCGGCCGCTGGCCGAGACGCTGACCGTGGCCTTGCGGCCGCGGCAGATGCTGCTGGTCCTCGACACCTGCGAGCACGTCGTGGACGCCTGCGCGGCGCTGGTCCAGCAGCTGCTCGCGGGCAGCCCCGGCCTGCGCGTGGTCGCCACCAGCCGTGAGCCGCTGCGGGTGCGCGGCGAGACCGTGTGGCGGGTCCCGCCGCTGGAGCTGCCCGCCGCGGCCGACGGGCTCACCGCCGACGAGCTGGCGGCGCACGAGGCGATCCGGCTGTTCGCCGACCGGGCCGCGGCGGTCCGGCCCGGGTTCGCGCTGGACGCGGCCAATTCCGCGGCCGCGGTGCGGCTGTGCCGGACGCTGGACGGCATGCCGCTGGCGATCGAGCTGGCTGCGGCCCGGGTCGGCGCCCTGTCCGTAGAGCAGATCGCCGCCCGCCTGGGCGACCGGTTCCAGCTGCTGGCCTCGGGCGACCGCACCGCCCCCCTGCGCCAGCAGACCCTGCGGGCGGCCGTGGACTGGAGCTACGAGCTGCTGACCGGGCCGGAGCAGCTGCTGCTGCGCAGGCTCTCGGTGTTCTCCGGATGGAACCTGGAGATGGCCGAGCAGGTCTGCGCGGACGAGGCGATCCCCGCGGATCAGGTGCTCGACCTGCTGGCCGCCCTGATCGACAAGTCGCTGGTCACGCTCGACGGCGAGCTGGAGGGCGACGCCCGGTACCGGCTGCTCGACACGATCAGGGAGTACGCCGCCGGGCGCCTGACCGCCTCCGGCGAAGGGCCCGAGATACGGCGGCGGCACCGCGACTACATGCTGCGGCTGGCCGAGGGCACCGTCGCCGTGGCGTTCCTGCGCGGCGACCCGCCGTGGCCGGTGCGGGTCTCGCTGTACCGGCGGATCCTGGCCGAGCGGGCCAACTCCGCCGCGGCGCTGTCGGCCTGCCTCTCCTGCGGCGACACGGAGGAGGGCCTGCGGCTGTGCTGCGCGCTGCGCAGCCCGTGGGTCGCCAACGGCGACGTGGCCGAGGGCATCGGCTGGTACGACCGTTTCCTGGCCGCCGACGGCGCCGTGTCACCCGGCGTCCGGGCCCGCGCCCTGGTGCTGCGGGCCGAGCTGGCCTTCGAGCATCAGGACTACGCCGCGGCCGGAGAGTACGCGCAGGCGGGGCTGGATCTCGGTGGCGCCCTCGAAGGCCCGGGCGCCGCAGCCGCGCTGCGAGTGCTCGCCCTGGTCAGCCTCCAGGCCGGCCGTCTCGACGACGCCCTGGCCGGCGTCGATGACGCGGTCAAGGCCGCGCGGGCCGGCGGCAACGACTGGGAAGAGGGCCTCGCGCTCTCGCTCCGGGCCGGGATCATCGCCCGCCAGGGCCGGCTGGACGAGGCCCAGGACGCCTACACCGAAGCGCTCGACGTGCTGCGGGACAACAACGGCTGGGGCGTGGCGCAGACCCTGTACGGGTTCGGCGGCTTGGCCCGGGCCCGTGGCGACTACGCCGCGGCCCTCGGCCACTTCCGGAACGCGCTGGGGCTGTACCGCGAGATCGACGCCCGGCCCGACATCGCCCGGTGCCTGGCCGGCATCGGGTCGGTAGCCCTGTCCCAGGGTGACCTGCCGCTGGCCGCCTCGAGCCTGACCGAGAGCCTGCGGCTCAGCCTGGCGACCGGGCAGCGCCTGGTACTGGCTCGCGGGCTCGAGGCATCCGCCAAGCTGGCGGTGGCCAGCGGCGACCCGGCCCGGGCCGTGAAGCTGGCCGGCGCCGCGCTGGCCCTGCGCGCGGCCGTGGGCCAGGCGCCCTCGGCGTCCGCCGGGAGCCTGCTGGAGGCCGCGCGCCGCCAGCTGGGCCCGCCGGCCGCGGGCGCGCTGCTGGCCGAGGGCGCGGCGATGAGCGCCGCCGACGCGATGCGGCTCGCGACCGTGCCCGGCGACGCGGGGAACACGGTCCCGGCCCCGCCGCCCGCGCCGCCCGGCTCCGGCGCGGACGGTCCGCTGACCGCGCGGGAACTACAGATCGCGCGGCTGATCCCGCGTGGCCTGTCCAACCGGGCCATCGCCGACGAGCTGGTGATCAGCCCGGCTACCGTGGCCCGGCACGTGGCCAACATCTTCACCAAGCTCGGGTTCACCTCCCGGGCGCAGGTCGCCGCGTGGGCCGCGCAGCGCGAGTCCGGGAACACCGGCGAGCTCGGCTAGCCCGCGGCGTACACACCGGCCCGGCTACATACCCGCCCTACATACCGGCCCGGGCCGCTGAATGCACATGCAGATGCACAATTCAGGGCATGTGAGCCGGCCCTGCCTCCCTTAACGTCCTCATCAGAGCGCAATGCGGGGCCCGGCGGATGCTCCGGCCACCAGGAGGGGGGTGGCCGGCCTTCCGCCCGGCGCCGCACGCGGGTCCGGGGCAGCTGCTGCCCGGGCCCGTTGCGCTCTGCTGCCGGTTACATACCCGACTACATAGTCCTGACGATGCGGCCTGCCGTCGCCGGGCCTTAGCGTCGGGCAGCGGGACGAGGACCGGAGGTGGCCGGCTGATGACGATGAGCACCGAGGCGCCGCTCGGCGAGGCCACGGTCACCCAGCGACTGCTGGCCGTGGCGCTGCCCCGCGGCGAGCACCGGGCTCTGGTCAGCGGCTCGGCCGGCCTGGCGTTCGGGTACGCCGATCTCGCCGCCACCGTGCAGGCCGCCGCGGCCGGGCTGGCCAGGCGCGGGCTGCAGCCCGGGGACGTGGTCGGCGTGTACGTTCCCGACGCGGCGTGGTACGTGCTCGCGGCGCACGCGGTACGAGCCGCGGGCGGGGTGCCCGCGCCGGTCGGCCCCGTGCTGACGGTGCCGGAGATCGCCGGCCAGCTCGCCGACTGCGGCGCGCGGATGCTGCTCACCGGGCCGCCGTTCGCGGCAGCGGCGCTCGCGGCGGCGGACCGCTCCTGGGTGCGGCAGGTGATCTCGTTCGGCGAGGCGCCCGGCGCGACCCCGTTCGGCACGCTGCTCCGGATGGGCATCCTGCTGCCGGTGACGGCGCGGCCGCATGACCCGACGCTGCTGCCGTACGCGCGCCAGCCCGACGGGCTGCTCGGCCCGGCACCGCTCAGCCATCGCGACCTGTCCGACGTGCTGCACCGGCTGGACATCGAGGCGGGCATCGGCGAGGACGACGTGGTCCTCGCGGCCCCGCCGGCCGGCGACGGGCGGTGCTACACCGCTCTGCTCGACCACGCGCTGCTGTCCGGCGCGACCGTCGTGGCGGTCAGCGCCGAGGAGCTGGCCACGGCCGCCGAGGTGCACCACGGCACCGCGATGATCGCGGCGGGCAGCGCGCCGGCCGGCGCCGACGAGCGGCTGCGGGTCTTCGCGGTGGCCTCCTGACCGGCCCCGGCCCGCCGTCTCACACGTTGGGCGGGCGGTTCTCGTACGGGGTGCTCAAGACGACGGTGGTGCGGGTAGACACGCTGGCCGCCGACCGGATCTCCTGCAGCAGGTTCTCCAGCTCGGTCGGTGAGGCCACCCGGACCTTGAGTATGTAGTTCTCCTCCCCGGCCACGCTGTGACAGGCTTCGATCGCCGACAGGTGCGCCAGCCGCTCCGGCGCGTCATCCGGGGACGCCGGGTCGAACGGCTTGATGGACACGAACGCGGTCAGCGGCAGGCCGGCGTCGTCGGCGTTGACGACGGCTGCGTAACCCTTGATCACCCCGCGTCGTTCCAGGCGGCGCACTCGCTGCTGCGCGGCCGAGACCGACAGCCCGGTCCGCTTGGCCAGCTCGGTGAAGCTCATCCGGCCGTCGCGGGACAGCAGCGAGATGATGGTGCGGTTGGTCTCCTCCACCCGGCTAACCGTAGCGGAACAGCGCGGTACCGGACGTGAGCGCTCACGCAGGGGACCGGGTCAGCGACCTGCCGATCACCATCCGCTGGATCTGGTTCGTGCCCTCCACGATCTGCAGCACCTTGGCTTCGCGCATCAGCCGCTCGGCGGGATAGTCCTCCACGTACCCGTAGCCGCCGAGCACCTGCACCGCGTCGGTGGTCACCCGCATCGCGGCGTCGCTGGCGAACAGCTTGGCCATCGCGGCCTGCGGGCCGTACGGCAGGCCGGCGTCCTTGCGCCGGGCGGCGGACAGGTACAAGGCGCGCGCCGCCGCCACCGCGGTGGCCATGTCCGCGAGCAGGAACGACACGCCCTCGAAGTCCGCGATCGGCTGGCCGAACTGGCGCCGCTCCCGCGCCCAGCCGACCGCGGCGTCGAGGGCGGCCTGGGCCACGCCGGTGGCGCAGGCCGCGATGCCGAGGCGGCCGGCATCCAGCGCGGCCAGCGCGATAGCGAACCCCCTGCCCTCCTCGCCGATCAGGTGACCGGCCGGCACCCGGGCCCCGTTGAAGATCATCTGCGCGGTGACCGAGGAGCGCATGCCCATCTTGTGCTCGGGGGGCGCCGCCGACACCCCCGGCGTCTGCGCCGGGACGTGCAGGCAGCTGATCCCCCGGGCGCGGTCCGGGCCCTCGGCGTCGCCGGACGTGCGCGCGAACAGCGTGTAGAAGTCGGCCTGGCCCGCGTGCGAGATCCACGCCTTGACCCCGTTCACGACGTAATCGGGGCCGTCCGCGCCGGCCGTGGTCCGCACCGCGGCCGCGTCGGAGCCGCTGGCCGGCTCCGACAGGCAGTAGGCGCCCAGCTGGTCACCGCCGAGCATTCCAGCCAGCCAGCGCTGCGCCTGCTCCGGCGTGCCCGCGGTGACCAGGGGGTAGCAGGTCAGCGTGTGCACGCTGACCCCGAGCCCGACGGCCAGCCACGCGGTGGCCAGTTCCTCCACGACCTGGAGGTAGGTCTGGTACGGCTGCGCGCCGCCGCCGAGCCGCTCCGGGTAAGGCAGCGCGAGCAGGCCAGACCGGCCGAGGACCCGGAACACCTCGCGCGGGAACGTCCCGTGCCGCTCGGCGTCGGCGACCCTGGGCCGCAGCTCGGCGTCGGCCAGTTCCCTGGTCAGCTCGAACAGGGCGCGGGTCTCCTCGTCGGGGCACTCGCGCTCGACCGTGCTCACCGGATGTCCACGCAGACCAGCTCGCGCCCGGCGTGGTTCAGCCGCTCGTACCCTTGCTCGGCGCAGACCACGATGTCCTCGATCCTGGCGCCGTGCGGGCCCGGGTAGATGCCGGGCTCGATAGAGAACGCCATGCCTGGCTCCAGCGGCTCGGTGTTCCCGGCGACGATGTACGGGTCCTCGTGAGGTTCCAGGCCGATCCCGTGGCCGGTCCGGTGCACGAAGAACTCGCCGTAGCCGGCCGCGGTGATCGGATTCCGCGCCGCGGCGTCTACGGCCTCCGCGGCCACCCCGGGCTTGACCGCGTCGCACGCGGCCTGCTGCGCGTCCCGCAGCACCCGGTAGTACGCGACGAACTCCGGCGGCGGCGTACCGATCACGTAGGTCCTGGTGCAGTCGGAGCAGTATCCGCTCGGCATGGTCCCGCCGATGTCTACCACCACGGCATCCCCCGGCTGCAGGACCCGGTCGGAGACCTCGTGGTGCGGGCTGGCCGCGTTCGGGCCGGAGCCCACGATCGTGAAGTCGACCCGCGCGTGGCCCTCCTCGAGGATCGCGTCCGCGATGTCGGCCGCGACCTGCCGTTCGGTCCGGCCCGCCCGCAGCCAGCCCGGCACCCGGGCGTGCACCCGGTCGATGGCCGCACCCGCCGCGCGCAGCGCCGCCACCTCGGCGGCCGTCTTGCGGATGCGCAGCCCGCGCAGCGCCACGCTGGCCAGGTCCTGGCGCACGCCGGGCAGCGCGTCACGCAACCGCAGCACCATCAGCGCCCACATGCGGTCCGACAGGCCGACCGGGCCGGCCACGTCGGACTCGGCGACGAGCCGCCCCGCGACCAGCGCATACGGGTCGTCGGTCTCGTTCCAGGGGATGATCTCCAGCCCGAGGCTGCCCGCGGGCGACGCCTGGGCCGCGGGCAGCTCCAGCCTCGGCACGGCCAGGAACGGCGCTGCCGCCGCGACCGGCCCCGCGGCCGCCGGAACCACCAGGCAGGTGAGCCGCTCGAGCTGGTGCGCGTCGTAGCCGGTCAGGTACCGCAGGTCCGGCCCGGGGCTGAGCAGCAGCGCCGCCAGGCCCGCGTCCCGGGCGGCCGCCGCGGCCCGGCCGAGCCGGTCCGGCGGATAGAGGCCTGGATCAGGCGGGTCGCTTCCCATTGCGCCTCCGGTCGCCGTGCACACGCCATGCCGGTGGTTCCCCTTGCCTGGGCATCATCTCACCCGTGAGAATGGTGGCCGCATCTAGACACGGGGGCACGGGATGCCTCACGCTGGGTGCACCAAAGCTAACCTGATGCGACACACGATGACTTCTGAGGCTGCTGACTACCCGGCGGGCCGCCCGGACACCGCGGCGGTACCGCCGCGCGCCGACACGGCCTCCGGCCTGGCCGTCCCCGCATCGGGCAACGGCTCCGAGTCCGGCCTCGCGGCCGAGGCCAGGCTCGCGGCCGAGCTCGCCGAGGAGCGCCACGTGGCCCTGGAACTGCAGCGGGCCATCCTGCCGCTGCACGATGAGGCCTTCGACCTGCCGGGCCTGCGGACCATGGTGCGGTACCTGCCGGCGTCCCCGGCCGGCCGGGTAGGCGGCGACTGGTACATCACCGCGGACATGCCGGGCGGCCAGGTGCTGATCGCGATCGGCGACGTCGCCGGGCACGGCCTGGCCGCCGCGGCGGGCATGGCCAGGCTGCGCGGCGCGCTCGCAGGCCTGGCCATCACCGGCTCGCCGCCCGAGCAGCTGGTCGGCTGGCTCAACGACCTGGTGCGCCACGTCGCGCCCGAGCACACCGCCTCGGTGATCGCGGGCTACTTCGATCCTCCCAGCCGCACCCTGACCTGGGCTCAGGCCGGCCATCCGCCACCGGTCCTGGTCCGGGACTCGTGGGCGCGGCCGCTGGAGCCGCCGCCCGGCATCCTGCTGGGCGCGGGAAACGAGGAGTACGCGGCGGCGACCCTGGCGCTGGTCCCCGGTGACCTGCTGCTGCTGTACAGCGACGGGCTGATCGAGCGCCGGGACCGGTCCGTCGAGGTCGGCATGGCCACGCTGACGGCGGCCGTGCGCGGCATCGCCGACCCCGAGCACGCCATCGAGGCCGCGCTGCGGGCATTGGGCTCCACCGACCTGGAGGACGACACCTGCCTGGTCGCCCTGCACGTCTTGTAACCCTCCCCTCGGGGGACATCCCCGAGATCCCTCCGAAACCCCCCGTTGGGGGAGACTCCCGAGATCCCCGGCCGCTAGCCCGGCCGGTTAATCATCGGGCCGCGCGGCCAGCGCGGCGGACATGCGGCCCAGTGACGATCCCAGGTCCCAGCGCTCGTCGAGCTCGGCTAGCCGCCGCGGGTCGGCAGGGGTGACCGGGAGCCGCCCGTCTACCGGCGGCACCGGCGCGTCGGTCGCCACGCGGACCACGGGCAGCGCGGCCTCCAGGTAGTCTCGCGCCTGGACCAGCTTCGCCCGGCTGCCCATCGGGAAGCCGCCGTGACCAGCGTCGAGCGCGGCCAGCATCCCCTCGACGCTCCCGAACACCCGGACCAGCGCGGCCGCCGTCTTCCCCCCACCCCCGGCACGCCGGGCAGGCCGTCGCTCGGGTCCCCGCGCAGCGCGGCAAACGCCGCGTAGGACCGGCCGGGGATCTGGTACCGCTCGGCCACGGCTGCCTCGTCCACGACCTCCAGCCTCGACATGCCCCGGGCCGTGTAGACCACCCGGACCTGGCGGGCGTCGTCCACGAGCTGGAACAGGTCCCGGTCGCCGGTGACGACGTCGACCGGGCCGTCGGCGCGGGCCGCGAGCGTGCCGATGACGTCGTCCGCCTCGTACCCGGGCGCTCCGGCCATCGCCACCCCGGCTGCGGCCAGCACCTGCAAGATCACCGGGATCTGGGCCGTCAGCGCGTCCGGGACCTGCTCGGTGCCGTCCGGGTTGGCCCGGTGCGTCTTGTACGACGGGATCGCCGCCACCCGGAACGCCGGCCGCCAGTCCGCGTCCAGGCAGGCGACCAGGCAGCCCGGCCGGCGCGCCCGGACCAGCCGGGCGATCATGTCGAGCAGGCCGCGGACCGCGTTGACCGGCGTGCCGTCCGGCGCGGTCATGCTGTCCGCGGGAATGCCGTAGAAGGCGCGGAAGTACAGCGCGGCGGAATCGAGCAGCATCAGCGAGCTCACCCCGCCATCCTGCCAGTCCACTCCCGCCCTCACTCCCGTCCCCGCCTCCCCCGGCCGGATTCCCTGCCCACCGGGCCCGGATCCCGCCCCGGCCGCCGCATTTCCTTGATCATCGGCTTCTTTTCATACGTCCCGGCCGTTACGGAGATGATATGTCATAATTTGGGAGCACTGAGAGCGCGAAGTGACGGAAGATGATCTCCTTTTTAGCGTCGACAGCGGCCTGTCAGTCGCGTAAATGTACCGAAAGATGTACTATAGCCCGCTTTTCGGTACATTTATAGGTCGTTGCATCGCTGCTGCGGCGGCGGAGGGCGAGGCGGGGGCATGTATGCGGGTCCTCTATGGGTGTGTGAGCGGTTTGGCATTGGAGCGGGCCGGGGCGGGATTCCTAGGCTGGGCTCATCCGGTCCAGATCCCCGGCGGAGGTTTCCGATGATGCAGACCACCACGCTCCCCTTGGCGCGGTGCCCGGCAGACCTGGTGGCCGCGATACGCGGGGCCACGGCCCGCCACGCCGACTGGGCCCAGACGGCCGGCCTGGTGGCCGGCCAGCTACGGCGTTTCCTGCCCGGCCCCGACATCCTGACCGCCGCCGAGCGCGAGGGCAGCCCGGACGGGTACGTCTGCCACACCCTGCATACCGAGCCCGACGGGTCGTTCTCGGTCTGCGCCCTGATCTGGCGGCCCGGGCAGCAGACGCCGATCCACGACCACGTCACGTGGTGCGTGGTCGGCGTGGTGCAGGGGACCGAGTACGAGGAGCTGTTCGCGCTACGGGACGGCGAGACCCGCCTGGAGGGCGTCGGCAGCCGGGTCAGTCAGCCCGGCGAGGTGAGCGGCTTCGCCCCGCCCGGCGACATTCACCGGGTCCGTAACCACGGCCGCGACGTCGCGATCTCGCTGCACGTCTACGGCGCCGATATCGCGCGCCTGGGCAGCAGCGTGCGCCGCACCTATGACCTGCCCCTGGCGGACACGGCCCGCAGCGCCCCCTAGCCCACCGACGAGTACGCGACCACGCCGCGGCGCAGGGCGCCGATGGCGCGCCGCGCGGTCGCGGCCACCTCCCCGGCCTCCCCGGCCGCCCCAGCCACCTGATCCAGCAGGTCGATCAGCTGCTTGACCGCGCGGACGAAGTCGCCGGGCGTCAGGTCGGGCGACAGCACCTGCTCCAGCGGCCGGCCCTGCGCCCAGGCGTGCGCGGTCCAGGCGAAGCCCAGGTCCGGCTCGCGCAGGAACGACAGGTGGTGCTCCTTCTCCACGCCGTCGAGCTCGCCCCAGACCCTGACCATGGACGTCAGCACCTCGCGGACCTTGCCCGGCGGCAGCCGCGGCGGGCTCATGTCGTCTGGCCTGCGCGACTCGAAGGTCAGCGCGGACACGCACGCGGCCAGCTCGGCGGGACCCAGGCCGTCCCACAGCCCCCGGCGCAGGCACTCCGCGACCAGCAGGTCGAGTTCGGCGTACGAGCCGGCTAGCCGCCTGCCCTCCGCGGTCACCGTGTCGCCGTCGGTGTACCCGAGCTGGTCGAGCACCGCGCAGACCCGGTCGAACGTCCGGGCGATGACGTGCGTCCGGCCCGCCACCCGGCGCTCCAGCTCCTGGGCCTCGCGCTCCCGGCGCTGGTAGCGCTCGGCCTGCCGGGCGTGCTCCTCCCGGTCCGGGCAGCCGTGGCACGGGTGCTGGCGCAGCCGCCGCCGGAGCCGCTCGATCTCGGCATCATGCCCGCCGCCTGATCCTTCGTCACGGCCGGCCCGCGGCGGCCGGGTCAGGTCGCGGCCGGCCAGCTTGTTGCGCATGGTCGAGGCCAGGTCCCGGCGGTGCTTGGCCGACCGCGCGCTGAACCAGCCGGGTATCCGCACCCGGTCGATCGGCGTGACCGGCACCGGGAAATCGGCCGCGGCCAGCCGCTTGACCTGGCGGCCCGCGGTGAGCACGAGCAGCCCGGACGGGTCGGCGGCTGTGGGAGACTCGAGCACCAGCGCGATCCCGGCTCGCCGTCCGGCCGGGACCTGGACGATGTCACCGCGGCGCAGCTGCTCGAGCGACACCGCCGCTTCGGCCCGCCGGGCCGCCGAGCGCCGCCGGGCCTGCTCGGCCTCGCGACGGGACAGCTCCCGCCGGATGGACTCGTACTCGGCGAAGTCGCCCAGGTCGCAGGAGACCGTGAGCTGCTCCACGGACTGCCGGATCTCGCGCGCCTGGCGGGCCAGGCCGACCACCGCCCGGTCCGCCTGGAACTGGGCGAAGGAAGACTCGAGCAGCGCCGCGGCCCGGCGCCCGCCGGCCCGTCCGACCAGGTTGACCGCCATGTTGTAGGACGGCCGGAAGCTCGAGGTGAGCGGGTAAGTCCGGGTGCCCGCCAGCCCGGCCACCGCGACGGGATCCACCCCCGGCTGCCAGAGCACCACCGCGTGCCCCTCGACATCGATGCCGCGGCGCCCGGCCCGCCCGGTCAGCTGCGTGTACTCGCCGGGGGTCAGGTCCGCGTGGTTCTCGCCGTTCCACTTGTCCAGGCGCTCGATGACCACCGTCCTGGCCGGCATGTTGATGCCGAGCGCCAGGGTCTCGGTGGCGAACACGGCCCGGATCAGGCCGGCCGCGAACAGCTCCTCCACGACCTCCTTGAACGTCGGCAGCATCCCGGCGTGATGAGCCGCGATCCCGCGCTGCAGTCCGGCCAGCCAGTCCCCGTAACCGAGGACCGGCAGGTCTTCCCGGGGGATGTCGGCGGTCCGCCGCCGCACCAGATCGGTGATCTCGGCGGCCTCCTGCGGCGCGGTCAGCCGCAGGCCCGCGGCCAGGCATTGCGCCACCGCAGCGTCGCATCCAGCCCGGCTGAAGATGAACGTGATCGCCGGGAGTAGCCCGGCCGCGTCGAGCCGGTCGATCACGTCCGGCCGGCGGGGCACCCGGAACCTGTCCGGAAGGCGCCCGCCCCGTCCGGACCGCCCGGGCGCCTTGCGCTCCGCCCCCCGCGCACCTCCCCACCCCTCTCCACTGCGCTGGGCGAGCCGCCGCAGCTCCGGATTGACCTTCGGGCCCGGAGCGCCAGCCTGCGGGCCCGCCCGGCGGCCGCCGTCGGCGCCGGTGAACAGGTCGTACAGCCGCGGGCCGACGAGCATGTGCTGCCACAACGGCACCGGGCGGTGCTCGTCGACGATAACCGTGGTGCCGCCGCGAACCTGGGACAGCCAGTCTCCGAACTCCTCGGCGTTGCTGACCGTGGCGGAGAGCGCCACCAGCCGCACCGACTCGGGCAGGTGGATGATCACCTCTTCCCAGACCGCGCCGCGGAACGCGTCCGCCAGGTAGTGCACCTCGTCGAGGACCACATAGCCGAGCCCGGCCAGCGTGGGCGAGCCCGCGTAGAGCATGTTCCGCAGCACCTCGGTGGTCATCACGACCACCGGGGCCTCGCCGTTGATGCTGTTGTCCCCGGTGAGCAGGCCGACCTTGGCCGCCGAGTACCTGCGGACCAGGTCGGCGTACTTCTGGTTGGACAGCGCCTTGATCGGGGTGGTGTAGAAGCACTTGCGGCCTTCGCCCAGGGCCAGGTGCACGGCGAACTCCCCGACCACCGTCTTGCCCGACCCGGTCGGGGCGGCCAGCAGCACCCCGTGGCCCGCACTCAGGGCCCGGCAGGCCTCGAGCTGGAAGCCGTCGAAGCTGAAGTCATACAGCGCCTGGAACGCGCCGAGTTCCGGCTCGGTCCGGGTCAAGCGCCCGGCCGGGGCTGCCCGTTATCGGCGCCGTCCCCGGACAGGTCGAGGTCCAGCGGCGACAGCTCATCGTCGGCCAGCCCGGCGTACGCCGACGGTCGGCTCGCCCGCCGGCGGTCATTCATCCAGATGAGCACCTCGGCCACCTCGATCAGCACCACGCAGGGCACGGCCAGCAGCAGCATCGTGACCGGATCCGGGCTCGGCGAGGCGATGCCCGCGAACACGAATACCCCGAAGATCATTATCCGGCGCCACTTCCGCATCCGCTCGTGGCTGATGACGCCGACCATGTTCAGCATCACCAGGGCCAGCGGCAGTTCGAACGCCAGCCCGAAACCGAGGATCATGGCCTGGAAGTAGCCGAGGTAGTTGGACACCGTCGGGTAGACGGCTATCCCGCTCGGCGCCAGCGCGAACAGGTAGTGCAGGCCCCGGCTCATCACAAAGTAGGCGAGCGTGGCGCCGCCCAGGAACAGCGGCGCCGCGGTGCCCACGAACGCGTAGCTCCACCGCTTCTCCCGGCTGTACAGCCCGGGGGCGATGAACGCCCAGAGCTGGTACAGCCAGAACGGGCAGGTGACGATGAGGCCGAAGAAGAACGCGATCTGCACCCGGAGCATGAACGGGTCGAAGACGCCGATGACGATCAGCTGGACGTGGTGCGGGAGGGCAGCCACGGCCTGCTTGAACGGGTGGTAGACGAAATTCCAGAGCCGGTCGTAGACCGCGGGGATGAACCCGATGCCCATGCCGATGGCTATCGCGGCCAGCACCTTGAGCAGTCGGTTGCGCAGCTCACGGATGTGCTCCATGAGCGGCATCCGGCCCTCGGGGTTGGCCTGCCGCTGTGACGCCACGATGCGCGCGCCGAACAGGCGCGCGCCCGTGATGGTGTCAGCCAGCTTCGCCATGGCCTGCTACAGGGGAGGAGCTCAGCTGGGCTGCTGCGTTTGCGGCGTCTCTGTCGCGGCCGAGCCGTTGACGGTCACCGCCTGGTTCGGCGCCGACTGCTGCTGAAGGTCGCGGATCTGCTGCTGCAGCTGGTCGATCTGCTGCTGCTGTGGCTGGGGAGGCGCTATGGCCTGGGCCTCCGGTACCTTCTCCTCCTCGGGATCGTGGTGCAGGTCGCTCACCTCGGCCTTGAGGATGCGCATCGACCGGCCCAGCGAGCGGGCCGCGTCCGGCATCTTCTTGCCGCCGAAGAGGATGATCAGTACCAGCGCGATGATCAGTATCTTCCACGGGCTGTCGAACAGGTCACCAATCATGTCAATCCCCATTCAGCGGGAAGCGCGTCCCCGCGCCCAGGGTTGCTTGCACCGAGAAGTCTACACGCGACATATGGCCACCATAGTTCTCCCGCGACTGTGAGCCTTTTCATCCTGGCCGATTGCCCGCGTACCCTGAGCGAGATCAACGGGTGAAAAGGCTCCACTCTCACGCGTACTCGGCCAGCGCCGCTGCGGCGTCCTCGCGGACCCGGGCGGCGAGTTCCGGCGGGGAGATCACCCGGCCGTCCTCGCCGAGCCGCAGCGCGAGCCGCCGCACCAACCGGGTGTCCGGGGTGCGGAGGCCGACCCGGAGCCGACCGTCGCCGAGCTCGTCGACCTGCTCACACGGGTAGTACTCGGCGACCCACCGGCCGGCCACCGACAGCTCCAGCTCCACCCGGACGTCGTCGTCGGACGGCCGGAACAGCCCCTGATCCACGTCCCGGGGCCGCGCGGCGGCCGGCACCGACGCGGGCACGTCGAGCACGGCCAGGGCCAGCACCCGGTCCAGCCGGAACAGCCGCACCGCCTCGGCGCGCAGGCACCAGCCCTCCAGGTAGGTCCGGCCCTCCACGACCAGCAGCCGCATCGGGTCGACGTCCCGCTCGGTGGCCTCGTCGCGGCCAGGCACGTAATAGGACATATGCAGCCGCCTGCCGCGGTTCAGCGCGTCCCGTACCTGGGCCAGCGCGCGGCCGACGCCGGCGTCGTCGACCTGCACCGCCACCTGGGCGCTCGCCGCGCCTGCCGCGCCGGCGGCCGCCTCCAGCTTGGCGATCGTCCGGCTGAGCGCGGAGCGGTCCTCCAGGTCCGGGACCTCGGCGAGCATCCGCAGCGCGACCAGCAGCGCGCTCGCCTCGTCGACGCCGAGCCGCAGCGGGCGGTCGATCGACTCGGCCTCGCTGACCACGATCTCGCCGCCCTCGTACGACAGGTCGATCGGGCAGTAGGGGTCGGGCGAGCGGAGCTCGACGCACCACAGCATGTTGAGGTCGTCGACCAGCTCGCGCTCGGTGAGACCGAACGCGGCCGCGGTGTCCGCCAGCCCGACCACCTTCCGGCTGACGATGTAAGGGACCAGGGCGAGCAGCCGCTGCAAACGGTCGGTGGCGGGCGTCACCCGCGGCGGCGCGCCCGACCGTCCGCCGCGCCCTGAGGCCGCGGAGCCTGTCGCGGCGGCCGTCATGTTAGCGCTCCCTTCAGCCGTCCGATGACCGCGTCCCGCAGGTCGGCGGGCTCGACGACGACCACGTCCGCGCCTCGCTCAGCGAGCTCCTCGCTGTACCAGCCCACGTCCGAGAACGGTACCTCGACCACGTCCCATCCGGCCCGTCCCGGGGCGGGCCGGATGGCGCTGGCGCTGCGCCGGAGCCCGTATCCGGCCCCCTGCCTGACCTGCAGCACGGCGGTGCGCCGCGACTGCGGCTCGGTGTCCCACTCGCGGACGAGTTCCCGCACGTCGGCGCCATCCGGCACGGTGACGGCGCCGGGCGGCCCGCAGAAGGTCACCGGCCCGTCGATGCGGCTGAGCCGGAACACCCGGGTCTCGCCGCGGTCGGTGTCCAGGCCCGCGACGTACCAGCGGCCGTGCCGGTTCACGACGCCCCACGGCTCAAGCTGCCGCTGCTGGGACGCGCTGCGGCCGACCGCGCGGTGGCTGAAGGAGACCGGCCGCCGGTCCCGCACCGCCTCCCACAGCGGGCCGAACGCCGCCTCGCCGGTCTGCAGCCTGGGCTCGATACCCGGCTGGGTGGTCTCCTCCGCGTCGATCCCCGCGGCGCGCAGCTTGAGCAGCCCGCCGGCCGCCGCCCCGGCCAGCTCGGCACGCCGCCAGGCCCGGGCGGCGAGGCCGAGCACGGCGGCCTCGTCAGGCTCCAGCCTGATCTCGGGCAGCCCGTAGGCCTGGCGCGGGATCCGGTACCCCGGCTCGGCGTCCGGGGTCGCGCTCACCCCGGTCTCCAGCGGGATCCCCAGCTCGCGCAGCTCGTCCTTGTCCCGCTCGAACATGCGCTTGAACGCGTCGAAGGACTCCGGGTAGCCGGGCACGGCCTCCCTGATCTGGGACGCGGTGAGGTACTTGCCGGTCGAGAGCAGGCAGACGACCAGGCTGAGCAGCCGCTCCGTCTTCCGCCGCGACATCGTTGTCCTTTTGTCCTTCCCGCCCGTTATCCTGCCCCCCAAACCCCCGCACCCGACGGTACCCGAGCCGCGCCCCCGGGTCGCACGGTAGCGCGGTTTCCGGCTGGCGCTATTCGCGGCATCGGCTAGCCTGCCCTCGTGATCAGGTGGCGCAGCGGCGTGGTCTCCGGTCTGCGGCGGGAATGGGCCGGCGCGGTCGAGGTCGACGTGACCGTCGCGGGAGCGGTGGTCCGGGCGCTGGCCTACCCGGCGCTCACCGGCCGCCCGCAACCCGGCGACCGGGCGCTGCTCAACACCGGCGCGCTCGAGGCAGGGCTGGGCACCGGCGGGTACGCGCTGGTGGTGGCGCTTCCCGACCGTCTGCCGCCAGACCGTGACGAGCCCGGCCACATGATCAAGGCGCGGTACACGCCGCTGCAGGCCGCCGTGCTCGGCGCGGACGAGCAGGGCTCGCCCTACCACGAGATCCTGCGCGACGCGGACGATCTCGACGGGATCCCCGTCGTGGTGGCCGACCTGCACTCGGCCCTGCCCGCCGTCCTGGCCGCGGCGCGCGACAAGGCCGGCCCGGTACGGGCGGTCTACGTCATGCTCGACGGGGGCGCGCTGCCCGCGTGGTTCTCCCGCACGGCCGCTGCGCTGCGGGACATCGGCTGGCTGGCCGGGACGGTCACCGCGGGCCAGTCGTTCGGGGGTGACCTGGAAGCGGCCACGCTGCACAGCGGGCTGCTAGCCGCGCGGCACGTGCTCGGCGCCGACCTGGTCGTGGTCTCCCAGGGACCGGGCAACCTGGGCACCGGCACCCGGTGGGGCTTTTCCGGCGTGGCCGCGGGCGAGGCCGTGAACGCGGCAGCCGTGCTCGGCGGCCGGCCGGTGGCCTCGCTGCGGATCAGCGAGGCCGATCCCCGCGAACGCCATCGCGGTATCTCCCATCACAGCCTGACCAGCTACGGGCGGGTCGCCCTGGCCCGGGCCGACGTGGTAGTGCCGGACCTGCCCGGCGAGTTCGGCGCCCGGATCACCGCCGAGGCGACCCCACTGGCCGCGCGGCACACGCTGGTCCGGGTGAGCGTGGCCGGGCTGGCCGAGGCGCTCCGGGCCTGCCCGGTGCCGCTGTCGACGATGGGCCGGGGGGTGGACGACGACCTCGCCTACTTCCTGGCGGTGGCGGCGGCCGGGCACGCGGCGACGATACGGGCGGGGGCAGAATCGGACGACGGGGACCATCACGCTGACGACGAAAGGTGACAACGCCGATGAGCTTCTCGACAAAGGCGAGGCGGCTGCCCGGGCGGCTGGCGGCCGGCGCGTTCATTCTCAACGCCGGCCTGGGCAAGTGGTCCGCGGACGAGGAGACCGCCGCCCGGCTGCACGGCACGGCCGTCGGGACCTACCCGTTCCTGGCCCGGATCAAGCCGAAGGATTTCGCGCGGCTGCTGTCGATCGGCGAGATCGCGCTCGGCTCGGCGCTGCTGCTGCCGGTGGTGCCGGCCGCCGCGGCCGGGGCGGGCCTGGCCGCGTTCTCCGGCGGGCTGCTCGGCCTGTACCTGCGCACGCCCGGCATGACGAGACAGGACGGGGTCCGGCCCAGCCAGCAGGGCACGGCGCTGGCCAAGGACGTGTGGATGCTCGGCATCGGCCTCGGGCTGATCGTGGACGCGCTCACCGACCGGGCGGCAGGCCAGGCTCCCGCCGCAGCCGACCCGGGCGCCGATCCCTTGTGAACCCTTTTTCATCCTCCCCACGGCTGCCCGCGTGCTCTAAGCCCGAGGTCGACGGATGAAAAGGTTCAATGTGAGGAGCCGCTGACCGCGTCCAGGACGTCCACCACGAACACCAGCGTGTCGGTGCCCTTGATCCCGGCCTGAGAGTTGCCCTGTGACCCGTAGCCGTCCTTCGGCGGGATCACGAGCATCACCCGGCTGCCGACCGGCACGCCGACCAGGCCCGTGTCCCAGCCGGGGATGATCTGGGCCGGCGTGGCGTCGATCTCGAAGCCGAGCGGCGTGGCGCGGGACCACGAGGAGTCGAATATCGCGCGCGTGCGCCAGTTCAGGCCGACGTACTGGGTGACCACGTACTGGCCCTTCGTCACCGGCGGCCCCGATCCCTTGATCAGCGTCTTGACCACGAGGCTGGTCGGCGGCGCGGTCGTGGGGACCTTGACCGTGGGCGCCTTGCCCGCCGCCGGGGTGCTGACCGTCGGCAGGCTGCCGCCGCCGCTGGAGACGTGCGTGCCCGACGCCGAATCGGTCGCCGGGTAGATCTTGATCATGTCCACGACGAACACGAGCGTGTCGGTTCCCGTCACCCCGACCTGGGAGTTGCCCGGCGGAGCCGTAGCCGTACTTCGGTGGCAGCACCGCCAGCACCCGGCTGCCCATCGTCTTGCCTTCCAGGGCCGTGTCGAGCCCGGGCAGCAGTTGGCTGGTCAGCACCTGCGGCGTGGTGGTGAAGGTGCTGAGCGCGAGCTTGTGCGTGGTGCCGCTCCAGATGTAGACGACGTAGTTGGCCAGGAACGCGTCGCTCTTGGCCAGAGACTGCCCGGTCCCCTTGACCTCGGTCTTGATAAACAGGTCCTTGCCCGCCTTCTCGGCCGGGATCTTGACGGCCGGCGCGGTCCCGAAGCTGCCGGATGCCGTGACCGTCGTATCAGGGCTGGCGGGCGGCGAAGCCGATGAGCTGCAGCCGACCAGGGCTACGGCGGCGAGCAGTGGTAGCAAGAGCGCAGCGCCTATGCGTCGCATGGGGTTCCTCAGGGGTCTTCGGTGATGAGCGCAGCTAGCCTACCCGCCCTGGCGCGGCCCTGACCCCCGACGCGTGATCTCCCGGTCGGGCTC
>CAWIDQ010000062.1:0-22944 GCA_963834695.1 uncultured Actinomycetota bacterium
GCGGGGCCTCTTGCCGAAGATCCTTATTTCGCACCCATACCGTTCTTAAGGCCACCCTAATGAGGGTGGGGTGGCGGCTCGGTACTCGGGGGGCCGGTGAGCCGCTGAACTGGGACGCCCGGGGCGGGGTACCGCCTGCTGGCGCCCCGCGGCGGCACCGCCAGGCCGGTCAGCCCGGCCCGGCGGACTGAACCAGTTCGGTCAGCACGCCGCCGACGTCCGCGGGATGCAGGAAGGCGATGGAGGCGCCCATCGAGCCGTGCCGCGGCCGGGCGTCGATCAGCCGCACGCCGGTGGCTCCGATCTCCGCGAGCGCCGCGGTGATGTCCGCGACGCCGTAGCCGACGTGATGGACTCCCTCACCGCGGCGGGCCAGGAAGCGCCCGACCGGCGTATCCGGGCCGAGCGGCTCGAGCAGCTGGACATAGGACGTGCCGGCCGGGGCGTCGGCCACCCGCAGCATGGCCTCGCGGACTCCCTGCTCGGTGCTCACCTCCCGGCTGACCACCTCGAGCCCGAAGGTTGACTCGTAGAAGGCGATGGCCCGGTCCAGGTCCTTACAGGCAATTCCCACGTGATCGATGCGGGTCAGCACCAGCAGCCTCCACTTGTCACCTGCGGGGGCTCCGCCCCGCTTACCCCGGAAATACCGGACCTGCCCCGGCATACCCGTTGAGAAATGCCGGGCCAAGGGCTCGCCGGGTGTAGTTCTGGTCGTGGGTATCGTTTCAAGTATGCGAGATGTGGTCATTGCCGCCGGGGCCAGAACGGCGGTCGGGCGCCTGCTCGGCTCGCTCAGCGAGTTCAGCGCGGCGGATCTGGGCGGAATCGTGATCAAGGCTGCGCTGGAGCGCGCGGGCGTGCCCGGCGAGCGGGTGGATTACGTGATCATGGGCCAGGTACTGCAGGCCGGAGCGGGCCAGATCCCGTCCCGGCAGGCGGCGGTCGCCGCCGGGATCCCCATGTCGGTCCCGTCGCTCACGATCAACAAGGTGTGCCTGTCCGGGCTGGACGCGATCGCGCTGGCCGCGCAGCTGATCCGGGCCGGGGAGTTCGACATCGTGGTGGCCGGGGGCATGGAGTCGATGACCCGGGCACCGCACCTGCTGCCCGGCGCGCGCCGGGGGCTGCGGTTCGGCTCGGCCGAGCTGGTCGACGCCATGGCGCTCGACGGGCTGACCGACGCGTTCGACCACCTCTCGATGGGCGAGTCCACCGAGAGGCACAACGCGCGGCTGAAGATCACCCGACGGGAGCAGGACGAGTTCGCCGCGCGGTCGCACCAGCGGGCCGCCGAGGCGATCAAGAACGGGCTGCTCGCCGAGGAGATCGCGCCGGTCCGCGTGCCGCAGCGCCACGGCGATCCGGTGATCTTCGACACCGACGAGGGCGTCCGGGCGGACAGCACCGGTCGAAGTCGCTGAGCAGGCTCCGCCCGGCGTTCGGGGCCGACGGCACCATCACCGCGGGCTCGGCCTCGCAGATCTCCGACGGGGCGTGCGCGGTCGTGGTGATGTCGGCGGAGGCAGCCGCGGCGGCCGGGGCGCCGGTGCTGGCCGAGGTGGGCGCGCACGGCTGCGTCGCGGGCCCGGACAACTCGCTGCACTCCCAGCCGGCCAATGCCATCACCCACGCGCTGGGTAAGGCCGGGCTGACCGTGGCCGACCTGGACCTCATCGAGATCAACGAGGCCTTTGCCGCGGTGGCCATCCAGTCCATGCGCGAGCTGGGCGTCGGGCCGGACAAGGTCAACGTCAACGGCGGCGCGATCGCGATCGGCCACCCGATCGGGATGTCCGGCGCCAGGATCGTCCTGCACCTGGCGAACGAGCTGCGCCGCCGGGGGGGCGGCGTGGGGGCGGCCGCGCTGTGCGGCGGCGGCGGCCAGGGCGACGCGCTGCTGCTCCGGGTACCGCCACCGGACGCTGGTGACTGACTCCCCGGCCAGCGCCCTGGTCACGGCCGCGACCAGCGGCGACCCGCGCGCGCTGGCCCGGCTGATCTCGCTGGCCGAGAACGGCTCGCCGCAGCTGCGAGACGTCATGAGGCTGATGGCGCCGCACACCGGCCAGGCCTGGGTGATCGGCCTGACCGGGGCGCCGGGGGTGGGGAAATCGACGATCACGGCCGCGCTGGTCAAGGCCTACCGGGGCCAGGGGCTGCGGGTAGGCGTCCTGGCCGTGGACCCCACGTCACCGTTCAGCGGCGGGGCCCTGCTCGGGGACCGGGTCAGGATGCAGGATCACGCGACCGACGGCGGGGTGTTCATCCGGTCCATGGCCAGCCGCGGGCACCTGGGGGGACTGTCCTCGGCCGTGCCGCAGGCGCTGCGGATCCTGGACGCGGCCGGGTTCGACGTCGTCATGATCGAGACCGTGGGGGTCGGGCAGGTTGAGGTGGCGATCGCCTCCCTGGCCGACTCGACGCTGGTGATCGTCGCGCCGGGCATGGGCGACGCGATCCAGGCGGCGAAGGCGGGGATCCTGGAGATCGCCGACATCTTCGTGGTCAACAAGAGCGACCGCCCGGGCGCCCAGGAGGCGATCAGGGACCTGCGCACGATGCTGGCGATGGGGAGCTACGGCCCGGACGCGTGGAAGCCGCCGATCGTCGCCGTGACCGCGGTGACCGGGAGCGGGATCGATGACCTCGTGGCCCGGCTGGAAGCGCACGGCAGCTGGCTGGCCGAGTCGGGGGAGCGGGACCGCCGGCGGCTGGCCCGGGCCCGGGAGGAGGTCTCGGCGATGGCCGTGGCCACGTTGCGGGGGCGGCTGGGCGCGCTGCCCGGGGAAGCGCACCTGGAGGAACTCGCCGCGCAGGTCGCCTACGGCAAGCTGGACCCCTACACCGCCGCCGACAAGCTCATCGGCACCTGACCCGCCCGGCGGGTGCCCGGGTCCTCGGCGCGTCCCCGGCCCGGGGCCGCCCCGGCCAGGCCGCCGCGAGCCCTCGTTTCAAGATCGTTACGACTTCTCGTGCGTCCCGGTCGTTTCCTGAGGTGATATGCCCGGATTGTGGGCCCGGAGCGCGTGAGAGGTGGGGTTCTCGAGGGTCTCGGCGGGCGTGGGCGAGGTGGTTCCGGCGGGCGGGGGCGGCGGGGCGGTCCCGGGGGCGTTCTTGGGTGTGAGGGCCTCGGCGGGCGGGGGCGGGGCGGTTCCGGCAGGCGGGGGGGCGTCCTGGGGCGTGCCGGCGTCGTCGGCCGCTTCCCTGATGGCCGCGTCCATGATGGACTCGCTGCGCAGCCGCGCCTCGTAGGCCTCCTTGCCGCCGCGCACGCCGAACAGCCGCCTGGTGATCACCAGGTACAGGACCAGGAGGAGGTTGACGGCGAACAGGGCCAGCTTGAAGACGGTGAACCTCGAGACCAGCTCGTAGATCTCGTAGGGCAGGCCGAGCGAGGTGGCCACCATCGCGAAGTACTCGCCCCAGCGCCTGGCCCAGCCACAGGCCGGTGCCCTCGATCAGCTCGATCACCCCGTAGGCGGCCAGCCCGACGGATAGCCAGGTGAGCGTTTTCGGGCTGAGGGTCAGCGCGTGCTGGATCAGGCCGACCAGCTTGGAGTGATCGATGTTGATCCCGAGCTGCTCGAACAGCGAGTGCAGGACCGGGCGCTCGCGCTGAAAGGCCTCCTCGACCGACACCTGGGAGTACCGGAACCGCCACACCACGACGGCCAGCGCGGCGACGGCCAGGCCCCGGACGAACCGCTCGATCGCGAAGACCCGGAGGATGATCGCGCTGCGTACCTCCTTGCCGCGGCGCGGGGCCGGGGCCTGGGCCGCGGGACCGGACGCCTGCGCGTCGCCGAGCACGAACGTGCCGCAGCGCAGGCAGCGCCACGCCCGGCCGGATTCGGTCTGCGTGGTCAGCCGCTCCCGCACGCCGGCCTCGTCCGGCGCGTACGTCACGTGCCCGGAGGTTCCACAGGCGAGCAGGCTCCAGTCCACTTCCGCAGCCTACTGTGTGCGCGCGCCCAGGTCAGGGTCACGTCGGCCGGAGCCGGAGCCCCGCCGCAGGCCAGCGGTCAGCGCGGCGGGAACCGCCTCGCCGGGCGCGACGAGCCCGGGGTCGCCTGCGGACCGGCCCGGCGGCCGGTACCTTGTGCCTGTGCCGAAGCCGCTGGACCTGCCGTTCGATCCGATCGCGCGCGCGGCCGAGATCTGGGAGCGCAGGTTCGGCGATTCCCGCGCGATGGCCGCCGTCACCTCGATCATGCGGGCCCAGCAGATCCTGATCGCCGAGCTTGACGCCCTGCTGCGACCGCACGGGCTGACGTTCGCGCGCTACGAGGCGCTGGTGCTGCTGCGGTTCAGCCGGGAGGGCGCGCTGCCGCTGCGGCTGATCGGGCAGCGGCTGATGGTGCACCCCACCAGCGTGACGAACATCATCAACCGGCTGGAGGCGCAGGGCCTGGTGGTGCGCAGGCCCAACCCGGCCGACGGGCGGGGGACCCTGGCCGAGATCACCGTGACGGGCCGTGAGGTGGTCGAGCGCGCCACGGCCGACCTGATGGCGGCGGACTTCGGCCTGGGCGGCTACGACAAGGGCCAGCTCGAGGAGATGTTCGGCATGCTGCGCGGGCTGCGGGTGACCGCGGGCGACTTCACGGACCGCTGATCTTCTGCGCTAGCCAGGTGCGGCCGCCGTCGGTGGTGATGAACACCTCGCGCAGGCCGGGGTCGGCGGGCAGCGCAACGCCGTTGGTGGTGCTGGTCATGCCGACGTAGCTGAACCCGTGCTCCCCGGCCGCGGCGCCGTCGGGGCTGGCCCGCGTTAGCTGCCAGATAGCGCCGCCATCATCCGACCGGTACAGGCCCGCGCCGGTGGCGAGCAGCACCAGGTTGTCCGAGGCCTGCACCGCGACCGAGGCCGCGATGCCGACCGGCGGCCCGGTTCCGGCCGCGGACCAGTGCGCGCCGCCATCCGCCGACGTGTACACCTGCTTGGCCTGGGTGTCGCTGGTCACGTCGGCCACGGCGGCGCACACCAGCACCAGCCGGCTCAAGTCCGCCGCGAACAGGCCGGCGGTGGGCTGCCCGCCGGGCCCGGGCGCGCCCGGCACGCACGGCAGGCGCGGGCTGGCGGCCCAGGCGGCACCGGTGAGCGGTCCGCTGAGCAGCTCGCCCGACGGCGCCAGCACGTAGCCCTCGCCGGCTGCTGGCCCACCGGTGAGCACCAGGCTGGCGGATGCCGGGGTCCCGGCCGAGGTGGCCAGCGGCCGCAGGCGGGTAACCGGCCCGGGCACGGGCCGCCACTGGTCGGTGCCGGCCAGCGACGTGTAGAGCGAGACGCTGCTGCAGCGGGCCCCGTAGCCGGGGCCGCCGCCCGTGCAGCGCGCGAACAGCGCGAACGCGCGGTCCCCGGCGGTCTCCAGGTCGGTGACGCGCATCCCGTGGGTAGGTTCCTGCGTCCAGCTCGCCCCGCCGTCGTGGGTGACCCACAGCTGCGGGCCAAACGCCCATCCGTCGTTGAGGTCGAGGAAGCGGACCTGGCTTACGCCCCGCGCCCCGTTGGGGGCCCCGGTGAGCGGCGCGCTTACCCCGTACCAGTCGCCGCCGTAGTCGGAGGTGCCCGCCAGCGACGTGCAGAACTTCGTGGCGCAGTGGCCCGGTGCCCGGCCTGGCCGATCACCGCGCCGATGCCCTGGCCGATGAAGGTGACCGAGGTGGGCTGGAAGTTCCCCGGCACGGAGGCCCCGGAAGTCGTCGCCGAGAGGGATGACCCGGGGGTCGGCGCCGGGCTGCTCGACTCGGAGTTGACGCCGCCGCTTCCGCTCCCGGTAACCGCGGGCCGGGACGTGGGGGCCGGCGTGCCCTCGGCCACCGGCCGCTCGGCCGGCCCGAGCCGGAGTGCAGCAGCGTGGACGCGATCCCGGGGGCCGCCGCGGCGGCCGCGATCACGATCGCCGCGCCCGCGGCGGACATCGTTGCGCGCCGCAGTTTCCGGCGGTGCGCCCGGTGCCGGATCCGCTCGAAGGTGCCCGCGGGCGGCGCGAGCGGCTCGACCTCGGCGTTCAGCCAGGCGTCGATCCTGTCGTCTGGGTCGCTCATCGCGCGTCTCCCAGCGCGTCCTTCAGCCGGGCGCGCGCGTGATGCAGGTCGGCCTTGACCGTGCCCTCCGGCCGGCCCAGCATCAAGGCGACCTCGCGGACGCCGAATCCCGCGTAGTAGTGCAGCAGGAACGCGCTGCGCAGCCGCGGGGGCAGCGCCTCGATCAGCGCGCGCACGTCCACGTCCTGAGCCGGGTGGTAGGCGGGGTCGAGCGGCACGCCCGCGGTCAGGGTCCGGATCGCGCGGCGCTCCCGGCCGGACTTGCGCCAGTGATCCCGGACCAGATTCGTCGCGATCATGTACAGGTAGCTCTGCGGATTGTCCAGCCCAGACCACCGGGCCAGCAGCCGGGTGAAGGCCTCGGAGGCGATCTCGTGCGCGGTCTCGTCGTCGTCCACCAGGCGGCGCACCCAGCCGGCCAGCCGCGGGTAGCAGGCGTTGAAGAGCTCCTCGGCCGCCTCGCGGTCTGCGGTGCGGAGCCTGGCCACCGAGCTCCCTTGCCTCATCACCGGAGCCGACCGCGCTATCCGAGGTCCCGGCAAGGTCGCGACGTCGCCCCCGAGCGCGGTGCCGCCCGCGTCACCTGCGCAATATCGCATTCGTTCTACCACACATTCGGCGCGTCGCTGGGATGACAGCCCGGGTCCTGGTCGCGGCCGGACTGGAGTGAGAACTACTCCTACAGACGACGCAGCCCGCCGTCCGGTTGGGCCGGCGCGCGGACTTTCCGTTGCGGAATCTGACATAGACTGAACGGATAGTAGGACGTCCTACTATCTAAGCGCAGGGGCCCGGAGGCAGTGATGGACCCGGATTACGGCAGGCAGCGGTGGCAGCGGCGGTACGACGCGGCCCGGCTCCGCGACGCCGACTTCACCACCCTGTCCGGGCTCGAGGTCGAACCCGTGTACGGCCCGCCGGACGGCGCCGTGGTGCCCCGCTTCGAGCGGATCGGCTGGCCGGGGGAGTACCCGTTCACCCGCGGGCTTTACCCCGCCGGGTACCGCGGCCGGGCATGGACCATCCGGCAGTTCTCGGGGTTCGGCAACGCCGCGGCGACCAACGCGCGCTACAAGATGCTGCTGCGCGGGGGCGGCGGCGGGCTGTCGGTGGCGTTCGACATGCCCACGCTGATGGGCCGCGACTCCGACGACCAGCGCTCGCTCGGCGAGGTCGGGCACTGCGGCGTGGCCATCGACTCGGCCGCCGACATGGACGTCCTGTTCGGCGGAATCCCGCTCGCCGACACCACCACGTCGATGACGATCAGCGGGCCGGCGGTGCCGGTGTTCTGCATGTACCTGGCCGCGGCCGAGCGCCAGGGCGCCGACCTGGGGAAGCTGAACGGGACGCTGCAGACCGACATCTTCAAGGAGTACATCGCCCAGAAGGAATGGCTGTTCCCGCCGCAGCCGCACCTGCGGCTGATCGGCGACCTGATGGAGTACTGCGCGGCGAACATCCCCGACTACAAGCCGCTGTCGGTGTCCGGCTACCACATCAGGGAGGCGGGCGCCACGGCGGCCCAGGAGCTGGCGTTCACGCTGGCCGACGGGTTCGGCTACGTGGAGCTCGGGCTGTCCCGCGGCCTGGACATCGAGGTGTTCGCGCCCGGGCTGTCGTTCTTCTTCGACGCGCACGTCGACTTCTTCGAGGAGATCGCGAAGTTCCGGGCCGCGCGCCGGATCTGGGCGCGGTGGATGCGGGACACCTACGGCGCGCGCACCGAGCGGGCCCAGTGGCTGCGGTTCCACACCCAGACCGCCGGGGTCTCGCTGACCGCGCAGCAGCCCGACAACAACGTGGTCCGGACCGCGGTCGAGGCGCTGGCCGCCGTGCTCGGCGGGACCAACTCGCTGCACACCAACGCGCTGGACGAGGTGCTCGCGCTGCCGAGCGAGAAGGCGGCCGAGATCGCGCTGCGCACCCAGCAGGTCATCATGGAGGAGACCGGCGTGGCCAACGTGGCCGACCCGCTCGGCGGCTCCTGGTACCTCGAGTCGCTGACCGACCGTCTGGAGGCCGAGGCGGAGGACGTCTTCGCCCGGATCCGCGCGATGAGCCCGGACGGGACGATGACCGGCGGCATCATGCGCGGGATCGAGGACGGCTGGTTCATGGCCGAGATCGCCGAAGCCGCCTTCGCCTACCAGCAGAAGCTGGAGAAGGGCGACAAGCGGGTGGTCGGAGTCAACTGCCTGACCGACACGGTCGGGGAGCCGGTGGAGATCATGCGGGTCAGCCACGAGGTCGAGCGCGCCCAGGTGCTCGAGCTGGCCGCGCGCCGGGAGGCGCGGGACCAGGCCACGGTCAACGCGGCGCTGGCGGCGATGCTGGCCGCGGCCCGGTCCGGGGCCAACATGATCGAGCCGATCCTGGACGCGGCCCGCGCCGACGCGACCCTGGGCGAGATCTGCGGCGCGTTGCGCGAGGAGTGGGGCGGCTACTTCGAGGCGCCGGCGTTCTGAGTTCCGGCCGCTCGCCGGCCGCGGCGAGGTCGGCGAGTAGCTGAGCAGGCCCGATAGGCCGGCCATGGTGCCTGGGCATTCCAGGGGATACGGCAGGATAGAGACATGCAGCAGTCGCGGGATTTCTCCCTTCGCGGTGCCGTTGACTTGGGCGCCAGGCAGGCCGCCGCGCAGCGCAGGCAGCAGGCGGCCCAGGCCCCGGATTCCGGGGGCCAGGCCGGGTCCGGCTACGTGATCGACGTCACCGACGAGAGCTTCAACGCCGACGTCGTCGACAGATCGCGCAGCGTCCCGGTGATCCTGGACCTGTGGGCCGAGTGGTGCGGGCCGTGTAAGCAGCTTTCGCCGGTGCTGGAGAAGCTGGCCGCCGAGGGCAACGGCGCGTGGGTGCTCGCCAAGCTGGACGTGGACGCCAACCCGCAGCTGAGCGCCGCGCTCCAGGTCCAGTCCATCCCGATGGTGGTGGCGGTGATCGCCGGCCAGGCCATGCCGCTGTTCGCCGGCGCGCTGCCGGAGGCCGAGGTCCGGGAGTGGATCAGCCAGGTCCTGCAGGCGGCCGAGCAGTTCGGCCTGCCCGGGCCGGGTGCGGGCCCGGCCGGCGACGCTGGCCCGCAGGACGCCGAGAGCGCGGCCGCGGAACAGGCGCCGGGCGGGCTGGCCGGCGGTCCCGGGCCCGGGATGGGCCGCGGGGGGCCGGGCCCGGCCGGCGCCTTCGCCGACCCCGGGTTCGGCGAGGCGCAGCAGGCCATGGAGCGTGGCGACCTGGACGGCGCGGCCGCGGCCTTCGAGAAGGTGCTCGCGTCCGCGCCCGGTCACCCGGCGGCTACGCTGGGGCTCGCCCAGGTGGACCTGATCAGGCGGGTGAACTCCTATGACCAGCCGAAGGTTCGCCGGGACGCGGAGGACCAGCCCGACGATCCCGACGCGCAGGGCCGGATGGCCGACATCGACGTGTACTCGGGCCAGGTCGAGGCCGGGTTCGACCGGCTCCTCGACACGGTCAGGCGGACCTCGGGGACGGAGCGGAACCAGGCCCGGTTGCGCCTGCTCCAGCTGTTCGAGGCCTTCCCGCCGGGGGACTCGCGAGTCACCAAGGCCCGGGCCACGCTGTCCAGCCTGCTGTTCTGAGCCTGCCCGGTCCGGAGCCGGCGGCTGCTGGCGGGACGGCCCGGCTCACTGGCCGGGCCGGCCGACCGGCCGGGTCAGCCTTCTGCCGGGTCGGGCGCCGGCCCGCTCGGCGCCTCGGGCCGCGCGCCGTCGGCGAGCCGCTCCAGCGCCGGCAGCGCCGCGGCCAGCGCAGCGAGCTGGTCGGGGGACAGCGTCAGCAGGCTGTCGGCGAGCAGCGTCGTATTCTCCTGCCTGATCCGGTCCAGCACCTCGTGGCCACGCGGGGTGACGACGATCGTCCACGCGCGGGCGTCACCCGGGACCACGTGCCGCTGCACGTAGCCGTGTTCTTCCAGCACGCTCACCAGCCGGGTCAGCGTCGAGGGCGCGATCCGCTCCGCGGCGGCCAGGTCGCCGAGGCGCAGCGGGCCGCTGTGCTCCACGGTGGCCAGCGCGGCGAGCTGCGTCGGCGTCAGCCCGGCGAGCTCGTGCTTGCGCAGCCGCCGTGACAGCCGCGCGATCGCGACCCGCAGCCGGGTGACGTCGACCGCCGGCGCGTCGGCCAGCACGGCCGTGGCCGCCTGGCCGGCGCTGCGCTGGCCGCCGTCCCGCGGGCCGGCCTCCCCGTCGCTTGCGCTAACCCGAGACACCCATACAGCGTACGTGCCCGAGGTCACCGAGCCGCCCCCGGCGTCCGCAATCGGGCCGGCGAAGTTCCGGGATTCTGGCGCATCATTGATGCATGGAGGCTGAATCCCTCAGCGGCCGGCTTCTCGTGGCCACCCCGCTGCTCGGCGATCCCAATTTCCGGCGGACCGTGATCCTGATCGTCGAAGACGAGCCGGAGGAGGGCACGCTCGGCGTCGTGCTGAACCGCCCGACCGAGGTGCAGGTCGGGCAGGTGCTCGAGCCATGGACGGACCTCGTCACCGGGCCGTCGGTGGTGTTCCGGGGCGGGCCGGTCTCGCCGAACAGCGCGCTGGCGCTGGCCCTGGCGCAGGGCGACGACGAGCCGCTCGGCTGGCGCTCGCTGGAGGGATCCAGCCTGACGTCGCGGATCGGGCTGGTCGACCTGGAGGCACCGCCGGAGCTGCTCGCCGGCGGCATCACCTCGCTGCGGGTCTTCGCGGGCTACGCCGGGTGGGGTCCCGGCCAGCTACAGGCGGAGATCGAGGAGGGCGCCTGGTACGTGCTCGCCGGCGAGCCGACCGACGTGTTCCTGGCCGAGCCGGAACGGCTCTGGCCGGAGGTGCTCAGGCGGCAGGGCGGCGAGTTCGCCATCGTGGCCACCTACCCGGACGATCCGCTGCTCAACTGAGCCTCAGGGCGTGCCAGCCGTTAGACTCGGTCCTCGTGAGCACAGAAGTCTTGCCAGGAAGCGATGTCAGGGAAGACACCCGAACCCGCCCGGATCTCTCCCACGGCGATGGCGATCACGAGCGATTCGCGCATTACGTCGACAAGGACAAGATCGTCGACAGCGCCGTGACCGGCACGCCCGTGGTCGCGCTCTGCGGCAAGGTCTGGGTGCCGAGCCGGGATCCCAAGCGATTCCCCGTGTGCCCTGAGTGCAAGGAGATCTACGAGTCCCTGCCGGAGGGCGAGGACTAGGCCGGGGCAGCGACCGGGACGCGCATCGCGCCCGGGCGGGCACGCCAGCCGGGGCGCGACCGCACGCAGACGCGCCGCCCGCGGACAGGCGCGGCGTCAGCCGCTGTCGCCGGCGACGGGATTCCCGGCCAGCTCGACGCCTGCCGTGCGCATCTCGTCCAGCGCCGCCTTGGTCGTGTCCGCGGCGACCCCGGCGATGAGATTCAGCAGGACCCTGGTGTCGAACCGGGCCGTCGCGGCGTCGGTGGCGGTGGCCCGCACGCAGTAATCGGCGGTGAGACCGGCGATGTCGATCGCGGCGACGCCCCGGTCGCGTAGCCAGGCGGCCAGCGGGACCCCGTCAGCGTCCGCGCCCTCGAACCCGCTGTAGGCGGCGGCACGCTCGCCCTTGCGGAACACGGCCTCGACCCGGCTGGTGTCCAGGGCCGGGTGGAAATCCGCGCCAGGCGTGCCGGCGACGCAGTGCGGCGGCCAGGTCCCGACGAAGTCCGGGGCAGCGGAGAAATGCCCGCCGGGATCGACGTGATGGTCCTGCGTCGCCACGACGTGCGCGTAGCCGCTGCCCTCGGGACTGGCTAGGTACTCGCTGATCGCGCGGGCCACCTCGGCCCCGCCGGTCACCGCGAGCGAGCCGCCCTCGCAGAAATCGTTCTGGACATCCACGATCACCAGCGCTCTGGCCACACGCCGAGTTTAGCCAGGCCGGCGAGCGCGGCGGGTGCCGGACGCCGGGCGGCGGCCCCGCGGACGCCGCCGTCCGCGGGGCCGCCAGAGCGGCCTGACCAGCTATTTCTGGGCCAGGCGGAATGCTCGGGTGGACAGCGCCGCGGTGGCCACGAGGGCGATCGCGAGGAACCCGGCGTAGGAGGCCACCGTGCCCCACGGCGGGTGCGCGGCGATCGCCTCGCGCCCGGCGCTGGCCGCCCAGTTGACCGGGTTGAACCGGGCGATGCCGGCGATCCAGCCGGGAACGATCGCCAGCGACAGGAACGCCCCGGACAAGAACGTCAGCGGCAGCACCAGCGTGGTCGACGCGGCGATCAGGGTCTCGCGCTGCGGGACCAGCAGGGCCAGCCCGTCGGACAGCCCGGCCATGGCCAGCGCGATCAGCACCGACACCACGATGAGGGCCGCGATGCCGCCCGCGCCGCCGGGGAAGCCCGCCCCGATGCCCCAGCCGATCGCGATGATGATGGCCGACTGCACCACGGTGGTGACCGCCTGGTAGGCGAGGGACGACACGATCAGGGCGCCGCGGTGCACCGGCGCGGTCAGGAACCGGTCCATGACGCCGGTGTCCATATCCTCGATGAACGACATGCCGGACCAGCTGGACGAGAACAGCGCGGTCATGATCACCACGCCGGGCGTGAGGTAGGTGATGTAGTTCCCCCCGCCGAACCCGGGTATCTCGGCGACCTTCTTGAACAGGGCCCCGAACAGCAGCAGCCAGATGACCGGCTGGGTGAGCGTAATCCCGATGACCGCGGGCTGACGGTACAGCTGGCGCAGGTACCGGCCCGTGAGCAGGGCCCACGACTGGCGGATGAGGTTCATGCGACGGCGCTCCCTTCGGCCTGGCCGAACGAGCGGCCGGCGTAGTGCAGGTAGACGTCGTCCAGCGATGGCCGGGCGACGGTGACGGAAAGGACGGGCACGGCCTCGGCCTCCAGCCCGGCGAGCACGGCGGGCAGCGCCCGCGGCCCGTCGGCTACGCGGGCCCGGACGACCGCGCCGTCCGAGGTGGTCTGGCGGACCTGCGGAATCTGGGCCAGAGCCTTCTCGGCCCGCTCCACCTGGCCGGCGCCGTCCAGCTCGAGCAGCACCGAGTCACCCTGCAGCCGGGCCTTGAGCTGGTCCGAGGTGCCCTCGGCGACAATCCGGCCGCGGTCGACGATGGCGACCCTGGCCGCGAACTTGTCGGCCTCGTCCAGGTAGTGGGTGGTGACCAGGATGGTCGTCCCCGTCTGGGCGCGCAGGCCGGTGAGCACCGCCCAGAGGTCGGCACGGCCTTCCGGGTCGAGCCCGGTGGTCGGCTCGTCCAGGAACAGCACGGCCGGGCGGTGCACCAGCGCGGTCGCCACGTCCAGGCGCCGCCGCATGCCGCCCGAGTAGGTGCGGACCTGCCGCCCGGCCGCCTCGGCCAGCCCGAACCGCTCGAGCAGCTCGGCCACCCGGCGCCGCAGTTCCTGCCGCGGCATCCCGTGGATCCTGCCCTGCAGGACCAGGTTCTCCTGCCCGGTCAGCAGGCCCACGGCCCCGCTGTGCTGGCTCACCGTGCCGATCACCGAGCGGACCCGGCCGGGCCGCTTGAGCACGTCGATGCCGGCCACGACCGCCTTCCCGGCGTCGGGCCGGGACAGCGTGGTCAGGATCCGCATGGTCGTCGTCTTGCCGGCCCCGTTCGGGCCGAGCAGCGCGAAGACCGTGCCGGCCTGCGCCGAGAAGCTCAGCCCGTCCAGCGCGCGCACCTGGCCCGCCCGGCCGGCGTAGCTCTTGCGGAGCTCGCAGGCCTGCACGGTGCTGGTTACCTCGCTCATGAGTCCTCCGAACGGTGTTCTTGGCATGAACCATGTTCTGTGAACAACGGTCTACTACAGAACGCTGTTCACGTCAAGTACGATGTTTGGCATGCCCGAGACGCCGGCCGGGCCAGCGCCCGGTCTCTCCGCGCCCGAGCCGCCGTGGCGGTCCGCGCCGCGGCGCCGTAACGTGCCCAGGCCGCAGCTCAGCCGGGAAGTGGTGATCGAGGCCGCGCTGCAGGTGCTGGAGAAGGACGGCGGCGAGGCGCTCACCATGCGCCGGGTCGCCGACCAGATCGGGGTCTCGGCCTCGTCGCTCTACGGGTACATCGCCAACAAGGAGGAACTGGTCCAGCTGGTGCTCGACCGGATCTTCGAGGAGGTCGAGATCCCGCCGACCGGCTCCTGGCAGGAGACGCTTCGAGAGTTCGGCCGGGCCATGCTCGCCATGTACCGGCGCCACCCGGGCGTGGCCGCGCTCACCCTCGGCCGGGTGGCGGTCACCCCCAGCATGTTGCCGATAGGAGAGCGCATCGCAGCCGAGCTGCGCGCGGCGGGCATGCCCGACCAGGTCACCGCGTTCGTCGGCGACCTGGGCGGCCTCTACATCGGCGCTTTCGCGTACGAGCAGGACGTGACGCCCCTGACCGGCCGGGAGGGTGAGTTCCTGGCCCAGTTCACTTCCTGGATCAAGTCACTGCCCGCGGACCGCTTCCCCACCACGGTCGCGCTCGCCGACGTGGCCGTCGCCGGAACCGCCGAAGACCGGTTCGAGTGGGGCATGGACGTCATCGTCCGGGGGCTGGCCACGTACCTGACCGATCCACCCGACCCGCGGGCCGGATGGCCGGGCGACAGGTAGCCGCTCAGTCGCCGTCCGGGGCGAACACCGTCGGGATCGCCGGGTAGCCGCGCGACAGCTGCAGCGCGTACGAGGGAAGCTCGGCCATGGCCTCGCGGTGCCGGGCGCGCGCCGCCTCGAGCGACTCCCGGCCGACGATCTCGCCGCCGCGCACGAGCGGCTGCAGCAGCACCCGGTCGTCCGGCCCCGGGTCGGCCGGGGCCGTCGTGATCAGCTCGGCCATGGCGGTCCCCGCGCCGTCGCGGCGGCGCACCGCCCACTTGCGCCCCCCGCGCCCCGGCTTGCCCACCGAGCGCTTGGCCACAGGCCGCAGCGGGGCGGAGTCCCCGGGCTCGTCGGCCCGGGCCACCAGCTTGTACACCAGCGCCGCGGTCGGCGCGCCGGACCCGGTGACCAGCGACGTGCCCACCCCGTAGGCGTCCACCGGCGTGGCCGCCAGCGCGGCGATCGAGTACTCGTCCAGGTCGCCGCTGACCACGATCCTGGTCTTGTCCGCGCCGAGCGAGTCCAGCAGTCCGCGTACCTGCCGCGCGACCACCAGCAGGTCGCCGGAGTCGATCCGGACGGCGCCCAGGCCGGGGCCCGCCACCTCGACCGCGGTCCGTACCGCGGTGGCGACGTCATAGGTGTCGACCAGCAGGGTCGTGCCGGGGCCGAGCGCGTCAATCTGCGCGCGGAACGCGTCCCGCTCGCTGTCGTGCACCAGCGTGAACGCGTGCGCGGCCGTGCCGCTGGTCGGGACGCCGTAGTCGAGGCCGGCCCGCAGGTTGGAGGTGAAGTCGAACCCGGCGATGTAGGCGGCCCGGCCGCTGGCCACCGCGGCGATCTCGTGGGTGCGCCGCGAGCCCATCTCGATCAGCGGCCGGTCGCCGGCCGCGGTCACCATCCGGGATGCGGCCGAGGCGATGGCGCAGTCATGGTTGAGGATCGACAGCGACAGCGTCTCCAGCACGACGGCCTCGGCGAATGTCCCCTCGACGACCAGGATCGGGGACCCGGGGAAGTAGCAGTCGCCCTCCGCGTACCCCCAGATGTCCCCGCGGAAGGCATACGACTCCAGGTAGCGCGCGGTGGCCTCGTCGGCCACCCCCGCCTGCCGCAGGAAATCGACGTCGCCCGGGCCGAACCGGAACCTGGCCACCGCGTCGAGCAGCCGGCCGGTGCCGGCGATCACTCCGTAGCGCCGGTCGTGCGGCAGGTGCCGGGCGAACACCTCGAAGACCGCGCGGCGCGGCGCCGCGCCGCTGTGCAGCGCCGCGCGCAGCATGGTCAGCTCGTAATGATCGGTCAGCAGGCCAGTGCTGGCCGCCTGGGCCACGGCGGACAGCGGGCGCGGGCCATCAGGGTCATTGGTCACGAGGGAAGCCTACGGAGCCGCCCCGGGGCGTCCTGGGGGCGCCCCGGAGCCGTCCCAGAACCGCCCGGAGATCGCCACGAGGTCGGCCCGGCGGTGTCACGCGGGTGCCGCGGCTTTGGCAGACTGGGGGGATACGCACTGGGGAGGTGACGGCCGTGGGCGTGGCACCCGTTGAGGTTGAGCGACCGGACACCACGCAGGAGACGGTTCTCGACCTGCCGTGGGTGACGATCGTGTGGAACGACCCGATCAACCTCATGTCGTACGTGACGTACGTGTTCCAGACGGTGTTCGGCTACGCGAAGCCGAAGGCAGAGAAGCTCATGCTGGACGTGCACCACAAGGGCAAGGCCGTGGTCTCCTCGGGGGGGCGCGAGGCGATGGAGCGCGACGCCGAGACGCTGCACGGCTACGGCCTGTGGGCTACGATCAGCCACGATTCGTGACCAACAGCGGCCCGGAGCCGGATGAGGACGCGACTCTGGAGGATCTGATGGCCGGCTTCCGCCGAACCTCGGGTGGCGCCACCGCCCGGTTCGGTGCGGCCCAGGCGTCCATCATCCGCGACCTGGTCGGCCAGGTGGTCGAGCTCATCGGCGGCGACGCGCTGGAGGCCGGCCGGATGCTGGCACGCCGGACGGCGGGCCTGGCCTGCCGGACGACCTCGCGGCGATGATCGGGCTGACCGAGGACGCCGAGCTGCCGTCGGACCCGGTCCTGGCCCGGCTGCTGCCCGACGCCTACCGCGACGACCCGGAGGCTTCCGGCGAGTTCCGCCGGTATACCGAGCAGGGGCTGCGCGAGGGCAAGGCGGCCGCGGCCAGGACCGTGCTGGCCACGCTGCCGCCCAAGGGGGGACGGGTCCGGCTGTCCCGGCCTGAGGCCCAGGCCTGGCTGCGGGCGCTCAACGATGTCCGCCTCGCGCTCGGCACGCGCCTCGAGGTCACCGACGACTTCGACGAGCAGGTGGCGCGCATGAACCCGGACGATCCCCGCGCGGCGTACGTGGGGGTGTACCAGTGGCTGGCCTTCCTCCAGGAGACCCTGGTGCTGGCGCTGTCCCGGTGAGAGTGCCCGGGAACTGCCCGCGGCACCGCCCGGGCCGCGGCGGGCTACGCTCGCGGGCGTGCTGACCTTGCCAGGCGCGCTGCGCGCCGCGATCATCGCGCACGCCCGGGCGGACCACCCGGACGAGGCGTGCGGGGTGATCGCCGGCCCGGCGGGCAGCGACCGCCCGGAGCGGTTCATCCCGATGACCAACGCCGAGCGGTCACCGACGTTCTACCGGTTCGACTCGATGGAGCAGTTGCGGGTGTGGCGGGAGATGGACGAGCGGGACGAGGAGCCCGTGGTCATCTACCATTCGCACACCGCGACCGAGGCGTACCCGTCGCGGACCGATGTCTCCTACGCGAGCGAGCCGGGGTCGCACTACGTGCTGGTCTCCACGCGCGACCCGGACGAGGCCGAGTTCCGCTCGTTTCGCATCGTCGACGGGACCGTCACCGAGGAGGAGGTACGGACCGCCGGTGACGGGGCGGAGGGCGCTGCGCCGGAATGATCCGGCCCCGCTGCCGGTTGGACCGCACGACATCCCTACGCCAAACCTGCCTGATCTGGAGTGCTAGTCATGGCCATCGAGGTACGGATCCCGACCATCCTGCGCAGCTACACCGGCGGGGCAAAGTCGGTCGAGGGCTCCGGCGACACGCTGGCCGGCCTGATCACCGACCTGGACGAGCGCTACGGCGGGCTGGCCGGCCTGGCTCGTGGACGATTCCGGGGGGACGGCCGCGCTGCGCCGGTTCGTGAACGTCTACCTGAACGACGAGGACGTCCGCTTTCTCGGCGGCCTGGACGCCCCGCTCAAGGACGGCGACACGGTCACCGTGCTGCCCGCCGTGGCCGGCGGGACGCGCTGACCGGCCGGCCCAGGCCCGATGCGCTACGACTCTCTTCTCGATTCGCTCGGCAGGACGCCGCTGGTCGGGCTGCCGAAGCTCTCGCCCGCGCCGACGGCGCGGCTGTGGGCCAAGCTTGAGGACCGCAACCCGACCGGCTCGGTCAAGGACCGGCAGCGAGAGGAGAGGCTGAGGATCGCGGCGCGCGGACCGGCGGCGTTGCCGGTGTGCCAGGCGGAGAACAGGTGTCGGCCCGGGATCCGTGTCGGCGATCCGGGCGGAGGCGGCCAGCGGGCTCGGCCCGGTCAGGCCGAGGGACAGGAGATCGAGGAGCCGGCCGCGGGCATCGGGGCGGATCAGAGGCCCACCGGTCCAGTCCGGCGAAGGCCAATCGCCGAGGTGGGCATGCAGCGCCAGACCCGAGCCGGCGCCGGTGTTCGTCATCGCCGCCCGGCCGCCCGGCCCCCGGCTCGACCAGCGGGGCGAACCAGTGCCAGTGCAACATGGCCACGTCGGCGGCGGAATCCGCCGAGGGATGCCAGCGCAGCAGATGATCGTGGTAAACGCAGACCTCGCCCGGCGCGTCGTGGTGGCGGATGTTGTGGTAATCGGCCTGCGGCAGCGGGATGCGGATCGTGCTGAGGATCAGGATCCCGATCCCCAGGATTCGCGGTCCTCGCCGTTCTGACCGACGCCGTGAGGTCACGTTTCCGCCTCGTGGAAGGGTGCGGAATGGTTCGCCGGCCCCGTGCGGGCATGGCTCTTCGGCGATCCAGGCAGGCAAAGCCATCTTGAACGCAATCTATTATGAACCCGCCGTGGGGTCCGGTCAAGCCGGTAGAGCGACGGCAGGCGGGGGGATTTCCGCGATCTCCCGGACGGATGGAACCAGGCTGCAGCCGTGACACCGGCGATTCTCCGGCTGTCGTCGCGACGTTACTTCGATCCCTCGCGAGGTAAGCGGAGGATCTTGATGATGTGATCAACCTCCTCGGGCCGGGCATCTTTGCCCAGCTCGATGATCCCTGCGTCACGGATCTCGCTGTTGATCACGGGCGCCGACATCAGGCGGCCGTCCACGATGATCCCCAGTTGATACTTGAACGTATCGTTGGCTTCGGGCAGGTGTTCCCGGGTCAGAGCGCCGAACTTGCGGGCCCCGGCCGGGGACAACTCGAACCGGACGGCGGGATTGAGTCGCTCGTCCACGTCCGGAACGACCCGCCTCAGGTCCTTCTCGCTCACGTCGTGCCGGTCGAGTTGGACCAGGATGAACTTCTTGACCCGACCGGGTCCCTCGGGGACCGCGCGGATGATCAGGTCCCGCTCGGCGAACTCGCCGCCCAGACGACTCGGCGTCAGGTCGATTCGGTAGAACGAGATCGACTTGAAGAACAGCGCGGGATCCGGCCGGAGCTGGAGTGACTCCGCCGTGTTGCCGGCGACCGTGAACTCCCTGGACAGGTCCGAGCCGGCGAGGTTCTTGCCTTTCACCTGAACGGTCGCGCCGGCGAGCTCGTTCTCCTTCCAGTGGGCGCCGGGGACAGCGAGGCGTTTCGACTCGACCTTCGCGTCCGAGCCCTCGACCACCGACCCCAGCAAGATCCATCGATAGCCGTCGGGTGGATGATCGAGTCCGTTGGCGGCCCTGGCCTTCTCGGCCGCCGCACGGTCATGCTTCATGGTCGCCAGGATGCGGAATTCCAGCCGGGCGGGCCCGTCGTCGAGCAAGCCGCCGGCATGAACTTGCGGGATCGCTGCCGCGGCCAGTATCGCCCACGCGATCACTATTCTGCGGGTCGAAGATGGTCGCATCGATGCACCTCGTCAGAGCGAAATTGGGGACGATTCCCGACCGCCTGTTCTGTCGAAACAAATCGAGCCGCCTTTGGCGGCACCCTGGCGGCCCGTGAACTCGGTTCGGGAGGAACCTGGCTCATCGCGGTCCTTGTCTCTACAGTACCAGACAGCGGCGCGGGTCAGTGGCCCTCATCCTACTGGTGCTTCCTGCCCGTTTCGAAGCATGGCCCGAGAGGCATCGACCTTGTCACTGGTGACTTGCCATGCCGGGGGCTCCCGGCATGGTATTGATCCCGTTGGGGAGACTTTCAGCGTAACCGATACCCCTCTTGGCTCGCGGCGCCCGGTCGTTTCAACACTCCATCCGCGAATCGGAGGCATCCATGTCCGTCCCCCACGAAGAGCCGAAGCCGCCCACCGGGCCCAGCAAATCCGGCCGCCCCAAGGAGCCGGCCAAGCCCCACAAGCCGCGCGGCAGGTCGATTCCCGTCCCCGTCCCTGCCTCCCCGTCGGCGCTGACTGTCGTTCACCCCGACGCGGCCGGGATCGACGTCCATTCCGACATGCATATGGTCTGCGTCCCCGCCGACCGTGACGTCGACCGGGTCCGCCAGTTCGGCGCCAACACCGCCGATCTTCAGGAGATCGTCGCGTGGTTGAAGAAGTGCCGCGTGACAACGATCGCCCTGGAATCCACCGGCGTCTACTGGATTCCCCTGTTCGAGCTCCTGGAATCCGAGGGCTTCCAGGTCAGCCTGATCGAACCGGGGCAGCTCTCGCGTTGCGGCGCGCGCCCCAAGACCGACGTGCTCGACGCCCAGTGGATCCAGCGGCTGCACGCCTACGGCCTGTTGCGTGCGTCGTTTCGGCCCCCGGATTCCGTGCTGGCGCTGCGCGCTACTGGCGGCAGCGGCAGATGCAGGTGCGCTACGCCGCTAGCCATGTCCAGCACATGCAGAAGGCCCTGGAGCAGATGAATGTCAAGTTGACGGAAGTCGTCAGCGACATCGCGGGGGTGACCGGCCTGTCGATCATCGACGCCATCCTCGGGGGCGAACGCGACCCGATGGAGCTGGCCAAACGGCGCGATCAGCGGTGTCATCACAGCGAGGCCCTGATCGCCCTGGCGCTGGAAGGGACGTGGCGGCCCGAACATCTCTTCGAGCTTCGGCAGGCGCGCGCCCTGTACCAGTTCCATCATCAGCAGATCACCGAGTGCGACGAGCAGGTTGCCGCCGAACTGGCGAAGTTCGCCGACCGGGCGGGAGGGAGGACTCGGACCGGGAAGCCGCGCCAGCGCGGCCGCAAGAGCAACGACGTCCGCTTCGAGGCGACGGGGCCGTTGTTCCAGGCCCTGGGCGTGGACCTGACATTGATCGAGGGGATCGACGTGGGGACGGCCCTGGTGATCCTGGCCGAAATCGGCGTGGACGTCAGTCGCTTCCCGACGGAGAAGCACTTCGCGAGCTGGCTGCGGCTGTGTCCCCCACAGGACCAGAGCAACGGGACCAAGAAGCACCGCCGTCATCGCAAAGGCACGAACCGAGTCGCCATCGCTCTGCGGATGGCCGCGCGGTCGGTGGGCCGGACCATGACGCCGTTGGGCCTGTTCTACCGCCGGATCAAGAGTCGGACCGGTGGGCTGGGAGCCGTCAAGGCGACCGCGCACAAGCTGGCGTGCTTGGTCTATCGGATGCTCAAGTACGGCCAGGAGTACGTGACCCAGACGATGGAAGACTACGAGGCCAAGCTCAGGGCCAAGATGCTGGATACGCTCAAGCGCAAGGCGGCGGCGATGGGCTTCGAACTCAATCCGCTGCCCGCGAAATAGCCCAGTCGATCGAGGCCGTCACGCTCGCGCGACCGGGCTGGGGCGACGCACAACGCGGAACGACCAACTCCCCGGCTCGCTGGTGGGGACGCCTGGGGAAAGGGGGAGGTGTCCGTATCGCCAACGACGGAAGCCGCCAGCAACTCGCGCGTGCTCACCCAAGGCCCTCGCCTCGCCCGGGGAGTTCATGGGGAGAAGCACGGAATGGCATGACGGATCGTCCGATTCCGGACTTGTCCATCCCGACGAAGTCACTATACCGCGCGTGGTCCGGATTGAGACATTCCCACGAAGTCCCGGATCGTGTTACCCTCTGGGAGAAGCAAGAGGGATCTCCATCGAGACGTCACGCAAGGAGGGGCACCATGGCCTGGTTTCGCGTGCAGCTAACCGAGGAACAACAGCGGATCGTCAACGAGGAGCGGACCTCTCATCCCGACTTGCGGGTCCGTGAGAAGATGCTGGTCCTCTGGTTGCTCCACTGCGGGACCACTCGGCAGAAGGCCGCCGAGATCGTCGGCCTCGGTCGCGCCACCGTCCATCGCTACGTGGTCGCGTTTCGCGAGGGGGGCCTGGACGGCTTGCGGCGATGTGACCACCATCGCCCGGTGAGCGAGATGGCCGCCTATCGCGAGTTGATCCGTGAGTCCTTCGAGAAGCAACCGGCTCGCACCATGGCCGAGGCGTGTGAGCGGATCTTTCAGCTGACCGGGTTGCGCCGCGGACCCAGCCAGGTGCGGAAGTTCCTCAAGGACATGGGCCTGAAGTTCCACCGGGTCCGCCCGATCCCCGTGCCGCCCCAAAAAACTTGGCCGAGCACGCCCGGGACCAGGCCGATTTCCTCGAGGCCGAGCTGAAGCCCCGCCTGGACGCCGCGGTCGCCGGCGACGGCCATGTGTTCTTCGTCGATGCGGCCCATTTCGTCTTCGGGACCTTCCTGTGCTGCCTGTGGTCGTTCGCGCGGATCTTCGTGCGGGCGGCTTCGGGCCGGCAGCGGTTCAACGTGCTGGGGGCCTGGGACGCGGTGGCCCGGCGGCTGATCGCCGTGACCAACACGACGGTGGTCAACACCGAGACGATGTGCCAACTGCTGCGGGAGATCGCCGCGGCGGGCTTGAGCGGGCCGATCACGATCGTGCTGGACAACGCGCGGTATCAGCGCAACGCGGTGGTGCAGGCGCTGGCGAAGGAGTTGGGGATCACGCTGTTGTACCTGCCGTCGTATTCACCGAACCTGAACCTGATCGAGCGGCTGTGGAAGTTCACCAAACGGCGTGCCTTGTACGGCCGGTATCATCCGACGTTCACCGAGTTCCGGGCCGCCATCCAGGAGGTGCTCGACGGCCTTTCGACCACCCACGCTGAGCAACTGAAGACGTTGATGACGCTCAAGTTCCAACTGTTTGAAGATGTTTCACTCATGGCCGCGTAAGG
>CAWIDQ010000063.1:0-17933 GCA_963834695.1 uncultured Actinomycetota bacterium
CCACCGTATTGCTCACCGTGGCGCTGGTGAGCCGGGCGCTGTCCGTAGTGGGCGACGCTGTCACCGGAGCGGCCGCCTCGGCGCTCGTCGGCCGCCGCCGGCTGGCCCAGATCCGCTCCGACCGCCGCCTCGCCGCCGACCGCCCTCCGCCGTCCGACGACCCCGTAGCCCCTGCCCCCTGACGTTCCGCTTCCCGCCGAACCCGAGCGCGGCGGCCCGTTAGCCGGTGTGCCGCGGTTGCAGCTCGTCCAGCAAAGACGTGATCATCGGCGTCAGCCACTGGCTGAACTCGACCGACAGGTGCGACGTATCCCTGAAGACCAGAAGGTTGCCCACCACGGCCGGGCAGGCGTTGTCGGCACAGATCCAGTCGGCCGGGTTGACGAGAGTGACGCCGCCCAGTTTCCGCAGGGCCTGGTTGATGGCCTGGTGTACGGCTGGACGCGAGTAGGCGCGGCTCATCGGCAGGTTGCAGGCCTTGACGTCGTCAAGATGGGCGAGGACGCAACCGGGGACGCTGTAGTCGGGATACGGGGTGTCCTCCATGTACACGATCTTTGCGGTGGTCGTCCGCTGGAGCGTGCGCACGGTGGCCACGGCGCCCTCGGCGTACCCGGCCGGACCCACGTTCAGGGCCTCAAAGTCCGCTCCGGCCAAGACCACGACCGTCGGGTTGAGCGCCGCGATCCGGCGCAGCGTCCGGGCCCGCCAGACGGCGCATCCGGTGTAGATGCGGTTCAGCTGGGGGTCGAATTCGGTTATGTCCTGAGGCGCGCACCCCGATTTGGTCCAGTTGACGACGCGCCAGTGCGCGTAGCGGCCGGCCTCGGTGAACGCCGGCTGCCACTGCTGCATGTGCGAATCGCCGAACAGCACCACGGTGTACTTGCCCGTCCGGTCACCGAAGACGCACGGCCCCTGGGTGATGGCAAAGAGGCTGGCGTGGCACCCGTCGTAGGACGAGGAAGGCAGGTCGCCATGCGCCTGGGCCGGCTGCGGAGTCAGGTTCCTGGGCGCAGCCGTCGTGTGCAGGCCCGCGATGATGGCGGCTTTCATCTCGCGGGTGACGGCGGGGGTGGCTACGGACGCGCGGACGACGGTGGCGTCGCGGCCCGTGCCCAGGAGCGGCGGAGGGTTCGCGATGACCACCGCCGCGGCGAGCACCGCCGAGCCCGACAAGGCGAGGCCGCCCGCGAACCACTGCGGGTTCGGCAGCCGGAGCGATCGGGCCGGGTTCTCGATGAGCTTGAACGTGATGACCGCGGCGCCGAGCGAGAGTACGACGACCGTCAGGCGCTCCGGCCAGCCCAGGGCGTGACCGAGGATCATGGGGAAGATGATCAGCATCGGCCAGTGCCACAGATACCACGAGTAGGACATGCGGCCGGCGAACTGCAACGGCCGCGTGCCCAGCAGCACCCCCACACCGCGCTGAACCGCGCAACCGCACGCGATGAGCACGGCCGCCCCGACCACCGGGAGCGCCGCGGCCGAACCCGGATACGGGGTCCGGCCGCTCAGGACGAAATCGGCGGCGACCACCGCCGCCAACCCGAGGCAGCCTCCAGTCAACGCGACGGGGCCCGGCAGCCGCGCCAGCTGGGACGCGCCGACCGCCACCAGCCCCCCGATGGCGAGTTCCCAGGCCCGCGTGCCCAGCGAGAAGTAGGCCCACGGGGCGTCGGTCGCGGTAACGGTCACTGAGAAGTAGAACGACACCAGCATGATGACGGCCAGCACCACGCCGAGGAGCGCGCCGCGGTGACGCCGGGCCAGGAACACGACGAGCACGATGAGGATCGGCCAGCACAGGTAGAACTGCTCCTCGACCGCCAGCGACCAGAAGTGCTGCAGCGGAGAGGGCGCACTTCCCTCATTGAGATACTGGGTGCCCTCCACGGCCAGCCGGTAGTTGAGGCCATAGAAGGTGGTGAAGATCCCGTCGATGGCGGTCGGCCGGACCTCGAGGGGCGGGCCCCAGATGCGAACCGCGACCACGGTCGCCACCACGACCGTCATGGCCGCGGGCAGCAGGCGGCGAATCCGGCGGGTGTAGAAGGTGGGCAACGCCCTGATCCCGTGCTCGCCGACCGACTCCAGGAGCAAGCGCGTGATCAGGAAACCAGAGATCACGAAGAACACGTCGACGCCGATGAAGCCGCCGTGGACGCCGAGCAGATCGGCGTGGTACAGCACCACCGAGACCACCGCGAAGGCCCGCAAACCCTCGATGTCCGGCCGGAATTTGGCCGGCCTCGCCGGGCGCTCGCGAACAGGCCCGGCGGGGCACCCTCGGGCCGCGGCCGGGTGCTCGCTATGAGCGGGCCGTCGTCCTGACGCGATCTATCGTTCAATGAGCAGACACCGAACCTGCATTCATTCGCCGGCCAGACCTTTTACGGTAGTCGCCGGGGTGGCTCGGCCGCGCCCGGCCGGCGCGTCCGCCTTCTCGGGATTTCCGGGGGCGGGGTTCGCGCCGGTCGATCACCCTGCGGAACACCTGCTTCATGCCGGCCTCAACCTGCCTTTGGTCCGGATTTGTCTCGGCCACGCGGCCGCCGCGACCCGATTTGCCGGTGCGCCACGCTACCAGAGCCAACCCGCTGCGACGGGCGACGTGGGCCCCCGGGGGCTACTAACCTTTAGCGGTGCTTCGAAGCCCCGCCCACTGGGCTTTTGCGCCAGGCCCGGGCCCGCTCTTCCCGCTCTGGGGTTTCCGAGCACCAGCAGGTCCGAGGTTATCGCCACCATGACAGAAGACCAGCGCACGGCCACCGCGATCGTTCTTACCGTGGCCCTGGTGAGTCGGCTCTCGGTCATGGCTGACGCGCTGACCGGCGCCATCGCCTCGGCGCTCGTGGGCCTGCGCTGGGTCGCGCAGCTGCGGGCCGAGCGCAGGCTCGCCGAGCCGCCGTCCGGGCCGCCCAGCCCGGCCGGCTGATCTCGGCGGCCGTGGACCGGCTCACGACCCGCGGGTATGCATTTCTCGCGTAAAATCCCCGCAATGTGCTGGCAAAGACACTACGGTTGTGCGCCATGACTCCTCGCGGCAGGTCCGTGCCCGCCCCCGCGCCAGCCGAAGTTCATGGCTCGCGTAGATCCCGCCCAGCCATCCGCAGACCTCATCGGCGGCCCCCCGGCGAATGGCGACACGCCGCCCGGCGGCACACGGTCCGGACGAGCGACCGGGTATGAAGCAGCCGCGGCAGGAGTAAGCATCCAGAGGCCTGGCACCTCCGAGGAGTACACGGGAGTCGACACCCTGGAGGTCCTGACTTCCGCCGTGAGGTATCAGCGCTTCCTGACCGGGCTGCTCATCCAGGCCGCGGGCGCGGCCGGTGACGGCCTCCAGGCCGCCGACTTCGGCGCGGGCCTCGGGACGCTCGCACGCGATGCGCGCTCTCTGGGCTGGGACGTCACCTGCATCGAACTTGACCCGGCGCTGCGCGCGCGCCTGCGCGAGGACGGTTTCGACGCGGTTGAGTCGCTAGACGACGTATCGCCGCAATCGCTCGACTTCTTGTTCTCCTACAATGTCCTGGAGCACATCGAGGACCACGCCGGAGTGGTCAGCGCTTTCCATCGCGTGCTCAAGCCAGGGGCCTCGCTCCTGATCTACGTGCCAGCGTATGCAATGCTCTATGGCCCGCTGGACCGGGCCGTGGGTCATGTGCGCCGGTATCGGCGGAAGGCCCTGATCAATCTGGTTGAGTCGGCTGGGTTCTCTGTGCAGGTATGTCACTATTGCGACAGTATCGGTTTTGCCGCCGCGCTCATTTACCGTGCCGTTGGTTCAGGCCAGCTCCACGAGCGGGCGGTTAGGCGGTACGACCGCTTCATCTTCCCAGCTAGCCGTCGCCTTGACTGTGTCGCGCGGTGGTTCTTCGGCAAGAACCTGGTGCTGATCGCGCACCGTCCCGGTGCCTAGGGCCGGCCAGGCTGCTCAGCGGTGCCGACGAAGGCGTCCGTCCCGTCGGGCGCCTCGGCCGTGGCGCCATCCGCCGCACCGGCCTCAGGCTCCGCGAGCAGGGACCGGTGGAACTGGTCGAGGTCGATCTCGGCGCCGAGCCTGATACTCTCCTGCGCCGCGAACATGCACAGCGTGGCCAGCGAGGAGCCCTCCCAGGACAGCAGGTGGTTGGGCTCGCCCTTGACCGCGCGGACGAACTGCTCGAGCTCCTCGGCGTGCCCCATGGACTTGTGCAGGCCGCTGCCCTTGCTGCGCGGCTTGCCCGGCCCGTACTCGGTGAGCTTCCCGAAGTCGTCCAGGATCGCCACCTGCCCGCGGGCGAACACCGACAGCCGCTCCCGCGGGAAGCCGGGCACGCCCGACTCGTTGAATATCACCGTCGCGGCGGCCCCGTCGTAGTGCAACGTCACCGAGAAGTTGCACAGCGTCCGGAGATCGTCGGGCAGCTTGCCCAGCGCCCGGGCGGTCACCGACACCGGGCGCTTGCCGATGAGCAGGTTGCACAGGTCGATGAAGTGCTCACCCTCGCTGATCAGCCGCCCGCCACCGTCCACCGGGTCGAGGCTCCAGTGCTCGGCCGGCAGCGGCTGCTGGGCGATCACGTACTCGACGAAGTCGACCGGCGGCCTTCATCGACTGGCGGAGCGTCGTCGACCAGGGGCGAGTAGCGGCGGTTGAGGCCCAGGGTGACCAGCGTCGGCTGCTTCTCCATCAGCCGGAGCAGCTCGCCGAAGTCGTCCAGGCGGGTGACCATCGGCTTCTCGATGAACACGGCCTTGCCGGCCGAGATCGCGGCCCGGACGTGCTCGTAGTGGTCCGGCTGGTTCGAGCAGATCATTACCGCGTCGGTGCCCTCGTCCGCGAGCAGCTCGCCGACGTCGGTCGTAATCATCGTGGCGCCGAGGCTCCGGCGCGAGCCACGGAGGCGTTGCGCCCGGTCGCCGACGCGATGCCGCGGATCTCGACGTCCGCATGGACTTGAGGTTGGGCAGGTGCATGCCGAGGACGTGGTTGCCGAACCCGATGAGCGAGATCCCGACCTTGCCGTCACGCTTGGGCCGCGGGCTGATCTGGATCGTCCGGCTGCGGTCCGGGTCGGGCCCGTACGAGATCAGGGCGGCCACGCCGGGCAGCGTCTTCTCGCGGATGGCGTCGAACGGCTCCTGGGCCCGCTCCACCGGGTAGACCCCCGCGATCAGCGGCTCGGGGTTGACGGCCCCGGTGGCGACGAGCCGGATGAACTCCTCGAGGTTGCGCTTCTCGGTCCAGCGGACGTACCCGAACGGGTAGTCGACACGGCCCTTCTCGTAGCCGGTGTGGTAGCTCCCCGGGCCGTACGCGCGCGAGTAGCGTAGGTCGATCTCGCGGTACAGGAAGTTCTTGGGGTGAATGTCGAGCTTGACGTAGCCGACGATGACCACGCGGCCCTGCCGCCGGGTGATCTCCATCGCCGAGTTGATGATCTCCGGCGAGTCCGAGCTGGCGCAGATGATCGTGGCGTCGACGCCGTTCTTGCCGGTGAAGTCGTTGATGCGCCGCTTCCAGTCGGGCTCGGACGGGTTGATCGACCAGGGCGGCACCGGCGGCGGTGGCCAGGTCGTTCGCCTTCTGGTTGATGTCGATGCCGACCACGACGCACCCGGCTGCCTTGGCGATGCTGGCGCACAGCTGGCCGACCAGGCCCAGGCCGTAGATGGCGACGACCTCGCCGAACTTCAGGTCGGCGCGCCGGAGGGACTGCATGGCGATGCCGCCGACCGTGACGAACGCCGCGTGCCGCAGGTCGACGCTGTCGGGGACCGGCACCACGTGGTTGATCGAGGGAGCGGCCACCTCGGCGTGCCCGCTCGCGGCGTAGGCCACGGTCTGGCCGATCTCGAGCCCTTCCACGCGGTCGCCGATGGCCAGCACCGTGCCCGGCGCCGCTGTAGCCGATCTCCCGGGGGTGACCATCTCGTGCCAGACCCGCCGCGCGGTCTGGCTCGGGCCCGGTGGCGAGGATGGTCTGCTTGACCACGTTCCGCATCCAGGGATCGGAGATCGTCTGGCGCACGAGTTCGGTGGGCGTCTTCGCCAGCGTGCCCATCTCCGTGCCCGAGCTGATCAGCGAGTAGTGGCTCTGCACCAGGACCTGGTCCGGTCCCATGTGCGGGACGGGAAGGTCGGCGACCAGGACCCGTCCGCGCCGATCGATCACCCTGCGGAACACCTGCTTCATGCCGACCTCAACCTGCCTTCGTATTCGCCTTTTCAGCCGTCGTTGCCGGCCAACTTAGTCGGCGGCCAGAGGAGGCTGACCAGCATTTGTCGGTGCGCCACGGCTACCAGAGTCAATCCGCTATGCCGGTGCGCTCGAGGTCCCGGAGCGGCCGGTGCGCCCGCGACCAAACCAGGCGCGACGGCCAAACGTGCGACCTCAGCCTGCTGCTAACCTTTACCGGTACTTCGAAGCCCCTCAGCCCACTGGACGTCTGCGCCAGGCCCGGGCCCGCTCGTCCCGCTCTGGGTTTCCGAGCGCCAGCAGATCCGAGGTTATCGCCGCCATGACACAGGACCGAGCCACGGCCCGCCGCGGGGCCGGGACCCACCTGGACGTGCTGGACCGGGTGCTGCAGACGGCCCGGTCGGCCAACTACGAGGGGTACTCCAAGCACGACGGGCTGAACTCGCCCGTGCTGGCCTTCCTGGCCGGCAGCTCGAGGCTGACCCGGCTCGGCGCGATCCAGGTGGTGACCCGCAGCCCGGTCGACATCCGGCCCCTGGTCGGCGTGCGCAAGGCGCGCAACGCCAAGGGGCTCTCGCTGTTCGCCCGGGCCCTGCTGGCCCGGCACCGGATGACCGGGTCGGCCGACGACGCCGCGGAGGCGCGCGGGCTGCTGGACTGGCTGATCGACCACCCCGCGGACGGATTCGACGGGCTCGTGCTGGGGCTACCCCTATCCCTGGCAGGACGTCGGGTTCTTCGCCCCGCGGGACTTCCCGAACCGGGTGGTCACGGCGCACGTCGGCCAGGCCCTGGTCGACGGGTACGAGACGCTGCGGGATGACCGCTACCTGGACGCCGCGAACCGGGCCGTCTGGTTCCTGCTCGAGGCCCCGAAGACGCTGTTCGAGGACGCCGACCGGCGCTGCGTCAGCTACGTGCCGTCGCCGGACATCGACTGGATCGTCATGGACGTCTCGGCCCTGGCCGGGGCCATGGCGGCGCGGGTGGGCGCGATCACCGGCGACGCCGACCTGATCCGGCGAGGGCGGCCGGCTGGTCCGCTACGTGGTTTCCAAGCAGACCGACGAGGGCGCCTGGTTCTACGCCGACCCGCCGTCGGCCAGCCACATCACGCACGACAACTACCACACCGGCTTCATCCTCGACGCGATCCAGCAGTACGGCCTGTCCGCGGGCAGCGACGAGTTCGACCCCGCCTACCGCCGGGGCATCGACTTCTACGAGCGGCGGCTGTTCGAGCCGAACGGCGCGGCCAGGTTCATGAACGACCGCCTGTACCCGATCGACATCCACGGGTGCGCCCAGGGGATCATCACGTTCTCGCTGCAGCAGCGGCACTCGGGGACCGGCGCCGCGACCGCCACCCGGGTGCTGGAATGGACGCTCGGCCACATGTGGGACCCGGCCAGCGGGTGGTTCTACTACCAGCAGCGGCGGGGATACCGGACTCGTATCCGGGAGCTGCGCTGGTGCCAGGGCTGGATGTCGCGGGCGCTGTCCTGCTACCTGGAGAACTGCGACGAGAGGGCAACACCGTGAAGGGATTCCCAGGCCGCGAGCTGTCGCTCGACCCGGGCCGCAGCAAGTTCGAGCGGATGTACGCGAACCTGCTCGGCGCGCCGGCCAACGGGCTGCGCATCAGGCTGCGCCGGGTGCTGCCCGCCACCGACGGCTCGTACCGGAAGATCCTGGACGCCGGCTGCGGCTCCGGGGTGTTCAGCTACGAACTGGCCAAGCGGCACCCGCAGGCCCAGGTCACCGGGGTCGAGCTGGAGCCCGACCTGGTCGCCCGGGCCAACGAGATCGCCCGGCGGGCGCACCTGACCAACCTGCAGCTTCGAGCAGGGCGACGTCACGAAGCTCGACTTCGAGGACGAGTTCGACCTGGTGGTGAGCGTCGACAACTTCGAGCACGTCGAGGACGACATCGCGGCCATGCGCACGCTGCTGCAGGCGCTGCGCCCCGGCGGGCGGCTGGTGGCCCACGTGCCCGGCTACGAGCGGCGCTGGATCCTGTTCGGCCGCCGGGTCAACTTCGACGTCCCCGGGCACGTTCGGCCCGGGTACCGGGCCGAGGACCTGGTGCGCAAGCTCGAGGAGGCCGGGTTCCAGGTCACCGCCCACCAGTACACCTACGGGGCCCTCGAGACCCTGACCAACAACATCTCCTACCTGATCACCGGGGCCGACCAGCGCCGCAAGCTGGAGTACGCGGCGGTGTTCCCGGTGCTGCTCGCGGTCTCCTACCTCGGGAAGTTCTCCCGGCCGAAATGGGGCGCTGGTGTCCTGGCCGTGGCCCGGCGCCCCGAGCAGGCCGCGCCCGCGATGCCGCCGCCGCCGGCCAAGGCCGGCCTCCGGCGCCTCCCGCGACGCCTCCAGCCACAAGGTCTCTTGATCGCGTGCGCGTCCTCATCGACGTCCTGCATCCGGCGCACGTCCATTTTTTCCGGAACTTTTACGCGGAGATGGAAGCCCGCGGACACAAAGTGCGCATCACCGCTCGGGACAAGGACCGTTCCGTCGAACTGCTGCGCGCCTTCGATCTGCCTTACCAGCAGATCTCACAGCAGAAGAGCGGGGCCGGCGGACTGGCCGTCGAGATGGCCCAGCGCACGCCGCGCCTGATGAAGGTCATGCGCTCGTTCCGGCCGGACGTGATGACCGGGATCATGGGCCCGTCGATCGCGCTGGCCGGGGCCCTGCGGGCGCGCCGGGTGCCTGCGGTGGTGTTCTACGACACCGAGTTCGCCGTGCAGACCAACCGGATCGTGTACCCGCTCGCGTACAGCGTGTGCACCCCGGACTGCTACCAGGGCGCGGTCCCGGGCCGTCACCTGACCTACGCCGGGTACCACGAGCTCGCCTACCTGCACCCGAACCGCTTCCGGCCCGATCCCGCGGTGCTGGCCGAGTTCGGCGTCAGCCCGGGCGAGGCCTACTCGATCGTGCGGTTCGTGTCCTGGCAGGCCGTGCACGACCGGCGGGAACGGGGCCTGTCGGCCAAGCAGAAGCGCCACCTGGTCGAGGTGCTGCAGCGCCGCGGCCGGGTGCTCGTCTCCTCCGAGGGACCGCTGACCCCCGACCTCGCCGACCTGGCCGTCTCCGGGCCCGTGGAACAGATCCACCACCTGATCGCCCACGCCCGGCTGGTGGTGGGGGAGTCGGCCACGATGTCGTCGGAGGCGGCAGTGCTCGGGGTGCCCGCGGTGTTCATCGCGACCACGGGGCGGGGCTACACCGACGACGAGGAGCGGCGGTACGGGCTGGTCCGGCACTTCACCGAGGACCAGTACGATATGGCCTTGTCCGCGATCGACGAGGTACTCGCGGAGCCTGCCCTCACCTGGCGGACTGCGCGTCAGCGGCTGCTCGACGAGAAGATCGATGTTACCGCCTGGATGATCGACTACTTCGAGGCCTCCTTCGCGGGAGCGGCGACGATGACGCATCAGGGATCGTACTCGTGTGCGGGATAGCGGGCACGTCGGGCTTCGGGGACGAGCAGCTGTTGCGGGCCATGACCGACACGATCGCCCACCGGGGACCCGACGGTGAGGGCTTCTACAGCGACGAGTCGGTCCATCTCGGCAGTCGCCGGCTGGCCATCCAGGACGTGCCGGGCGGCTCGCAGCCGATGGCCAACGAAGATGGCTCTGTGGTCGTCGTCTACAACGGCGAGATCTACAACTACCCCGAGCTGCGCGAGATGGTACTGGGCCGCGGGCACCAGCTGACCACCCACTGCGACACCGAGATCCTGCCCCACCTGTACGAGGACGAAGGGATCGCCTTCGCGGCCCGGCTCAACGGGATCTTCGCCTTCGCCCTGTTCGACCGGGCCCGCGGCGCGCTCTTCCTGGTCCGGGACCCGCTCGGGGTGAAGCCCCTGGTGTACTCGGTTACCGGACGGCATGCTGGCCTTCGGGTCCGAGGCCAAGGCCGTGCTCGCGAGCGGGCTCGTCGCGCCCGAGCTCGACGAGGCGAGCCTGCACCTGTCGATGAACGTCCGTTACGTCCCCGGGGACCGGACGTTCTTCGCCGGCATCAAGCGCCTGCCGCCCGGGCCATGTGCTGGAGTTCACCGAAGGGCAGGCCAGGCTGCAGCCGTACGCGTCCGATCGACTGGACGCCCGACGAGTCCCGGAGCAAGGCCGACTGGCTCGAGGGGATCCGGTTCCACTACCAGGAGGCGGTCAAGCGGCAGCTCATCTCGGACGTGCCGGTCGGCGTCTCGCTGTCCGGCGGCATCGACTCGAGCTCGATCGTGGCCATGCTCCGCCGCACCACGAGCGGTCCGATCAAGACGTTCAGCCTCGGCTTCGACGAGCCCACCGACGAGACCGACGACGCCAGGTTCGTGGCCCGCACGTTCGGCACCGAACACCAGGAGGTGGTGCTGCACAGCCGGCCCTCGCGCTACCTGGCGGACGCCATCTGGCATACCGAGGAGCCCAAGGTCAACTCGCTGCAGCTGTACCTGCTGCACCGGTTCATCGGCGAGCACGTGTCCGTGGTCCTGTCCGGGCTCGGCGGTGACGAACTGTTCGCCGGCTACGACTTCTACGGCTACCTGCTCCGCACCGGCAGGCTCCGGCGCGGGGCGCCCGCGGCGCGGCCGCGCGCACCCTGGCGCCAGCCCTGGACTGGGCGGCGCGACGGTCCGCCGGGCTGGGCCGGCCCGGAGCTCGACCTGGCCACCCGCAAGCTCGAGTGGCTGGCCGCCTCCGGCGACGGAGCTCGCAACTACCTGCTGCTCCGCAACGCCTGGGACTTCAACCCGGCGCTGCTGCGGCGCGTGTACACGCCCGATTTCGCCGAGCGGCTCACGGCGTCCGCCCGCGACGGCTACGACGGGTACTTCGACGACGAGCGGCCGCTGGAGAGCCAGGCCCTGCGGGCCGAGTTCGCGACCAAGATGGTGTGCGACCTGCTGCACAACGAGGACACCATGTCGATGGCGCACTCGGTAGAGTCCCGCGTCCCGCTGCTCGACCTCGAGCTGGTCCGGTTCGCCGCCCGTATCCCGGACGACATCCGCTTCGGCCAGAGGCCCCAAGGGGTTGCTCAAGGAAGTCGCTGGCCGGGGTGCTTCCCGACCGCGTGCTGCACAAGCGGAAATGGGGATTCACCTTCGATCCCGTCGAGCAGTACCGGAAGGATCTCGGGCCCATGGTGCGGGAGACGCTGTCACCGGATCGGCTCCGGCAATCCGGCATCTTCAGGCCAGAGTTCGTCGCGGCCGTGCTCAAGGCACGAGCCCCGTCAGCGGCTGCGCTGGCATTATTTCCTGCTCTGGCAGATGATCGGCGTCGAGACCTGGCTCGCGACGTTCACCCGGGCGATCCCCGGCGGTTCCGCGGCCAGGCCGTGCCGACCGGCGCCAGCTCACCCGCCGCCCGAAGGAGCATGACGTCATGAAACCCTAGCCGGGCAGCACCGTGGACACGGTCCGCGACTTCTGGCAGGCGCATGTCAACAATGAGTACTACACCGACGCCGACCGGGCCTCGGATTCGTATTTCGACGAGATCGAGCAGCGCCGGTACCGCAGCGCACTATCACCTGCCCGAGCTGTTCGCGTCGCTGCCGGCGAGGGTGCAGAGCCTGCTCGAGATCGGCTGCGGCATCGGCGTCGACAGCATCCAGCTGGCCAAGCGCGGCTACGCGGTGACCGCGGTCGACCTGACCGAGAACGCGCTCACGGTGGCCAGGCAGTTCGCCGCACGTCGCGGGGTCAGCGATCGACTTCCGGCTCGGAAACGCCGAGGGACTCGACTTTCCCGACCAGAGCTTCGACGTGGTCTACTCGTTCGGCGTGCTGCACCACACCCCGGACATCGCACGGTCCGTGGCGGAGGTGCGCCGGGTCCTGCGTCCCGGCGGAACGGCCTACGTGATGCTCTACCACCGGGACTCGCTGGTCAACCTGGTGCACCGGACACTGCGGCTGCCCTACGAGTCGCCGACCGACCGAAAAGACCACTGCCCGGTGGTGTACACGTTCAGCCGCGGCGGCGCGCGCAAGCTGTTCCGCGCCTTCTCGAGCGTCGAGGTCCACTCGGAGTACCCGTTCACTTACGGCTTCGGCCCGCTCACCACGAAGCTGCCGCTCGCCGTCCGCCGCCCGCTCGGCCGGGCCATCGGCTGGCATCTGATGATCACGGCTCAGCGGTGACCGCGGCCCGGGCGCGGATGCGCCAGGTTCGGCCGTCATGAAGGCCCTGGTCTTGTCGGGGGGGTCTGGGAGCAGGCTCCGCCCGATCACGCACACCTCAGCCAAGCAGCTAGTGCCGGTGGCGAACAAGCCGGTGCTGTTCTACGGCCTGGAGGCGATCGCCGACGCGGGGATCACCGAGGTGGGCATGGTGGTGGGGGACACCGAGCCGGCGATCCGGGCGGCGGTGGGCGACGGGAGCGCGTTCGGGCTGACCGTGACGTACCTGCGGCAGGAGGCGCCGCTGGGACTGGCGCACGCGGTGCTGATCGCGCGGGAGTTTCTCGGCGGCGAGGACTTCGTGATGTACCTGGGGGACAACTTCATCGTCGGCGGGATCACCGCCCTGGTGGAGGAGTTCCGGGCGGGGCGGCCGGACGCGCAGATCATGCTGACGAAGGTGGCTGACCCGCGGCAGTTCGGGGTCGCCGAGCTGGACGACGCGGGCGAGGTGGCGGGGCTGGAGGAAAAGCCGGAGCGGCCCAAGAGCGACCTGGCGCTGGTGGGAGTGTACATCTTCACGCCCGCGGTGCACGAGGCCGTGGCGCAGCTGACGCCGTCGCGGCGGGGGGAGCTGGAGATCACTGAGGCGATCGAGTGGCTGATCGAGGTCGGCCGCAAGGTGCGGTCGACGGTGATCACGGGGTACTGGAAGGACACCGGGAACGTCACCGACATGCTCGAGGTCAACCGGATGATCCTGGAGGGCCTGGCGCCGCGGTGCGAGGGCACGGTGGACGCGGCGAGCGAGCTGATCGGCCGGGTGGCCATCGAGGCCGGGGCGGAGGCGGCCGGGTCGCGGATCGTGGGCCCGGTGGTGATCGGGGCGGGAAGCCGGGTGTCAGGGTCGTACGTGGGCCCGTTCACCTCGGTGGCGGCCGGCTGCGTGATCGCCGACAGCGAGATCGAGTACTCGATCGTGCTGGCCGGCGCGTCGATCCGGGGGGTACGGCGGGTCGAGGCGTCGCTGATCGGCCATCACGTGGAGGTGACCCCGGCGCCGCGGGTGCCCCGGGCGCACCGGCTGGTGCTCGGCGACCACAGCAAGGTACAGATCAGCTCATGAGGATCCCGGTGGCCGGCGGCACCGCCTCATGAGCCGGTGGCTGATCGCCGGGGCAGGGGGGATGCTCGGCCAGGACCTCGCCGCTGCCCTGCGGGCCGACGGCGAGGACGTGGTCGGCCTCACCCGCCGCGACCTCGACGTCACCGACGAGCGCGCGGTGCGCGCGGCGCTGCGCGGCTGCGCGCCGGACGTGGTCGTGAACTGCGCCGCCTGGACCGCGGTCGACGACGCCGAGGCGCACGAGGACGAAGCGCTCGGCGTGAACGGGCGCGGGGCGGAGTACCTGGCGGCCGCGTGCGCGGCGGACCGTGTCCGCCTCGTGCACCTGTCCACCGACTACGTGTTCGGAGGGGACGCCCGGTGGCCGTATTCGGAAACCGACGCCACGGGCCCGCGTACCGCGTACGGACGTACCAAGCTGGCCGGCGAGCGTGCCGTGCTGGGGCTGCTGCCCGACACCGGCTACGTGGTGCGGACGGCCTGGCTCTACGGGGCGCACGGGGCCAACTTCGTGCGCACCATGATCAGGCTGGAGCGGGAGCGGCCGGGCGTGGACGTGGTGGCCGACCAGCGCGGCCAGCCGACCTGGACCGCTGACGTCGCCGGGCAGGTGACCGCGCTGGTCCGCGCCCGGGCTGCGGCGGGCGTCTACCACGCGACGAGCTCCGGGGAAGCCACCTGGTTCGAGCTGGCCCGCGAGGTCTTCCAGCTCCTGGGCAGCGACCCGCAGCGCGTCCGCGCCACCACGACCAGCGCCTTCCCCCGTCCCGCGCCCCGGCCCGCCTACAGCGTGCTCGGCCACCACGCCTGGGCCGGCACGGGCATCGAGCCCATCGGCGACTGGCGGCTCGCGCTGCGCCGGGCGTTCCCGGCGCTGCTCGCCGCCGGCTGACGCGCCGCCGCGTCGCCGGGTCGCCCTTGCACTCCGTCCTCGGGCTGGCCCGGGGCCGAGAGCATCGTCTAAGCTGACCGTTTTACTAGCCTTTACGAGCCGAGCGGCGTCCGGGCTTGGCCCGGCACTGATGTGGGGTGACTCGAGATGCGGCGGATTCTGTCGGCAGTCGCCATTGCGGCCTTGACGGCCGGGATCGCGGCTTGCGGCAGCTCAAGCAGTTCCTCTTCGGGTTCCGGCAGCGGCAGCGCCGCCACCACGAGCTGCTCCAACTCGGCGATACAGAAAGACCTGTACCAGAAGGGCCAGCTCACGGTCGCGACCGACAAGCCCGCGTACCCGCCGTGGTTCGAGAACAACGACCCAGCCAACGGCAAGGGCTACGAGAGCGCGGTCGCTTACGCGATCGCCAAGCAACTCGGCTTCACGACCTCCCAGGTGACATGGGCGTACGAGCCGTTCGACGCCTCGTACGCACCAGGCCCGAAGAAGTTCGACTTCGACATCAACGAAATCTCCTACACGCCGCAGCGGGCCACGGCCGTGACGTTCTCCGACAGCTACTACGACGTGCAGCAGGCGCTCGTCGCGCTGAAGAACGGCCCGATCGCCACCAAGCACTCGCCAGCCCAGCTCAAGACCTACGTCTACGGCGACCAGGTCGGGACCACCAGCCTGGCCTTCATCACCAGCGAGATCCAGCCGACCACCCAGCCCAAGGTCTTCCAAACGCTGAACGACGTGAAGGAGGCCCTGCAGACAAACCAGATCGCCGCGCTGGTCACGGACACTCCGACCGCCCAGTACATCTCGTCGTCGGAGATCCCCGGCACCGTGATGGTGGGCCAGTTCCCGAGCACCGGCGAGCACTACGGCCTGCTGTTCGCCAAGGGCGACCCGCTGGTCACCTGCGTCAACAAGGCCATCGCCACGCTGAAGAGCAACGGGACGCTGCAGCGGCTGCAGAAGCAGTACCTGCAGATCTACCTCGCCGTCCCGACCATCCAGCCCTGACCCCGCCTGCGGTCGGCGTCCAGTGATCCTCGGTGGCGGCGGCGGTCCGGTCCCGGGGTCGTTCGGGACCACCGAGCGCGGCCCGCGCCTGCTCAGCGGCGGCGGCCGGCGGGCGGCCGCGATCTCCACGGCCAGTACCGTGGCCGTGCTGGCCGCGCTGGTGGCGATCTTCCTGCTCGCGCCGGGCAGCGCCCAGGTCCGGCACACGTTCTTCAACCCGGCCGACATGTGGCAATCCTTCATCGGCAACCCGAAGAAGGGCTACTACTCGGTAGGCGAGGCCCTCTGGCTGAACATCCGGATGTTCATCGCGGCCGAGGTCCTGATCCTCATCCTGGCCCTGGTCATCGCCCTGGTCCGGCTGTCCACCAGCCCGGCGATGTTCCCGTTCCGGGTGCTGAGCATGATCTACGTGGACTTCTTCCGCGGCGTGCCGTTGCTGCTGATCATCCTGGCCATCGGCTTTGGCGTGCCCGCGCTCCGGCTCCCGGTCGTCTCGGTCCAGGCCGTCGCCGTGTACGGGGTGGCGGCGCTCGTACTGTCGTACTCGGCCTACGTGTCCGAGGTCTACCGGGCCGGCCTGAACTCGGTACACCAGAGCCAGGTGGCCGCCGCCCGCTCGCTCGGCCTGTCGCAGGCCACCACGCTGCGCTACGTGGTCCTGCCGCAGGCCGTGCGCAACGTCATCCCGCCGCTGCTCAACGACTTCATCAGCCTGCAGAAGGACACGGCCCTGGTCGGCGTGCTCGGCGCGATCGAGGCGAACGAGGCGGCCCAGATCTACAGCAGCACCGTGTTCAACTACTCCAGCTACACCGTGGCCGCGATCTTGTTCCTCCTCCTCACGATCCCGCTGGCCCGGTTCACTGACCGCGTGATCGACCGGGACCGCCGACGCCGCCTGGCCGGGGCCGGCCGATGAGGGCGGCGCGGTGACCGCCGCCCACGCTGAGCCTGCGGCGGGCCCACCCGCCGAGGGCGAGGCGATCAGGATCGAGGGCCTGCGCAAGTCGTTCGGCGCCCACGAGGTGCTGCGCGGCATCGACCTGTCGGTGGCCACGCACGAGGTCATCTGCCTGATCGGCGCCTCCGGCTCCGGCAAGTCCACGCTGCTGCGCTGCCTCAACCTGCTGGAGCCGATCGACTCGGGGCGGATCAGCCTGTGGGGGCAGGAGATCACGGGCCCGGGCGTCGACCCGAACCTGGTGCGCAAGTACATCGGGATCGTGTTCCAGTCCTTCAACCTCTTCCCGCACATGACCGTGCTGCGGAACATCACGCTGGCGCCGATCAAGGCGCGCGGCGTCGCCCGGGCCCAGGCAGAAGAGGAGGCCAGGGCGCTGCTGGACCGATTCGGCCTGCTGGACCGGCAGGCCGACTACCCGGACCGGCTCTCCGGCGGCCAGCAGCAGCGGGTGGCGATCGTCCGGGCGCTGGCCATGCGCCCGCAGATCATGCTGCTCGACGAGGTGACCAGCGCGCTCGATCCAGAGCTCGTGGGCGAGGTCCTGGACGTGATCAGGGAACTGGCGGCGGGCGGCATGACCATGCTCATCGCCACCCATGAGATGGGATTTGCCCGGGATATCGCCAACCGGGTCTGCTTCCTCGCCGACGGCGCCATCATCGAGGACGCACCGCCGTCCGTGCTGTTCACCAGCCCGAAGGACGAGCGCACCCGCCGGTTTCTGCGCCGCATCGTCGAGGCCGGCCGCCTCTGAAACGCGAGCCCTCAGCCGCGCGCTCGGAACTCCCGCGCCCCCGGCGCGGTTTAGCTTGATGGCGGTGATAACCGGCCGCAACGGGCGCTCAGGGAGGCGGCGTGGACCAGGCCGCGCTAACGCGCATGGACCGCATGATCGACAGTGAGATGAAGCTGCGCTTCCCGGCCGGAGCGGTGCAGCGGGCCACCGTGCTGCAGCCCGGTGACGACCCGGAAGAACTGTTGATCCGGGCGTTCGTCGCGGTCCCGGACGGACCGCAGGACCCCGGGCCATCCCTCGAAGCGTGGGCGCAGGCCCACGAAGCGGCGATGAAGCGGGTGCGGCGCGAGCTGTCCCTGCGGATCCCCGAGGCCAAGCTGCTGGAGTTCACGGTCGAGGACGCCGGCTCCCCGGACGCCGCGCCCCGGATCACGATGCCGGACGACCCCGCGATGACCAGCACGCCGCTGTCCGTGCGGGAGATCGTGGAAACCACACTCGCGCTGCTGCGCCGTAGCTACGTGTTTGCCGACCGCGCCGAGCAGGCCGCCGCGGCCATCGAGGCGCGGCTGGCGGCCGGCGAGTACGACGACCTGGACGAGGCGGCGCTGGCCGAGCGGCTCACTGCCCAGCTGGATGAGACCTGCGCGGACAAGCACCTGCGGGTCCGGACGATGCCGCCGCGGCCGCAACGGGCGCCCCGGCCCGAGCCGGACGGGCCCGGGCCACAACGAGGACGCCGCGGCCACCCGCTGAACTACGGCATTTTCCGGGTCGAGCGGCTGGAGGGCAACGTCGGCTATATAGACCTGCACGGGGTGGCTGACCCCGAGGAGGCCCGGCCATC
>CAWIDQ010000064.1:0-14561 GCA_963834695.1 uncultured Actinomycetota bacterium
TAGCTATCCCGGCCGCTCTTGCCGCGCCACCAGAACAAAGAGCCCCTGCGCCACTTATTCCAAACCGCGAAGAGCGCGAAGAAAACCACCACGCAGATCAGCACAATACCCATCCCGATACCTCCTGGCGCGCGGGAATTGCTCAGAAGAGGCGTCGAGTCTGCGAGGGGCGACAACCCGAAGTGGTCGTCCTGCCCAAACGAGGCGTCGCTCCTAAGGAGAGACTCCTCCCAACATACCACGTCAAATTCGCAGTGAGCCGCGCGATGATCACCGCGATCTGAGCCTCGCGCAGACATTCCAGGAAATCGAGACGACAACGGCACGGTGAGACTAGGCCAGCCGGTCAGCAATCCCGTCCCGGCGGCCCTCCTGGCAAACAACTCACCTGGCGGCGGGCGAGACCAGCCGCCGTTGCGGATTCGATAATCGGCACCCTCTTGTGGTTGGGCGCGAAACTGATGCCCAGGTACAGCGAGAAGACCGCCTGCTGTACGGCGATGAAAGCCAGTGCCTTGAGCGGGGACAGCACCCACAGCACCGGCGTCAGGTACAGCGCGGCATGCAGCATGATGAGAGAGGCTTCTACCGCCGAGGCATGGTCTCGTCGCCCACCGTGCGCGCTGCCTGCTGGTCGCTGCGGGCAGGCTGGTGCAGCGGCTGCCCGGCTCAGCTGATGAACAGGGCTATCCCGATGAACTGGCACGTCGCGGCGGCGCACACGTAAGCGTGGAAGACCTCGTGGTAGCCGAACACCGACGGGCAGGGGTCGGGCCAGCGGCGATGGTAGGAAATCGCCCCGGCCGTGTAGAGCAGGCCGCCGGCGAGCATCAGCGCCCCGGGCGCCGCGCCGGCCCGGATCCACACCTGCGGCAGCGCCAGGCCCCCCATCCAGCCCAGCCCCAGGAACATCGCGCCGACCAGCCGCTCCGGCAAGACCATCCGCGCCATGTGGATCACCGCCGCGGCCAGCGTCAGTGACCACAGCACGATCAGGCACGCCAGCCCGAAACCGCCCCGCATGGCGAGCAGGAACGCCGGGGTGGCCGTGCCGGCGATCAGGAAGAAGATCATCGCGTGGTCGAGGCGCTGCAGCCGCCGGCGCCACGCATCCGTCCAGGTACCCCGGTGATACAGCGCGCTGATCCCGAACAGCGCGCTCACGCTGGCCGCGTAGACGGCGACGGCCGTGATCCGCGCCGCTCCGTGCACCCGCACCAGCAACAGCGTGCCCGCCGCCAGCGACGCCCCGAACCAGACCAGGTGCAGCCAGCCGCGCAAGACCGGCTTGGTGTAATAGACACCCCGATCCGCCAGTGCCAGCAGCGTGCCGTGACCAGACAGAACGTCACCTCTTCAGACGGCAGACACTCCCGGGCGAGAGCCCCTGAACCGTCGCGTCGGCGAGCATGCGCGCGTGGTCAAGCATCACTGCCCGGCAGCCAGGATGGCTGCCGGGGCGATGGCGGTGAGCCAGGTGGAGAAGGTTGAGGAATCCGTGCCGGATGTGGACGTGGAACAGCCTGGTGGCCGTCCCGCGGCGTATTGCCCGGGCACCGGAGGGACCGGTCAGCTCGGCTGGTTAGTCGGCAGGGGCCTTGCGCCCGTCTTGCCAGCTGGGAGTTGCTGCCGTGGGCGTGACGTCACGGCTGTGATTGTGGCCTGATTCTGCAATGCTCACCACGGCGGCTGCTGTGCGACAGTGGAGACCATCGATTCGCTGCCGCTGAGTCACCCGGCTGACTGGGCCGCGCGAGGCGTCCGGAGGAGAAGAGCAGCCATGAACGACTCTGGTGTCACCCGTGTCGCCGTCTACATTGACTTCGACAACATCGTGATCTCGCGGTATGACCAGGTTCATGGCCGGGGCCAGTTCCAGCGTGACAAGGTGCGCGGGTTCAACCGGGCCGACAGGCCGACCGATCCCGAGATTGCCGACAAGCTCGCGCGCGCCAGGGTGGACGTCGGGGCGGTGATCGACTTCGCCTCGTCGTTCGGCACGCTCGTGCTCACCCGCGCCTATGCGGACTGGTCAGACCCGGTGAACGCCGACTACCGCGGGCAGCTCGTCAGCCGCGCGGTGGACCTGGTGCAGCTGTTTCCGGCGGCCGCCTACGCCAAGAATGGTGCCGATATCAGGCTGGCTGTGGATGCGGTGGAGGACATGTTCCGCCTTCCCGACCTGACCCACGTAGTGATCGTGGCCGGGGACTCCGATTACATCGCCTTGGCCCAGCGGTGCCGACGCCTGGGCCGTTACGTCGTCGGCGTCGGGGTCGCGGGATCGACCAGCAAATCACTCGCCGCGGCGTGCGATGAGCTCGTGACCTACGACGCGCTGCCGGGCATCCCCCCGGTCGATGCCTCCCCGCAGCCAGCCGCGCCGGCGGCCAGCGCACAAGCCGAACAGGAAGAGCCCGCCGCCGCGCCGCCCGCGCGGCGTACCAGGCGCCCAGCGGCCGCGGTGACCGACGAGACCGATCCCGATTCGGAAAACCCGCAAGAGGTGGCGACCAGGCTCCTTGAACGGGCGCTGCGGCTTGGCCAAGAAAAGGACGACGCGGACTGGCTGCACAGCTCCGCGGTGAAGAGCCAGATGAGGCGCATGGACCCGTCATTCAGCGAGAGAGCACTCGGCTATCGTTCATTCTCAGACTTCGTGAAGTCACGGGATGCCATCGCCGAACTCGACGAGACAAGCCCTGTGCGGCTCATACGGCTCAACCCGGCCCTGACCGTACAGTAGGGCAAAGCGTTCCAGCGGCCCCACGAGATAAATCCCGGGCCGCGCCGAGTATTGCCAGGCGTGAGGTACGGCCGCCCCTTTACAACAATGCATTCTCATGCCGCCGGCCGAGCTGGCTTTGGATCCGATGTGAGGCCAGCACATCGGCATAAAGGTGGCACTCACGGCGATGCCGATCGTCGCGCCTGGCCAGGCTGTCTGCGCTAGTCACAGCCCTAGTAGCCGATCGAGAACAGCCGGATCGGCACCCGCCACATCCATGATCTTCGTCCGGCTTGACGCCCCCGCAACCAGCGTCACCGCACGACGGCGGACACCAAACGCGGCGGCCACCGCGGCTAGGGCAGCCGCCGTGGCCTGGCCATCCACGGCAGGCGCGCTGACCCGGACAACCAGCGCGCCGTCGTAGCCGCCGCCTACGCCGGGACGGGCAGAGCCGGGCCGGACCCGGACGGTAATCCGCACCATCCCAGTGTGCGCCCTGCCCTCCACCGCCAGCCGAAAGACGCCGCGCGCTCAAGCCGGGCTCTGGAGGGGACCACTTCTGCCGTGCTGTGTGCGCGTGGCACGGCCAGGTCACTCTGGCGGGGCTGGCATCATAGAGGTAATGAGCAATTCGAGTTCCCACCGCTTCCCGGTGACCGTTACCCGTCTACCGGTCACGCGCTGCCAGATCTGCCACCGCACCGTCGCGTACCGGCCCGGCAACCTCAGCAAGGTCCTGACCGAGCACTACCGCGGGGCCCATCCCGAGGCCCTCGCCATCCCTTCCCGGTAGCCGGCTACCAAGACCCGCACCCTCCGCCCAGCCGTCGTGGGCGTATGCCGCCTTGGTCTGATATGCGGAGATGATCACCCGTGTATCACCCGATCTGTCGTACCGGGGCTCAGGCAGGCAAGCAGCGCACTCACTTGGAGTAGCCGCCACGCCCTTGCCCGATGCTGCGGCTGGGCTGGGCCGCTGTCCTCAGCAGAGCCGTGCTCCGCCACGCGCCGATCTACTTCGAAAGACGAATCCCGACCACATGACCGCCGACATCACCCACCCCCGATGATTTTCACCGTCAGCTCATCCGGATCGTGGCCCAGCTGTCCGACGCGGCCCAGGTCGCCGTGGTGCGCCCGGCGCGTGACGAACCGCACGGCTGGCGGTGGGTCACCGATCCGCTGTAGGCGTCGGCCGACGGTAGGTGCCGAACCGATGGCAGGAGCGGGGTCGGACCGGCCATAGCTGGCTCCCATACGGAGATCTGCACCGCGCGCCCTCGCCGTCCGCCTGGGCGTGGTCCCCGGCGCGGTCTACCGCCACGTGCGCAGCAGGGAACAACTCCTCGACCTCGTCGTGGACGGGGTACTAGCCGAGGTCGACACCCGGGCCGGCCCCGCCCTGGCCTGGGCCGGGCAGGTCAAGACGCTCGCGCACCGGCTGCGGGCGCATGCCGTCTGGGCCGGAGGAGTACGATATGCATGTTGCTCCGGACCCCGGCAGCTGGCACATCGGTGTGTATGGCGGATGTGCCGCAGGGTGCGGAGTTTTTTCGTGCGGCTGCGGCCAGCCGGATCGGGGCGAGGATGACGGCCGTACGCGGCCACCGGGGTCGCAAGCCAGCGTCGGCAACTGCCGATTCACCGGCGGTTGCACGTCAAGCCAGGGCCGTGACCTGTTCTCGCCCGGTGGCCAGGTACGCCACTGACTCCGGGCCTGACCAGGGCGGCGGCCCGGCCGCAGCGCGGGAAGGCCAAGGGCAGGCCATCCCGTCGGCTCTTCCGCGGCGGATTATCCGCCGTCGGTCATCGCGGGAACCCCGGCCGTCGGCGGCCTTAGGCCGCGCGAGTTAGCCGTCGGGCCCGGACCCCGCCTGGCTGCTGGATCAGGAGGGAAGGCCCATGTTCAACGTGGAGCTGAGCGCCGGCAGCCCCGGCGGTCACGCCGTTGTCGCCTTGTACGGCGAGCTTGACCTGGCTGACGCCCCGGGCCTCGCGTCACACCTGATTACGGCCGTGGCGGCCTGCGGGCCGTCGATCATCGTGGACCTGGCCGGCCTGGCGTTCATCGACTCCTGCGGCCTGGGAGTGCTGGTGCGCGTGCTGAAGTGGACCCGGGAAAGCGGTGGCGACACGGCTCTGGCCGCCCCGCAGCAGCAGGTCCGCCGGATCCTGGGTGTCACCGGCCTGATCGATATCTTCCCGGTCTATCCCAGCGTGCAGCAAGCCGCGAGCGGTGCCAGGCCAGCTCGCCCCGTGCCGGCAGCAACGCCCTAGAGCGACCCGTGCCGCCACGGCCGTCTGTCCTAGCCCAGATACCGACGGGAAGTCAGATACCGGTATCACCTGCGCAGTTTCCCCCAGGGCAGCCCGAGCCGCATGCCCGGGCCATCGCCATGTGACGTCACCTTCGGTGCGGCGGCTTACCGGACGGGGTTCGCGACTGTGGCCGTGCCGGGCGCGGTCGCGCTGAGCGCCAGATAGCCGCCGCGACAGTCCCAGGGGTTCTCTGCCGCGGAAGGTCACGGACGAGCTCTGCTGCATGGCATTGGAGACCGCGGTCTTCCCGGTCAGATGACGATAATCAGTTAGGACGGCGGCTGGCGGCTGCTCCGGCGTCGCTGAGGTGGTGGATGATCTGGCGGAATGACTCAGTGAAGTTTTCTTCGCTGTAGCCGAGATCGGTCGCTGCGCAGAAGTCCCGGACGAGGCCCTGGACCTGTCGCAGGTTAGGCCGGGGCATCGATGGGAACAGGTGATGCTCGATCTGGTAGTTAAGGCCGCCGAGCAAGAAGGTGGTGAACCGGCCGCCGCTGATATTCCGGGCAGTGACGACCTGGCGGCGGGCGAAGCAGGCCGTCGTGGCGGGTTCGATGATCGGCATCGCCTTGTGGTTGGGCGCGAAACTGATGCCCAGGTACAGCGAGAAGACCGCCTGCTGTACGGCGATGAAAGCCAGCGCCTTGAGCGGGGACAGTACCCACAGCACCACCGTCAGGTACAGCGCCGCGTGCAGCATGAGCAGAGCGGCTTCTGCCGCCGAGGCACGGTCCCGCCGCCGCAGCAGCCGCCTGATCTCGTTCGCCGGGGCGGTTCCCAGCATGGCTCCCGCCGGGCGGACGATCTTCGGCTAGCCTGAAAATACACCAGAAACTCTAGAAATAAATTGCTAGTTATTGATTTCCGATGTAGATTGGGGGCAGACACCAGGGACCAGCCGCCCAGCGGCCAGCGCCCAGGGGTCACCCAAGGGAGCCAAAGCCATGTTCCTCATCGTCCTGCTCATCGTCGTCATCATCGCCGCGGCGCTCATGCTGCGCCGCCTCTACCACTAGCCGCCCGAGCGCGCTCACCCGCCGCGCACCAGGACACCGGTCCCGCGCCAGCAGCCCGGGCCGTGAAGCAGCCGGCCACCCTGCACTGCCCCCGTCCGGGAGAGAAGACCGCCATGCCCCAGCCAGCTGCGCCTCACCGCGCCACCGCCCCAGCCCTGCCACCTCCCCCAGCCAACGGCCAGCGGTACCTGCTCGTGCTGGACAGGGACCCGCTCGCCGCCGGGGAGCAGCCCGACCTGGAGCCGATCAGCTATCTCCTCGCACGACAACAGCAGGAGCCGTGCGAGGTGGTGGTGCTGTCCCTGGCCAGCACGCGCCAGGCGCGGACGCCACCCATGCAGCCTCCCGGCACCAAACGCGGCGTGTTCCCCCGCGCGCCCCGCCCCGATCACGACGCCAGTGCCGCTGCCGGGCATCGCATGGACCTGGCCGTGCAGCACCTGCAGGCAACCGGCTGCCGGGCCAGCGGCCTGACCAGCGAAGAGGACCTGGCGAAGGCAGTGCACTGCGAGACCCGCGCCCACCAGTACGACAAGGTAATCCTGGCAACCGGCCGAGAAGGCGGCAGACGGCCGGCCCGCGCACCGGGTCCGGGCCCGGTGCACCAGCTGCGGCGGCGGCCGGGGCAACGGCTGATCATTGTCCCGCCCGGCCCGGGCACGTCACACCTCCGGGAACTGACCGTTTCCTTATTACTTCCTCGCCCGGCCGATCACTTGCTGGCACCTCCCGGAGCAGCCTGGCCGCCGAGCGGGCTACAAGGTGGTGATCAAGCGCAGCTCGTCAGGATCTCCATCGCGGCTGGGCGGTGTGCTTGCTGACCGGCGCTCCGCAGTGGCCGCAGCGGTCCAGGTCGGGCGTGTTCATGGTCGTGCCGTAGCTGCACTGAACGGGAGGGGACACGGGCTCGGCCCTGACCGGCCGGTAGCGGGCCATCGCGTCTTTCCCCGCTTTCTGGTCAGCCACGAACATTTGAGAGACCTGACGCGGAGACTTCCCGGCGGCCTTGCCAGCGGCCTGTACCTCTTTGAGCGCGTCCCCAAGGACGCGGCCAGCGCTAAAGCTGACGAGTTTCCCGTCGCCCTGCCCCTGCATGGTGGCGAGGATCTGCGCGGCTGAGTGCCCGGCTTCCTTGCCAGCCGCGATGATGGCACGCTCTTGGTCGGTGCGGTCGGTGCGGTCGGTGCGGTCGGTGGCGGTCATTTTGGCTCACAGGCTCCTCTCCGCTTGCTCGGACCGGGCGGCCAGTTCGACGGCGCTAGCCCGCACGTAAGCCGTGGTCCGGCGGCTGACGTAGTTCCCCGGCTGGGGCTCCAGCGCGGCCGGCGCCTTGCGGTGGCCTGTTGCTTCTTTGATCCGGGCTTGACGGCGCCGATCGTGACCACGGCAAGCGACTGGCGGGTCAGGCCCATGCCGGACTCGTTAGGCCGCCTGTCTTGCGATGACGCGGCGGTCGTGCCTGCGGATTGCGGCGCCGCTGGCGGCCTTGACTGAGCGCATGCTCCGCATCGCTGGACTTTCGTCGCGGTGGTGGCGGGAGGCCGCTTGACCTCCAAGACCATTTTATCTTCAAACTGCGCCAATAGCGAATGTTCCCGCAGTTAACGGGCGATTATTAGCGTTTATATCCGGGCCATCGCAATTGCGCTGCACGAGGAATTCGGAGGCCAAAACGGCCGCATGACGGTCAGGACGGGCGGCTGCCAGGTCCGGCCGGCCCTAGCTCGCGCTGCCTGTGCCCGCCATGTCCCAGGCCGCCGACACACCCGCTGTTGGCTGTTGGCCGTTAGCCGCCTAAGAACTCGATCTGGACGGCCTCCGTCACGGCGGTCAGTTTTGAAGCAGTACACGGGGAATCATCGTCTCATGCTCCGTTCGAGGCCGCGGCGGCCAGTTCGGCGGCGCGCCGCGCCGCGTCGTCCATGGTGGCGACCTGCTCGACTGCCGGGATGGCCGCGCCTCCTGCAGGATCCTGCGGCCCTCGGCTGCGTTGTTGCCGTCCAGCCGGACCACGATCGGATGCCTGACCGGCTCGCCCCGCTCAGCGGGCAGCGCCATCGCGGACACGATGCCGTTGGCGATCGTTTCCCACGAGGTGATGCCGCCGAACACAACATGTCCATGTGAGTCTGTCGCCGCAGGTCACCGTCCTAGAGCGTGCACGCAGACCCGCTCTCGTCCTGACCAGCTGCGGTACTTTCGTGCTGTACAAATCCAGTCCGCACTGCGGACAGGACCAGGACCTTCTGCTGATCTTCCATGATTCCTCCAGCCGCCTGTCGCGTACTTACATGTCCAGGCCGCCGTTGACGGCCCAGATCTGCCCGGTGATGTAGGCGGACTCATCGGCGGCGAGGAAGCAGACCACCCGGGCGATCTCCTCCGGTCTCCCGAGCCGGCCGACCGGGATCTGGCCGCGGAGCCGGTCCAGTACCTTGTCGGGGATGGTGGCGAGCATGTCGGTGGCGATGTAGCCGGGCGTGACCGCGTTGACGGTCAGCCCGACCCCGTCCCCGGGCGGGCCCCGCGCGGTTGAGCTGGAAGACGGCCTCCCGGGCCAGCGACTTCGTCAGGCCGAACAGCCCGGACTTGGACGCCGCGTAGTTGGCCTGGCCGATGTTGCCGGTCTCCCCGATGACCGAGGACACGCTGACGATCCGGCCGGTGCCGCGCTCGATCATGTGCTCGGCCGCGGCCTGGGCCATGAAGAACGCGCCGGACAGGTTGACCGCGATCACCTTCTGCCAGTCGTCGTCGGTCATCTTGGCCACGGTCTTGTCGATCGTGATCCCGGCGTTATTGACCAGGATGTCGAGGCGGCCATGCTGGCCGATGACCTCGCCCAGCACGCGCCGGCAGTCGCCGGCCGCGCCGATGTTCCCGTGGTGCACGGTGATCCGCCGCCCCGGGTACTCCGCCGACATGCTGGCCGCGAACTTCTCCGCGCCCTCGTGGCCGCGCCAGTAGCCGGCCGCGACCTCCGCGCCCTCATCGGCAAGCTGGCGGCAGATGGGGCCGGGTGATGTGCGCGTGAGTTACCGCCGCCGACCGTCGAAGTTCGTGGTACGTGGCACATATGTGGCATGGCCTGACTACTGCACAAAAGGCTCGGTGCTGGGCCCGGCTCGGGGCACCTGCCTGCCGGGCGGGGACGGTGACCAGGGTCTGGCCGTCCGTGGCGACGTCGAAGCTGCGCAGGCTGGCCGTGGGCCATGGCACGGATGCGGGATACCAGGTGTGCTGGCTGTCGGCGGTGATGGTCCAGCCGCCGGCGGCTATGTGCTGATCTTGGGGCATTAGTGACCAGCAGCTGGCAGCGTGTGCCCACGGGAATGCCGGTGACCCGGACTTCCAGCTCCGTGCCCCAGGGCTGGGCGGCATACCGGACCGCCGCCCAGACGACCGCGCTGCCGGGCGCGGCGGATGGCGATGAGAGCTGGCTGAACGGTGCCCGCCGCGCGGCTGGAGACTGTTGTCCAGGCCGAGCCGTTGTAGTTCTCGGTGACATTGCCGCCGACCGCCCGCACACATTGCACACGTGTGCCTCGGCGCCGCGGTTCAAAGCCATCGCTATCACTGAGGTTGAACCGGCTTCGCCCTCAGCGGTAGCGAACCTTCACACGGTCTCCACGCGGTCTCCATGCGATCTCGGCCACAGTCCTTTTATATCTGCGTTAGCCCTTGCTTTCGCAAGGGTCGGGGGCTGATCACGAGTAGTCACTCGCTTTCCGTATTTGGGTCATGCTGTGCCGTGGACCGGGGGCCGCGGGCTTGGTTGCTAGTGCACGGTTAGCACGACAGCTGCTTCTAGCCTGCCGCATCTGACGGCAACATGTGCCTGCATCGCGGATTGGCTCGAACTCGTGTCAGGGGGCGGAGTTCCCATGGTGCGTGACGCAGGAAACAGGTTGCCAGACCTGGTGGAGTCGGGCTGGTCTGGGCGGCGGTTGGCTGGCAACTCAAGACGCCTTATCGCCTCAGCATTCATGGCGCTGGGTGCCGGCCTGGTGATTGCCACACTCGCCGCCGTGCATTATCACGCGCAGGCGAACGGGCTCCGGCACCTGCCGAGGTCCCCACGTTCACCGGCGGCTGTAGCTGCCGCTGCATTGCCGCGGGTTTCCAGCAGCGCTGTAGCGCTTCCCGAAGATGGGCCCATCCGCGGCAAAGTCGCGATCGTTATGGTTGATCGCGTGCCCGGCGGGAACGCTGAACTGCTGATCATGGCCTACATTTCCGGAGGGAGGGCGCGTACTAAATACGCACTCATGGGAAGTGACTGCCTGAGTAACAGTGCCGATCATTTGTGGGCGAGCGGAGTCACGAACAACCAAGGCATCGCCGTTCTAACAGGGCCTCCCTGGACTAGTAACTCTAGAGATTATTACTGGACCTGGACCCAGCCCTCGGCAGGAACAACGCCGCTGCCAGCTTTTCACGGGCCATCCGCGACAGGTTATGCGACTGGGTTCAGAGCTGACCGGGTGCTATGCGCGCCGTACCTGCTGCACGGCCGTTTCAAGATCATCAGCTAGTACGAGGACACCATGGAGGCTCGAAATGACCAATCACCCGAACTTCGATCGCGCCCAGGCGGTACTCGATGCGGTCCGGAAAGGTGACTACGCACCCGCTTTCGACCTCTACGCCGACGATATCCTGATGGAAAATGGCCCTGGCGCCGGACCCTGGCACCGCGTCCGCGGCAAGGACGACCTGGCGCTCATGCTCACAGAGTTCGCCGGGTTCTTCGCCGACACCTTTCACCAGGACGGCCGTTGCGTCTACGCCGATGACCGCGTGGCCATCTGCCTGATCCACGAGACCGGAACAACGCCCGGCGGCGGCCGGTTCGACAATCTCGCGGCATACACCCTCCGTCTTCGCCCGGACGGGCAAGCGGACCGGGTCTGGACCGTTGACCTCGACGCCGAGCACTGTGCAGCCTTCTGGCAGAAAAACCCTGGCACACCCTCGAAAGAATTTTCCTAAGAGTCGCGGCGTGCCGCGGCCTCCCTTCCGCTCGTCCCGATGACCGGAAGGAAGGCATGTTGCGTACCTCGCCGGTCGCGGCTGGATTGTCTTGGAATCGCACTGCATTGTCTGGGATCCGGCAGTGCGGATGCGCTGAGAGAGTAGATGAGCGGGTATGGGGATTACCCTGGCCTGGCTGCGCCTTGACTCGCGTCGCCACTGGCGTTCGTTGCTGGTTCTGGCGCTGCTGGTCGCCTTGGCCACGGCGGCGGTTCTCGCGGCTGTGGCGGGGGCGCGGCGTGGCCAGAGCGCGGTCGGCCGGCTGTGGGCAGGCACGCTGCCCGCGACCGTCACCGTGTTGGCGAACCAGCCAGGTTTCGACTGGGCGAAGGTCCGCGCGTTGCCCGAGGTCAGTGCGCTGAGCATGTTCCCGGTCACCTGGGGTTTCGCGGTGGAAGGCGACCCCGGCGCAAGCGCCGGGATCCAGGCGGACAGCGAGTTCACCCGGACCATCGAGCGGCCGGTCGTCCTGGAGGGACGGCTATTCGATCCCAGCCGCGTCGATGAGGTCCTGGTCACCCCCAAGTTCGTCGCGAGCTATGGCAAGAGCGTCGGCGACATTCTGACCCTGCATCTAGCAAGCCCGAAACAGGCCGACGTGGGGTACGACGGATCCCCCGGACCACCGCGCGGGCCGAAGATCCGGGCCCTCATCGTCGGGGTGATCCGCTCGCCCTGGGGGTCCGTTAACGTGGACGGTCCAGGGCAAACGGGAGGCGTGCTCGCTTCGCCGGCCCTGTTTACCCATTACCGCGCCAACATCATGGGCACGAGCGGCCAGGCATACATCAACGCGCTGGTGCGGCTCAAAGGGGGCGCCGCCGCGATTCCGCGGTTCCGCACTGACCTGGCCCGCGTGACCGGGCGGTCCGACATCGACGTGTGGAACAACAGTGCCTTCTTCGGCGCCCCCGTCCGCAGGGTCACCGGGTATGAGGCTGCGTGCCTGCTGGCCTTCGCGCTGACGGCCCTGGTGGCCGCCTTCTTCCTGGTCGGCCAGTCTGTGGCCCGCTACGTCTCCGCCACCGTCGCCGATCTGCAGGTGCTGCAGGCGGTGGGCATGACCCGGCGACAGGCCGTAGCGTCGGCCTCGGCCGCGCCTTTCCTGGCCGCGGTCGCGGGGGCGACGGCCGGTGTCGCCGGTGCAGTCGTGGCCTCGACGTGGATGCCGATCGGCATGGCATCCATCGTGGAGCCGCGTCCGGGACTGGACGTGGACTGGCTGGTCCTAGGCGCCGGCTGGGTCATCGGCCCGCTGCTGGTGCTGGCCGGGTCGGCGGCCGCCGCGGCAGCGGCGCTGACCGCCGTCCGGCAGGGCGCCCAGCGCCGGTCCGCCGTCGCGGCGGCCGCCGCCGGAGCGGGGTTGCCCGTGCCGGTCGTCATCGGCGCCCGGTTTGCCCTGGAGCGCGGACGTGGCCGTTCCGCCGTGCCGGTCCGGCCGGCTCTGGCGGGTGCGGTCGCGGGCGTGCTGGGCGTGCTCGCCGCCTTCACCCTCTCCGCCGGAGTCTCCGACGCCGCCGCCCACCCGGCACGCTTCGGGCAAACGTCGCAGCTGGCCACGTTCTTTGGCCTCAACGGGCAAGACTTCGGGCCGGCCAGCCGGGTACTCCGCGCCGTGGCGGCCGACCGCGACGTGATCGGCGTCGACGACGCTCGCATCGGGGGTGCGCAATCCGGCCAGGTCTCCATCGAGAGCTTCACCTATGCCCCGGTGGCCGGCAAGCGGCTGCCCGTCGTCCTCAGCGCCGGGCGCATGCCCGGCAAGCCAAAAGAGATAGCGCTGGCCCCGACCACCGCCCGCGAGCTGCGCGCCGTCACGGGCTCCATCATCCGGCTCACCGGCGGCGCGAGCACCCCGCGGGCGGTGCGGGTGACGGGCATCGCCTTCGTCCCCGCGGGGCCGCACAACGGCTACGACGACGGAGCCTGGCTCACCCCCGCCGGGTATGACCGGATCTTCGCGGGCGCGCGCTACGCCTTCAAGTTCCATGCCGCCGCCGTGGTGCTGCGGCCCGGCGCCAACGTGCAGGCGGTCGCGCACAGACTGAACGCCGCCGCCGCAGCCATCAAGGGCGGCCGGGCATTCCCCTTCACGCCCCCGCCCGTGCCGCCCGAAGTCCAGGAGATCAAGGACCTGGAACTGCTGCCACTAGCACTGAGCGTCTTCCTGGCCCTGCTGGCCATCGGCGCAGTCGGACACGCCCTGTCCATAGCCGTGAACCGCCGGCGCCGCGAACTGCCGGGGCCTGGTATCTCAGGCCGGTGCTGTCTTGCTGTGGGAGACGATCCGGGTGGCGGGCCTGGGCCGTGGCCTGTCGCAGGCGCTGGAGAGGTGGCGGGCACCGCGGGCGGTGCATGATCCGGGAAGATCGTCGCGTCTTCGCCACCGGCACTAAGGCCGGCCAGCTCGCGGACCTAGAGCTGCGGCACCGGCAGCGGGCCTGCTGCGAGGACCGGGTCAGGTGCGCCAAAGACACCGGGTTGCGCAACCTGCCGCTCAGGGGTCTTGCCCAGAGCCAGCTCTGGTGCGAGATCGTCGCCGTGGCCTGCGAGCTGCTGGCCTGGACCCAGATGCTCGCTCTCACACGGCGATGTACTCGGTGATCGCCCCCGAGTGGAACGCGGTCAGGGGCCGGCTGACCGCGCGGCTCGCAAGGCGGTCCTGCAGCCCGGCGAAGGCTGACGCAAAATCCAGAAACCTGACCGGTGGCCCTGCCGACCGCGCATAACCGCGTGCGGCTATTGCGCGTTACTAGGCCCCGCTGAAGACAGGGTCGCGCCGCGCTGACCACTCACGGAAGGGATCCTCAGCAGTACTTGCCGGGAGCCTGGGTTGACCGGGCCCAGCCTGCGCTGCAAGGTAAGACAATGATCATGCGGATTTGGCGGACCCAGGTCGATGAGGCACAAGCCGAACAGTACGAGCGCTTCGCCGCGGAGGAGTCGCTGCCGATGTTCCGTGCCCACCAGGGGTTCGAAGGACACCTGTTCGGGCGCCGTGGCGGTGACCGCGTTGTCATCACGATCTGGAAGGACGACGCGGCAGCGGACGCCCTTGAGACCTCGCCGCGCTACCGCGACGCCGTCGCTCGCATCAATGCAGCCGGGTTCCTGGCCGGCCGGTCCAAGGTCGAACGTTTCCAACTGCATGGCGACGTGGCGCCCTGATATCCCGGCACGAGTTCAATCACATCGGCTCATAGCCTCCGGCAAATCGGCCGCCATGACTGACCAGCCCTGCGCTGTCACCCCGCTGCTGAACAGACCTGACCAGTCACGATCGCGAACGCCTGCAGTCGTTGTTTCCACCCCGAGCTGCGGATGCCGGTGCTGCGGCCGCGGTAGTCCTCCAGGTTCCGCACGGCCCGCCGGCCGCGCCATCATGACCGTGCCGACCACGACGCTCTGCCGACGCCGGACGCCAGTCGGCCGGGCTGCCGTCCGACCTGGGCGGTCGTAGG
>CAWIDQ010000065.1:0-12924 GCA_963834695.1 uncultured Actinomycetota bacterium
CGGAAACGATTCCCTGGCCAGCGATGACCTGCTCGCCGTGCAGGACCGGCTGCTCCAGCTGCTGAACCCCGGGAGAGCCAGCAGGCATCATCGGCGTCGGCCACCAGGCCACGCCCCGCCCAGTACTTCTCTGACCTCCGGCTCGTCTGCAGCCTGCTCAATGGAGCCTGGCCGCACCGCCGGGCGCCTGATCACCGGCCCTGGCGCGGCCGAGTGCCTCGACCGGTCCATCGCCAGCACCAGCGGCGCCGGGCCCCGGCGGCACACGCTCTGCGACACCCCGCCGCTGGACCCGCGCCCCGGCGCCGCCCTCATCACCGCCGCCGTCCGCATCCTCGACGGCAGTGAACTGCGGGTCCTCGGCGAGCTCCTGGCCCCTTCCCGGGACGGCGCCAGCAGCAAAAGCCCGCGAAACCGGTGGATCCGCCGTTACCAGCGCGCCGGGCACGACTGCTCCGGCGTTTCCGGGACGCTCTCGAACCCCTGATCGGCAGATTCCAGCGCACAGGCCGGAGCTCACGCGGACACCGGGCACCCGCCCCGCAGGTCACCTTCGCTCCTGAGCATGTCCCCGAGCACCTGCAAGACGACTGGTACGACCAGCACTTGCGCCACATCAGCGGGAACACCCGGCTGCTCCGCCGCGCCGCCGCCCTCCGCCTGGTCCAGATGGCCGCAGGCGGCTCGCTCGCCGAGGCGGCCGCCTTCCTCGGCATCGACCACCGCTACCTCAAGGCATCCCCCGGCTCAGCAGCCTTCACCAGCGACCCGGCACAGTTCCGCCTCGCGGTGCACGCGCTCGCCCGCCAGCTCAGCGCCACCCCCGGCCTGATCAACTACAAGCACCGCCAGGGACGCCCTCCGGCACTGGTGCATCGGCCCCGCGGCATGGCAGGACATCATCAGCCAGCTTCCCCCGACCAAAGGGCCGTTCCAGCCCGAGCTCAGCGACTGCAAGCGCCAGTTCGCCTCCGAAGCCGTCTGGGCGCGCATCACCCAGGGCGAGCATCTCCTGGCCCCCCGGATCATCGAGAACCACCTGTCAGCAGGAGACCCCACCTGGCACCGCCGCCGCGACAACATGTGGCACTTCTACGACGCCAGCCCGGCAAAGCCGCACTACGCCGCCCTCAGGAAAATCCTCAACGCGCACGCCGGTACCCTCGCCGCGATCATCGACCGCCAGCCGCATCCTGCCCCGCTCCCCGCCCGCGCTGCAGCGCCGGCCGGACCACGCGCGGGCTCCGGCGGGGCGGCGCTTGCCGGGCATCAGACATCTTGATACCTGGATATGACTATGGCGGAAGCAGCAGGAACGGGCAGCGGCCAGACCAAGAACATGGTGCTGCGGCTCGATCCCGGCCTGGCCGAACAGCTGGCAGCAGTCGCGGAGGTGGAGGGACGCACCGTGTCCGACGTCGCACGCGAGGCGATCGCCTCACTGGTCGAGGCCCGCAGCGACAAGCGGTTCCGCCGCCTGCTGGAGGACAACCTGGCCCGCCACCAGCGACTGCTCGACCTGCTGCGGGAGGACCAGCCATGATCGAGCTCGACGTCCCCGGCCTGGTCGTGATCGCCGGGCAGGTCCTCGGCATCAGCACCGATGCCGCACTCAGCCAGCTCGACATCCCTGCCGCGGAAGCCGCCCTGGCCGAAGCGCGCCTGGCCGGGCAGGAGGCCGCCAGCGCCGCCGCCAGGCCGCACCGGCCGGGGAGCACGCCTACCGAGCGCCGTCAGCGCCGCGCCGCCGCCGCTGCGGCGGCGGCCGCGATCACGCTGATGCACGCGCTGCTGCGCCACCCGCCGCTGCCCGGTTACCGCGAGCAGGTGGCGGCCGCAGCCGGGCTGCAGTTCCTGGCCGTCAACGGCTGGCAGGCGGACCTGGACGTGCCCAGGGCCGCCGTCATCACCATCAAGGGCCTGGCCTCGGGGCAGCTGACCCCGGCCGACGCCGCATCCTGGCTGGAAACCAGGCTCTCCCCGGACCCCGCATCACCGGACACGGAGACGATCATGCAAGCGCTGCTGCCGCCCGGATCCCGGGCACGGCGGATCATGCTCGCCCCGGTGGCCGCCGTCCGGCATCGCCAGCGGCCACGCCCCGGCCCCTTCGTCATCACCCTCGGCTCGGCCGATAAGCCCGCCGGCATCCGCACCCCGGCCACCGGGCTGCTGCCCTTCACCGGCCCCGCCCTCAGCTCGGTGATCCTCTCCGGGCAAGAAGCCCGGCGGCGCGGCCAGCCCCGCGGCCTCGAGCACATCCTGCTAGGCCTGACCGGCCAGGATGACAGCGTGGCCGTCAAGGCGCTGGAACGGCTGGGGATCAGCCGGGAGACGATCCGCCAGCAGGCCGAGAACATCACCGGCCAGGCCCGGCCGCAGTCCCCGCCCGGACGGGCACCCGACACCACGCAGGCCAGGAGAGTATGGCTCGCCGTCCTCGACGAGGCGGTGGCGCACGGCGACAGCTACATCGGCACCGAGCACTTCCTGCTCGGCCTCTACTGCCACGGCGACACCAGCGTAAGAGGAAGTTTGTCAAGCGGTACGGGGAGGTTTTCCTGTTGCTTGTGTTGCTGGCCATGGCCTGGAGGTTCTTGCTACGAGTGATGCCGGTGAGCGCGGGTGCGTGGTTCGGGGCGTGAGGCAGGACATGCTGAAGTTCCGCAGCGGCGTGACGCTGGTTGTGCCGTGCGGTCCGCGCGCCCGTCACCTGGGTCTTCTCGCTCTACGTAGTACAAGCGGGCTCGGCCCGCCCGCGGTGAGAGCGGGCAGGCCTGCCCCGACAGCGTTCAACCGGGTTGGTGAGAAGCTCCAGGCGGCCGGGGGAGAGCTGCCCAGGGTGTCGCACGGGGTGGTCCCCGACGCCGGGACGGGCTCGCTCTCCCCCCTCATCAGGGAGGAAGGTCTAGGGCGCCGATGCTGGATCGGGCAGCAAGCGCTGGTCAGGCAGCCTCCGGGTGGCGGCGGGGGGCGTCCTGGCCGGCGGCGACCGCGGCATCCCAGCTGGTGTCGTGGACGGCCATGGAGTAGATCCAGCGCAGCAGCGAGGCGGCGCACGCGACGCGGGCCTTGGCGCGCCGCGCCCGGGCCGCGGCGGCCGCTGCGCTGGCCTGCCGCGATCCGCCGCCGGGCTGCGCTTCGGCGGCCTGGACGGCGGCGTCGGCGGCCTGGGTCATCGCCTGGTACTTGGCGGCCATGACGGGGTTGAACTGGAGCATCGGCCATACCGCGCGCCAGACGGTCAGCCGCAGGCCGGGCCGGCCGCGGCGGGAGATATGCGCATCGCCGAGGAAGGTGCCGGAAGCGTTGTCGGACGGGGACAGCCCGGCGTGCTTGACCAGCGATGATGAGCTGTCATAGCGGCGCGGGTCGCCGGCCTCGGCCAAGATCGCCGCCGCGCCGACGGCGGTCAGCGCCGGGATGTCCGCCAGCCGGGACAGGCCGAGCTCGTCCAGCACGGTCACCATGTCCGCCTCCACCGCCCGCAGCTGGGCGCGGGTGCGCTGCAGGTCGCCCAGCTCATCAGCGACCCGGCGCAGCAGGCCGCGCCGGGACCAGGCGACGACCCCCTCGGTGTCGGTCAGCGCGGCGAAGATCCGGCGGCAGATCGTGCCCCAGGCCTTCTTGCCGCCCCAGCCCGCCACGGCGCCGCGGACTGCGGCGGTGAACGCCTCTTCCCCCATCGCCGCCACCCTGGCCGGGTCCGCGCCGCACCGCTCCGTCACCAGCTGCATGGCCGCCAGCCAGGTCCTGGACAGCAGCGGCTGGGCGCACGTTTCCATCACGGTAGGCCACGCGACGGACAAGAAGTCCCGGATCCGGTGCATCGACGCCGACTCGGCCGTGATCAGCTGCGCGCGGCGCCGCCCCAGGTGCCGCAGGTGCGCCCACGCCTCATCCAGCTCCTCCGGGATATAGCAATGCAGCTCGACCGCGAGCCGGGCGATCATCACGCAGTCGGATTCATCGGTCTTGTGCGTGGTGTAATCCTGCTGCTCGCGGGCGATATGGCTCATCAGCGGCTGGATGCACACCAGCGGCAGCCCCCGCTCCGCGCACAGCCGCTGCACCTGCAGCCACCGCGCGCCGGTCGGCTCGCACGCCACCGTCACCCGCGCGAACCCCTTCGCCCGCGCCTGCCCCACCGCCCAGTCCAGCGCCTCACCCAGCCGGAACGCCTTCACCCGCACCGTCTTACGCGCCAGCACCCGCACATCATGATCGATCACCGCGAGCGCCTGCTTGTCCTCGGCCAGGTCGATCCCGACCACCGCGCCATCCCGCGGCAGCAGCCCCCGCAGCCGCTCCCGCCGCGCGTTCCGCCGCCGGTCTCCCCGCGTCGTGCCGTTGCCGCTACCCTTGCTCACAGGACGTCCTCCTCGCTGCGTTTGGGACACCAAGCCCGTACTACCGCACCAGGAGGACGTTCCTGTATCAACCACATCCCTGCTGAACAACGGCCTCTAGCGCGTTGTCCTATTACTACGCCGGAACAGAAGGCGGTCAACGGCGGGCGGATGGACATGTTCGTCCAGAACACTGAGAGCGCCGCCGACTGCAATGCCAGCGAGCCGGCCCTGTACTTCAAGCCCGGCCTGGTCATGGACTACTTCGACGGCAACACGGTCACCGGGCTGTGGAATTACGCACAGAACTACGCGATGAGCGACAACAACTACGACACCGAGTTCGGGCCGTCCACGCCGGGCGCGCTCAATCTGGTTTCCGGCCAGAACCGGGTCCAGTTACGCGGTCAGCCCCACCGACATCAACAAGGTGGTACCGGACCCGGGTACCGTGAGCGCACTCAACAAGGATGGCCTCGGCACCATCTACGACGACCTCGACCCGGCTTACGATGACTGCTCCAACGACAGCCATGCCGCCAGTGAGAACTCCTACCCCCTCGGGGTTTCGACCGCTCCGAACATCGGCAACCTGCTCAACGCCAGGGGCGTCACCTGGGGCTGGTTCCAGGGCGGGTTCGCTCCTACCGGAACCAACGCCGCCGGCTTTGCCGTATGCGGCTCCTCGCACACGAACATCGTCGGCGCCACGGTGCAGGACTACGTGCCGCACCACGACCCGTTCCAGTACTACAAGTCCACGGCCAACCCGAAGCACCTGCCGCCGTCGTCGGAGGCGGCCATCGGGCACACCGACCAGGCCAACCACCAGTACGACCTGTCCCTCTTCTACGACACCCTCAAGGACGGGAACCTGCCCTCGGTCAGCTTCCTCAAGGCCTCGGCCTACCAGGACGAACACGCGGGCTACTCCAACCCGATCGATGGCCAGCACTTCCTGGTGAACACGATCAACCAGATCGAGCAGTCCAAGTACTGGAAGTCGACGGCGATCGTGATCACCTACGATGACTCCGACGGCTGGTACGACCACCAGGTCATGCCGGTCGTGAACGGGTCTAACACCTCGGCGGACACCCCGTTCTGCTCCTCGGTGCCGACCACGCTCGACAACTGGACCACCCGCTGCGGCTACGGCCAGCGGCTGCCCATGCTGGTGATCTCGCCGTGGACCCGCAGCAACTACGTCAGCGGTAACCGGACCGACACCACGTCGATCGTCAGGTTCATCGAGGACAACTGGCTCCGCGGGCAGCGGCTCGGCGGCGGCTCCTACGACGCCATCGCGGGCAGCCTGTACGCACGGGGCGGCCTGCTCGACTTCCGCACCAGGCCGAACTTCAGGCCCGTCATCCTCAACCCGACCACCGGCGAGGTCGTCAGCGGCTAGCCAAGTTCCCGTTTCACGGGCTGCGAGAGCGCATGGTTGTGGCAGCCTGCCCGAAAGAGCGGTCTTTGATAAATCCCACAACCGTCTGGCCTGTTCGGCGCGCCGTCTGGTGATCGAGGCCACCTACCCACTCTGACGGCGAGCAAGCGGTGGGAGATCACCCCCACATGGGAAGGTCCCAAATCCGAAAAATGCGCGGGTCCCGCTAACTAACCGTAGAGGCCACGGTACAGCTCTGACGCTGCGCCAAGGGTAACGGCTGCTCCCCGGCACGGTACGGGGTGTGACCTGCCCGGAAGTCCGGCTGTCCACGCCGCACGGATACGCTCACCGTCGGCACGTCGCGCGCCTGACCGCGCGCGACGCGGGCCCGCGCCGCTAGCCGTCGCGCGGAGCCTGTCCGGGGGGACACGCGACGCGTGTCCCCCCGGCCCCATCTGGTGGGCCGTGGGTGCACTCACCCAGCCGCAGCCGCGCCCGGACGAAAGGGACTTCGGTCCCCGGCCCGCTAGAGGGGAACACGCCAACTGTGCCCGCCGCCTGACCATCGAAGCCACGATCAACCTGTGATCGCCCGAACCCGTGAGAGTCCGGCCGTTCTCCGCCGCGTGGTGGGGAATGGTCCGGGATGTCGGCTCGATCCTAAGCGGAGGAATCCTCCGGAACCTAAGCTTTTGCTCCAGGAGATTTGTCGGTCTGCCGTCCTGCCAGTTCAGGCAACAAAGAAATTTGGCTCCAGCAGGCCGATCGCCGCACGGCTGGGCACGGAAACAGCAAGCTGAGAAGGTGGCCCGCCCACCCGCCCCCGGTGAGCCGCAGCCCGCCGCCAGGATGTACCGCACAGCGGCGGGTTAGACTTCAGCCCCGGGTTGCTCCGCCGCCCGGGGGCTGGATCCAGGAGAATGACCTATGACGCTGAAGCGCTATCCTCCTCTGCCCCGCGCGGAGGGCACCGGAGGGAAACCTGGTACATGCGACGGCTGCGGAAATCAGGCACCACGGGGCAAGCGCATATGCCGGGCTTGCAAGCGGCGCCTAGCCCCCGGCCATGCGGGCAAAGAACGCCGCGTGTTCGGACGTGATATCCCGTGGGTCGTGACGGTGCTAGGTCGGAAACGATGAGGCGGCAACGCCCTTCTTTACGTGGAGCCTGCCCGGTGACCGCCTGCACCGCGCAGTAATGGCCCCGCATCCGGTCCGGGCAGGCTCCCACCTGGCCCTTGGTTCCTGCCAGGAGTGTCCGCAGAGGATCCAGGGTCGAGCGTGACATCACGTGTGTGCTCACCAGGTATCCCTCACCTGGGCTCGTCGCCCTGCGGTCACAGTCACGCTTGAGGCTGGAGGGTGACACGGACACTCGGCGGCTATCACCGGCTGTGAGTCTAACCTTCTATGTCCGGTCGGTCGCGGACGCTCTTGCGAGTATTGTAATCCAAGCCGGGAGAAGGAAACATGAATGGCGAGGCTTGCCAGGTTCTTGGGACGCCTCAGGCAGGACAAGCGACAGGAAGCCTAGCCGTCACACAGCCTGTAGTCCGCCGTACCGCAGAAGGGCACCTAAGACGTACGCTCATAAGAAATGTTTAGGGAGGGCGTAGCATGAGCGAACCGAAGACCAGCCAGCACCGGGATCATGAGCGTGAGTCTGGCGTCACGCACGACATTGATCTTTCGAATGAACAGCCAACGGAGGCCGCCTACCTAAAAATTGATGTTCAACCCATTAAGATGGAGGCCCGCTCTTCCTATTGGGTGCTAATAGTGACTGTGTTGGGTGCGCTTGGCTCAGTTATCGCGACGGCGCTCTCCTTCACTCAAATACCAGGCAAGCGTTCAACAGTGAGCTACGGAACGATCCTTATTATAACTGGAGGATTCATAGTTGTTTTGGTCGCGGGCCTACTTTCTTTCAGCTTGTACCGGAGATTCAGGAGACGACGTATGGAGCGGCTAAAGGACCGGCTGAGCGGCCCGGATCTTCGCGCAATTGAGTCGTTCGTCTCTCGGGAGCTTGATTTGCTCTCGACGTTGCGGGAAGGTGCCGCGAAATGAGCCAAGAAGGCGGCACTGAGTCGAGGGTAGTATCAGGGCTAATGAGCGCAGGTGACACTGAGCAGGCGTTCAAGGAGAGCGTTGCAGCTCTTGCTGCGGGACTTGGCAAGAGACGCGGGCCTGGAGCCTTCTCTGAACAAGCGGTGCGCGAAATCGCCATTCAGCAGGCGAACTTTCTTGAAGACGTCGGGCTAGATGCGATTAACCTGGCCCGAAGGAATCAGGCTGATTTTGTGTCAGCATCCGATGTACGGACTGCTGAGGGGTCGTTGCGCTCCAGTGCTCCAACGTTTCCGGCCCGTTTGTTGGAGCCGGCCGGCGGTCTAATCGCAGGTGCGGGTCTTGCCCAACTCTACGCTGTACTGTCGGCCCCGAAGTCTTCCCCACCATCTACACTGGGCTACCTGCTCGCCGCTATCAGTACGATCATAGGAATTGCGCTCCTCGTATTCGGGCTCGCCCGTCGTTTAACTTACTTTCCAGTCTGGAAGGTCCTATTTCAGTATTCCTGCGTGCTGTTTCAGTTTCCGCACATCGTCGCGCGGCGGGAACCGCGACAATGTGCCGGACGAAGCCCGGTGCGCAGGTTTGACGCTTGGCCGTAGCTCAACGAATCTGGACTCGTGAAATTTCTCCGGTCACATCGTCTTGCAGAATCAGCTGGTAACCGCTGCTCAAATAATCATCGATGAATTTATAGAGCGTTATCGCGCGGTTGATGATGTCAGCTTGAGAAAGCGTAGTGCGTGTTTGAAGTCGTTGTAGGTCTTTCGCGGCCTCGGAGGTGAGAATTATGCTTACCTGCTCGTTCTGCTGATGAGCAGGATTTCTCTCAGGGTCGCGTAGGCTGGACGACATTATGAATCCAGCTCAGAAGGAAGCCGCCTATGCGACGTCTCGCCAGAAGAAAGCCGCCGACGCGATGCCTTGCCAGAAGGAAGTCGCAGACGCGATATCTCGGCCTCCAGCCTCTTCTCTTCAAGGTCGATCCTGGAATGTCGATAGTCGACTAGAGATATCAGTACTGCGGCTAGAAACCCGAGCCCGAGTTCGGCAAGAGCCAGCAAGACGAAGCGGTGATAGATGCCGACGGTAAGGACCGCCCCCGCAGTGCCAGTAAAAGTACTCACTACTATGCCAAGGACCGTAGTGACGCTGTGCTTCGCACTTAGTGCCGGAGCAAGTCGCCCGGCTTGTACTCTCCTCGCAGGCATGACCGAGATCTTGAGCTGCGCGGCTGCCGTGGGTCGTTCCGCGACGGTCCCGTTGCGGGAGGGCTCTGCAGCGGGACGCTCCATCACGACACTCTCCGCCTCCCCGTTGTTCCGCGCTGTCGGCAATTAAGTACTATATAGGGTGATCTAGGCGGACTATACCATATAGTCCCTTACCGAACACGTCTGGTTCAGGGTACCATACGTACGGAGATCTCTATGCAACGGTCAGGTAACTAGAGATGACTTCATGGACGATACGCAACAGCTCGCTAATGTAGCTCCCTCAGCCGCGATCCTGGAAGGTTGTGCTCGCCTAGAGTGACTCCTCCGCCAAGCTTTTTGATTATGTTTTAATCGTCCGCCAATTGATTGCCTCTATTCTGCTAGGTCCCAATAAGAATGTCGCTGTCTGCGGAACGGTAAATTCACCTGTCGACTGATAGCAAGAGGACATTCTGCCGACATACTTGGTTGGGAGCGATCGGCTCAACCCGCCGCACATCCCTCGACCATTCTCCGCACACTGGCAGGACAGCGCCGCGCCCGCGGGTTCGGGCGCTGTGCGCTGCGGTTCCGGCTCGGTCCCCCCTGCTGCCTGCACTGACGTGCTCGCTGCGTGCCGCCTCCGTTTTCCTGACCTCACTCCCTCAACAAGACAAGAGAGCGAGGTCAGGAACACTACGGCTCTACTACACGAGTAAACAGACAACAGGGGAGACCAATCCGGAAACGCACTGGGGAACCCGGAACCGCCCCCGCCCCCATAAAAACCACGGCCCCGGTTCCAGGTTCCCCAGACCCCTCCTGCCTCCCCCGAAACAACGACAGACCCCGCCGCACTGATGACCGTGGAAAGCGGAGTGGACCCCGGTCCCGGCCACATTGGGTTAGCGGGGAAATGTGTCCAGGGAGCCGCGCTCCGCGCGGCCCACGCGCATATCGCCCCGCGCCTGCCGCCCGTGGAAGCCTGCAAGCATTGCGGGGGACACCCGGGGCAACCCCCCCAAAGCCCGGGTTGCCCCCGGTTTCCCCCGCGCCCCTTTCCGGCCCCTTCCCCCCGCCCGAGGGCGCGCTCCGCGCGCCACAGTCGACTCGCATACCGCGCCGGCCCCGGCGCCGGCGGAAACCAGCCCGCCAGCGCGCCGACACCCCGGCACCGCGCCGCGCCAGGCCACCAGGAAACAGCCCGGACACGCCGAAGGGAGCACCCCAGACACGGGAGTGCCCCTCGACAGACGTCAGCCGAACCCGAGCGTGATCAGGTACCCGACTTGATCCGGTCCGCGAACCGCTGCCAGTCCCGCGCGCCGAAAGCAAGCACGGGACCCTGCAAGTCCTTGGAGTCGCGGACCAGCACTGCCGTCGGCATGGCGGCCGCCTCGACGCAGGCGCCGCCGTTGTTGCCGCTGTAACTGCTCGTACGCCAGACGGCGCGGCTCACATCCATTCCTGGCATTCCTTCTCCATCACGTCCCGGGATACGCCGCGCTGCAGTGCCTCGGAGCGCAGGGCGTCAAAGTTCCGCATCGCCTGGGACACCATCGCGGCATCCTCACTCACCCGCCCGCCGCACGCATCCTCGATGAACACGATACCGGGCAAATCGCCCATCTCCGCGATGATGAACGCCCCCAGCAGGCCCGAGTGCCCGCCCGCCGCATACGGCACCACCTGCACCGTGATCCCGGGCCGCCGCGACAGTCGCACCAGGTGAAGGAGTTGGGCGCGCATCACCTCCGGCGGCGCGACCGGACGGTGCAGCACCCCCTCATCCAGCAGGACATACAGCAGCGGCCCCGGCGGATCCTCCCGGCTCAGCACCTCCTGCCGCCGCAGCCGCGCCGCGACCTGCTCCTCGATCTCATCCTCAGTCGTGTTCGGGCGCGTGGACAGCACCGCCCGCGCGTAGTCCTCGGTCTGCAGCAGGCCCGGCACCAGCGAATGCTCATACCAGCGCAGCGCCACCGCCTCGGACTCGTACACCGTGAACGGCCGGAACGACGCCGGGAACGGCAGGTCCCGCAGCCGCTTCTCCAGCCGCGCGAACGTCCCCGGCATCCCGAACACCCCGTCCAGCAGCACCGCGAGCTTCGGCGACGGGCTGCGCCGCCCCGTCTCGATCATCGCGATCAGCGACGGGCTGTAATTCACCTGCCCGGCCAGCTCCTCACGGCCCATCCCCGCCTGCCCGCGGTGCGCCCGCAACTCCTCCGCGAACGCCGTCAGCGCCGCCGGGGGATCCGGCTTCGGCGACATGTCACCCACCTTCACACACAGCCCGCACATGTCACACCCGGCAGCGCCACCAGTACAGCGGCGCGTGGCCTGTGTCAACCGTACGCCCAGCCGCGCACCATAGACAGCGATACCACCTTTGCCCCGAAGCCGAAGGACGCTTGACGCACCATGCAGCCGCCACCCCACCCCACCTCCCAGCTGACCACCTACGAGCTGCGCGACTACCGGCACGAGCTCGAACACGCGCTCAAGACCCTCCCCGGGCACGCCGCCGTCCGTGACCTGCTCGCCCAGCGGCTCACCGAAGTCCTGGCCGAGCAGGAAACCCGCGCCAAGATCGCCGCCGCCTGGTGACCGGCACCCCGCCGGGCCACCCGCCCCCCGACCTGACCGCCCGCCTCTTCCAAGCCCTCTACCCGGCCTTCGACCTGCGCACCACCAGCGGCACCCACATCGTCACACCCAGGGGAACCCCGGTCCTCATCGGCGATTCCCTCGGCCAGATCGCCGTTCAGCTCAGCACCTGTCACCAGGCAGACCGGGTTCACCCATCCGCAGTCGGCCCCGCCGCCCCGGATCAGAGCACATGACCAGCCTTCCCGAGCCCGCAGAAGCCGCCCGGCTCACCCGCTTCCTCGCCGGGCACCCCTGGTGGTCCGCGTTCTGGGACAAGGAGCACGCCGTGTGGCGCGTCGCCGAGGACGACCCCGACTCCAGCCTGTACGCCGCAAGCGCCGATGCCGACACGGTAATCCAGTACATGACCGCGCACTCCTGAGACACCAGTCACCCAGCGAGACTAAGCCGTTGGTGACAGTCACCTTACGGCCGCCGCCCGGCTGCGCAACCGGGCATCCAGGCCAGGCAGCATGAGCCCATGACCGTCAGGGCCCGGTGCCAGGTGCCGCTCCGGGCGGTTCTTTACCCACCTGCCGGGCACGGGTCCCCCGCCGGCCAAGGCCGGAGGGCCAGGCCGGACCCACAAGGGCCGGGCACAGGCGGCCCGGCCTCGCCAGCGAGCGTACGGCCCCCCGGCCATGCCCGGCCCCGCACCAGCCAGGACACCGGCCAAACAACCGCCCGCCGCTCCCGCCCGCCCATATCTGACCGCTGCACGAATGCGCGTAGGAAAAGGAAGGACCGCCGTGGCAGAAAAGGGAAACGGCCAGGAAAGACACGGCAGTAATTCGCCGGGAATTACGGACAGTCCGCGCGTTATCAGCTATAATCTGAATGAGGGGGAAAGGCCGGGCGGGATAAAGGTCCGGTACAAGATCGGGATAGCCGCCGGGAAATGCGCGAGGGAAACCGGCGCGCCCGGGTGATCATGGAGGTACCGCAATGACCGCACAAGCACCCCTGACGCCAGCCGCCGAGCCGGTCCCAGATCTCCGGCGGTGATCGGATGGTCGCAGTTAAATGCGGTGCGGGGTGATCTGGTAGTTGATGGGGCGGGTGTCGCCGGGGATGGCGGGCGGGTCTGCGTTGATCTCGTCGAGGAGCAGTTCCAGGGCGCGGGCGGTGCGCCGTGAGGCGGGCTGTTCGAGGGTGACGGTGATCGCGGCGGGGGCGTAGGTGATGGTGCCGGCCAGGCCGCGGATGATGGTCTGGCGGGTGATGGCGCGGTATTCGTCGTCGTCGCGCAGGTAGGCGTTGA
>CAWIDQ010000066.1:0-11186 GCA_963834695.1 uncultured Actinomycetota bacterium
TGTTTCCGTGATACCGCTCTGTGGTTAGCGCGACTCCCGCGGATCCGGAGCAGCCCGGTCAGGAGACCCCAGTACGGTTGGAACTGGTAGCTGCCCACCCGTGCGGCAAGAACAGCCAGGGTATGCGGGTTATAGAGCCAGACCCGCAGAGCCTCGTCCACCAGCTCACGATCAATGGCGGCCCAGCATCCCGCCGCGGCGGCAGGATCACTTTGCTCGAGCCTCAGCGCCTGCCCGGCCTGCGAGCCGACCTGCGGATCGCAGAACCGGGGACATTGAAGTAAGCGCACTGTCTTGCAGGAACGCTCAGCAGGTGAACAGCGGGTCGATGAAATCCGCTGGCGCTGGGTACCGGAGCACCAGCAGAACAACCCTGCCTGCACCCGGTCACAGAATCCCCCGTACGTTGGAGTACGTCTCCGGGCTGGTCTTCCGCAGCGACGTTGCTGCGGGCCGCTACGTGGTGTCAGTCCCCGACCAGCAGGGATACCGGCCGCTGGTCCTGGACCCTGTTCGCCGGGTCGGTCGGAGTCACCGGCCAGGCCGACGTCCCGGTACCGCTGGTGCTGCTGCCATCCCGGCCGCCCTGATTCACTTTCCGTGATGGCCGTGGCCTCGACTTCGTGACCGTCGCTGGGCCAGATCCTCATGGCCATCCACATGATCAAGGGCCGTCGCATGCGTTCGCGCGCATGCGACGCCCGCGCTGTAAATCTGGGAACGTCGCTGGGGCCGTCTGTGGGCCGTCACAGGGCCGAATATGGCCAATCGCGGTCAACGGCTGTACACGGCAATCATGCGGGTCAGATTGGGGGTCCAGCGGTGCGCCGCAAGTCAGACCAGGTGCCTCACCAGAACCAGCCCAAGTAACTCCGCGGTTAGCAGACCGAGCGGACGGCGTCGGCGAGCAGCGCCACACCTTGGTCGAGGTCGGTATCGGTGATGGTCAGCGGCGGCATCAGCTTGATGGTCTCGCCTTCGGGGCCGGCGGTCTCCACCAGCAGGCCCCGCTCGAAGGCGGCGGTGCAGACCTTGTCGGCCAGCTCGCCGTGGCCGAACGCCAGGCCGTGGGCCAGGCCCCGGCCGCGTGGCGTGATCGGGGTACCTGGGACGGACTCGGCCAGCGCCGCCAGCGCCGCAGCGAGCCGCTGGCCCTTGGCCAGGGTGCCGTCCTGGAGCGTGTCGTCCCGCCAGTAGGTTCGCAAGGCGGCCGTTCCGGTCACGAACGCGGGGTTGATGCCGCGGAAGGTGCCGTTGTGCTGGCCTGGCGGCCAGATGTCGAGGTCGGGGCGGATCAGCGTGAGCGCGAGCGGCAGGCCGAAGCCGCCGATGGACTTGGACAGGCAGACGAAGTCCGGCGTGATGCCAGCGGTCTCGAAGCTGAAGAACGGGCCGGTCCGGCCGCAGCCCATCTGGACGTCGTCGACGATGAGCAGGACGCCGTGCTGGCGGCACAGGTCGGCCAGGCCGCGCAGCCATTCCGGGCGGGCCACCTGGATGCCGCCCTCACCCTGAACCGTCTCCACGATCACCGCGGCCGGCTGGTCCAGGCCGCTGCCGCGGTTGCGCAGCAGGTAGTCAAGCCACTGGAAGTCCGGCGGCCCGTCCAGGGTCCGGTCGAACGGCACCGGCGTGGCGTGAGCCAGCGGCACCCCGGCCCCGGCGCGGTGGAATGAGCTTCCGGTGACCGACAGGGCGCCCAGCGTCATGCCGTGGAAGGCATTGGTAAACGCGATCACCTGGGTGCGGCCGGTGGCCTTGCGGGCGAGCTTCAGCGCCGCCTCCACAGCATTGGCGCCGCCCGGGCCGGGAAACTGCACCCGGTAGTCCAGCTGTCGCGGCTGCAGGACGAGCTCGTCGAACGCGGTCAGGAACTCGCGCTTGGCTACCGTGTACATGTCCAGCGAGTGGATGACCCGGTCGCCGGCGAGGTAGTCCAGCAGGGCCGCCTTGAGCGCCGGGTTGTTATGGCCGTAGTTCAGCGCGCCGGCCCCAGCAAAGAAATCCAGGTAAGCGCGGCCGCCGGTGTCGTAGAGCCAGCTTCCCGTGGCCCGGTCGAACACCGTCGGCCAGGCCCGGCAGTAGCTGCGGACCGCGGACTCGCGTGTAGCGAAGATTCCCAATGCTGGTCACATCCTGTTCGCGAGGGATGACCGCGGGCTCTTACCCGCGGGACGCGCCGGTGAGCGGGAGACTGCCGGGCTGGCCGAATGCCGCGGCGCGTAGGGAAACGGCTCGCTGGAAGGCGGCTGAGGCGGCGGCCCCGGCTGGACACGGTCGCACCGCGGCTCGGGCTGAGGTGAGAGCCGGGGATGGCCTCGCTGCGGCTTTGGCTGAGGCGGCGGCTGGGGACGGTCGCGCCGCGATGCTGGCGAGGGCATGGGCCCGGGACGGTCGCGCCGCGGCTCGGGCTGAGGCGGGCACGCGGGCGCAGGATCCTCCGCGAAGACGGCCGTCCACGCCGCGGCGGCGGAAACGCGGGCCTTGGCCCTGGCGCTGGCCGCGGCAGGGGTCTGGGCCGCGGCTGGGGTCTCGGCTACGGCGGAGGTCTGGGCCGCGGCGGAGGTCATGTCGCGAACGGGGGGCCGAGCCAGGGCAGGGATCACGACCGGAGCGGGGGCCTGGACCGCCGCCACGGGAGCCTCGGCCGCGGCGGGGGTCTCGGCCACGACGGCGGTTACGGCCACGGCGGGAGTTACGGCCACGGCGGGAGTTACGGCCACGGCGGCGGGAGTCACGGCATCGGCGGGGGTCTCGGCTGAGCCGTGCGCCGCCGCCCTGGTGACCCGTGCGTCGGCGGCGGGGTTGCCGCGCCACCGCGAGCCCGGCGGGAACATGCTCGCCCTTCATGAGGAATGAGTCGGCGTCGAGCACGGCGTCGTCGTCCATGGTGACTCCGTAGTGGACGAACGCGCCGGTGCCGACGGTGCAGCCATCGCCGATCTTGATGTGGTCGGACTTGAACGTGCCGTCTTCGAGCGAGTGGCCCTGCAGGATGCTTCCCGCGCCCAGGGTGGACCCGCTGCCGATCGGGACCAGCGTCCGCTCCACGATGGAGCAGCCGTCGTCGAAAACGCGGCGGCCGACCTTTACCCCGAGCAGACGCCACACGACGTTCTTGAACGGGGTGCCGTTGAAGATCTGGATGTAGGCGACGGACGGCACCTTCCAGTACCGCTCGTGCTCCCAGAACGCTGGCTGGTAGATCGAGCAGAACCGGGGCTGCAGCGGGCGGAACCCGGTGACCACGCGTTCGACCAGGACGAAATAGCCGACGGTGAACGCGACGTCGAGCAGGACCGACGCGGCCGTGGCCAGCGCGTCCGACGCGACGCTGCCGCCGAAGGGCAGGATCGGTCCCCGAACGGAAGCAGGGCGACGAGCACGAGCCCGGAGACGTAGAGCCACCGCACCAGCAGGTGCTCGCCGATGGTGGCCGCGTTGTGCCTGTTCTTGGCCTTCAGCCGGTGCCGTCGCCGGCGCATGGTGCCCAGGTGGTCGAACCGGTGGTCGGAGCGGACCGTGCGCGGGATCTCGAAGCACGGCGAGCCGAGCAGGCCGACTCCCTCCCGGACCGGGCCGGCCACCGGAATCATGACCTTGGTGGCGAGCAGGCAGTTGTCGCCGGTCCGGCCGCCCGCCGGGTAGGCGATCCCGTTGCCGACGAAGTTGCGGGTTCCGATGGTGACCGGGCAGACGCGGAACGAGCTGCTGGAGAACTCGGCGTTCATGATCGAGAGGCCGTCCGAGACCATGGTGCCGGTGCCGACGACGCTGAGCCCGGGCATCTCGTGCTTCACCTCCATGCCGAAGTTGGAGCCGGTCTGCTCGACCGGCGCCAGCCGGTAGCCGAGCAGGCTCAGGTACCGCACGATGACCGAGCTGTCACCGAACAGGGCGGTGAAGAACGGCACATTCGACAGCCGGGATACGGCGCGCTGCAGCGCGTGCCGCGGCCCGTACAGGGGGTACACCTGGCCGGGTTTCAGGGCCCGGCTCAGCAGCCGGGGCACGGTGCCGGCGACGACCAGCCCGGCCGCCGCGGCACCGAAGAACGCGACCGCCGCGATGGCCACCGCCTCGCAGTACAGGGTCGGCCCCGACGGTGTCAGCGGCCCGAGCGGCCGCCCCAGCAGCGAGGGACGGGACACCAGCAGGCTGGCCGCGGCCGCCGTGACCGGGCCGGCCACGGCCAGCGCGAGCAGCAGCCGGGAGGCGCTGTAGCCGGCCCGGCGCAGGGCGCCGCAACGGGCGGGCGGGACCGTCTGATAGTCCCAGCCGGCCTCGGCGGGCTGGGCCGGGGAGCCGTGCCAGCATGCGCCGGCCGGGACGGCCTGCCCGGCGAGCAGGCCGGAGGCGTGCCCGAGCTGGGCCCCGTCGCCGACGGCGGTGTTGATGTCAATGACCGTCCGCTCGCCCACGAAGGCGCCGGCGCCGATGGTGATCGCGCCGGTCTCGATGACGCGGGCCCGGACGCGGTACCCGCTGATGAGCGTGTCCTTGCGGATCACGCTGCCCGCGCCGATCGCCAGCAGGTCGGTGCAGACCGGCACGTGCTGCGTGAAGATCGCCACCCCGGGCCCGATCCTGGCGCCCAGGGCCCGCAGGTACTGGACGTACAACGGGGTGCCGACGAGCATGCGCGCCATCGGGTTGGCGACGACCATCGTCTTGACGATCCAGAAGCGGACGTAGGCCAGGCTCCAGGCCCGGATGCGGCACGGTTTCCAGCGGCCGATGAGGATCCACTTGGCGGCCACCGGCAGGATCCCCAGGGCCAGCAGCCCGCCCCCGCCGAAGGCCACCAGGCGGAGGTAGATCGCGAGCGCCCCGCGGCCCGCCATCGTCCACGAGGACCCGGCGTCCACCGCCACGGAAACGCCGGCCAGGTAGACGAGGAAGGCCAGCAGCTGCAGCGCGCCGCACAGGAAGTACCGCGGCCTGCCGGTGACCGGGGGCACCGTGAGCGGCAGCGCGGTCGGCGCCGGCTCGCCGGCCGGGCCGGGCTGGGCGATGGCGGCGGCTAGGCGCCGCACCGTGGGGTGCAGGTAGATGTCCTTGAGCGAGACCGGCGGCAGGCTCGGCCGCTCGCGGATGGCGGCGCTGAACCGGGCCATCAGCAGCGAGCTGGCGCCGAGGTCGTCGAAGAAGTGCCCGTCGGCCGGGACGCGCTCGACGCTGAGCACCCCGGCCAGGGCCTCGGCCAGCTCCCGTTCCGTGGCGTTCGCCGGGGCCGCCCTGTCGCCCGTGGCCGCCATGTGCCGCGGACCGCGGGGCACGGGAAGGCTGGCCCGGTCGGCCTTGCCGCTGGGCAGCATGGGGATGACCGGGACCTGCTCCAGGTAGGCCGGGACCATGTAGGCGGGAAGCTGGCTGCGCAGCTCGGCGTAGACGCGGTCGGCGTCCACCGCGGGCGCGTCGCGGCGCGCGCTGTAGTACGCGACCAGTTCCACCACGTCCGGCCCGGGCCGGTAGGTGCTGACCACGGCCTGCGCGATGCCGGGCGCTTGCAGCAGCACCGACTCGATCTCGGTCAGCTCGATGCGGTAACCACGGATCTTGACCTGGGTGTCGATGCGGCCGTGGTGCTCGATCTCGCCCTCGGCGTTCACCCGTCCCAGGTCGCCGGTCCGGTAGATCCGGGCCGGCGGGTTGTTCGGGACTCCGAGGAAGTCCGGTACGAACGCGCGCCCGGTCAGGTCCGGCCTGCGCAGGTAGCCGTGCGCGAGCCCGATCCCCGCGATCCCGATTTCCCCCATCAGGCCCGGTGGCAGGGCCGTGTCGGAGTCCGGATCGAGCACGACCACGGAATAGGTGGGCAATGGTACGCCGATCGTGACCGGCCGCCCGGGGTGTACCACCGTCCAGGTCGCGGTCACGGTCGCCTCGGTCGGGCCGTACACGTTAAGGAAACGCCGCCCGGGCCGGTGCCATCGGGTCACGAGATCCTGCGCGCAGGACTCACCGGATACCAGCAGGAAGCGCAATCCGGGAAGGTCCTCGTCGAGCGTGGCCAGCAGCGTGGGCACGCAGCACAGCGCGGTGACCTGGCGGTCGGTGAGGAAGGTGTGCAGCTCCCGCCCTAGTAACTGCTCTCCGTCTGGTTTGGGCACCAGCGTGGCCCCGGCGATCCAGGGCACCCAGATCTCCTCGACGGAGAAGTCGAACGCGATCGTCATGCCCTGGTAGACGCGATCGCCGTGGGCCATCCCGTACACCTCGGCCGCCACCCGGACGAAGTTGCAGATGCTGGGGTGCCCGATCGCCACCCCCTTCGGGCGCCCGGTCGAGCCCGACGTGTAGATGACGTAGCACAGGTCGTCGGCCGGGTCTCCGGCCTCGGCCGGGCCGAGCCGGTCCGCGATCTGCCCGGCGATCAGCTCCTCCTTCTCGTCCAGGTCCAGCACCGCGACCGCGCTGCCGAGCCGCGCCACCCGCTCCGCCAGAGGCGAGCGCGTCAGCACGACCCGCACCCCGGCGTCGGCGACGATGTAGGACAGCCGGTCGTCGGGAAACCCGGCGTCCAGCGGCACGTACGCCGCGCGGGCCTTCAGCGCCGCCAGCATGCCGATGTAGCCGTCCACCGCCCGGTGGGACAGCAGCCCGACCCGGTCGCCCGGCCGCACGCCCCGCAGGATCAGGAACCGGGCCAGCTGGTTCGCGAGCTCGTCCAGTTCGGTGTAGCTCAGCGACCAGTCCAGCGCGTCCACCGCCAGGTGCTGGCCCCAGCCGTGCTCGCGGAGCCGGTCGCAGCGGCGCTCGAACAACTGCTCCAGGCGCTCGCCCGGCCGCCACCGGATCGAGCCGTCGTACCCGGCGCAGGTCAGCACGCGGCCATCCAGGCCGCCGTGCGATCTCGGGCGATCATGGGTGCCAGCCACGTGCTGATCATGGACCGGCTGGCTGACCTCCCGCCGGACGCGCCCGGCAATCTCGCTGAAGACCGGTCCGCGCCACGACCGCGTTCAGGACACGCTCAGGCGGGGCCCCTGCGCCGTCTGGGGCGATGCGAGAATGGCGGGATGGCGGAGGATGCGGTTCTCACCGAGGTCGACGGCGGGGTCGCCGTCATCACCATCAACCGGCCGCAGGCGCGCAACGCGGTCAACGGCGACGTCGCCCGGGGCATCGCGACCGCCGTCGACGAGCTCGACGGCACGATCGACGTCCGGGTATTGATCATCACCAGCGCCGGCGGCACGTTCAGCGCGGGCATGGACCTGAAGGGGTTCCTGGCCGGCGACTCTCCGGCGGTCCCCGGCCGCGGCTTCGGCGGCATCGTGGAACGGCCGCCGGCCAAGCCGGTGATCGCGGCGGTGGAAGGCTACGCGCTCGCCGGGGGCTTCGAGCTGGCCCTGAGCTGTGACCTGATCGTGGCGAGCGAGGCCGCGAAGTTCGGCCTGCCCGAGGTCAGGCGGGGCCTGGTGGCCGGCGCGGGCGGGCTGCTGCGGCTGCCCCGCCGGGTGCCCTACCACCTGGCCATGGAGATCGCCCTGACCGGCGAGCACGTCCCCGCCGCCCGGCTGCACGAGGCCGGGCTGGTCAGCAGGCTGACCGGCGCCGGGCAGGCCCTGGCCGGGGCCAGGGAGCTGGCGGCCCAGGTGGCCCTGGGGGCGCCGCTCGCGCTCGCCGCTACCAAGCGGGTCATCGTCGAATCCGCGGACTGGGACAGCGGCGAGGCGTTCGCCCGGCAGGGCGAGATTATCCGCCCGGTGTTCACCTCCGCGGACGCGAGGGAGGGCGCGGCCGCCTTCGCCGAGAAGCGGGCGCCGGTCTGGCGCGGCGAGTGACGCAGCGGGCGCCCGGCCAGCGGCAGAGCGCCCGGTCAGCGGCAGAGCGCCTGGCCGCCGTAGCGTGCCCGGCCGGTCAGCCGTACAGCGCGGGAAGGCCCTGCTTCGGCGCGTACTGGGCGAGCTTCTCGCGCAGCCGGCCCCGGCCGCGATGCAGCCGTGACATCACCGTGCCGAGCGGCGTGCCCATCATGTCCGCGATCTCCCGGTACGGGTAGCCCTCGATATCGGCGAGGTAGACCGCCACCCGGAAGTCCTCGGGCAGGTCGCGCAGCGCGCGCAGGATGTCGGAGTCGGAGAGCCGGTCCAGGGCTTCCGCCTCCGCGGACGGCGCGGGCCCGGCCAGCCGGTCGGCCGCCTGCGGCCACCCGTCGCCGAAGTCGGCGCCGAGCGCCGCCACCGGCTCGCGCCGCCGTTTCCGGTAGCCGTTGATGAACGTGTTGGCCAGGATCCGGTGCAGCCACGCCCGCAGGTTCGTGCCCGGCCGGAACTGGTGGAACGCGGCGTACGCCTTGGTCACGGTCTCCTGCACGAGATCCTCGGCATCGCTGGCGTTCTTGGTCATGCGGAGCGCCGCGGGGTAGAGCTGGCCCATGACGGGCACCACGTCCTGCTCGAATTGCGCCTTGCGGTCCGGCGTCAGGTCCGTTCGCCCCATCGTCGCTCAGCTCCCTCGCTGACTGTTCGCCCGGCCATCTCATGGCCGTTCGCCCAGCCCTCACACGGCCCTCACCCCTATAGACGTAATTCGTCGCCGTAACGATGCACGATCCGCAGAATATTGTGGTTACGCGGGGCGAACTTTCAGGAAGCGTTCAGCTTCCGCCCGGAGTCAGATCCAGCCGTGGTACCACATCCGGGCCAGCCAGGAGGTGTACGGGACGACCTGCGCGGCCATCACCGGGTACATGTAGTAGAAGTCCCACAGCACCGCCAGCACGTAGGCGCCGGCCACGGCCGCGCCCAGGCCGCGCCGGGCCGGGGGCGCGCGGACCGGCCCGATGATCAGCCCGAGGCACAACGCGATGCCGATGACCAGGAACGGGTCGAACGTCACCGCGTAGAAGTAGAACTCGGTCCGGTGGTCGTGCAGGGCGAACCAGAACCAGGGCAGCCACCCGGCCGCGACGCCCAGCAGCACCGCGCCCGCCCGCCAGTCCCGGCGCGCCAGCCACCAGATCAGCAGCACCACCAGCATCGGGATCGACACGTACCAGATGAACGGCGTGCCGATGGCCAGTACCTCCTGGGAGCAGTTCGGCACGCCGCAGGTCTTCGGCGTCGCGTAGTAGAACGAGACCGGCCGGGTGACCAGGAGCCAGGTCCACGGCTGCGACTTGTACGGGTGCCCCGTGGTCAGGCCGAGGCCGAACTGCAGCATGTACCTGTTGTACTGATACAGCGAGTCCAGCGCCGACCAGATCGGCGTGGTGTTGCCGTGCTGCGCGGCCCAGTCCCGGTCATACCCGTACGGCGAGGCGAACCAGCCGCTCCACGACGCGAGATAGGCGGCCGCGGGCAGCACCGCGAACGTGACCGGCAGCCATTTGCCGTCCCGGACCAGCGCCCCGCGCCACGGGGCGAGGTACCCGGCGGCGCGGCGCGCGCCCAGGTCCCAGGCCACGGTGAGCAGCAGGAACGCGGGCAGGTACCAGATCCCGTTCCACTTCGATGCCACCGCGGCGCCCAGGCACAGCCCGGCCGCGGCGCGCCACCAGCGGATGCCGAGCGCGGGGCCCTCGTCGCCGCCGGCCCCCGTGGCCGCGGCCGCGGCGATCCGGGCCCGCGACCGGTCCCGGTCGACCACCAGGCAGCCGAACGCGGCCAGCACCCAGAACATCACGAAGATGTCCAGCAGCGCCGTGCGGCTCATCACGAGCTCCAGGCCGTCCACGGCCAGCAGCAGCCCGGCCACGCAGCCCAGCAGGGTGGACCTGGTCATCCGGCGCGTGATCCGGGCCGTCATCAGGATGGCCAGCGAGCCCACCAGGGCGACCGCGAAGCGCCATCCGAACGGGGTCAGGCCGAACAGCCATTCCCCGCCGGCGATCAGGATCTTGCCGAGCGGGGGATGCACGACCAGCTCGCCGCCCGTGGCGAGGATGTTCGTCTTGCCCTGGACCAGCAGCGCGTCCGCGTTCTTGACGTGATTGATCTCCACGCCGTGCCGCAGGATCCCGTACGCGTCGCCGACGTAGTACGTCTCGTCGAACACAACGGCCTTGGGCGTGCCCAGCCGGTAGAAGCGCAAGAACGCGCCGAACGCGGTGACCAGGAGCGGCCCCACCCAGCCCCAGACCCGGCTGCCCGGGATCGGCGGGGCCAGCCGTTCGGCGAGGCCGGCCGCGCGGCTGGCCTGCTCGGCGGCCGCGGGCTCGGTCTCATATGCCGTCATCGTGTGCCATCGTAGGCGCGGCCGGGCGCTAGCGTGGGGCGCGACATGGAACGCGCCAGGGAAGCCAGCCGCGCCCCGGCCCGCGGCCGGGGCGCCGCCCGCGCAGCCGCCGGGCCCGGCACGGGCGGGACGCTCACGCTCGCGGCCGCGCCGATCGGCAGGCCGCAGGACGCCTCGCCGCGGCTGGCGGCCGCCCTGGCCGCGGCGCCGGTCGTGGCCGCGGAGGACACTCACCGGGTGCGCCGGCTGGCGTCCGCGCTCGGCGTGCGGGTGAGCGGGCGGGTCGTCTCATACTGGGACGAGGTCGAGGCGGCCAGGGTGCCCGCGCTGCTGGCCGAGCTGACCGCCGGGCGCGACGTCCTGCTGATCACCGACGCGGGCATGCCCGGCATCAGCGACCCCGGGTACCGGCTGGTGGCGGCGGCCGCCGCCGCGGGGATCCGGGTCACGGTGATGCCCGGTCCCTCCGCGGTCACCGCGGCGCTCGCGGTCTCCGGGCTGCCCAGCGACCGGTTCTGCTTCGAGGGCTTCCCGCCGCGCGGGAAGGATGCCCGGGCGCGCCGGTTCGCCGAGCTGGCCGACGAGGCGAGGACGCTGGTCTTCTTCGAGTCACGGCACCGGCTGGCCGCGACGCTGGCCGCGCTGGCCTCCTCGTTTGGTCCCGGCCGGGCCGCCGTGGTGTGCCGCGAGCTGACCAAGACGCACGAGGAGGTCCGGCGCGGCACCCTCGCCGAGCTGGCCGCGTGGGCCGAGACCGGCCCGCTGGGCGAGATCACGATCGTGGTGGCGGGGGCGCCGCCGCGCCGTGCCGACCCGGAGCAGGCCGCGCCGGAGGCCGCGGCCGCGGTCGCGGTGCGGGAGCGCGAGGGCTTCCCGCGCAAGGCCGCGATCGCCGAGGTCGCCGCGAACCGGCCTGCGCAGCAGGTGTACGACGCGGTGCCTCGCTACGGCACCGACGGCCCGGATGTACGCAACGGTAGAAGGCAGCGTGCCGCTCCGGG
>CAWIDQ010000067.1:0-4993 GCA_963834695.1 uncultured Actinomycetota bacterium
CCCAAATAGGGATGCCGCCAAGGTACGGCCGAAAAGGGGCACTAGGATGATCTTGCTCCCGCCGGCTGAGGTCTCTCCCGCCCCTCCCCGTCACCCCGGGGCCGGGCGCATCCGGGGTGCCGAGCCCTGGATCCTCCGCTCGTACGATCCTCCGAACTGGAAACTCGTCGTCAAGGGGTCCCGGTAGTCCTGACGAAAGTTTCAACGGATATGCCTCTGACCTGGGATTAACCGGAAACTTCAGTCGGGAAGTTGATCATTTTCGCTACGTTCCGCCCTGGTTTGTTCCGACGTGGCGGAGGTGGCGACCCCTCCACTCGGGTCGGTGTCACTCGGGGAAAGTACCTCTGCGTAACCGGGAAGCCGGTAAGCGGCGGCGTCGGCACGTGCCCCAGGTCGCGTGCGTCCACAGCGCGGCGTCAAGGATCTCCAGCCGATGTTGATCTGGTCGCTGCCCGGATGCCTGGACACGATCCCCGAGGTCGTCGACTACGCGGGTGACTTCGGGGTTGGTGAGCAGGTGTCGCCTACTGGTGCCAAAAACAACGATTAGCATCACGGTCAGGTAACGACGGGCCGGTCGGGGCCAGGGGTTTGCTCCTCGGGGGAAGGTGCGCCCGGCGGCGACCAGAGATGTGTTCTCGCTCGGGGCTGCGCTCAGGGGGGTGTTTGTAAGAACCGTGCGCCCAAGTGCCCTCGACGACCCAGCGGCCCGCGCCGCCGCACTCGCCGAGGCGGCCGGGGAGATGACGGGTGGAGCCGAGGTCATCCAGGAACTCGCGGATAAGAACGCCGCCTGCACAGGGGAAACCGGATCGGGCTGAGGGCGCGGCCTGCCGTTCGTAGCCCTGCGCAGCGGGTTCTCCCACCTCTTCGGGTGTCGGTAAGACTGCTGCTATCAGGTACACGCGATTGCGTTGAGCCTGTGTCGATGTCTGACGTCGCGTGCACCGATGACCGAAGTCGCCTTCGCGTGACCGGTGGCAGGTCAGAGGATGTCGCGGCGCCGGGTGATCAGGGCGGGGATGGCCACGAAGGCGGCGGTGTACAGGCCGAGGGTGAGGAAGGCGAGCGCGGGCGCGACCTGCGCTTCCTGCAGAGGGGGGCCGCTGAGGGCCACATTGAAGTTGCCGTCCAGGTTGACCAGCGTGTTGGTGCCGGCATCGGGCAGGATCTGGTAAATCCGCAGGATGACCCCGTGCAGCTGGTTGGCGATGTACTCGATCGACGGCTCGGCCACGACAGCCCACAGCAGCACCGCGCCGATCGCCGCGCCGGCGCTGCGCAGCCAGACTCCGAGGGCCAGGCCGGCAGCGGCGTAGGCCAGGCCCAGCATGAGCGCGGCGGCCAGCGCGGCGGCGACGTGGCCGAAGGCCGGGAACTGGCTGCCCGCGGGGGGCAGGGACCCGGTCTGGTGCAGCGCGACTACCGCGCTGGCGGCGGCGGCCAGGAGGAACGTGAGCGCGACGCTGGCCGCGACCGCGGTTGCGAGGGCCAGGGCCTGGCCGGTAAAGGTCCGCAGCCTGCCCGGGCCCTGCAGCAGGGCGGTCCTGATGGTGTTCCGGCCCCAGTCGCTGCCGCCGGTCAGCGCGCCGAGCAGCATGAACACGGCCGCGCCGTAAAGGCCGTTGAACTGGCCGAAGCCGTTCAGCGCAGCCGTCAGGTACTGATCCGGCAGCAGGGTCGACAGCACCTGCGGCGCATTGATGCCCAGCACGACGCCGGTACTGGCGGTCGCGTACCGCACGTAGCCGTAGATGTAGCTGGTGATCAGCATGTCGGCGGGCAGCACCAGGACCAGGGCCCACATGGCCGGGCGCTTGCGCATGACCAGCAGCTCGGCGCGCAGCGAGGCGAGTACTCCGGTGACGGCGGTTTTCTGCGGCCGCGGCCGGGCGGGCGGCCGGGGCGTGCCGGCCGCGCGTGCCGCCGGGCGGCGCCGGAGGCGGAGCCTGCGGCTTGTTTCGGTGACTGCGTCCCGGCGCCGCAGCAGGACCATGGTCGAGACAAGGGCGGCCGCGATGTAGGCCACCATGGTCCAGGCCGCTTGCGCGGGGCGCACCGGCAGGTAATTCTGCGAGCCCGCGCCGCCGCCCGGCGTACCGAACAGCCCGGTCAAGGTGACCGCGCACGCTCCGGGCGTCAGGTCGCTGATCGTCCGCAGGACCCCGCGCGGAAGCTGCAAGGCCAGCAGGTACAGGGTGTACTCGATGATCATCGTCCACAGCAGTGCGACCGCAGCCGCGCCGGCCGCGCTGCGGCACGCCGTGCCCAGGAACAGGCCGAGCATCCCGTAGGTGAGCGCGATCAGCAGCGCCGCGCCCACCCCCTCGGCGATGACGGCGGTGCCCGGCATGGCGCCGATGTACGGGTTCACCGACCGGGACTCCGCCAGCCGGATCACGGTGCTCGCCGCTGCCGCTACGGCGAAGGTCGCCAGCACGCTGGCCGCCACCGCCACCGCCAGCGCGAGCGCCTGGCCCGCGAAGGTCCGCGCCCGGCCCGGTCCCTGCAGCAGCGCCGTGGTGATCGTGCCCCGGCCCCAGTCGCCGCCCGCCATCGCCGCGCCCAAGACGATGAACGGCACCGTGCCGTAGATGGAGAACTGGGAGACCGCGATGATGTTGAACTGGCTCGGCAGAAGCGAGGGAAGGTTCTGCGCCGGAGTGCCGTCGGTGCTGTAATCCGCCGGGGTCAGGGTCAGGTACAAGATGAACTCCGCCACGTAATCGCTGAGCAGCACCAGCACCGGCGTCACCAGCAGCAGGCCCCAGGCAGCCGGCCACTTGCGCAGCACCAGCAGCTCCGCGCGCACCGCGGCGAGCATGGGGTCAGCGTCCCTGGTCCTGGGCGCGGCGACCGCGACGGGCGGCGCGGGGGCGCAGGGAGTCGGCGCCGCCGGTGCGCCGGCCGGTCAGGTCCAGGAACACCTCCCGCAGCGGCCGCCGCACCGCCCGGACCTCGCTGACGGCCAGCCCGGCCCCGACCAGCTCCCGGTTGACCGCCGCCGCCCGGGCCGGGGTCACCTCGGCCAGCGCCAGCGCCAGCGCGCCGTCCGCCACCGCGACCTCATCCACCCAGGCCAGCGCGGACGCGATCGCGGCGGCCCGGTCTTCGGGCTCAGCCCGCACCCGCAGCCCCGTCGCGCCGCGCAGCTGCCCCGGCGTGCCCTCGGCCAGCAGCCGGCCGCCGCCGATGATCCCCACCCGGTCGCACAGCTGCTCGACCTCGTCCATGTCGTGGCTGGACAGCACGATCGTCCGGGGCCCGCCGCCCAGCTCGCGGATCAGCCGGCGCATGTCCAGCTGTCCGGCCGGGTCCAGCCCATTGGACGGCTCGTCCAGGATCAGCAGCCGGGGATCTTTCAAGATCGCCGCGGCCACGCCCAGCCGCTGGCGCATCCCGTAGCTGTAGCCGGCCACGGCGTCCCTGGCCCGTTCGGCCAATCCGGCTTGTCCGAGCACCACGTCCACTCGCCTATCGCCGATCCCGCACCGTCGGGCCACCGCCCGCAGGTTGTCCCGGCCCGACAGGAACGGGTAGAACGCGGTCTCCCCCATCGAGCCGGTCTGCCGCAGCGCCGCCGGATCGCCCGGCGGCCGTCCCAGCACGCGGATCACCCCGGCGGTCGGCCGCACCAGGCCCAGCAGCATGCGCAAGGTGGTGGTCTTGCCCGCGCCGTTCGGCCCCAGCAGCCCGTAGGTCTCCCCTGCCGCGATCCGCAGGTCCAGCCCGTCCAGCGCCACCACCCCCGCGCCGAAGCGCTTCACCACGCGGTGTACCTCGACCGCGAATTCGCCTGCCACGGCTTCACCTCGCATCCGGGTCTCAGCTCTGGCATGACTGTTCGTTTCCGATCTTTCCTTACCGGCCGTCGTATGGGCGGCGGCCTGGTCAGTGACTTCGCCGGGGCGGCCCGAGTAGGCTTCGCCGACCGCACCCAGGCCCGCAAGGAGCGCGACTGGGCCCGGCCCGACCAGATCCGCGCCCAGCTCGACGAGCTCGGCGGCCAGGTCACCGACACCCCAGAAGGCCCGTCTGGCAGCTCCGCTGACGCCAGCCCGTTCGGCTCATGATTGTGGACAGTTACCACCGCCCTGCCGGGAGTAGCGCTTCACGATAACGACCGGAGGCCGCGGGCCAGGGCTCACGCGTACCATTGGTAACACGAGGAAGGACTTGCGGATGGCACAGTCCCGCAGACCCATGACGTCGGGGAGGGAGTACGGCACCCTGCTAGCCATCGACCGCGCCCGCTAGGTCCTCGGCTTCACCCTCGCCCACTCCTGGCGCGATCACGTAAATCCATGATCGTGGGCCGCTGCCGCCGCGCCTTGCCGCCACGGCCCGCTTGAGATAATGGGCGTCGCCGGGCTGGTCAGCATGTTCCCGCTCGGGCCAGCGCCTCCTCGGCTTGCGCCGCCAGGGTGCCGACAAGACCGGATGCGGACGGAAGGTCGTGGATGAGATCAATGGCCTGGCTGGCCCGCACTGGCGGAGGCAGATCGCCTCGCGCCACGCCATCGTGGTACTCCCGCCTGGCATCGGCGTCGGCGGTGAGCTCGTCTTCCCTGCCGTGCCACCGATCGAGGAACGGGTGGCTGAGGGTGCGGACCAGGTACTTGGACGGCCACCGGGAGTCCTGCGCGATGTCAAGCGCTCTGCTGCGCTTGGTGTCTTCCCCGCGTCCCTCGACGATCGCCTTCTTGATGAAGGGATCAGCGAGCGCCTCGGCCGTGGCCTGGAAGCGGGTCCCGATGAGCGCCCCGGCGGCGCCGAGGGCCAGGGCCGCCGCCACACCCCGCCCATGGGCGATCCCGCCGGCGGCCAGCACCGGCATCGGTGCAGCCAAGTCGGCCACGATCGGCACGAAGGACAACGGGCCCGGCGTATGGGTCCTGCGAACGCGCGAGGGTCACCGAAGGACAACATCACGACCCGGGGGTGGTGTTTCAGCACACGCTCGACTGTGCCGACGTCGACCGCCCAGCTC
>CAWIDQ010000068.1:0-40212 GCA_963834695.1 uncultured Actinomycetota bacterium
CTGTTTACCTGGCCGACGTGGAGGGATTCGGTTACCGGGAGATCGCCGCGATCATGCATTGCCCGGTCGGCACCGTGATGTCCCGGCTGCACCGCGGCCGGTACCGGCTCCGGGAATTGCTTGGGCCCGGGCGCGTCCTTGGCTACGGCGGAGAACGTGTTTAGCAATCGTTTTCCAAGGTAGTTAAGGCCGTGCCCGATGCCCTGAAAATGTGGCATCCCCGTCCGGTAGGTGAGAAGCATGCGAATCGGATCGGTCATACTCGTCGTCTGGCTGATTATCGGTGCCATTGCCGGCGGCCAGCGAAACTACTACAGCGGCTCCTCGGCGAACTGTGCCAAGGCCGGCACCATAGCGGTAACCATTCTGGCTGGCCCGCTGAACTACGTGGGCGTGAACCCGAAGGTCTCCTGCCAGCTGCCCAAGCCAAGTCAGTGACGTTCCTGAGCGAAAACTGAGCAGGAGGAATCGCAGATGCTCGCTATTGTCGCCGTCATCATTTTCGTCATCGCGTTCATTATCCGCGTCACGGCCACAGCGACCGACGCCGTGTTCGCGCCCGCCAGCCTGGTGATCCTCGGGCTGATCTGCGTCGCGCTGCACCTGGCCGGCCTCGGAGCAGGCTGGCGCGTGCGCCGCTAAAGCGGCCTGAGGCCGGGACCGCCGCCGGGTCGCGCCACCCGGCGGCGGTCCCGGCCCGCAGGTGTTCCTGCCAGACTTCTGCGGAAGAGCATCCACGGCGTCACCGGGCGGTGGCGCGACAACGAGAGGTGCCCCGCGGCATGCCCGATGACATCCTGGGGCTGGCCGACCGGCTCTGGCGCGGCGTGGTCCCGACCAGCGAGTACCACCCGTTCAGCCACCTCGGCGGGCTGACCGAAATTGCCGACGGCGTGGCGTTCGTCCCCTCTTTCGCCAACGTGTCGGCGTTCGCCACGCCGGACGGCCTGGTGCTGGTGGACACCGGGAGTTCCTTCGCGGCCGCGGCCGTGCACTCCGAGCTGCGACGGTGGAGCGGCCAGCGGCTGAACAGCGCCGTGTACTCGCACGGCCACATCGACCACGTATTCGGGATGCCGGCCTGGGAGTCGGAGTCGGCGGAGAGCGGCTGGCCCGCGCCGGTCGTGGTGGCGCACGAGGCGCTGCCGCGCCGGTTCGACAGGTACCTGCTCACCACGGGCTACAACGAGGTGATCAACCGGCGCCAGTTCGGCCTGGAGAACCTGCGCTGGCCGACCGGCTACCGGTACCCGGATCGCACCTACCGCGATGAGCTGCGGCTGGAGGTGGGCGGCCGCGCGTTCCTGCTGCGGCACGAGAAGGGCGAGACCGACGATCACACGGTGACCTGGGTGGCCGACGCCAGGGTGCTGTGCTGCGGCGACCTGTTCATCTGGGCGTCGCCGAACGCGGGTAACCCGCAGAAGGTGCAACGCTACCCGAGGGAGTGGGCCGATGCGCTGCGCCGGATGATCGCGCTGCGGCCGGAGTACCTGCTGCCCGGTCACGGCCTGCCGGTGGCAGGTGCCGACCGTGTCCGGCAGGCTCTCGCCGATACGGCCGAGCTGCTCGACGCGCTCGTCGACCAGACGCTCGAGGTGATGAACCGCGGCGGCCGGCTGGACGACGCCATCCACTCCGTCCGGCCGCCCGCAGGCCTCGAGTCCCGGCCCTACCTGCGGCCGGTTTACGACGAGCCGGAGTTCATCGTCCGCAACGTCTGGCGGCTCTACGGCGGCTGGTGGGACGGCAACCCGGCCACGCTCAAGCCCGCCCCCGAGCGGGCGCTGGCGGCCGAGCTGGCCGACCTGGCCGGCGGGCCCGGCCGTGCTGGCCGACCGGGCGCTGGCCCTCGCCGAGCAGGCGCTGGCCGAGGCCGACGGCGGGCACCGGGACGGCGCGGCCGACAGGGCGCTGCGCCTAGCCGGCCACCTGGCCGAGCTGGCCCGGCTCGCGGCCCCAGACGACCCCGCGATCAGAGAGATCCACCGCCGGGTGTTCTCGGCCCGGGCGGACGCCTCGACCTCCACGATGGCGCAAGGGGTCTTCCGCTGGGCGTCGCGGGAGGAGCCCTAGCCGCGAGACGGCGGGAGGCTTCGCGCCGCGTGATCTCGCGGGATGGTGTGACGCGGCGGCCCGCATGGACCATCACGGGCTGGGTAGCAGGTCGTGATGCCCAGATTTCACCCGCACGTGCTGCGGGACTATGCGCTGATCGCCGACGGCGAGCGGGGCGCGCTGGTCAGCCCCCGGGGCGACATCGTCTGGATGTGCGCCCCGCGGTGGGACTCGGACGCGGTCTTCTCCGCCCTGATCGGCGGCGACGGCGTGTACGCGGTCACCCCGGCCCGCACGTTCGTCTGGGGCGGCTACTACGAGGAAGGCACCCTGATCTGGCGCAGCCGCTGGGTCACCGCGGACGGCGTCACCGAATGCCGTGAGGCGCTTACGTTCCCCGGCGATCCCGGCCGCGTCGTGGTGCTCCGGCAGATCGTCGCCCGCGACTGCCCGGCTGACGTCGAGATCGTCCTGGACCTGCGCGCCGGGTTCGGCGAGCACGGCCTGCGGTCGGTCAAGCGCGACGATCGGGGCGCGTGGACCGGCCACGCCGGCGACCTGCACGTGCGCTGGTCCGGTGACGTGGGGCAGGCCCGGGTGCACCGCGCCGGGCGGGCGTCCGTGCTGGCCATGAACGTGGCCGTGCCCCCCGGGGACACGCGTGACCTCGTCCTGGAGCTGTCCGCCGACCCGCTCCGCGACGATCCGGCCGATCCCGCCCAGCTGTGGAGCGCCACCCGGGAACGCTGGGCAGAGGCTGTGCCACCGCTGGACGGGGTCGTCGCCGCGCGGGACGCCCGGCATGCGCAGGTGGTACTGCGCGGGCTGACCAGCGCGGGCGGCGGGATGGTCGCGGCCGCCACCACCAGCCTGCCCGAGCGGGCCGAGGAGGGGCGCAACTACGACTACCGGTACGCCTGGATCCGCGACCAGGTCTACGCCGGCCGGGCCGCGGCGGCCGCGGGCTGCTATTCCCTCCTCGACGACGCCGTGCGGTTCATCTCCAGCCGACTGCTCGATGACGGCCCGAAGCTGGTCCCGGCCTATACCGTGGACGGCGGCCGCGTGCCCGACCAGCGCCCGCTCGACCTGCCCGGCTACCCCGGCGGGTTCGACCTGGTCGGCAACTGGGTGAACCGGCAGTTCCAGCTCGACGCCCTCGGCGAGTCGCTGCTGCTGCTGGCCGCCGCGGGCGAGCATGACCGGCTGGACTCGGAGAGCCAGAAGGCGGCCGAGACTGCCGCCGCCGCGATCGCGCAGCGCTGGCGCGAGCCCGACGCCGGGATCTGGGAGATCGACAACCAGCCGTGGACGCACAGCCGGCTGATCTGCGCGGCCGGGCTGCGGGCGGCGGCCCGGACCTGCACCGCCGGGCCACAGGCCGCGGAGTGGTCCGGACTCGCGGACGTCATCCTGGCGGACACGACCCGGCACGCGGCACACCCGTCCGGGCGCTGGCAGCGCTCTGCCGACGACCCGGGCCTGGACGCCGCGCTGCTGATGCCGCCGGTCCGCGGGGCCGTGGCAGCCGACGATCCGCGCACGGTCGCGACGCTCGAGGCCTACCTGGCCGAGCTGACCCAAGACGGTTACGCCTACCGGTTCCGGCACGACCAGCGGCCGCTGGGCGACGCCGAGGGCGCGTTCCTGCTGTGCGGGTTCGTCCTGGCGCTGGCCCTGCAGCAGCAGGGCCGGGAGCTTGAGGCCGCCCGCTGGTTCGAGCGCAACCGTGCCGCGTGCGGCTCGCCCGGCCTGTACGCCGAGGAGTACGACGTCGCCGAGCGCCAGTTGCGGGGAAACCTGCCGCAGGCGTTCGTGCACGCGATGCTCCTCGAATGCGCCGCCCGGCTGGCGTCGCCCTGGCACGAGCTGTGACCGGGCGGCACGCAACGAGTGAAGGAGGACGAAGATCCATGACCCAGACAGTGATGATCACCGGGGCCAGCGCTGGCATCGGCCGCGCGACGGCCCGGCTCTACGGCGAGCGCGGGGCCAACGTGGCGCTGATCGCGCGCGGCCAGGCCGGCCTGGACGGCGCGGTCCGGGACGTCGAGGACGCGGGCGGCAAGGCCCTCGCGCTCAGCGCCGACGTGGCCGACTACGCGCAGGTACGAGACGCCGCCCGGCAGGCGGAGGAGTTGTTCGGCCCGATCGACGTCTGGATCAACGACGCGTTCACCTCGGTGTTCGCGCCGTTCGCGGAGATCTCAGCCGAGGAGTTCCGGCGGGTCACCGAGGTCAGCTACCTCGGGTTCGTGCACGGGACCATGGTGGCGCTGGCCCTGATGCGGCCCCGCGGGCACGGCACGATCGTGCAGGTGGGGTCCGCCCTGGGCTCGCGGAGCATCCCGCTGCAGTCCGCCTACTGCGGCGCCAAGCACGCGATCAACGGGTTCACGTCCTCGCTGCGCTGCGAGCTGCTGCACGAGCGCTCGGGCGTGCACGTCACGGTCGCGCAGATGCCGGCCGTGAACACGCCGCAGTTCTCCTGGGTACGCTCCCGGTTGCCGCGGCACCCGCAGCCGGTGCCCCCGATCTACGAGCCCGAGGTCGCCGCCCGCGGCGTGGTGTTCGCAGCCGACCACCCCCGCCGCAGGCAGTACTGGGTGGGCGCCACCACCGCGGCCACCGTCACGGCCAACAAGGTCGTGCCCGCGCTGCTCGACCGCTACCTGGCCCGCACCGGTTACGACTCCCAGCAGACCGGCCAGAAGGTGGACAACCGCCGGCCGGACAACCTGTACCAGCCGGTCGACGGCCCGGACGGCCGGGATCACGGCCCGCACGGGATATTTGACGCCAGGTCGCACGCGCGCAGCGCGCAGCTGTGGCTGGACCAGCGCCCGCGACTGCTCTCCGGCCTGGCGGCTGGCGCGGCGCTGGCCGGCGGGATCGCGGCCGCGCGGCGGGCCCGGCGCCGGTGAGGGCGGTGCCCGCGGGCCTGCTCCAGGCGGCCCGGGCCGGGTACGGCGGCGCCCTGCTCATCGTTCCGGGGCCGGTGATCCGCCTGGTCGCGGGGCGTCCGGCCGGGTCCCGCGCCCGCGCCGTGGCCCGGGTGCTCGGCGCCCGTCACCTGCTGCAGGCCGCGCTGACCGCCGCCGCGCCGGACGGCCCGTCGCTGGGGATCGGCGCGGCCGTCGACCTGGTCCACGCAGCGTCGATGGCCGCGCTCGCGCTGGCCGACCGGCCGGCGCGGCGCCTCACCCTGTCCGACGCGCTGATCGAGAGCACGTTCGCCGCGGCCGGCGCGTCGGCCGCCCGGGCCGGGTAAACCGCAGCCTGCCCGCGTGGGGCACGCACGTTTCGTTATGGCCCGAAGTGTTGATGCCCAACGATGGACGCAGGGAGACAATCGAGCGACCGCGGACCGGGCGGGCCGGGTCTGTGCCGCGGGCCGGGGTGAGTCTCAGCCGTGAGCCGGGCTGGTCCACTGGGCCACGAGCTTGCCCAGGACCGGCGCGAGGCTCTGCAGCTCATCGAGGTGAGCCTGGGACAGCCGGGTCAGCCGGGCCTCGCCCTCCTGGGTGAGCCGGACCCGGGTCACCCGGCCGTCCTCGGCGTCGCGCCATCGTTCCACCAGCCCGGCCGCCTCGGCCCGGTCGGTCAGCTCGACCGCGCTGTGATGCCGCAGCATCAGGTAGCCGGCCAGGTCGCCGATGGTCGGGCCGTCCTGCCCGCGGTGCCCCTTGACCGCCAGCAGCAGCTGATGCTGAGCCGGGGTCAGGCCCGCGGCGCGCGCCTGGGTCTCGCTCCAGTGCAGGAAGCGGCGCAGGCTGGTGCGGAACGCCAGCAGGTTCTCGTAGTCCTCGCTGGTCAGTTCCTGCACATCCGCCTCGCTCCCCCGCGGCGCACCGGCCGCTCGGTCAGCATAAGGCCTCCCGGCCCGGCGCCCCAGGCACCGGGGACACCGCCCCCCGGAAACCGCCCGGCGTCGGGCGGCTGATGCCGGCCGACGATTTATATCGCGATACGATAATTCTTGATGGGCAGTCAACGGCTCCTGGCGGGTTTCGCAGGTGGTGTCGGTTCGATGAAGCGGTACAAGTTCCAGGCCCTGGTCACGCTGGGCCCAGCACCGGACGGCGGCCTGGCCGCGATGAACAGCGGCCAGATGCGGCGTGTGGTGGTGCGAGGGCACCACCACGACACAGGCGGCAGCAAGTTCTTCGGCGCCCTGGTCACCAAGCAGGGCGGGGACGGCGGACGAGGATCCCCCGACCACCTGCCCGCAGTGCCGCGCCCCGATCCCCCGCGTGTGAGCCCGCTGCCGGGCCAGGCGCGCCCACCCCAGCCCGTCTCACGTTGCGCAGTTAACTCATGACACTTTGTGCCAGCGCGCTTCGCAGCACGAGAACAGGCCGAACGTGACCAGACCGGCGGCCACCGCCACGAGCAGCCACGGGCCGAGCGGGGTCATCGCGAACGCGCGGAGCGTGGCGTCGACGCCCTTGGCCTGGCTCGGCTGGGCCTTGACGCCCGCGACGGCCAGGAAGACCCCGGCGGCGGCAAACACCACGCCCCGGGCGATCCCGCCGATCTGGCCGAGCCGCGTTACCGTCCGCCGCGTCGCGGCGCTGGCCCCGGCCAGGTCGAGCTGCTGGAGGAAGCGCTTCCGCCAGGCCTGGTAGGCGATGTACGCGCCGCCGACGATGAGGCCGATGCTCACGGCGACGACCACGAGCCGGCCGCCGGGATGATGCAGGGCCGTGGCGGTGAGGTCGGCCGACTGCTGGTTGCTCGAGACCGGGGCCCCGACGCCGAGCGCGAACTTCAGGATGCTGAACGCGAGGAAGCCGTAGATGACCGCCTTGGCCAGCGCCGCCAGGCGGGCGCCCGCCTTCTGCCCGCCCGGCCCGGTGGCGCCGTAAGCCGCCTCCGACAGCCGCCAGAGCACCAGCCCGACGAATCCGGCCGCGAGCAGCCACAGCGCGACCAGGCCGGCCGGCGTCGCGGCCACCAGGCGCACGGCCCCGGTGGAATCGGCCTGGTGACTCGAATGGCCGAACGCGATCCCGATCGCGATGCAGCCGATGATCACGTACAAGGCCCCGCGCGCGGCGAACCCGGCGCGGGCCAGCAGCCCCAGCTGCCGGCTCCTGGCGGCCCGCCGCGCCGCGTACCTGGCGCTCCGGCTTCGGCCGCGTGCTGTCCGCGTGGTCACAGTCCTGCCTCCCGATGGGTCCGCTAGGCACTGCCCGCAACGGGCCGGCACAAACCCGCCGAACCTGGGAACAGCGGCGCCGGCGCCGGGCGCTGATGTGTGAGGAGGCGCACCCGGGGCAGCAGGTATGGCCTGGCCTCCGGCGGGCCCGGGTGATACTGAGAGGGACGAGATATTTACCGAGGTGGGCGGCTATGTTCTGGGGGACTTCCTGACTTGAGTCAACGGGCCGCGCAGGCAAAACCGGATAAAACGCCACCAAAAGGATGGCGTGCCCGGCTGCGAACGGCCCGGCGCCCGCTGCGCCGCCTGGTGATCCTCCTCATCCTGGCACTGATCGTCGAGTACCTGGTCATCCCCGAGCTCGTCGGGGCCAGCAAGGACCTGTACTTGCTCAACCGGCTGAATCCGTGGTGGATGGCGGCCGGCCTGATCCTCGAGGGCTTGTCCCTGTTCTGCTACGCGCTGCTGAACCGGGTGCTGCTGCCGCCAGAAAATCGGCCCAGCCTGTCCCGGCTGTTCCGTATCGACCTGTCCGCGGCCGCGGTGGCGCACGTCATCCCCGCGGGAACGGTGGGCAGCGCAGGGCTCGGCTACCAGCTGTTCACCGCGGAGGGCATCCCGGGCACCTCCGTCGGCGTGATGATGGCGACCAAGGGCATGGGCTCCACGATCGTGCTGAACGTCCTGCTCTGGACGGCGCTGGTGATCTCTATCCCGCTGTCCGGCTTCCAGCCGATCTACGGGACGGTGGCCATCGTCGGCGCGGTGATCCTCGCCATCATGGCGGTCCTGATCCTGGGCATCACCCGCGGCCAGAAGCGGGCGGAACGGATCGTCCGGGCCATCGGCCAGCGGATCCCGGGCGTCGGCGGCGATCGCCTCGAGAAGATCCTGCGGGAGGCCGCGGATTCGATCCGCGCCCTGGGCACCAACCGGGCGGTGCTCGCTCAGTCACTGACCTGGGCGTCGCTGAACTGGCTGCTCGACGCGGCCTCGCTGTGGTGCTTTATCGCCGCCTTCGGCAAGTTCGCCAACCCGGTGGGGTTGTTCGCCGCGTACGGGATCGCGAACGTGCTCGGGGCCATCCCGCTCACGCCGGGCGGCCTCGGGATCATCGACACCGTGACGCCGGTGCTCCTCATCGGATTCGGCCTGACCCGGAGCGTGGCCACCCTGGGCGTGCTCGCCTGGCGGCTGGTGAACTTCTGGCTGCCGATCCCGACCGGAGCCATCTCGTACCTCACGCTCAAGGTGCCCAGAGACGCCAACTTGCGCGACATGCGGCGGGCGCTCGCCGACATGACGCCGTGGGGCTCGTCGAGCCGTGAGCCGTCCGACGCGGCGCCGGAACCCGTCCCCGGGCCCGGCGATAAGGACGTTCCGGGGGCCAGGGACGGTCACGCCCACGAGGACGGGCACGAGCCGACGGCCGAGACGCCGATTGCCGGGCCCCCGCAGGCAGACAGCCACAACGCGCGGCGCTGACCACGACCCGGCCTGTTTAGCCCCGCCCCTGCCCGGTAGTGGAAGGGCGGTGCCAAGAACTGCCCACCGTCCGACGTCGCCACGTCGACCGCAGGAAAGAAGAGGGTCATGAGCAACGACGCTGAGGCTCAGGAAGTCAACCCGACGGTAGCCAGGCCCGGATCTGGTCAGGGGCCTGGAGGCCGGAGGTCCGGCCAAGCCATCTGGCCTCGTCGGCGAGGAAGGCGTCGCCGATCCCGACGCCGTGATCCTCGAAGAGGACGACGTGATCATCGGACAGGCGCCGCCCGCGACAGCCGGCGGCCGCCCGGGGCGTGATCCTGCCGTCGCAGAAGCAGACCCTGCGGGCACCGCAGGGGCCGGCCGGGGTCGCCGGAGCGCACCTGCTACTGGCACAACATCAGCCGATGTCATCCCCGAGGCGGCGCGTCCCCAGGCGCCGGTGAATGGGGATACCGGGCCTGGCGGGCGATCCGGAGCGGATGCATGAGCGCTGGGCCGCCATCCAGTCCACGTTCGTCGACGATCCCCGCGGATCGGTGGCCGCCGCGTCCGAGCTGGTGACGGAGGCGATCGCCGCGCTGGTGGCCAGCGCCGAGCAGCGCGAACGCGGGCTGCGCGGCGAGTGGGAGCGCGACGGTGCCGACACCGAGGACCTGCGCAACACGCTCCGGGGTTACCGCGGCCTCCTGGACCGGCTGGTCACCTTGTAGCCAGCTCCCGGGAGCACGCCGCCCCGGGACGAATCCCGGACGAGATCAGCCCCTGGCCACCGATGGTGCTGGCCAGGGGCTGATGCCTGTCCCAGTTCCACGACTGTAGCCAAACGGCGTCTGGACTGTATCTGAACGGCCGTCGGATCCTCCGTTATAGCAAGACGGGGGGCTGACGATGGCAAGAACTTTTCCCGTTTCCGTGGGACCAGGCCAGAATCAGAACGCGGGCCAGCCGCGCGAATGGGGCCTTCTGGACCTTGTTGTACTGCCGACCGCGGCGATTGTCCTGTTCGTTGTCGTGTTCTGGGCGGCGCTGGGCGAGCCGCCGCTCGGCGGGACCACCATCGTGGCCGTGCTCGGCTACGCCTTCGTCGTCTTGACCAATCTCAGTCTCGGCGCGCTCGGCAGCGGCACCGTCATTGAAATCCGGCACCCAAACTGGAGTCGTCTGCGCGGCGCGGACGACGTCTTCGTGTATGCCGCGCTGGTCTTCGTGGCGGCGGTGGATGCCGGAGCCGCCTGGTGGGTGTTCACGTCGGACACGGGGGGATCCACCCGCTGGCTCTTCCTCGGGTTCGCGCTGGCCGGCATCGCCGTAGGCGCGGTGTGGGCCTGGCCCGGCCTGCTGTTCCGGTCCCTGCGGGAGACCAGTGACGGCAGGTCCTCACGGGGGCTGTGGCCGCAGCACCTCCCGGACGCAGACAATCAGGAGCCGTGGCGCCTGTTCACACCGCTGACCGGGATGCTCGGCGCCGCGCTCGGGGCCGTCGTCGCCGTCGCGTACCTGGGCATCTCGGCCTGGCACGAGAACCAGGACGTTCCGGCCGGCCATCCGCTGCCCTCCGCGGTGACCGGCATTCACGGCGGCTACGTCGCGCTGGGCGACTCCTACTCGGCGGGCGAGGGCCTGACGCCGTTCGCCCCGGGTACCGCGGCGACCAGTTGCGATCGCTCGGTGACGTACGCCTATCCGGACCTGCTGATCAAGCTCCTGCGCCTGGCAGGACCCTGGCGCGTCGTTCAGCTTCACCGCGTGCTCCGGCGCGCTGATCAGCCAGATCCTCGTGCCCACCCACCGGGCCGTGCTGGTCCCGCCTCAGATCAACGGGAAGGTCCAGCCCTCGGTCGGGCTCGTTACCCTCACCATCGGGGGGAACAACGCGATCTTCTCCAAGGTCGTCCTGACCTGCCTGGAATCCGGTAACTGCCTGGACACGATGTTCCCGCCGCCAGGGGTCAGCGAGGCGACGCAGAAGCGCATCCCTCCGGGCCCGCTGCTGACGCAGTCGAGGGCCGGCCACGATCGAGCAGATCGGTGATCAGGATGCCTCGCTCTTCCGCACCCTGCGCCAGGACTTCCCGCACGCCCGCATCATCGTGATCGGCTATCCGTACCTGTTCCCGGCCCGGGCCGCGCCGGGTTTCCCGTTCTTCCCGCCCGAGTGCGCCAGCATCCTGAACCGCCTGAACGTGACCGAGCGAGCGGGCATCCGGACGCTGCAGGACGAGCTCACCAACCGGACGTACGAGGCGGCCTCGGCGGCGGGCGTCGAGTTCGTGTCCCCCGCGGCGATCTGGGACGGGCACGAGCCGTGCGGAGCGAGCGGCCAGTACACGAACTCGGTGAAGCCGTACCTCAACTTCCCCAACCCGGTGAACGGCGGCTCGTTCCACCCGAACGCCGCCGGGCAGCAGACCCTCGCGTCGCTGGTGGCGTGCTACCTGGACGCGAACCCCCGGCCCCCGGACCCGTATACCCCGGGCGCGCCGCACATCCGGGCGATCCCGGCGCAGCTGGAGACTCCCGCGCAGCTGCACATGGTCCCCCCGCCCGGCCTGGACTCGGTGCCGGGTTCCGGTACCGTTCGCGGCTGCTGACCGTCCCCGCCGTCGGCCATAACGGGCCGGACGCCGCTCAGGCCGGGCCAGCCTCTTCCAGCGTGTCGGTGGCGAAGACCAGCCCGTGCCCGGGCCCGGTCTGCGCCCGCAGGCTGTCGCCGGTGACGACCACGCCGCTGGGCCGGGCCAGCGCGCCGAGCGCGGCGAAGGACCCTTGATCGATGTCCTCGACCATGGCGGGCAGCGGCAGGCACATGGCCAGCTGACCGGAGATGTCGGGCAGCAGGTGCGGCATGACCGGGATGTCGAACAGGCGGGCCAGCCGGGCGATACGCAGGAACGGGGTGATGCCGCCGACCCGGCAGACGTTCGGCTGGACGAAGTCGACGGCGCCGGCCAGCAGCAGGTCCCGGAATTGCGCCTCGGTGTACAGGCTCTCCCCGGCCGCGAGGGGGATGTCGATGGCGGCGCGCAGCCGCGCGTAGCCCTGGAAGTCTTCGGCCGGGAGCGGCTCCTCCAGCCAGAAGATGTCGAACGCCGACAGCGGCCCTGCGCGGCGCGGCGGGCGGTCGGCAGGTCCCAGAGCTGGTTCGCGTCGACCATCAGCTGCCGGCCCGGGCCGATGATCTGCCGGACCGCGCGCCACCCGCTCGACGTCCTCATCCAGGCTGGGCAGCCCGACCTTGATCTTGACACGGCGGTGCCCGGCCGCCGTCCAGCGGCTGCACCTGCTCGCGCGAGTTCCGCCAGCGTCAGGTGCCGGTTGACGCCGCTGGCGTAGACCGGCACCCGGTCGCGCTGCCGGCCGATCAGGTCGGCCAGGCTCAGCCCGGCGGCCTTGGCCTGCAGGTCCCACAGGCCGATGTCGATCGCCGCCATCGCGAGCGTGGTGATGCCGCCGCCTGCCTCGCGCAGGTGCCACCACAGCCGGTCCCAGGCCGCCGCCGGTACCACCGGGCCGCCCTCGGCGACCGGGCCGCAGTCCGCCTCGACCATGGCCCGGATCGCCTGCGCGCCGGCCTGGACAGCCCAGCTGAACCCCTGGCCGGTGCCGCCGTCGCTGGCGTCGCACGGTGGTGGCGATCAGGTACTGGCAGGTCACCGTGGGCCCCCACGGCCGCGGCATCGGGCAGCCGGTAGACCTGGCTGGCCACCCTGGTGATGTGCGGGGTCACGCGGCATCGAATCGTTCAGTCACGCTGCTACACGTACCCCGTTGGCGGGCCGGGAAGGCCGACGTAAACCCGCCGCGCCCGCCGTCCCGCGGCGGGGCGGGACGGCGGGCGCGGCAACGGGGTGGCGGGGTCAGGAGCCGACGCTGGCGAGCGGCCGGCCGACACGGTTTCCGGCAGGCCGAGCAGGCGCTCGCGCAGGTAGGCCAGGGCATGAGCGAGCAACCGGGAGACGTGCATCTGGGAGATGCCGAGCTGCTGGCCGATCTCGGCCTGGGTCATGTCGCCGTAGAACCGCAGCAGCAGGATCTTCTGCTCGCGGCGGGGCAGCTCGTCCCAGTGCGCGGCGACGGATTCCATGTCCAGGGTGTGCTCGACCTCCGGGTCCTCTTCGCCGAGCACGTCGGCCAGGCTGGCCGCGTCGGGCCGTCCGGCCAGCGGCGCGTCCAGCGAGGCCGGCTGGAAGACCAGGTCGGCCCGCTGGGCCTCGCGCAGGTCGTCCTCGCTGATGTCCAGGTGGCCGGCCAGTTCCTCGTCGGCCGGCATGTGCCCCAGCTGCTGGGTCAGCTGCCGGGTCGCGTCGCGGACCTGCAGCACCCGCTCCTGCATCGACCGCTCGACGTGCACCTGCCAGCGCTTGTCCCGGAAGTGCCGCTTGATCTCGCCGGAGATGCACGGCTGGGCGTAGGCGGCCAGGCTGCCGCCGACATCGGGGTCGAAGTTGTTGATGGCCTTCAGCAGGCCGACGTACCCCACCTGCATCAGGTCCTCGGCCGGCTCGGGGCTGCGCTTGTAGCGCTGCACGCACGACCGCACCAGGTGTCGGTGCCGGCGACCAGCAGCTCGCAGGCCGCGCCCCGGCGGGCGCTCGCCAGCGGCTGTGACCGTACGATCCGCAGTAGTTCGCGGTCGTCCAGCCCGGCCAGGCTCTCTAGCGTCCGGCCCGCCGCCGCCGGCGGCACCGCCGCGTCCCGCGTCTCGGATACTTGACGCATAGAAATTGTTGACATGAGGAAAGACTCTCACGCCCCGGGCCGTCTGGCAACCCCGGATCACGAAAATGTAACGGAGGTCACGAACCGGCTTCCGCCCGTAATCCCGGCCAGCTCCCCGCCAGCCGGCCCCGATCAGCTCCCCGGCGCGCTAGCCGCTTGCTATCCGCTGACCCGGCCCTCGGCCGCAATCCCACCCAGGTTTCCGGCGCGCCCGCCGCTAGCTCCCCGCCGCGCCAGTCGCCAGTTCCCGTAGCCCCCGGGCCAGCGCCTGCCGACCATCGGGGGTCATCGCCTGCAGCACCTGGCCCAGCGCCGCCCGGCGCCGCCCGCGGACCCATTCCGCCAGCCGGAGGCCTGACTCCGTCGGGACCAGCACGATCTCACGCCGGCTGGCCGCCGCCCGGTCCCGGGTCAGCAACCCCGCCGCCTGCATCCGGTCCACCAGCCTGCTCGCCGCCGACGCCGACGCCCCCAGCGCTTCCGCCAGCCGGCTCAGGTTCAGGCTGCCCGCGCCGCCGATGATCAGCAGCGCCCGCATCTGGGCCGGGCGGGACCGCGGCCCCCAGTTCCTCCAGGGACCGCTCGCACGCCTCCAGCAGCACGGCCAGCCCCGCCTCCGCGGAACTCACATCCACCTCGCCATCGGCAGCTGCCCAGGCCATGTCATGTCCCATTAGCCACTACCACGTCCTCGGCGGCGGAAACACGTTCGCGGCCTGCCTCCCGCAGCGACCGGCGCGCAGCCCTGGGGATCTGAGCCAGCCATGACTAGCCCGCTGCCCGATATCGCCGACTCCTAACGTCGCTCGCGCCCGGCCAGGCGGTCCCGGCGCTCCCCGGGCGCTGCGCATCTTCGCCTGCCAGCCTGGCCATTGCCCTCCGAGTCTAGATTGCGGCGCAGCGGGCGGCCCTCGCGACACCACTGCCGGCCCCGGCCGTCCGGCCGACCGCGTTGACCCCGGGCCGCCGACGCGGTAATACTTATCAGCGCGGTTCGCGCCGCACTGTCTAGTCCGGCAGCGTGGCTAGCTATCTCCTTCGCGATCTCCGGAGTTAGCCATGCGTGAAGAGCAGGCCATCGGCAGGCTCGTTTCTCCCGGCCGGGACGGCATCTCCGCTCCGGCTCCTTCTCCGTACCCGATCCGAGAGTTGCGGACAGTGCGCAGCTCAGGCTGCTCCCCGTGACGCGGAGCGTCACGGCAGGCCCGCCCGATTAGCGTCCCGGCGGGGGCCGCCGGCAGGTGGGTGCCCGGATGGAGGGGCTGGGTCACCCACCTGCCGGCCTGGGCCGGCCGCCGCCCGGGAGATGATCGATCCTCATCTCCCTTTTGCCGTATATGCCACATTTGGTCAGTCAACTGCCCGGTATAGTTTGGGGACCCTAGCGGCCCAGCGAGAGATGACCTTCCGAATCCGCGCCCGGCACGGCGCTACCGTCCGCTCAGCGTGCACCGCCCCGGCCGCTGACATGTCGAGGGGTGAAGATTCGCGATGACGAGCCGCCCCGTGTACGACGATGGCGTCTTGCGGATCACCAGCACCAGCCATCCGCCAGGCCTGGCCATCGAGGGCGAGATCGATGAGTCCACCTACTCGGCCCTGGTTCAGGCCCTACAGGCCAGCACGAGCGGCCGGGACGAGATTCACCTCAGCCTGGGCGGAGTGAGCTACTGCGACCTCGCGGGGCTGCGGGCCATCGTCGCTGCGACCGGGGTCGACGACGGCGAGGCCAGCGGTAACGGCCGCGGCGACAGCAAGCGGGTGGTGCTGCACGAGGTCCCCGCGCAGCTCGTCACCGTGCTGCAGATCGTCGGCTGGGACTCCACTCCCGGGCTGGCCCTCGATCCGCCGGCCAGCGGGATCGCGCCGGACCCTGGCCGCCTGCCCGAGGGTGGCAGGCAAGGGAGCGCTGTCGGATGAGCACCAAGGGGGCTTTCCGGCATTGGGCCTGCGTCTACGACAGCGACCAGCAGTTCCTCCAGACTGCGGTCCCGTTCCTGGCCGAGGGGCTGGCCGCCGGCGATCCGGTGCTGGCCGTCACCACTCCCGCCAACCTCGAGCTGATCAGCGCGGCGCTGGGACCACGCGGCGGCGAGGTGGATTATGCGGAGTCCGCGTTCTTCGGCCGCCGGCCGCCGCAGCGCGTGGCCGCGTTCTATCGCTACTGGAAGAACCACACCAGCGGGAGGGGCGGTAACAGCGACAGGAACGGGGTGCGCATCCTGGCCGAGCCGGTGTGGGCGGGGCGCTCGGCCCGCGAGATCGCGGCCTGGACGCGGATGGAGTCAGCGCTCAACGTGGTGCTCGCGCCCGCCAGCATCTCGATGATCTGCCCCTACGACACGCGCACCCTCGGTCCAGACATCGTCACCGGTGCGCTCCGCACCCACCCAGCGCAGATCGCGGGGTCGCGCCTGAGCCCTTCGCCGGATTTCACGGACCCCGCGGAGTTCGTGCGCTCATGCGAGACCGGCCCGCTTCCGGAGCCGCCGGCCGACGCCGCGGCCTTCCCGTTCGACGGGGACCTGCGCGAGCTGCGCCGGTTCATCGCCGACCGCGCCGCGGCCTACGGGGTGACCGGCGACCGCGCCGACACCCTGGTCCTGGCCGTCAGCGAGGTCGGCGCCTACCTCAAGAACCAGGGACCGGGCACCGCCGCCGTGCGGGCCTGGGAGCAGCCTGGCGCGGTGGTGTGCGATTTCCGCCAGCCGGGCGTCAGCGTCAGCGACCCGTTCCTCGGCCTGCGGCCTGCGCGCGCCTGGAACCCAGCGCAGGAGACGGGCTGTGGCTGGCCAACCAGGTCTGCGACCGGATGGAGATCCGGTCCGGCGCCGACGGCTGTACGATTCAGTTGCAGGTGCCGAGCCGCCACGATCAGGAGATGGCAGCCCAGCCGGGGCTCAGGTACCGAGGCTGACGCAGAGTTCTGTACCGCCCTGACCGGCGGCTTTGACCGAACCGGGCACCTCGGCCATACTGACACCGCGCGGCACACGCGCCGCAGCAAACGTGGTCCGGCAGCGTGGCTACCTACGTCACTCGTGGCAGCAGGAGTCAGCCATGCGCGCAGGCCGGGCCGGCTGTGGTCTCGTTACGGATATCGCGGCCCCCTCCTCCTTCCTCGACCAGAGCCCGGCCCCGGACGGGGGCAGGGTGCACAGCCTGTCTCGCGGCCTGCCTGGCGGGCATCATGTAGTCACTGTCGGGCGATACCCCGGCTGGATCAGGGGAGATAACGACCGTGACCCACGATGCAACACCTGGATCCCTGCTCGGCGAGAGGTACGAGGATCTCGTCGAGTCGCTGACCGAGTTGGCTAGAACCCTGACCGAGAACGAGTCGGTCCGCGACACGCTGGAGAGCATCCTCGCGCTCGCCCTGCGCTCGATCCCGGGTTGCCACGCGGCGAGCGTCACCGTGCTCGACGCCAAGGACCAGCCCAGCACGATCGCGGCCACCGACGAGAAAACCCGCGAGATGGACCGCCGCCAGTACCTCCTGAACGACGGCCCGTGCCTGGATGCCGCCCGGCGCCAGCAGGTGAACCGGTGGAGCTTGCACGAGGCGGAGCAGCGCTGGCCGGACTTCACCAGCCTGGCCGAGGAGATGGGGCTCCGGAGCTACCTGTCGCCGGCCTGGGCCTGGCCGGGCGCCGCCTGGGAGCGCTGAACCTCTCCAGCCACGACACCGACGGGTTCAGCCAGCTGGACGAGGACCTGATCTCCCTGTTCACCGTGCCGGCCTCGGCCGCCATCGTGGTGGTGGGCCGTTACGCCGAGGCCCGTGACCTGGCCGCGCAACTCGAGCACGCGCTGCGGTCGCGGGCCGTCATCGACCAAGCCATCGGCATCGTCATGGCCGAGTCGCGCTGCGACGCCGACCAGGCCTTCGCGACGCTGAGCCGGGCCTCGAACAACCGCAACATGAAGCTGCGTGACCTCGCGACCGAGATCGTCATGCGGGTCGGCGGCCGGCCGCCGTCACAGCCAGCGGACTGAGTCTTTTTCGTCCTCCCGTGGTTGTCCACCCACTCTGGGGCGGATCGGCGGATGAAAAGGATTCACTGAACGTGACGCCCGCCTGATCGCGGATGCGCCGGAATCAGATGTCCTGGTAGACGCGGACCGTGGTACCGCGGGGCGACGAGAAGATCTGCACGAGATCGCACAGCTGGTTCACGACCCAGAGTCCGGCCCCGCCCCGGCCATCGGGGACCGGTCGCACCCGGCCGACCAGCGGCGACGTGATGTGGCCCCGGTCGGATACCTCGCAGACCAGCGAGCGGTCCTGGACCCAGGCGCGAACCTCGCCGTGACCGCCCCCGTGCCGGAGGCTGTTGGCAGCGATCTCGCCGACCGCCAGCACGATCGTCGCGGTGGCTTCCTGGCCGAGCCCGGCCCGCCCGGCCTGCTCGGTGATGAACGTCCGCACCTGGCGCAGGGTGCCGGCTTCGAAAGACATGGCCGCCGCGTCGGCCGGGCGCGCTGGTACCGGCCGGTCGAACGGGTCGGCGGTGTCGATGGGCCGGAACGCGTCGCACGCCTGCCTCTCGTCGCCCCGGGCGACGAAGGGGTGCGTCCGGCGGGCCTCGTCGATCACCTCGGCGGACAGTGCCTCGAGGTCATACGGGCACAGCAGCCAGAACGGGGTTGCCGCGCCGAAGGCCACGTTCAGCAGCGCCTCGTGCAGCTGGCACTCGGCCAGCTCGGCCGGGGAGCGCCCGGCGTGCACCGGTTCCCCGACTCCCCAGAGCTGCTTCGAGCCGGCGTGGGCGGCCGCGAACTCCTGCCAGACGGCGATGATCCGGGCCGGGTTGTCACCGACGCCGGCCATGTCCGCGAAGCTCACGTGCTCGGCAGCGGCGCCGAGCTCCCGACGGAGCAGGTCGACCTTTTCCCCGCCCACCACGACGAGGACCGGGTCACCGGCGCTGACCGCCCGGCGGATGAACGACATCGTCCCGGATAGGAACTCATCCGTGCCGCAGTAGAGGAACGCCTCGTGCCGGTACCCGCCGACGGTCTCGTGCCACGACGTCTGCGTGACGGTCACTGTGTTCACCTAGCGCTTGCCTGCCTTCACGCCGCGCGGGAAGGCGCTGCCTCCAGCCGATCATAGCCCGCGCTGGTCATGAGCGTTCCGGCCCGTCCGCGGCCGGGCGGACATCCTGGCCGGCATCGCTGCCGGCGTCGAACGTCTCCAGCCGGAACCGGACGTGCAGTTCGAGCCCTTCGAGGAAGTACCTGGCCTCAGCGTCGTCCGGGTCGTAAGCGATCTGGAACCGGTGCAGAGTGCCGTCGGCGTCCTCCCAGCTGACCAGTGCTTTCACCTAGGTTCCTCTTCCTGCCGTTTCTCATCTGAAACTCGGCGCGGGACCTGGATTCTCGCGAACTCGTCCGCGAGCGCCTTCTCGGCCTGCTCCGCGGTCAGGCCGAGACCGGTGAGGCCCGACCGAGTGCCATCGTCGGCGACCAGGATCCCGAGCAGCAGGTGCTCGGTGCCGATGTAGTTATGCCGCATGCGCAGAGCCGTGCTCACCGTGGTCCGCAGTGCGGCCCGGCCGGCCTCGGTGAAGCGCAGCTCGCGCAGCGTGTCCGCGCCCGCGTCGGGACCGCCGGGAGCGGGCTCCAGGCCCAGCACCGCGAGGATCTGCTCGTCGGTCAGGCCAGCGCCGTGGATGACCTTGGCCGCGAGGCCGGCCGGCTCGCTCAGCAGGGCCGCCGTGAGGTGCCCCGTGTCGATCACGTCCGCGCCCGAAGCCGCGGTGGTCCGGCCCGCCGCGGCCAGCACGTTCCGCGCCCGCTGGGTGAACCGGGAGAAGTCGGCGCTCTGCCACTGGACGACGAAGCGCTTCTGCGCCGCCTGCTTGGACACGCCCATGCTGGCGCCGATCTGGCTCCACGTAGCACCCGAGCGCCGGGCCTGATCCACGAAGTGGCCGATCAGCGCATCGGACTGCTCATCAAGCCCGGCCGCGACGCCGACCGCGTCGGAAAGGTTCTCCAGCGGCCCTCCGGCCGGGTGCAGCACCTTGACGTAGGAAATTAGCCTGTCCAGGGGCACGGGGAATTCGGCCATACGTCAACGTTAGGTTGACGGACGGCTCATGTCAACCTGAGGTTGACCAATGGTGACAGCTCGCGCGCCTGTTCCGGGAACTCCCTCGGCCGAGACCCGTTTCGTTCCAGAAAACCGGGGGACCATGCTCGCGTTATGACCTTTGCGCCCGTTGATCCGACAACCATCATCACCTCGCGGGCGGCGCTGCGCCCGCAGCGAGGACGTTGACTGCGCGCCCGCAGATCAGCCCTGCCTGAGCTCCGGGCACGAAGCGCGAAACAACCAGGAGGCATGGCAGTGACCACCAAGCCCGAGCCCACCACCACCGATGCGGCCATCCCGGTCGAGAGCGACGAGTTCTCGCTCACCGTAGGCCCAGACGGCCCGGTGCTGCTGCAAGATCATTACCTGATCGAGCAGATGGCGAACTTCAACCGGGAACGCATCCCCGAGCGCCAGCCGCACGCCAAGGGCGGCGGCGCGTTCGGGCACTTCGAGGTGACCGGCGACGTCAGCGCCTACACCAAGGCCGCGGTGTTCCAGCCCGGCACCCGCACGGACACGCTGATCCGGTTCTCCACGGTGGCCGGAGAGCGCGGCAGCCCCGACACCTGGCGCGACCCGCGCGGCTTCGCGCTGAAGTTCTACACCGCCGAGGGCAACTACGACATGGTCGGGAACAACACCCCGGTCTTCTTCGTCCGGGACCCGATGAAGTTCCAGCACTTCATCCGGTCGCAGAAGCGCCGCGCCGACAACAACCTGCGCGACAACGACATGCAGTGGGACTTCTGGACCCTGTCCCCCGAGTCGGCCCACCAGGTGACCTACCTGATGGGCGACCGCGGGATCCCGAAGGACTGGCGGCACATGAACGGGTACAGCTCGCACACCTACATGTGGATCAACGCCGCGGGCGGGCGGTTCTGGGTGAAGTACCACTTCAAGACCGACCAGGGGATCGAGTTCCTCACCCAGGAAGAGGCCGACCGGCTGGCCGGCTCCGACGGCGACGCCCACCAGCGGGACCTGTACCAGGCGATCGAGCGCGGTGAGTTCCCGAGTTGGACGCTGAAGATGCAGATCATGCCGTTCGAGGAGGCCAAGACCTACCGGTTCAACCCGTTCGACCTGACCAAGGTGTGGCCGCACGGCGACTACCCGCTGATCGAGGTCGGCCGGCTGACCGTGGACCGCAACCTGACCGACTACCACACCGAGATGGAGCAGGCGGCGTTCGAGCCGAACAACCTGGTGCCCGGCATCGCGCTGAGCCCGGACAAGATGCTGCTGGCCCGCGGGTTCTCCTACGCCGACGCGCACCGCGCCCGGCTGGGGGTGAACTACAAGCAGATCCCGGTAAACGCGCCGAAGGCTCCCGTGCACTCCTACAGCAAGGACGGCGTGATGCGGGTGGTCAACGTCTCGGACCCGGTGTACGCGCCGAACTCCAAGGACGGGCCGAAGGCCGACAGCGAGCGCTACCGTCCGGCCAGCTGGTACTCCGACGGGGAGATGGTGCGCACCGCCTACACCCTGCGCGAGCAGGACGATGACTTCGGCCAGCCGGGCACGATGGTCCGCGAGGTCCTCGACGACGCCGCACGCGACCGGCTGGTCGGCAACATCGTCGGCCACCTGCTCAAAGGGGTGACCGAGCCAGTGCTGCAGCGCGCGTTCGGCTACTGGCGCAACGTGGACAAGAACCTTGGCGACCGGGTCGAGGCCGGCGTCCGCGCCCAGCAGGGCTAACCCCGCCGTCACGAGCATCCGGCGCCTCCCGTCCGGGGGAGGCGCCGGATGCGCTGGGGGCCGCGAGCGGCGGATCTATGCGGATCAGCGGGGGGGCGTGTCCGGCGCGGCGCTCCAGTCGCGCCGGGCCAGCTCGTAGACGTCCCCCTCGTCGCCGGCCGTCGTCCGCAGGAGCACGCCGAGTTCGGTGAGCTCGTCCAGGACCTCGCTGGCCGTCTGGTCATCCAGGTCGCTCACGGCGACGATCTCGGCTCGGGTGACCGGGCGGCCGGAATATTCCAGGGTGGCGACGGCCTCGTACACGTAGGCGTCGAGATCGGTGAGGGCCTGCGCGTCGACGTACGGCCGGCCGCTGTCGGATGTCATGAGCTATCCTCCGTTCTCATTGGCTGGCTCGTGCCCGCCGAGCATCCCGGCGAGCAGCTGGGCCAGATGGATGCCCTCGCGGCCCAGGTGCCCGGCCTGGATCTGGGTGCGGCAGGAGAATCCGTCGGCCAGGATGGCGGTGTCCTCGCGAGCGTCCCGGACGGCTGGCCACAGGCCGTCCTCGGCGCAGGCCACCGAGACGTCGTAGTGGCCGCGCTCGAAGCCGAAGTTGCCCGCCAGCCCGCAGCATCCGCTGTCGAGCACGTCGACGTCCACGCCGCAGGCGCGCAGCAGGTCCAGGTCGCGGTCGAACCCCATGATGGCGTGCTGGTGACAGTGCACCTGGGCGATGGCCCGCGTGGCGCCGGCGTGGATCCCCGCTGGGTTCTCCCCGCCGGGGCGCCAGCCGGCCTCAGTCAGCAGCTCGGCCAGCGTCCTGGTCTGCCGGGCCAGCAGCCGGGCATCGTCGGAGCCGGTGAGCTCGGCGGCGTCGGAGCGGAATACCGCATCGCAGCTCGGCTCGAGCACGACCACGCGCCTACCCGCCTGCAGCGCGGGCCGCAGGGCCCGGAGGGTCCGGTTCAGCACCCGCCGGGCCACCCCGAGCTGGCCGGTGGAGATCCAGGTCAGCCCGCAGCACACCGCTTTGGCGGGCAGTTCCACGCGGAACCCCGCGTCTTCGAGCACGGCCACCGCGGCCTGCCCGACCTCGGGGTGGAAGTTGTTGGTGAACGTGTCCGGCCACAGCAGGACCGGTTCTCCCCCGCCCGCCTCCCCCCTTATGGTCCGGCCCCGGCGGCCATACCAGCGGGTGAAGCGCTCCCCGGCGAAGCGCGGGAGCTCGCGGCGGCCGTCGACGCCGCCGGCCCGCTTGATCAGGCGGCCAAGCCCCGGCGCACGGCCCACGGCGTTTACCGCACCCGGGGCCGTCGACGCGAGCAGTGCCAGCGCGGGAAGCCACCCCATCGAGTAGTGCGCGGCCGGACGCAGCCGGCCCGCGTAGTGATGGGCCAGGAACTCGGCCTTGTAGGTGGCCATGTCCACGTCGACCGGGCATTCCTTCCGGCACCCCTTGCAGGCCAGGCACAGGTCGAGGGCGTCGCGCACCTCGGCGGAATGCCAGCCATCGGTGATGACCTCGCCGCGCACCATCTCCATGAGCAGCCGGGCCCGGCCGCGGGTGGCGTGCTCCTCTTCACGGGTCACCCGGTAGCTGGGGCACATGACCCCGCCCTCGTCGCCGCGGCACTTGCCGATGCCCACGCAGCGTGAGGCCGCGCCGGCCGAGAACTTCCCGCCGTCCTGCGGGTAGTGGAAGAACGTGACCGGCTCCTTGGGGAAAAAGCCGCGCCTCGTGAGGTTCTCGTCCAGCCGGTCCGGGTGCACGATCTTGCCCGGGTTCATCTTGTTGCCCGGGTCGAAGACCGCCTTGTACTCGCCGAACGCACGCATCAGCTCGGGACCGAACATCTTCGGCAGCAGCTCGCCGCGCGACTGCCCGTCGCCGTGCTCGCCGGACAGCGACCCCCCGTAGGACACGACGAGGTCGGCGGCCCCCTCGATGAAGGAACGGTAGGCGGCGATGCCCTCAGGCGTGCGCAGCTCGAACGGGATCCGGGTGTGCACGCAGCCCTGCCCGAAGTGGCCGTACAGCGAGGCCCCGTGATAGTCGTGGCGCTCCAGCAGCTTCCGGAAATCCCGCAGGTAGTCGCCGAGCCGCTCCGGCGGCACCGCGGCGTCTTCCCAGCCTTCGTGTGTCTCATGCTTGCCCGGCGGGTAGGCGGTCGCGCCCAGGCCTGCCTCGCGGACGTCCTGCAGCCGCTCCTCAACCTTCGGATTCTCGGTGTAGGCGACATGCGGCTTGGGATGGCTGCCGTCGCTGTTGACCTCGTCGATCAGCGCGTGCGCGCGGTCGTCGGCTTCCTGCTGGGTGTCCCCGTCGAACTCGATCATCAACCACCCGGAGCCTTCCGGCAGCTCTTCCAGCGCGTCGACCGACAGGTGCTCCTCCCGCTCGAGCGAGATCAGCGTGTCATCCAGCCCCTCCAGCAGCACCGAAGAGTGCCGGAGCACCAGCGGCACCACGTCGGCCGCCTCGGCGATGTCCGGGTAGCCGAGCACGACCAGCGACTTGTGCTTGGGCACCTCCACCAGGTCGATCTCCGCGTGCAGCACGGTGACCAGGGTGCTCTCGCTGCCGACCAGGGCCCGGGCCACGTGGAACCCGCGCTCGGGCAGCAGCGAGTCCAGGTTGTAGCCGGACACCCGGCGCGGCACCTTCGGGTAGCCGGTGCGGATCTGGCCCAGGTAGGCGTCGCGGATCTCGCGCAGCCGCCGGTAAATCTCGGCTTCCCGGCCGCCGCCCGCGACGATCTTCTCGTACTCCTCGTCGCTGGTCTCGCCGGTCCAGGTGCGCAGCCCGTCATAGGTGAGGATCTCCAGCCTGCGCACCGCGTCGACCATCTTGCCGTAGGCCTGGGCCGTGGACCCGCAGGAGTTGTTCCCGATCATGCCGCCGATCGTGCAGCTGACGTGGGTGGACGGCTTCGGCCCGACCATCAGGCCGGAGGGGGCCAGCGCGTCGTTGGCCTTGTCCAGCGCCATGCCCGGCTGGATCACGGCGGTCTTCGCGGCCGGGTCGACCGAGACCAGCCCGTGGCAGTACTTGGTCCAGTCGATCACGATCGCTTCGTTGACGCACTGGCCGGCCAGGCTGGTCCCGCCGCCCCGGGACAGCACCGGAACGCCGAACTCGCGGCAGACCGCGACCGCGCTGACCGCCGCGTCGGCGGTCCTGGGCAGGACTACGCCGATGGGGACCTGGCGGTAGTTGGAGGCGTCCTGCGCGTAAACGGCCTTGGTGCCCGGGTCGAACCTGACCTCCCCGTCCACTCGGGCCGCCAGTTCGCGGCGCAGCGTCGCGGCGCCGGTCGCGGCCGCGGGGCTTGTGCTGATCACGGTGTCGCTCCGGACTGGCTCTCACGCAGCCGCACCAGTTCCTGTGGCTCGTGCTCTTCCGAAGCCAGGAAGTATCCGTACCTGGTCACTGGACCATCTCCTTCTGCTGCTGCCCAGACGGCCGCACTACCCGGCGTTCGGCCCGCTACACAGGCCAGGGCAGGAGGCTGTCGCCGGGATCGTCCGGCGCCGGCCAGCGCCGTCGTTGACCGGGCCCTCTGTTTACCCAGGCCGTTGGCGGGCAGCGCGCCACCCATGGCGTCCGCTACCGCACGCAAGCCCGCCCGCCGCAACGCCACCCGCCGCACCGTGCTGGTGGCCGGGACGGCCAACGTGGTGGTGGCCCTGGCCAAGCTGGCCGCCGGCCTGCTGTCCGGTTCCAGCGCCATGCTCGCCGAGGCCGCGCACTCGGTGGCCGACACCCTCAACCAGGCGTTCCTGCTCACGTCGCTGCACCAGGGCGACCGGCCCGCCGACGAGCGGCACCCGTTCGGCCACGGTCAGGAGCGCTACTTCTGGTCGCTGCTGGCCGCGTTCGGGATCTTTATTGCCGGCGCCGGCTTCTCGGTCTTCGAGGGGCTGCTCGAGCTGCGCCGCTCCGGCGGCAGCGATTTCACGGTCGCGTACGTGGTGCTGGCCGTCGCGTTCGTCGCGGAGGGCACGTCGCTGATCCGGGCTTACCGCCAGATGCGCGGCGAGGCCCGCAGCGAGAACGTCGAGCTCCTTGAGCACGTGGAGAGCAGCCCGGACATCACGGTCAAGGCGGCGCTGTTCGAGGACAGCGCCGCCTTGGTCGGCCTGGCTCTGGCCGCCGGCGGGCTGCTGCTGCAGCAACTGACCGGCTCACCCGTCTGGGACGGCACGGCCTCGATCGCGATCGGCGCGCTGCTGATCGTGGTGGCGGTCAAGCTGGGCCTGGACAGCCGGGACCTGCTGATCGGCAAGGCGGCCGACCCGCGGGAGCTGGAGCTGATCCGGGCCGAGATCGAGCAGACACCCGGCATCGACGCGCTGCTCGACCTGCTCACCATGTACCTGGGCCCGGACCACCTGATCATCGCCGCACGGGTGGACCTCAGCGAAGACATCAGCGCCGGCCAGGTCGAAGACCTCGCCGAGGACATCGACCGGCGGCTGGCCGAGAAGCTTCCGCAGGTCCCGCACGTCTTCATCGACCCCACGCCAGCGGATCGCCGGGGGTCGTGCCCCGAACGAACCGGGTGGTCAGCCGAGGCTGATGCTGACGTCGCGCCGTCCAGGAAGGGGTCGCCGCTGTGCAGCGGCTGACATGATGTGTTTATGTCCGACAGTTCGCCACCGCCCGATTCCCGGCGGGCCCGCCTCTGGAAGTCCGCAGAGTCCGCCGGGGTCCCGCTGCGGACAATCCTGGTCACCGTGGCCGTGGTGGCGGCGGCCTACCTGCTCGGTAAGCTGATCTTCCGGCTCCGGGACGTCATTCTGCTGATCGTCGTCGCGGGATTCCTGGCCCTGATCCTGAACCCGCTGGTCGTGTTCCTGCAGCGCTGGAAGATCCCCCGGCGCGGGTGGGCGGTGACGGTCGTCACGCTGTGGGGCGTGCTGGTCTTCATCGGCCTGACCCTGGCGTTCGGTCTGCCGCTGGTCAACGGGATCACCCACCTGGCCGACACGCTGCCCGCGTACGTGAGCAAGGCGGAGCACGGCCAGGGCTGGATCGGCCACCTGGTGCGCCGGTATCACGTGCAGGCCTGGATCCAGCACAACGTGCCCAAGCTGGTCGACTTCGGCAGGGGCCTCGCAGCGCCGGCCCTCAGCGTGGGCAAGGGCGCGTTCTCGCTGGTGATCGCGCTGCTGACCATCTTCGTGCTCACGGTGCTGCTGCTGCTCGAGGGCCCCCGCATGCGGGAAGGCCTGCTGGGCAACATGTCGCCCGCGCGGGCGGAGCGCTACGCGCAGATAGCGCGGGAGGTCAACCGCGGGGTCACCGGGTACATGCTGGGAAACATCCTGACCTCGATCATCGCCGGCATCGTCGTATTCGTGACACTGCTGATCGTCGGCGTCCCGTACCCGCTCCTCTGGGCCCTATGGGTGGCCCTGGTGGACTTCCTCCCGATGATCGGCGGCGCCCTGGCCGGCATCCCGACCGTGCTGTTCGCCACCGCCCACTCGCTCACAGCGGGCATCGTCACCCTGGTCGTGTTCCTGGCCTACACCCAGATCGAGAACCACGTACTCAACCCGGTCGTGATGAGCCGGACGGTGAAGGTCAACCCGCTGCTCGTGCTGCTGTCCATCCTGGTCGGCGCGAGCATCGGCAGCTGGATCGGCGGGATCTTCGGCGCCTTCGTCGCCGCGCTGCTGTCCATACCGGCGGCGGGCGCGATCCAGGTGCTGGTCCGCGAGCTCTGGGTGTCCACCGCACCCCGGTCGAGCGACCCGGTGGCGGCCATCCAGCGGGCGGCCCCGGACCACCCCGGCCCGGCGCAGCCCGCGGACGCCGGTCACGCAGGCCCCGATCACGCGGGCACGGCGGAGCAGCGGGCCCGCCGGCGCTGACCGGCACCTTACGCGTGTACCTGCGGGTGCCGCTGCACCCAGGGCGCGGCCTGCTCGAGCTGGCTGGCCACCCGGATCAGCAGATCCTCCCGGCCGTAGGCGGCCACGAGCTGGACGCCGACCGGCAGGCCGTCCGGCGTCCAGTGCAGCGGCAGGCTCACCGCCGGCTGGCCGGTCATGTTGAACTGCGCCGTGTACGGGATGAAGCTGACGACCCGCCCTCCCTCGGCCAGTGGCCCCTCCTCGGTGAACCAGCCCAGCTCGGGCGGGGGCGCGCCCAGGGTCGGCGTCAGCAGCAGGTCGTGGCCGGTCCACCAGGACGCCATCCGCCGGGCCCACTTGCCGATCCACGCCCGGCTCTGCAGGTACGTCACGGCGTCCGCGGCCGCGCCGACCTGCCGGTAGAAGGCGTTGCGCGGCTCGATCTCGTCCTCGGCGATCGGCCGGCCGAGCAGCGCCTCGAACTCCCGGAACAACGCCTCGGTGTCGGCCGCGATGATCGTGGTAAAGGCCTGGACGAACTCCTCCTCGGCCATGGCCTCCGGCGCGGACTCCTCTAGGTGGTGGCCGAGCGACTCCAGCAGCCGCGCGGCGGCGGCCACCGCAGCGCGGCACTCCGGGTCATCGAGGAAGCCCTCGCGGCCCGGCCGGTCGGCAAATCCGATCCGCAGCCGGCCCGGGTCGGCGCCGATCTCCTGGCTCAGCGGGCGGTGCAGCGGCGGGGCGTAGTAGGGCTCGCCCGGCTGCCGGGCGCTGATCACGTCCAGGATGCCGGCCGCGTCGCGCACGGTGCGGGTCACCACGCCGTCGATCGTGCCGCCCGCCCAGCCTTCCCCGATCTCGGGACCCTGGCTGACCCGGCCGCGGTTCGGCTTGAGCCCGACCAGTCCGCACTCGCTGGCCGGGATGCGGATGGACCCCCCGCCGTCGTTGGCGTGCGCGGCCGGCACCATGCCGCTGGCCACCGCCGCCGCCGATCCTCCCGAGGAACCTCCGGTCGACCGGCCGGGATCCCACGGGTTGCGGGCCGGCGGGAAGCTGGCGGCCTCGGTGGTCACCGTGGTGCCCATCTCCGGCACGTTCGTGCGGCCGAGCGGGACGAAGCCGGCCGCCCGGAACGCCGCGGCGAGGTACGACGTGACCGGCCACGGCTGGTCCCGCATCGGCCAGACCCCGAACCCGGTCGCCTCCCCCGCGACCTGGCAGCCGATGTCCTTGAACAGGAACGGCACCCCGCGGAACGGCCCGTCGGGCAGGTCGCCGGCGGCCTCGGCCCGCGCCTGATCGAACCGGTCCCGTATCACCGCGTCCAGCATCGGGTTCACCGCCTCGATCCGGCCGATGGCCGCGTCCACCAGGTCCGCGGCGCTGATCTCGCCGCGGCGGACCAGTTCGGCCTGCGCGGTCGCGTCCAGCCACGTGATCTCGGTCATAGCGCTTCCCCTCCGCTGTATCGGTGCCCGCCAAGCGGCACGCTACCAACATGGCCGCCGGTGCGCCGGCCCTCGGACCGGTGGTGAGAGCAGCCGAGCGTGAGCCAAGATGGCCGCATGCCGGGCGACTACCGCCTCTACACCGATCTCGCCGACTGGTGGCCGCTGATCTCGCCGCCGGAGGAGTACGTCCAGGAGGCCGCGCACCTGGCCGCAGTGTTCGGGTCGGCCACGCCGCCGGTGCGGGAGGTGCTGGACCTGGGCAGTGGCGGCGGCGGGGTCGCCGCCCACCTGAAAGGGCGGTTCGCCCTGACGCTCGTCGATGAGTCCGAGGAGATGCTGGCGGTCTCCCGCAGGCTCAACCCGGAATGCGAGCACATCCGCGGTGACATGCGGACGATCCGGCTGGGCCGCACGTTCGACGCGGTGCTCGTGCACGACGCCATCGACTACATGACCCGCCAGGATGACCTGCGGCAGGTGATCGACACCGCGTACGCGCACTGCCGGCCCGGCGGCCTGGCGGCGTTCGTTCCCGACTACACCGCGGAGACATTCCAGCCGGCCACGGGAGGCGGCGGCGGGGCCCGGGATGCCGCCGGGCGCCAGGCGAGCTTCCGCGAGTGGACGTGGGACCCGGATCCCGCCGATGACTGGATCCAGTCCGAGTACGAGTTCACGCTGTACACCGCGGACGGCGCCGTCGAGGTCGTGCACGAGGCCCACCGGCTCGGCGCGTTCCGCCGCGGCACGTGGCTCCGGCTGCTCGCGGACGCGGGCTTCGAGCCGCAGCCGGGCCCCGGCGACGAGACCGCCCTCGCCCCCCGCGCCGAGCCGGGCTCCAGCGACGAGACCGCGGCCAACGCCAAGCCGGGCTCGGGCGCCCCGTTGCGCGGTCACCTCTTCCTCGGACGGCGGCCAGCCGGCTGATGCCCGGTTCCGAATAACCGCGGCCGGCTCTGGCCACCGCCCCGGCAGGCTGCCAGTCTGGCTCTGAGGCCGCATCGGCGGCCCGGTTCTTGTAGGCCGACGAGGGAGACTGGCATGACCGTGTACCGGGTGATCGACGTCATCGGCACCAGCAACACGTCGTGGGAGGACGCCGCCACCGAGGCGATAAAGACCGCGGGCAATACGCTCCGTGACCTCCGGGTCGCCGAGGTCGTCGAGCAGGACATCCACCTGGACGAGGGCGGGGGGATCACGTTCCGCACCAAGCTCCAGCTCTCGTTCAAGTACGAGGGCGGCGTCTAGCAGCCCTCCGGCCCGCCCGGTTGCTGCGGATGGTCGTCCGGGCGGGCCGGGTCGCCCTCGCAACGGGCCTACGGCTACCGGGCGCCGACTCGTGGTCCGAGATGCCTGACGTGCCTGTAGCCCCGGGGATCCCGGGCCGTCGCTTGCATGATGGTGTGCGGGTGATAGCCGCTCCCTACCACCTCGACGAGTACCTGTCCGACCTGGACTTCCCGCTGTCGGCGGACGAGGTCGTCACCACGGATCTGCCTCCCGGCGACGTGTGGGACCGGCTGGCCGACGCGCTGCGCGGGCTGCTCGGCTCGGGCCTGGTCGCGGCCGTGGGTCTGGCCTGCACCTGGTACGCGGGTCATGACGCTGCGGCGCGCGTCGTCCCGGCTCTGGAAGCTGGCCTCGCCGGGATCTGACTGGCAATTGCCCCGACCTAGCCCGGCAAAAGCCCCGAAGGGTATCTATAGGCTGCTCAACTGGCCCGTATCCCTCGGCCCCGCGCCGGGCCTGAACGCTCTTGCGTCGGCCGGCCAGGACCGTTAGTCTCATTCTACTAAGCTATTAGTGGAATGAGAGATCGATGATCGAGTTCCAGCTCGACGAGACGTCGGGCGTCGCCACCTACCTGCAGCTGGTGCAGCAGGTCCACCAGGCCCTGCGGATGGGCATGCTGGAGCCAGGCGACCGGCTGCCCACCGCCCAGCAGGTGGTCGGCCGGCTGGCCATCAACCCGAACACGGTGCACAAGGCCTACCGTGAGCTGGAGCGGGAGGGACTGGTCCGCGCCCGCCCTGGTCTCGGCACGTTCGTTACCCGCGTGCCGTCCGGACCCGACCCAGCCACCCAGGCCCGGTTCCTCGCTGAACTGAACGGCTGGCTCCGTTCGGCGCGTGCGGCGGGCCTGGGGCCCGATGACATCGATGCGATCTACCGCACCGCCTTTCGCGCCTGCTTCACCGAGGGGGTCGCATGAGCGCCGCCATCCAGGCCAGCGGGGTCGGCCAGGCCTACCGGCGGACCTGGGCGCTGCGCGACTGCACGCTGGCCATCCCGGAGGGCCACGTCGCCGGGCTCGTCGGCCCCAACGGCGCGGGCAAGACCACCCTGCTGCGCCTGGCCACCGGGATGCTCACGCCGACCCGCGGCACGATCACGGTCCTCGGCCAGCGCCCCGCGGCCGGGCCGGCGCAGCTGGCCCGGGTCGGCTTCGTCGCCCAGGACACCCCGGTCTACGCCCGGATGACGGTCGCCGACCATCTCCGCCTCGGCGCCTGGCTCAACCCCGGCTGGGACGACACCCTGGCGCGGCAGCGGATTAGGCAGCTCGCCCTGGATCCGAAGCAGCGGGCCGGGTCGCTGTCCGGCGGGCAGCGGGCCCAGCTCGCCCTCACCCTGGCGATGGCCAAGCGGCCCGAACTGCTCATCCTCGACGAGCCGGTCGCCAGCCTGGACCCGCTGGCCCGGCGGGAGTTCCTGCAGGGCCTGATGGAGGCGGTCGCCGAGCAGCGCCTCAGCGTCGTGCTGTCCTCCCACCTGGTCGCTGACCTGGAACGGGTCTGCGACTACCTGGTCGTTCTCGTCGCGTCCCGGGTCCGTGTCGCCGGGGAGGTCAGCGCGCTGCTGGCCGAGCATCACCGGCTATCCGGGCCGCGCCGCGACCCCGGCAGCCTACCGGCGGCCCTGGAGGTCGTCACCGAAAGCCACACCGACAAGCAGAGCAGCCTGCTGGTCCGCACCGACGGGCCGATCCTCGACCCGGCCTGGGCCGTGAAGCCGGTCAGCCTGGAGGACCTGGTGCTGGCCTACATGAGCCGGGCCGGCGATGAGGCGCCGGCCCGCCGTCAGCACCTGGGAGTGGTGGCATGATCCGGCTCAGCCTGCTTCAGTTCCGCATCCAGGCCATCATCGCGGCCGCGGTGACGGCCGCGTTCGCGGTCGTGCTCACGGCCACCGGGCCGCACCTGGCCAGCATGTACGCAGCCGACGGGCTCGACGGCTGCCACGGCGGCAGCTGCGCGAACCTGGCCGACTACTTCACCGGGTCCCTGGTCCGCGACCCCTACGGGGTGCTATTCCTGCTCAGCACCGGGATCATCCTGCTGGCGCCCGCCGTCATCGGCCTGTTCTGGGGCGCCCCGCTGATCGCCCGCGAGCTGGAGACCGGAACCGCCGCCCTGGCCTGGAACCAGTCCGTCACCCGGACCCGGTGGCTGGCCGTCAAGCTCGCCATCGGCGGCCTGACCGCCATGGCCGTCACCGAAGCGCTGTGCCTCATGCAGACCTGGTGGGCAGCGCCGATCAGCCAGGCCGTCGCCGACGGCGCCTCCGTCGGCGTCGCCCAGAGCCGGTTCGCCCAGCTGAACTTCGCCACCCACGGCATCACCCCGCTCGGCTACGCCGCGTTCGCTTTCGCCCTCGGCGTCACCGCCGGGGCGCTGATCCGGCGCACCATCCCGGCCATGGCCGTCACCCTGGCCATCTTCGCCGCCCTCCAGGTCGCCATGCCGCTGTGGGTCCGCCCCAACCTCGCCCCGCCCGACCACACGGTCAACCCGGTCACCTCGCTAGGGGGCGCCGCACCGTCACAGACCGGCCCGGGCGGCGACACCTTCACGCTTTACGCCCTCAGCATCCCCGGCCAGCCCGGCGCCTGGCTCCTGTCCAGCGGGCCCGTCAACGCCGCCGGGCAACCAGTCAGCACCACCCCGGCCGTCTGCGCATCAGTAGGAAACACCGGCCAGAGCGCGGGTGCACAAGGGAACGCCTTCCCACCGGGGCAGGGCCCCGCCGCCTTCGTTGCCTGCCTGGCCAGCCACGGCATCCGGGAGGCCATCACCTACCAGCCCGCCAGCCGCTACTGGCGCTTTCAGGCCACCGAGACCGCGATCTACCTCGCCCTGGCCCTGGCCCTGGCCGGGTACTGCTTCCGGCGGCTCAGCCGCCTTTCCTGACGAGCCCCATGGCGAGCCTTCGGGTACAAATGCGGAGCAGCGAGGCGCCGCACGGCCCGGTCGGGCGTTGCGTGGGTGCGGGTTCGGGTGGTGGCGGTCTAGCCTCACCTCATAACGCGGATCGCTGTGACAAGGGGGAGGCCAGATGGGGCGGGTGGACGTCGACGGCGTCGGCATCGAGTACGAGGTCACCGGGGAGGGGCGCCCGGTAGTTCTGCTGCACGGCTTCCCGGACTCCGGCCGACTGTGGCGGCATCAGGTGCCCGCCCTGGCCGGGGCGGGCTTCCGGGTCATCGTGCCCGACCTGCGCGGCTACGGGCGCTCCGGCAAGCCGGAGGACGTCGAGGCCTACTCGCTTCCGTTCCTGGCCGGGGACGTCCTGGCCGTCCTGGCCGACCTGGACCTCGGGCGGGCCCACGTGGTGGGCCACGACTGGGGCGCCGCCCTGGCCTGGGGGCTGGCCTCGCTCGCGCCGGACAGCGTCGACCACCTGGTCGCCCTGTCGGTCGGCCACCCGTCGACCTTCCGCCGCAGCCCGCGGCAGCGGGAGAAGTCCTGGTACATGCTGCTGTTCCAGTTCCCCGGGATCGCCGAACGCTGGCTGGCCGGCGACGACTGGGCTAACTTCCGGAACTGGGCTGGCCATCCCGATACCGACAACGTGATCGCCGACCTGGAGGCGAACGGCTCGCTCACCCCGGGCCTGAACTGGTACCGCGCCAACGTCCCGCCCCAATCCTGGGTCGACCCGCCGCTGGTCCTCCCGCCGGTGCAGGCCCCGGCCATGGGTGTGTGGAGCACGAGGGACATGGCGCTCACGGAGACCCAGATGACGGACTCCGCCGAGAACGTGGCCGGCCCGTGGCGGTACGAGCGACTGGAGGGCGCGGGTCACTGGATGCAACTGGACGCCCCGGAGCAGGTGAACGCGCTGCTGCTGGACTTCCTGCCCGCTAGCTGACCGGACCCACGGCCATCATGGTGGCCTGCATCAGCGCGACCGGTTTGCGCTCGCTTCCGCCGGCCTAGGCGACGACCTCGGCCGAGCAGACGCTGAGCGTGGGCAGGCTCGTCAGCTGACATCCCGGGGCACCGTGGTCCGGTCGGCGGCTAGCGCGAGCAGCAGGGCCAGGACCGCGAGCAGTGCGGTGGCCGCGGCGAACGGCAGCGCGGTCGCGGTGGTCGCCGCGTCATGGGCGGGCCCGAAGGCCGCCCCGCCGAGTTGCGTCCCGGCCAGGGTGGTTGCCGCCGTGTAGGGCAGGTACGGCTGGATCGAGTTGAACAGCCCGCCGAGCAGCGACTCGATCACGACCGCCCACACCAGGACGCCGATGACCACGGCCAGCTGGGACCTGATCAGCGACCCCAGGGCCACGCCGATCACGGCCAGCAGGGCGGCCGCCACGACATGGCCGATGCCGAACCGGGCCAGCGTGGCGTCGCCGACCGGCAGCTGGTAGCCGCGGGAGGCCACGAAGCCCAGCCCGACGCCCGCCGCGATCAGGTACCCGACGAGGCCGAACACCGCCCCGGCCAGCGCCGCCGCGGCCGCCTTGGCGGCCAGCACCCGGCCGCGCCGCGGCGTGGCCAGGTAGGTCAGCGTGGCGGTGGCATGCCGGAACTCGCCGCTGGAGACCGTCGCGCCCAGGACCGCGGCCATCAGCAGGGCCCACGTGCCGCCGGCCAGCACCGAGCTGAGCCCCGCCGCGGTGCTCAGCGGCCCGACCGCTTTGCCCGGCCCGGACCGCGACGCTTCCAGCACCGAGAACAGCACGGTCAGCCCGGCGCCGGTGGCCAGGAGGCCGTAGGTCAGCCGGACCGTGCGGAGCTTGAGCAGTTCGACGCGGATCAGCCGGGTCATCGGGATACCTCCTTGGTGAGCCTGAGGAACACGTCCTCGAGGTCCTGCGCGCCAATGGTCAGCTCGGCCAGCGAAGACTGGGCCACGAGGCGGCCGCGGTCGAGGATCACCACCGAGTCGGCCGTGTGGGCGACCTCGGCCAGGATGTGGCTGGACACCAGGACCGTGGCGCCCTCGGCGGCCAGGCCGCGCAGCATGTCCCGCAGCCAGCGAACGCCCTCGGGATCCAGGCCGTTGGCCGGCTCGTCCAGGATCAGCAGCTCCGGGTCGGCGAGCAGCGCGGTGGCCAGGCCGAGGCGCTGCCGCATGCCGAGCGAGAACCCGCCGACCCGGCGGTCGGCGGCGGCGGCGAGCCCGGTGAGCTCGAGGACGTCGTCGATCCGCGACGGGTCCGCCTCGCCCGCCATAGCCTGAATCCGCAGGTGACTGCGGGCGGTCCGGCCCGGGTGGAAGCTGGACGCCTCCAGCACCGCGCCGACCTGGTGCAGCGGTTCTGGCAGGTCCGCGTAGGCGTGCCCGTTGATGGTGGCGGTGCCCGCGTCCGGCCGCACCAGGCCGAGCAGCATCCGCAGCGTGGTCGTTTTCCCGGCGCCGTTCGCGCCGAGGAAGCCGACCACCTCGCCGGGCTCGACCGTGAAGCTCAGCTGGTCGACCGCGAGCACCGGGCCGAACCGCTTGGTCAGGCCGCGTACCTCGATCACCGACATGAGCCCTCCTCTCGTGGAGCCGTGCCCCGGCCGGGCGGCCGGGACGATCTGCTTCAGCGTGCCCGGCCGGGCGCGGCGCCGTCGTCGGCCACGCGGCCCGTTACGGGTCGACTTGGGTGGTAGCGCCCGGCGCGCGCGATGCGCCATCGGCGGTATCCGGGCGGGCCGGATGCCGGCCGGGAGCCGACGCCCGGCCGGCGAGCCGGCGCGTAACGTCGGAGGCGAAGATGAGCGAACCTGAGCTGGCCGACCGTCGCCCGCACTGGCCCGGCACCGTGCGGAGCTGGGTCATCGATGCCTCGACCGCGGCGGCCGTGATCGTCGTCGACGTGTGCGTCTCGCTGGTGGCCGCGGGCTGGGGCCATCGCGTGCACCATCACTCCCTGCCGCAGGCGGGGGCCTACGTCCTGCTGGCCGCGGGTGGCGCCGCGCTGATCGCCCGGCGGCGTTACCCGGTCAGCGTGCTGCTGGTCACCCTGGTGACCGCGATCTGGGCGGAGGCGCTCGGCGCCCGCATGGCCTGGCTCGCGGTGATCGTGGCCTTCTTCACCGCGGTGCTGGCCAGGCAGCGCGCCGCCGCGATCGCGTCCCTGGTGGTCGGCTACGTGGCGTCCGTGTGGCCGCCGTGGCTGATCGGCCAGCCCGGCCACGCGACCGTCGCGTTCACGCTCGGGCTGGCCGCCGGGCTGACGTTCCTGCTGATCGTCGCCGAGCTGCTCCGGATCCGGAGCCAGCGCGCGGCCGCGCTGGCGCGCAGCCGGGCGGAGGAGCTTCGCCGCCGGGCCAGCGAGGAACGCTTGCGGATGGCGCGTGACCTGCACGACGTGGTGGCGCACAACATCGCGGTCATCAACGTGCAGGCGAACACGGCGCTGTACCTCATGGAACGCCAGCCCGAACGCGCCCGCTCCGCGCTGGTCACCATCAACGACGTGAGCAAGCAGGCCCTGGTCGAGCTCCGCTCGATACTCGGGGTGCTGCGCGACGTCGACGCGGGCGGTACCGCCATCGCCCCGAAGGCGCCGGCGGCGGGGCTGGCACGCCTCGGCGATCTGGTCGACCACGCGGCGGCCGCCGGGCTCGCCGTCCGCATCGAGGAGCACGGTCAGCGGGCCGTGCTGCCGGCCGACGTCGACCTCACCGCCTACCGGATCATCCAGGAGGCCCTGACCAACAGCGCCCGCCACTCCGGCGGCGGGCAGGCGACCGTGCGCCTCGGCTACGGCCACGACGCGCTGCGGGTCGAGGTGGACGACGACGGCCGGCCCGGCCCGGGTGGCCGCCCCGCGGCCCCGGCCAACGGCTCCGGTCACGGCATCGCCGGGATGACCGAGCGGGCGGCGGCTCTCGGCGGGACGCTCGAGGCCGGCCCGCGGCCGGAGGGCGGCTTCGAAGTCCGGGCGCGGCTACCGCTGCGCGAGCACCGCGAGCAGGAGCCGGCCGGGCCGGGGTCTGCCAGACGCGGGAGCGAGCGATGATCCGGGTCGCGCTGGCCGACGACCAGGAACTGGTCCGGGCCGGGTTCGCCGCCCTGCTGGACGCCGAGGACGACATCGAGGTGGTCGGGGAGGCGGCCGACGGGGAGCAGGCGGTGCGGATCGCCGCCCGCGCCGTGCCGGACGTGCTGCTGATGGACATCCGGATGCCCCGGCTCGACGGCATCGAGGCCACCCGGCGCATTGCCGCCAGCCCCGGCCTCGGCCCGGTCCACGTCGTGATCCTGACCACGTTCGAGCTGGACGAGTACGTGTTCGAGGGGTTGCGAGCCGGTGCCGCCGGTTTCCTGGTCAAGGACACCGACGCCGCCGAGCTCATCCGGGCGGTCCGGGTGGTGGCCGCCGGGGAGGCGCTGCTGTCCCCGACGGTCACCCGGCGCCTCATCGCCGAGTTCGCCTCGCGGACCCGGCGGGCGCGGAGCCCGGACGGCCTAGGCGAGCTGACCCCGCGGGAGCGCGAGGTGGTCGCGCTGATCGCCTCGGGGCTATCCAACGAGGAGATCTCCCGCCAGATCTACGTGAGCCCGTCCACAGTGAAAACCCACGCGGCCCGGGCGATGACCAAGCTGCGCGCCCGGGACCGGGCCCAGCTGGTGGTGTTCGCCTACCAGGCCGGGCTGGTCCGGCCCGGCTGGGCGGGCTGACCGCCGCCCCGGCCGTGGGCCTCAGCCCAGCGAAACCGCGGTCCAGGTGATCGTGACGGTAAACGACGTCGACTGGTCGCTGCTCGAGGCCGGGCCGGTGAGCAGGATGCCCTCTGACTGCGCGTCCCCCTGCACCGCCGAGCACTGGCCGGCCGCGAACTGGGTGTCACAGGTCAGGGTGCCCGTCAGCCCGGACAGGTTCATGCTGCCGGCGGTGAAGTTCTGCACCACGTACTGGTTGGCCCCGGGCAGCTTCCCGCTGTCGGCGCTGCAGGCCTTGGCCGGGTTGGTGCCGAAGTTGCACAATCCCCATTGCGTGCCCCCGTCGGACGGGACCGCGTTCCCGCCGCTCACGTAGACGTCCGCCGCCACGCCCGTGTTGGTGATCGTGATCGGGAAGCTCCCGTGCGCCCCTGGCGTGCCCCAGCGAGCAGTGCCCGTTCGGGAAGCCGAGCGCGGCCGACGTCGATGCGGTGTTGACGCTCGCGTTCCCGCCGCTGCAGCTGCCGAAGGCCGCGGAGGACGGTGACACGGTCACCGACACGATCGTCGGGACGACCTTGAGCTTGATCGCGATGCTCTGGCCCTTGCCCGGCGTCCCGGCGGTCGTCCCGCCGGACGTGCTGCAGGCCGCGAGCGCGGCCGCCGCCGCGAGCGCGATCACCACCCGCGGGGCGCGGCGCCGCCCGGGGCCCGGCCCGGCGACCGCGCGCGACACGTTCGACGGCGTCCGCTCGATGCGGACCCGGACCCCGGACCGGCGCGCTCCGGTGATGGCCAGGGCCAGCACCAGCAGCCCGATCGCGGTCCACCACATCCAGGGCGGCCCGAACGGCCACAACCCCGGCGGGGCTCCCGGCGCCACCCTGAACTCCAGCCTGGTGGCGGCGGCCACGCCGAGATTGGCCCGCCCGGCCGAGACCACGGCCGAGCCGGCCACGACGATGTCGCTCAGGTACTGGCCCGGCTGGGCGCCGCCCGGCACGACGAGTTGCAGCGGAATCCGGGCCGACTGGTGCGAGGTGAGCTGGACGGCGGGGCCGGTAGCGCGGACCCAGGACGGCGGCACGGCGTGACCCGTGCCCTTGGACAGCCGCTCGACCCGGACGGTGATGTTCTCGGCCTGGGTCCCGGTGTCGAGAACGTACACCGGCGGCAGCGCGTAGCTCCCTCCCGCGTGCGCCACGTTTCCCAGGACGACCGGGGTGGCCTGGACGCCCACCCCGACGCTGGCTTGGGCCGCCGGAAGGAAAATCGACAACGCCGCAAAGGCAGCCGGCACCGCGAGAGGGACCGCCAGCCACCGTCGCAAATGCATGTCAGGCACCTCGCCATCCGGTGGATATAACTCTAATCGGCCCGCGCAACGGAAGAAAGGCCCAGATCAACGGACCGTCATCCTTCCATATAGCCGTCCGGCGCTCCCTGGTTCATCGGCTTTGATGGCCCGTTAATCGCTCATCGCGCATTCGTCAATTGGTTCGCAAGACAGTCACGGGCCGACTCCCGGCACCGGCCGGCCCTCCTCCAGGTAGACCGGCACCTTGGACCGGGACGCGGCCCTGACGCGCCGCCGGACCGGTCCCCGGAGCATCGTCAGCGCCTCGCGCAGCGGCACCAGCCGGTGCTCGGAGATCTCCTCGGGCTGCAGCACGACGGCGCCGAGGCTGGCCTCGCCGAGCGCGCCGCAGTCGAACAGGAACCGCATCCCGCCCGGCCGGCCGCGGCCGAGGACGGCGGAAGTCCACGCACGCCAGGCGGCCGCGTGCGCACCTCAGGCCGCACTCCTCGCGCACCTCCCGCTGGCAGGCCTCCCAGGGCGTCTCGCCGTCGGCCTCCATCACGCCGCCGGGAATGGTCCACCCCGACTTGTAGGTCGGCTTGAGGATGAGCAGCCGGCCCGCGCCGGTCGAAGATCAGCGCTCCGGCCGATGCAGGGATGGCCGGGAGGGGTTCCGGCTCGGGCTCGGGTTCCGGGGGAAGAAGGTCGTCGCCGTGGGCCACAGCAGCCAGACTACGGCGACGCTCGCGCGCCGCCACCGCGCGTGCCGCCCCCCAGCGCGTCACCGCCGCGTACGCCGGCCGTTGGGCCGGTCAGGAGCCGGGTCGAGCTGATTTGTGCCCGGCCCGGCCGGCGAGCATAATGCTTGCGGCGGCGGGCGCCCGGCGCGCCAGCCGCTCTTCGGGTCCAGAGACGCGGCCCTCCCTCTTTTCCTAGCGGGACGGTGACAACGCGTGTCTGGTGAATATTCTCCGGTGTTGTGGGTCGGCCAGGTGGCCGTCGTCTCCCTGCCGGTGGAGATCGATCTCGTCAATGCTGACCAGGTCCGTGAGGACCTGCTCTCGCTGCTCAATCGGAGCCCCTCCACGCTGATCGTGGACATGAGCGGCACCACGTTCTGCGATTCCGCTGGCGTGAATGCCCTCGTCCGGGCCTATAAGCGGGCCTGCGCCAGCGGCGCGGGGATGCGGCTCGTCGTGACTGCCCCCAACGTGCAGCGGGTACTCGCGATCACCGGGGTGGACAGCCTGGTCGATATCTACCTGAGCGTGGCCGCGGCCCTGGCCGCGGCGGGCCAGCCGGCCCAGGGCGGGAAACCCCAGCCTGGTTACGCCACCACGCAGACGGATGCCGAAGGGTGGGCCGCCCAGCCCAGCTGACTGGCGGACGGGCTCTGGCGTCGCTGGAGTTTGCCGCGGACCCGGCCGGGTAGGGCACGCCGGTCGGCTGCGTGCCTTGCGGCCGGGCCCGGCGCTGGCGGACGATCCTT